>DATMPW010000075.1:0-37919 GCA_035566915.1 Steroidobacteraceae bacterium
ATCACCCTGGTAGTACTGCTCGGCCAGGCGCTGCCACGGCTCGAGATCGAGCCGCGCCTGATCGAGCCGGCCGCCGAGCCGCTGCCGGTATTGTGCGATGAAGCCTGGCACGAGTCCCCCTGCGACCACGGCGCATACGAGCAGCAATCGATCGAGCAGTCCTCGTAAGAGTGGCATCGTCCACGCCCACAGGCAGTCCCGGCTAGCTTGCATGGGCGGGCGTGCGCTTGCCAACTGCCTGCGGCCGCAGCCGGCCAGCGGGGAACCGGCGGCACCGCACACTTCCCGGGGGCAGCGCGAGAACTGCGTCACGCCGGCGCATGTTGCGCTGGCCGGCCCTGCTGATTTGCCGTCAAATTTGCCGCTTCGGCACCGATGAGAACTGCACCCTCGAGGCCATGATCCGCCGCAGTCGGCCACAAGAATCCGACGTGGACCCAGGCGCCGTACCCGGGCAGGGAATGCACTCCGGAGCGGTCCCGCGCTGGGTCGACGTGCTGTTCATCGCACTCGTGATCTATGCGAGCACGGTGACGGTGTGGATGCTGTGCGGCTTCGGCGGACCGACGGTCACGCACTACCTCGGACTGATTTCCGATCTGCCGGCCGCCCTCGTCAGCACTTTCATCGCCGCGACCACCGCGCGTCACAGCGCCCGCGGCGCGCTGCGCGGCGCCTGGATCGCGCTCGCTGCCGCGCAGGGGCTGTACTTCATCGGCCTCGCTATCGGCGTGAGCTCCTGGCTCCAGGGGCAGGATCCTTTCCCAGGGCCCGCTGACATTTTTTATTGTGCCTTCTATCCGGCGCTCGCGGTCGCATCGCTCGCGCTGATCCGCGCCTACGCGGTGCGCGTCGCCTGGGTGCAGCTGACACTCGATGCCACCATCTTCGTCGTCGGGTTCGGCGCCTTCTTCTGGTTCCTGGTGATCCGGCCCGTGGCCGCCGGCACGGGCGTCGATCTCCTCAAGCAGGCGCTGAGTGTCGCCTATCTGGGGCTCGATTGCGTGCTGCTGCTCATGCTGGGCGTGCTGCTCATCACCGGCACAGGACCTGCCGGTGGGCGGCGTGTGCCCGCGCTCATCCTGAGCGGCTTCGCCGCCACTTTCCTTGGCGACATCCTCTGGTCGCTCGCCAAGGTGCGCGGCTACTACCTCTCGGGTGGGTTCCAGGACGTGTTGTACCTCGCGTGCTATGTGCCACTCGCCGCAGCGGGCCGTGAGCAGATGCAGGTGATGTCCACCCCGGCCCGCGCACCCTCGCCACGGTCCGATGCCTTCGCGCGCTCGCTCCCCTACGCCGCCATGCTGGCGGCATTTCTGGTGCTGGTGTACCTGGCACGTGGCGACATCGCGGGTCCCGCGACCGTCATGACGATGATCGTATTCGCGCTCACGCTGCTCTTCATGGTTCGCCAGAGCGTGGCGTGGCGCGGAGCGGCTCTGGTGCGCGAGCGTCAGGCGGCACGGCTCGTCGAGGACCGCTATGCCTCGCTGATCGCCAACGCGGCGGATGTCATCATGATCGTGGCCGCGGACGGCACGCTGCGATTTGCCTCGCCCGCTGCCGAGCGCACGCTCGGACTCAAGCCGGAGCTCATCCTGGGTCAGAGCCTGGCGGAGCTGTGGTCGGGGGAGGACGCCGAGAAGCTGCGCATGTTCCTCGCTGAGGTCGCTGCAACGCCCGCCGGTACGGTGGGCCCGGTGGAGCTGCGCTTCGAGCGGGGTTCGCGGCGCTGCGTGCTGGAGAGTGTCGGCAGCAATCTCACGCAGGACCCTGCAGTGCAGGGCCTGGCACTGAACTTCCGCGACATCAGCGAGCGCAAGGCGCTCGAAGAGCAGTTGCGGCAGCTCGCGTTCCACGACCCACTCACGCTCCTCGCCAATCGCAACCTGTTCCGCGACCGGGTCCAGCACGCGCTCACCATCGCGCACCGCGGCCACAGCTCCGTCGCGGTCATGTTCCTCGATCTCGACAATTTCAAGAACATCAACGACTCGTTAGGTCATGACGCCGGCGACCGCCTGTTGCAGGCCGTCGCCCAGCGCATAGTGAAGACCACCCGTTCCTCGGATACCGTGGCCCGGCTCGGGGGCGATGAGTTCGCGGTGCTGGTGGAGGGGATCGCCTCGCAGCGCGACGTGGACCGTCTCGCCGATACGCTCATCGACACCCTCGCCCTGCCTTTTACGCTCAATGGCATCGAGGTGCGCATCACGGCGAGTATCGGCGTAGCGCTCTCATCGGCGGAGGGCGGCGCGGAGACGCTTCTCAGCAATGCCGACATTGCCATGTACCACGCGAAGGCGGCGGGCAAGAATCGACACGTCACCTTCCAGCCACAGATGCAGGACAGGCTGCAGGAGCGGTTGCGGCTGGAAGCGGATATCGGACGCGCGCTGGCACAGGAGGAGTTCTTCCTCGAATACCAGCCCATCGTCGACCTCGGAACGCGCAGTCTCCTTGGCGTCGAGGCGCTCGTGCGCTGGCGCCATCCCGAGGCCGGGGTGCTGATGCCGGCGCGCTTCATACAGGTGCTGGAAGAGTGCGGGCAGATCGGCAAGCTCGGCCGCTGGGTGCTCAGGCACGCCTGCCGCGATTTCTGCACCTGGCGCTCGGGTGTGGCTGCGGGTGCCGGACTGCGCCTGGCGGTGAATATCTCCGGGCGTCACCTGCAGCATGGCGAGCTGGTGCAGGATGTCTCACAGGCGCTGCAGGAGTCCGGGCTCGAGCCTCACAACCTGGTGATCGAGCTCACCGAAAGCACCACCATGTACAACACCGACGCCAACCTCGAGCGCTTCCATCGCGTCAAGGCGCTCGGCGTACGGCTGGCGATCGACGATTTCGGCACCGGCTACTCCTCGCTCTCCTACCTGCATCGCTTTCCGATCGACATGCTGAAGATCGATCGCTCCTTCGTCAGCCGTCTCACCAACTCGGACAACGGGCCGGAACTGGCGCGCGCGGTGATCACCCTCGGTGAGACGCTTGGCCTCGAGACGGTGGCCGAGGGAATCGAGCTCGAGCCCCAGGTCGGCGCGCTGCTCGCGCTCGGCTGCGTCGCGGGCCAGGGGTTCCTGTTTGCGCGCGCGGGCTCGCTCGAGCAGCTCTCTCACAGCTCCTTCGTCGCCCGGCGCAACGCGCTGTGGAGCGGACCGGCCGGCCGTGACGCGCTGGCGGACCGTGGCTGGTTCAAGGCGCCGCGCGCCGCGCGCCGGCGCGCCGGAGCCGCCTGAGCAGCACCCCGGCAGGGCTCCTATGGGCTCGACCACCGAGTCCTGTATCGTTGCATCATGATCCTGGTCACCGGAGGCGCGGGCTTCATCGGCTCGAACATCATCGCCGCGCTTGCCGGTAGCGGTGAGCGGGTAGCGGTGTGTGACCGGCTGCGCCAGGGTGACAAATGGCGCAATCTCACCCGGGTAGCGGTTGGCGAGCTCATCGCGCCGGAAGCGCTGCCTGAGTGGCTGCCGGCGCACGCCGCGCAGACCGAGGCGATCGTGCACATGGGAGCGATCTCCTCCACCACCGAGCGGGATGTCGACCTGATCGTCGAGGTGAACTTCCGGCTCTCCCAGGCGCTGTGGCGTTGGTGCGCCCTCGCCGGCAAGCGCTTCATCTACGCCTCTTCGGCGGCCACCTATGGCGCTGGCGGGCAGGGCTTCGACGATGACCCGAGGCGCTTGCCGCTGCTGCGTCCGCTCAACCCGTATGGGTGGAGCAAGCACCTGTTCGATCGCTGGGTCGCGCAGACGCTCGCCGCGGGCGAGCCGAGCCCGCCGCAGTGGGTCGGACTCAAGTTCTTCAATGTCTACGGACCGAATGAGTATCACAAGGGAACGATGCGCAGCGTCGTGGCGCAGAAGTATCCGCTCGCCGCCGCCGAGCGCGCGGTGACGCTCTTTCGCTCGCATCGCGCCGATGTGCCTGATGGCGGGCAGAAGCGCGATTTCATCTACGTGCGCGACTGTGTCCAGGTGGTGCAGTGGCTGCTCGCCCACTGCGAGGTGAGCGGCCTCTACAATCTCGGCACCGGCCGGGCGCGCAGCTTCGCCGAGCTGGCGCAGGCACTGTTTGCCGCGCTGCAGCGGCCCGCGCAAATCGAGTACGTGGACACACCGGCGGCCGTGCTCGCGCATTACCAGTACTTCACCGAGGCGCGCATGGAGCGGTTGCGCGAGGTCGGCTACACACAGCCCTTCACCTCTCTCGAGGAGGGGGTGGCGGATTACGTGCAGCGCTATCTGTCGCAACCCGACCCTTACCTCTAGAAAACGGGTACGCACCTACACCGGGCATGCGCATACGCCACGTCATCCTCGACCGCGACGGGGTGTTGAACTACGACGCGCCTGCGGGCAGCTACGTGCGTGAGCCGGCCGAGTTTCGCTGGTTGCCGGGCGCGCTCGAGGGGTTGCTGCTGCTACGTCGCGCGGGGCTGCGGCTTTCGGTTGCCACCAACCAGGCAGGCGTGGGGCGAGGGGTCATGAGCCTCGAGCAGCTTGCCGCCGTGCACGCGCGCATGGAGGCGGAAGCCGCCGCCCACGGCGGTGCGCTCGATGCGGTACTCTACTGTCCGCACGCGCCCGAGGAGCAGTGCTCCTGCCGCAAGCCAGCGCCGGGGCTGATCCAGGCGGCGGTGACGCGCTCGGGCATTCCGGCAAGTGAAAGCCTCATGGTCGGCGATGATCAGCGCGACCTCGAAGCGGCACGGCGTGCGGGAGTGGCGGCAGCGCTCGTGCGCACCGGCAAGGGACGTCGCACGGAGGAGCTCATGGGAAATGCCGCGGTGCCGGCTTACGATGACCTGCCGCAGCTGGCACGCGCCATGGTTGGAATGAGTCATGACCATAGATGAGATCTTTGCCGACCACTCCGCGGTCACCGCCCGTGCAGCACGCGAGCTGCCACCGCAGCTCGAACGCATCGCGTTCGCGATGCACGAGTGCCTGCGCGCCGGCGGCAAGATTCTCGCCTGCGGCAATGGCGGCAGCGCCGCCGACGCGCAGCACATCGTGGCCGAGCTCGTGGGGCGCTTCCGCGAGGAGCGGCGTGCACTACCTGCGATCGCGCTCACCGCGGACAGCGCGACCCTGACGGCCCTCGGCAACGACTACGGCTTCGAGCGCGTGTTCGCCCGGCAGGTCGAGGCGCTCGCACGCTCCGGCGATGTGCTGCTCGCCATCAGCACGAGCGGCAACTCACCGAATGTCGTGCAGGCGGCGCAGTGTGCGCGCAGCCTCGGTTGCACCGTGGTCGTGCTCACCGGTGCGCGCGGGGGTGAACTCGCGGGCCACGCTGATTTCATCGTCAAGGCGCCCTCTGACACGGTCGCACGGATCCAGGAGGTGCATTCACTCTGCATCCACGCGATCTGCGAGGCAGTCGATGACCGCATCCGCTCGCAGGAGACGCGGTGAGCGACCACGGCAACATCTCCGCGCTGCTCGCGCTCCCCGATCGTTTCGCGGACCTCGACATCTGGGTCGTCGGCGACCTGATGCTCGATGAATATGTCACCGGCTCCGTCGAGCGTATCTCCCCCGAGGCGCCGGTGCCCGTGGTCCGTGCACAATCGACCGAGCACCGCCTCGGTGGCGCCGCTAACGTCGCACGGCAGATCGCGACTCTCGGGGCGCGCGTCAGCCTCGGCGGAATCTGCGGGGAGGATGCCGCAGGTGATGAGCTGCTGCAGCTGTGTGCGCATGCCGGCATCGATACGCGCGCGGTGCTCAAGCTCCAGGGGCGGCACACGACCCGCAAGCTGCGCGTAATAAGTCACAGTCAGCAGCTGCTGCGGCTCGACTGGGAGGACATCCAGCCGTGCGCGGTCGATGTCGGGCTCCGGCTGCTCGAGAAGCTCGCTTGCGGCGCGCGGCCCGATGCGATCATTCTCAGTGACTATGCCAAGGGCGTGCTGACCACCGATACCCTCGCCGCTGTCACGCGCTCACGCGGCTCGATTCCACTCGTGGTCGATCCGAAGCACCGGGACTTCGCGCGCTATCGCGGTGCGACCACCGTGACGCCCAACCTGCACGAGCTCGAGGTGGCCTGCGGCCGTGCTCTTGCGGTCGATGACACGGCTGCCATCGCTGCGGCGGCGCGCGGGCTGATGGCGAGCGCGGGTCTCGAGTCCATGGTGGTGACTCTCGGCAACCGCGGCATGCTCGTGGTGACTCCCGAGGCGCCCCCAGTGTCCGTGCCGGCCATGCGTCACGAGGTGTACGACGTCACCGGCGCCGGCGACACGGCGATTGCGGTACTCACCCTCGCGCTCGCCGCCAAGGCGCCGCTCCTCGATGCCGCACAGCTCGCCAACGCAGCGGCCGGTGTTGCGGTATCCCTTGTGGGAGCGGTGGCGGTGCCGGCGGCCAGCATCCGCGATGCGCTCGCTTCCCACCCGGAGGGCAAGCTCCTTTCGCGAGCGGAGCTCGCCGCGCGCGCGGCCACCTGGCGCGCCGAGGGCAAGCGCATCGTGTTCAGCAACGGCTGCTTCGATCTGCTGCACGCGGGCCACCTCTCGCTCCTCGGCCATGCCGCGAAGCTCGGCGATGTGCTGGTGTTGGCGATCAACAGCGATGCCTCGGTGAGGCGGCTCAAGGGTCCGGAGCGGCCGCTCGTTCCCCAGGGGGAGCGCGCGGCGCTGCTCGCCGCGCTCGCCTTCGTCGACGCGGTGACCATTTTCGATGAGGACACGCCGCTCGCGGTGTTGCAGACCGTGAGGCCGCATGTACTCGTGAAGGGTGGGGACTACCAGCCCTCCGAAGTCGTTGGGCGCGAGCTCGTGGAAGCGGCCGGCGGACGGGTCGTGATCGTGCCGCTGACACCGGAGAAGTCGACCAGCTCCCTGGTGGCGCGCATCCGCGGCGCACGCAGTTGATGTCGCTGCATTGAGCCCGTGGCGTACGGGGCCATTGGGCATGGAATCGTTCCTGGTCTCGATCTCCACGGTGGCGATCGCCGAGATGGGCGACCGCACGCAGCTCCTGTCGCTGATGCTCGCGGCACACTACCGCCGGCCGTGGCCGATCCTCGCCGGTGTGCTGTGCGCGACTCTCGCCAATCACCTGCTCGCGGCTATTGTTGGCGTACGGCTCGGCCGCTTCCTCACACCGGCGCTGCTGGACGCAACGGTCGGCATCAGCATGATCGGCATGGCGTTATGGGCGCTCAAGCCCGACACGCTGCCGGAAGGCAGCCGTAGCCGATCGTCCGGTGCGTTCGTCGCGACGCTCGTGGCTTTTTTCATCGCCGAGATCGGCGACAAGACGCAGATCGCCACCGTGGCACTCGCCGCCGCGTATTCGAACCTCGCGGCGGTGGTCGCCGGTACCACCGCCGGGATGCTGCTCGCGAATGCGCCGGTGGTGTTCCTCGGCAAGGCGTTCTCCGATCGCCTGCCTCTCACGGCGCTCCACCGCCTCGCCAGTGTGCTGTTTCTGATTGTGGGCGCGCTCTTCATTTACCGCGCACTGGCTCACACGCTGCGCCCGTGACGAGTCTGTTAAGCTCCGGGCCGCAATGCCAAGCAACGATCTGGAGGTTCTGCTCCGCTCGCGCGTTCCGATCGTTGTCGTCGAGTCGCGCGACGAAGCCCGGGTGCTGAAGTCCCTCGCCAGCGCGTGTGCGGCGCTCAGCGCACCGCCTGCCGTGCCGGCCGCGCCGGGAGTGGCCCCGTCCCGTACCGGATTGCCGTTATTCCAATGGACGGTGACCGACGGCCTGAAGCGCCTCGATGCGCAGCTTGGTCCACCGCAGCGCATGCTGGCTCAGCCCGCGGATGTCCTCAAACACATCCGCGCGACCACTCTCGCCGGGGCCTACGCGCTGCTCGACTTCCATCCGTATCTCAGCGACCCGACCATCGTGCGATTGCTGAAGGATATTGCGCAGGACTACGACCGTTGCGCCCGCACCGTCGTGCTGATCGGCTACGAGATCCAGATCCCGCATGAGCTCGAGCACCTCGCCGCGCGTGTGGCACTGACGCTCCCCGATCGCAACGAGCGGCGGCAGCTGGTCGAAGAGGTGGCACGACAATGGATGCGCGCCAATCCACGCCAGGCCGTCCGCATCGACTCAAGAGCGCTCGAGCTGCTGGTCGAGAACATGAGCGGCCTATCCGCGGCGGACACGCAGCGCCTCGCCCGCAAGGCGATCTACGAGCACGGCGCGATTCAGCTCTCGGATGTGCCGATGGTGATGCGCGCCAAGTACGAGATGCTGAACCGCGGCGGCGTGTTGCGTTATGAGCCCGACACCGCGCAGTTGAGCGATGTGGGCGGCCTGGTGAGCCTGAAGGCCTGGCTGCAGAAACGCTGCGCCGCCTTCGATGGCTCGGCGCCCGAGCTCGATGCACCCAAGGGAGTACTGCTGCTCGGCGTGCAGGGTTGCGGCAAGAGCCTCGCCGCGCGCGCCTGTGCCGGCATTTTCAACATCCCACTGCTGCGGCTCGACTGCGCGGCGCTCTACGACAAGTATGTCGGGGAATCCGAGCGCAACCTGCGCGAGTCGCTGGCCTCCGCCGATGTGCTCGCCCCGTGCGTGCTGTGGATCGATGAGATCGAGAAGGGCTTTGCCGCCGGTGACTCAGATGGCGGGGCGGCGCGGCGCGTGCTCGGGGCGTTTCTCACCTGGCTCGCGGAAAAGAACACCCGGGTGTTCGTGGTGGCGACCGCCAACGACATCACGGCACTTCCCCCGGAGCTGGTCCGCAAGGGCAGGTTCGACGAGATTTTCTTCGTCGATCTGCCCAACCTGAACACCCGAACCGAGATTCTGCGCATCCAGGCTGCGCGCCGCGGCATTGCACTCGGTGAGACGGCGCTTGCCGTGCTGGCACGTGCGTGTGAGGGATTCTCCGGAGCCGAGATCGAGCAGGCGATTGTCGCTACGCTCTACAGCGCGCGCGCCAAGCACACCCAACCCGATGCGCAGTTGCTGCAGGCGGAGATTGCGGCAACCAGGCCGCTCGCCGTGGTGATGTCAGAAAGTGTGACTGCGCTGCGCGAGTGGGCGAAGGATCGTACCGTTCCTGCGGACTAAAGTTGCGGCACTGTTGCACGGCGCCCCGGGGCACCGACGGGAGGTGCCCGGTGGCCCGCCGGGCGCTCACTTGTGCAGATCGTCGATCCAGCGGACGAGCTCCGGCACCTCGACCGGGGTGATGTCGAGGTTGACGACGAGACCGTGTTGACCGCTGCGGGCGAGCACGCAGTGCAGCTCGAGCTCATCGCTCGCATTGATCTCCTGGTGCGGCACGTAAGGCGGGACGTAGATGAAATCTCCTGGCTCCGCTTCCGCGACGAACTCCAGCCGCTCGCCCCAGCGCATGCGCGCGAGTCCGCGCACCACGTAGATGACGCTCTCGAGGTCGCCGTGGTGATGCGGGCCCGTCTTCGCCTTGGGGTCGATGGTGACGGTTCCGGCCCACAGCTTTGTCGCTCCCGTGTTCTGCGTGGTCACTGCCGCCCGGCGGAACATGCCGAGAGTCTGCGGGGTGTTGTCGTCGAATTCATCCGGGCGGATGATTCTCACCCCCCGCGTACGCCATCGGCTGGTGTTCCCGCTCATGATGAGTCTCCGAGTGCCCGGCGAGAAACGTACCACGAACCTGCTGCGCAAGTGTCGTGAGGAGGAATGTCGGCAGATACTCGGCATCATCAATGCGGCGGCCGAGGCATATCGGGGCGCGATCCCGCCCGATTGCTGGCACGAACCCTACATGTCGGCTACCGAGCTCGAAGCGGAGATCCGCGCCGGTATCGAGTTCTGGGGATACGAGACGGAGGGGATCCTGGTCGGCGTCATGGGCACCCAGGCGGTGCGCGATGTCGATTTGATTCGGCACGCCTACGTGCTTCCCGACTGCCAGGGGCGGGGCGTGGGCACCGCGCTCATCAGACATCTGTGTGCGCTCAGCGCGCCGCGGCGCATGCTCGTCGGCACCTGGGCCGCGGCGACCTGGGCCATCCGCTTCTACGAGAGTCACTCCTTTGAGCTGCTCGAGCCACAGCTCACGCGCAAGCTCCTCAATGCTTACTGGCACATCGGCGAGCGGCAGATCGAGACTTCCGTGGTGCTCGCGAATCCGCCGTACGGGCAGGAACATGTGTCACGCCAACGGGAGACCATTGCGCCATGACCGACGAGGGGGTCCGCGGGCTGCTCATCGAAGCTGCAACAAGGGCAGCCAGCTATATCGATGCGCTGCCGGGGCGCGAAGTCCGCGCGCAGCGTGGTGCCGTGGAGCGCCTGATGAAGGCTCTCGATGTCCCGTTGCCAGCTCAGCCTGGCCGGCCGGGCGATATCCTTGCCTTCCTCGATGACTATGCTTCGCCTGCGACGGTCGCCAGCGCGGGTGGCCGCTATTTCGGCTTCGTTACCGGCGGAGCACTGCCGGTCACTGTCGCGGCCCAGTTTCTCGCAGCGGCCTGGGATCAGAACTGCTTCAGCTTCGTCAGCTCACCGGCGGCGGCGTGCCTGGAGTCGGCGGCGCTGCGCTGGCTGAAAGAAGCGCTCGGGCTGCCGGCAACCGCGGAAGGAGCACTGGTCACCGGCGCGACCATGGCGAATTTCACCTGCCTCGCCGCAGCACGTAACTGGACGCTCCAGCGGCACGGGTGGGATGTGGACCGGCACGGATTGTTTGGTGCTCCGGTGCTCACTGTCGTGGTGGGCGAGGAGGCACATGCCACGATCTACAAGGTTCTGTCGATGTTAGGTTTGGGGCGCGAGCGGGTGCTGCGCGTTCCGGCCGACGCCCAAGGCCGCATGCGGGCCCACTGCATGCCCACTGTCTCGGGGCCCGTGGTTCTTTGCGTGCAGGCTGGGAACGTGAACTCGGGTGCCTTCGATCCGGCGCAGGAGCTTATCGCCTGGGCTCGTCAACGCGGTGCGTGGGTGCACGTCGATGGCGCCTTTGGTCTGTGGGCACTGGCCTCCCCGGAACAGGCTTCGCACGCCCGCGCCTTCGTCGGCGCCGATTCCTGGGCGATGGACGCCCACAAGTGGCTCAACGTGCCCTACGACTCGGGCATTGCGATCGTCCGTGAGCGCGAAGCGCTGGCACTGGCCATGTCGATGAGTGGCGCCTACCTTCTGCCGAGCGACCAGCGAGACGCCATGAACTACACGCCGGACAGCTCGCGGCGCGCACGCGCGATCGAGATCTGGGCGGCGCTCAAGGCCCTCGGCCGTTCGGGACTCGCTGAGCTGGTGGCGCGCAATTGCCGTCAGGCACAGCGGATTGCGAGCGAACTCGAAGGTGCGGGTGTCGAAATCCTGAACGAGGTGCTGCTCAATCAGGTGGTGGCCGCATTCGGGGACGATGAACGGACCCGGCGTGTCACGGCCCGGGTCCAGGACCGCGGCACCTGCTGGTGCGGTGGCACCCACTGGCGCGGGCGCGCAGCCATGCGTATCAGCGTCAGTTCCTGGGCGACCACGGAGGAGGACGTGGAGCGATCCGTAGCCGCGATCATCGAGGCTCATCGGGCGGATTGATTCGCAGCAGCTGACTCCCGGTCATCGCGGCGGTGCAGTTCGAGCACCCGGCACACTTCCTCGTCTTCGAGCTGCTCGAAACGCTCGTACCACTCGCCGATCGCAAAGAGCATCGCGGGGGTCTGCAGGATGACGAGTTGATCTGCCTCAGCCCCGATCAGCCGCGCGGCCTGCGGAGAGGCGACCGGGGCCGCGACCACAATGGCGTCGGCGCCGCCTGCACGTACGGCGCGCACGGCTGCGAGCATGGTGCAACCTGTGGCTAGCCCGTCATCCACCAGCACGACTGTCTTGCCCTTGAGCACGAGCGGCGCGAGACCTGCGCGGTAAACCGCCTCGCGCCGCAGGAGTTCCCGGCGCTCCTCCGCCAGGATTCGGTCGAAGGACTCGGCGATACCGGGGAAGATCCGCTCTATCCCGCGGTCGTGCACCACGACTTCTCCCGAGGCGACCGCACCGATGGCGAGCTCCGGCTGTCCGGGCATGCCGACCTTGCGAACGAGGATCACATCGAGCGGCGCCTCGAGAACGCGCGCGATCTCATGCGCTACCGGCACCCCGCCGCGGGGCAGCGCAAGCACCAACAGCGGAGCCCGCAGCTTCCGTCGCTGCACCTGCGGTGCGAGTGCCACGCCTGCTGCCGCACGATCGGCGAATACGCGAGCTGACATGGGTTTCACCAGCATACTCTGAATGTGGCGATTTCTGCGAGGCGTCAGGCCGGTAATGCGTGGACGTTGGCCGTACGGTCGCAATGTGGGCGGGCAGCGAGCTCCGGCGCCATCTTTCGACACCGTGCGTCCACAAACCTATGCTAGCCACTAGCCATGAACACCCCCGTGCTCGCGGCACTCGCCGCCGCAGCGCTGTTTGGCGCGAGTACTCCGTTTGCCAAGGCGCTTCTTGGGTCAGTGCCGCCCGTGCTGCTCGCGGGACTGTTGTATGCGGGCAGCGGGATCGGGCTGTCGCTGGCGCGACTCGCGCGCGATCGGGGGTTCGAGGCCGCGCGCCTCTCGCGTGCGGAATGGCCCTGGCTCCTGGGGGCAATCATCGTCGGCGGGGTGCTCGGCCCGCTCCTGCTGATGTACGGCCTCGGGCGCACGAGCGCTGCGGACGCTTCGCTGCTGCTCAACCTCGAAGCGGTGCTAACCGCGCTGTTCGCCTGGATCGTGTTCCGTGAGAACGCCGGCCGGCGCATCGTGCTCGGCATGACATTGATCGTGGGTGGAGGAGTGGTGCTGGCATGGCCGTCTGGCCACAGCGGCGCTACGAGTCTGGCCGGAGCGTCGTCCGTGGCTGCGGCCTGTGCATGCTGGGCGCTGGACAACAACCTCACCCGCAAGGTATCGGCCAGCGACCCGCTATTCATCGCCGCGACCAAAGGCCTCGTGGCGGGAAGCACCAACGTGGCTCTGGCGCTCGTTCTTGGTGCACGGTTGCCGCCGGCCGCTTTGACCGCCGCCGTCATGGGCGTCGGCTTCCTCGGTTATGGCGTGAGCCTCGTGCTCTTTGTCCTGGCGCTACGCGGTCTGGGTTCTGCACGCGCGGGCGCCTATTTCTCCACGGCACCCTTCGTCGGGGCCGCGCTCGCCATCGTCGGCTTCGGCGAGCCGGTCTCGTGGCTCTTCTGGGTGGCGGCAGCGCTCATGGCCGCCGGAGTCTGGCTATGCCTCACCGAGGTGCATGAGCACGAGCACGTTCACGAAGCGCTGACTCACGCTCATGCACATCGCCACGACGCCCATCATCAACATGAGCACGACTTCAATTGGGATGGGTTCGAGCCGCATACCCACGAGCACACTCATGCGCTTCTGGTGCACCGGCATCCTCACTATCCCGATGTGCATCACCGACATGAGCACTAGCCTTTGCCCACGGGGGCTGTAGGATCGGAGCTGTCAGAACCAGAAGCGAAACCCGCCAACGACCTGGAGAGCACTCGGATGCTCCCCCGAGGCACGCACCAGGTCAGCTGTCTTTCCGAGGCTGCGAAACCAGGCGACCCCGAAGTAGGGGGCAAACTCGCGCCAGATCTCGTAACGCAGCCGCAATCCGAGCTGCAGATCCGAGAAACCAGCGCCGATGTGCCGCTCCGGGTCATCCTTACCGTAGGCATTCACCTCGAATTCGGGCTGCAGAATCAGGCGTTGGCTGAAGAGCAGCTCATACTCGGCGCGGAAGCGCGCCGCGGTCCGGCCGGCGTCACCCACATACCCGGTGGCCTCGATCTGGAAGAAGTACGGTGCCAGGCCTTCAACACCGAGCGCGAGCCAGTTCCGTGAAGGGCCCTGGCCGAAGTCATGACGCACACCGGCCTGCGCGCTCCACCAGCGGCTGAAGATGCGGTCCCATAACAGCTCCGCGCGTCCATCTTCAGTGACGCTTCCGAGGCGGACGCCCTCGGTCTTGAGCCAGAGCTTGTTGTAGTCGGTCCCGTACCATCCCTGGATATCCCAGGCCGGGCCATCCGCACCATCGCCATGGCGCCACTCGAACTGGTCTGCGAGCAGTTTGCCGAAGGCGGCCGCATCGTCCATCTCCATCATCCGGGCCATCTCACGGTAAGACAGGTCGTGCATCGCGGTGCCGGGAGTGGCGGGCGCGACTTCCTGCGCGAGCGCTGCCCCGCTGCAGTGCAAGGCTGCTGCGCAAACGGCAGCTGCGGCTGCGGGCAGCCTCACGCATGCTCTCCGCCGGAGGCACCCGCGGGGTGTTCGACCACGACCTCGCGAAACATCCCCGCCTCCATGTGATAGAGGAGGTGGCAGTGATAAGCCCAGCGGCCGAGCGCGTCGGCCGTGACCAGATAGCTCAGACGCTGCGCGGGCTGCACGCTCACGGTGTGTTTGCGCACGAGGAAGGTGCCATCCTCCGCCTCGACTTCGCTCCACATGCCATGCAAGTGGATGGGATGCATCATCATCGAGTCATTCACCAGCACGACGCGCAGCCGCTCACCAAAGGTGAATCGCAGCGGCTGGGCTTGGGAGAACTTCTGCCCGTTGAAGGACCAGATGAAGCGCTCCATGTGTCCGGTGAGATGCAGCTCGATGTCCCGTCCCGGGCCGCGCTGGTCGATCGGGCCGCCGAGCGTATGCATATCCGCGTAGGTGAGGACGCGGCGTCCGTTGGCGCGCAGTCCAGGCCCAGGGTCATCGAGGCGCCCGCCGGTCTGCATCGCGACCATGTCGACGGTCGGCCCGAACTGTGCAGGTGTGGTCGGGTGCAACGGGGCAGATGCTCCGACCGGCGCGCCCGAGTGGTGGCCTGCGTGTTCCATGCCCGGCATTCCCGCCATGTCGTGTCCCATGCCCATGTCCTGCATGCTGAGGAGCACGCGCGGCTCGAGTGGCGGAACCTCGGCCTTCATCCCGGGCTGCGGCGCGAGTGTCCCGCGCGCGTAGCCCGAGCGGTCCATCGATTGCGCGAAGATGCTGTAGGCCTGCTCGGTACTCGGCGCGACGATCACATCGAGCACTTCGGCGGCGCCGATGCGAAACTCATCCACGGTGACCGGCTCCACGTCCTGGCCGTCTGCAGCCACCACGGTCAGCTTCAGCCCGGGAATCCGTACGTCGAAAAAGCTCATCGAAGAGCCGTTGATGAAGCGCAGGCGAATCCGCTCGCCGCGCCTGAAGAGCGCGGTCCAGTTGCCCGCAGGCGTCATCCCGTTCATGAGGTACGTGTAGGTCGCGCCACCGACATCAGCGAGATCGGTCGGATCCATGCGCATTTTTCCCCACGAGCCCCGAGCGGCGATCGTTTCCCCGAGCCCGCGGGCACGAACGTCGGCGAGGAAATTTCCGACCGTGCGCTTGCCAAAGTTGAAATAATCGCTGTGCCGCTTGAGTGTCGCGTAGATCCACTCCGGGTCGGCATCGCTCCAATCCGACAGCAGAACGACGTACTCGCGATCGCTGCCGTGACGCTCACCGCCAGATGGCTCGATGACGATCGGTCCGTAGAGGCCCGTCTGCTCCTGGAAGCGTGAATGCGAGTGGTACCAGTAGGTGCCGGACTGCCTCACCTTGAATCGATAGACGAACGTGCTGCCCGGATCGATGCCGGTAAAACTGACACCGGGGACGCCGTCCATGTCGGCCGGCAGGATAAAGCCGTGCCAGTGAATGGAACTGCGTACCGGCAGGTGGTTGGTGACCCGGATGGTGACCGTGGCTCCCTGGCGCATGCGCAGCAGTGGTGCCGGCACGAGGCCGTTG
Source organism: Steroidobacteraceae bacterium (assembly GCA_035566915.1). Taxonomy (GTDB): domain Bacteria; phylum Pseudomonadota; class Gammaproteobacteria; order Steroidobacterales; family Steroidobacteraceae; genus 13-2-20CM-66-19. The sequence goes on from DATMPW010000075.1 coordinate 15,732, forward strand.
ACGGCCGTGGCGATGCGCTTGCGGCCGGTGTAGTTGACCGTGGTCTCGCCGATGGTCAGATCATAATCCGGTCCCACGAGGACCGAGCGATCGTGTTCCTCTGCGCCAGATGAGAAACCACGCATGGAGGACAGCAGCGCTGCGCTGCCGGCCATGCCCTGCACGAAACGACGCCGCGACAGCTGCGGCAGGAGGAGCCGACAACCCGGCGCAACTGTGTGCATGATTGCCTCCAACGACTTGACAGGGCACACCCGCAGCTCGACCTGCCGATCGAGCGGTTCGGAGTCAACGAGCCGTGCTCAGGAAACGCCGCTCAGCGCGAGCGATCAGATGGGAGGTCGAAAGAAAGCCGTGGTTGGCTGCGGCACATCGGGGATGCGGTACGGAATGGTCACCGGAGCGCGTCCGGCTGCCGGGGGCATGGAGAGCGCACAGACTGCCGCCGGCCCCTGCGCACAAGAGCATTGGCACAGCCCACGGCCGCAGGAGCCGGTGTGACCCGGATGACGGGCGGGGTTGGTGGCGAGCGTGGCGGGGTGATCGATACCGCGCGCGTGCTGCGCGTGCCCGGCGCAGTGCTCGGTCACACTGTCGCTGCCCCCGGTGCTGCTCGCCTGGAGCATCGGCGCGTGAGCGGCCATCGCGACCTGGCAGAGCAGCGCGATCACGGCAATGAGCCGACGACAGGCGGCGGAACGTACCACGGACGCAGCGTAGCATTGTGCCGGCATCGAGGCCTACCGGCCCGGTCGCCCCCGGCTATTCGGGGCGAACATCTAGCAGGTGATGAGATCGGTGTGACCGAAGCCCTTGGAGTAGTCGAGCAGCGAATTAACCGTGGGCGTCAGCCGGAATATGCGGACCTCGTTGACTTCAGCATGGGGAAGGTCAGTCTGATGTCCTCGGTCACGAGCGGTCCTCGAGCAATCTGTGCGTGCCGGACGGCACGCTGCCACGCGCGCGACACGCCTTCCATAAGGACAAACACACATGACCGGCGGCGTGGGCCGCAGTGAACGCAACCCCCGGCCCCCGCGCGCCGGAGCGCGGCTCAAGAGCTGCCAGTTCGCCGCAGACCCGCATCCTCTGCGGCAAGCTCGCTGATGGCCGACCAATCGAGCTTCTCGCGGCCCTGGGCGATCAGCCGCTGGAAGCGGTCGTTCAGCAGGCTGGCGACCGGCATCGGAACGTGCAGGGATTGCGAGGCCGCGAGAAGCAGACGGATATCCTTGTGACCAAGCGGCACCGCGAAGCCTGCGGGCTCGAACTTCCGCTCCGCGATCAAGGTCCCGTAAGTGCGGTATGCCGGCGCGGGGAACAACGAGGAGGTCAGCAGTTCCACGAAGCTTCCGGGGTCGATGCCCGCCTTGCCGACGAGGGCGAGGGCCTCACCGAGCGTCTCAATGGTGGCCGCGATCATGAAGTTGCCGGCGAGCTTCACGAGACTCGCGGCAGCCGGCTCAGGTCCGAGCGGAAAGGTCCTCTGTCCCATGGCGTCAAAGAGCGGCTGGCAGAGCCTCAGGGCTTCAGGGGCACCGCCAGCGACGATGAAGAGCTTGGCTGCCGCTGCCATCTCGGGACGGCCGAACACGGGTGCGGCGATGAGCCTCTGTCGGGCCTGCTCATGTGCCTCGCTGAGATTGCGGGTGAGCTCGACGCTCACCGTGCTCATCGAAACGTGCGTGCCGCCCTGGCGCAGCTCCGCGACGATGCCGTCATCCCCGAGCGTTACCTGCCGCAGCGCATCGTCATCGGCCAGCATGGTGATCACGACCTCTGCCGCGCAGGCGTCCGCCACCCTCGTGGCTTCGCGTCCACCGAGGTCCAGCAGCGGGCGGAGCTTGTCGGCACTGCGGTTGAATACCGTCACCTCGTGTCCGGCGCGCAGCAGGTTGGCGGCCATGCCCGACCCCATGTGCCCGAGTCCGATGAATCCTACTTTCATTTCCTGTATCTCCGCGAGTGAACGTGCGGGAGGCGCTGTGCGCCGCCAGATGATACGACCGACGGATCACGGAGTCGCGCGCGGCGAGGGCTCGCGCACTTCGAGCAGCGCGACCTTGGGCGCGCCGGCGAGGCACGGCTGGCTGCAGCGCGAGTGTGCCCTGCCTGCTGCCGCGCGGTACTCCGTCCACATGAGGCGTGTCTGCAGTTGGTCGCAGCCGCATAGGGTAGGGGGTATAGTATGGCTAGCTGCCGCGTACTCGGCGACCGGGGGCGAGCGGCGGTAGGCGCCACGGGCCTCCGAGTGGACACCAGGTAAGCGAGACATGACGCACCGTCACAGCGGGCACGATCGCCGCCTGCATCCGCACCCCGACGAAGGCGCTGGCCATCATCACCACCACCAGGCGCGTGAGCGTGGCGGGCGGCGGCTGGCCGCGGCGCTCGTCGTTCTCGGCAGCTTCACGCTGATCGAGGCGATCGGCGGCTACCTTGCCAACTCGATCGCGCTGCTTGCGGAGGCGGCCCACATGCTCGCGGACTCGGCGGCGCTGGTCCTGGCGATGATCGCCGTGGGCACCGCGCGCCGCCCGGCCGATGCGCGCCGCACCTACGGTCATCGCCGCTATCAGCCGCTCGCCGCATTCGTCAACGGCCAGCTGCTACTGTTGTTGACGGTGTGGATGGTGTACGAGGCGATGCGCCGACTGCTGCAACCCCCCGTGGTGAATGGACAGCTGATGCTCGCCGTTGCCGTGCTCGGTGGGCTCGCCAATCTGGCTGCATTGCTGGCGCTGCGGGGCGGTCAGTCGCTCAATGAGCGCAGTGCCCGCGCGCACGTGCTGAGCGATCTGCTCGGTTCTGTGGCGGCAAGTGCCGCGGCGATCACCATTCTCCTCAGCGGATGGACGCTGGCGGATCCGCTGCTGTCGCTGCTGATCTCGGCGCTGATCCTGCGTTTTGCCTGGGCCATTACCCGCGAATCAGCGGATGTGCTGCTGGAAGGGGTCCCGACGGGCTTCGACGTCACCTATATCGAAGCTGAGCTCCGTGGTCACGTTCCAGGACTCACCGGGGTCCATCACGTCCACGTCTGGACCATGACCGGTGAGCGGCCGACAGTCACCCTGCACGCGAGCCTCGCGAGCGGCACCGCACACGCAGATGCGCTGTCGGCGATCCATGCCCGGCTGCGGGAGCGGCTGAACGTCGAGCACGCGACCGTGCAGATCGAAGAGGACGGCCCGTGTCAGACGCCAGAGTGCGTCCCGCCCTGCTGAGGACCGTGCGCGATGATGTGGTGAATGTGATCTGCGGGGGCGACAATGAGGCACACATGCGCGCGTTGCTGCCGCAGCGGTGAGCGGAGCTTCCGGCATGGCTGGCGATGACATCCAACGCTATCGCGACAATCTGCGTGATGAACTCGATGGAGCTGCGCTCTACACGGCCATTGCAGCCGCAGAGCCTGACCCGCTGCGCAAGGACCTGTTCCTGCAGCTGGCGCAGGCCGAGGCGCGGCATGCCGAGCTTTGGCGCGGCAAGCTCGCCGCCGCGGGTATCGCGGCTGAGCGCTACGTGCCGAGTCTTCGCACGCGGCTGCTGGCGAAGCTCGCCGAGCGCTTCGGCCCCGGGTTCGTGATGCCGACCATCGCGGCGGCGGAGTTCTCGGACCGTAACAAGTACGCGAGCCAGGCGGACGCGCAGGCGATCTCCGCAGAGGAGCGCGGTCACGCGGCCGTGGTGCGCGAGATGGCGGGCGCACCCTCGCGCGGCGTCACCGGAGCCGACATCGCGCGCGCGGAACCGTGGCATCGCGGCGCATCGGGCAACAATCTGCGCGCGGCGGTGCTCGGAGCGAGCGACGGCCTGGTCTCAAACTTCTGCCTCGTGATGGGTGTGGCGGGCGCGGGCGCGGGGAGCCGGGTGGTGCTCCTCACCGGCCTCGCGGGTCTCGTTGCCGGAGCCTGCTCCATGGCGCTCGGCGAATGGCTGTCGGTCACCAACGCGCGTGAGCTCGCGAGTACGCAGATTGCAAAGGAAGCGGAGGAGATCGAGCAGACGCCACAGGCCGAGCAACACGAGCTGGCGCTGATCTACCAGGCAAAGGGCCTGCAGAAGGCGGATGCCGAGCGCGTGGCGGCAGAGCTGATGAGCGACAAGAAAGCCGCCCTCGACACGCTCGCCCGTGAGGAGCTCGGTGTCGACCCGCAGGAGCTCGGTGGGAATGCCCTCGCGGCCGCGGCCACTTCCTTCGCGCTCTTTTCAGTCGGCGCGGTTTTCCCCGTGGCGCCGTTCCTCGCACTGCACGCTGGGCGGGCAATGGCTGTCAGCATTGCACTCAGTGCGGCGGCCCTCTGCGGCATCGGCCTACTCACCTCTCTCTTCAACGGCCGCAGTCCCTGGTTTTCCGCGGCACGGCAGACGCTCTTCGGGTGCGCGGCGGCCGCGACCACCTACGGGATAGGGGCGCTGCTGGGTGTCTCGATCTCATAGAAGCCTTTCGACCTTATCTCAATAAGTCATTGATCGCACTCGATCTCATAACCATCGGTCGCGTCAGCGTTGACCTTTACGGCCAGCAGATCGCAAGCCGCCTCGAGGACGTGACGACCTTCGCCAAAGCCATCGGCGGCTGCCCCGCCAATGTCGCGGTCGGAGCGGCACGGCTCGGGCTGAAGTCCGCGCTGATCACGCGCGTGGGCGATGAGCCGATGGGGCGCTTCGTGCAGGAACAGCTCGTGCGCGAGGGCGTCGACACCCGCGGCGTGCGCGTCGATCCGCAACGCCTCACCTCGCTGGTGCTCCTCAGCGTGCGCGATGAGCAGACCTTTCCCCTGATCTTCTACCGAGAGAACTGTGCCGACAGCGCACTGTGCGAGGACGATATCGATGCGGAATTCATCGCCTCTGCACGCGCCATACTCGTGACCGGGACGCATTTCTCCCTCGCGGCCGCCGCGCGCGCCCAGCACAAGGCGATCGCCGCTGCCAGGGCGCATGGACGCATGGTGGTGCTCGACATTGACTACCGGCCGAACCTCTGGGGGATCGGCGGCCACGGAGCCGGGGAATCCCGCTATGCGCGTTCCGCACGGGTGACGCGTGCACTCGCTCCGGTACTGCCGCATTGCAATCTCATCGTCGGAACCGAGGAAGAGATGCACATCGCCGCAGGTGTCGAAGACACTCTCGAGGCCATCCGGCGCATCCGCTCGGTGAGTGACGCCGTCATCGTCTGCAAGCGCGGCGCCCGCGGTTGCGTGGTATTCGCGGCGACGATTCCCGCCGCTCTCGAGGGTGGCCTGGAGGTGGCGGGATTCGACATCGAGATCTACAACATCCTCGGGGCAGGGGATGCTTTTCTCGCGGGCTACCTCAAGGGTTACCTGCGCGGCGCCGCGCACGAGGAGAGTGCGCGCCTCGCCAATGCCTGCGGCGCACTGGCGGTATCACGCCTGCTGTGCTCGTCCGAGTTTCCAACCAGTGCGGAGCTCGATCATTTCCTCGCCCACGGCAGCCGACATCGGGCGTTGCGTCAGGACCCCCAGCTCAACCATCTGCACCGTGTCACGACGCGCCGTCCGCACCCGCCGACGCTTCGCGCACTCGCCATCGCGGACCGGACGCAGCTGCAGGCGCTGCGCGGAGCGGGTCACGCACCGCCGGAGCGGCTCGACCGTTTTCAGGAGCTTGCCGTGGAGGCGGTGTCGCGGGTGGCCGCGAGCCGCGAAGGCTTCGGGGTTTTGCTCGATGTCGCCGGAGGCGGCGCCGCCTCAAGGCAGGCGGCACGCGGCCCACTGTGGGTGGCACGGGCCGTGCAGAGTGCAGGCGAGCACTCCCTCGAGTTTGCAGGGGCTGAGAGTCTCGCACTGCAGCTCACTGAGTGGCCAATCGACATCACGGCGCAGTGTCTGTGTCAGTGTCACGCAGATGTCCCGAGTGCCGTGCGAGAGGCGCAGGAGCGCAGCCTCAAGCGGCTCGCGTCGGTCTGCCGCGCACAGGGACGCGAGTGGCTGCTCGAGATCTCCGGTGGCGAGAGACCCCTCGATGCCGATTCGCTGGCGCGAGTGTTGTCGCGCCTCTATGAGCTGGATATCCGTCCGGACTGGTGGACGCTCGAGCCGCAACCCAACAGCCGTGCCTTGGCGGCCGCCACCCGGTTGATTGCCGAAAACGACGCCTATTGCCGCGGCGTGCTCCTTGCCTTGGATGCCGCCCCGGCGTCCGCCGCAGCGCTCGCACTAGCGGCAGCAGAGTTTCCGCTCGTGCGCGGCTTTATTGCCGGCGGTAGCATACAGACGGGTACCGCAGCCGCGTGGCTCGCGGGCCAGCTGTCGGACGAGGCGGCACTCGCGCAGATCGCAGAACGCTTCGAAGCCCTGGTTGAAGCGTGGGCCGCTGCGCGCGACCCAGGTCTCGATCGAGTGCAAAGGAGCACACATTGACGGCGGTGCGGCTCACTGTGGCACAAGCCCTGGTGCGGGCCATGGCGGCGCAGTGGACGCTCATCGCAGGCGAGCGTCGGCGGGTGTTTGCCGGCGTGTGGGCAATATTCGGCCACGGCAACGTGGCGGCCCTCGGTGAAGCGCTCTACGCAGTACGCGAGGTCCTGCCGACACTCCGAGCCCACAATGAGCAGGCGATGGGTCATGCGGCGGTGGCCTTTGCCAAGGCCTCGTACCGGCGCCGCATGATGGCGTGTACCACCTCCATCGGACCGGGGGCGACCAATCTCACGACCGCGGCGGCGGTGGCGCACGTCAATCGGCTGCCGCTCCTGCTGTTACCGGGGGACGTGTTTGCGACGCGCGCTCCCGACCCGGTACTGCAGCAGGTCGAGGACTTCACCGACGGACTCGTCACGGCGAACGATTGTCTGCGGCCTGTGTCGCGCTACTTCGACCGCATTACGCGCCCCGAGCAGCTGGTCACCGCTTTCAACCGGGCGATGCAGGTACTGACCGACCCGGCGCAATGTGGCCCCGTGACGATCGCACTCTGTCAGGACGTGCAGGCCGAGGCGTTCGAGTGGCCGCAGAGCTTCTTCGCGGAGCGGATGTGGACGGCGCGCCGGCCGCCGCCCGATGAACACGAGCTCACGGAAGCAGCGCAGGTGCTGCGTGCATCACGGCGGCCGCTGATCGTGTGCGGCGGCGGGGTACTGTATTCGGAAGCCGCCAGCGAATTGCGCGAGTTCTGCGATCGACATGGGGTGCCGGTCGGCGAGACGCAGGCCGGGAAATCAGCGCTTCCCGCCAGCCACGCGTTGAATCTGGGCGGCATCGGCGTCACCGGCACGGCCGCAGCGAATGCCCTGGCCGCAGATGCCGATGCGATCCTCGCTGTGGGCACGCGACTGCAGGACTTCACCACAGGCTCCGCGACACTCTTCCGCGGCAAAGGTCATCGGCTCATCGGGCTCAACGTGCAGGCCTTCGATGCCTCGAAGCACAACGCACTGCCCCTCGTGGCGGACGCCCGCGAAGGATTGCGCCGCCTGAGTGCGGCGCTCGGCGAATGGCAAGCGGAACGTACCTGGAGGGAGCGAGCACAGGCCGAGCGCCACGCCTGGCTGGGCATCGCGGAGGCCTTCACGACCGCGAACAAGGAGTCGCTCCCCTCCGATGCACAGGTCATCGGTGCCATGCAGCGCGCCGCGCGTGAGTCCGACATCCTGGTGGGTGCGGCCGGGGGACTGCCGGGAGAGCTGCACAAGCACTGGCGCGCCGAGCAACCCGGTGGTTATCACCTCGAGTACGGCTACTCCTGCATGGGCTACGAGATCGCCGGTGCGCTCGGGGTGAAGCTCGCTCACCCGCAGCGAGAAGTCATCGTGATGGTCGGTGATGGCTCCTATCTCATGCTCAACAGCGAGATCGCCACCTCGGTACGCATGGGCGTCAAGCTCATCATCGTACTGCTCGACAACGGCGGCTTCGGCTGCATCGAGCGCTTGCAGGGCGCTACCGGCAACGCGAGCTTCAACAACCTGCTCACGGATGGCGATGGACCCCGAGGGGGCGTCGATCTCATCGCCCATGCCCGAAGCCTCGGAGCCGAGGCGAGGCACGTGAAAAGCCTCGCCACACTCGCGACTGCGCTTGCTGCCGCACGCGAGGCGGACCGCACCACGGTGCTCCTCATCGAGACCGACCCCGCCGCGAGCACCACCGCCGGTGGGCACTGGTGGGAGGTCGCAGTGCCCGAGGTGTCCGAACGCACCGCGGTGCGCGAGGCCCGTGCGCGCTACGTCCGGGCGCGCCGGAAAGCCACCGGTGATGACCCATGAGCATCCGATTCGGCGCGAACCCCATCATCTGGTCGAACGATGACATGCGCGAGCTCGGCGCAGACATCCCGCTCGAAACCTGTCTAGCGCAGGCGCGGCAGATCGGCTTCGAGGGCATGGAGCTCGGGCACAAATTTCCGCGCGACGCACGCGATCTCGCCGCCGTGCTCGACCGCTTCGGACTGGCGTGCGTTTCGGGCTGGTACTCCTCCTTGCTGCTCGCGCGAGATGCGGCCGCGGAGCTAGCGCATCTGCGTGCGCACCTCGATCTGCTGAAGGCGGTCGGCAGCTCCGTACTGGTGTTCGCCGATGTCAGCGGCGCCGTCCACGGCGACCGCGGCAGGCCCCTGGCACAACGGCCGCGGCTCGGCCCGGGGGACTGGCGCGAGTTCGGCCGGCGTGTCACCGAGGTCGCCGCCGCCACCGCTGCCGAAGGCATGCAGCTCGCCTATCACCACCACATGGGTACCGTCGTGCAGAGCGAGGCAGACATCGATGCGCTGATGGAGACCACCGGGCCCGAGGTAGGCCTGCTGCTCGACACCGGACACGCGAGATTTGCGGGCGCCGACCCGTCCGCGCTGGCGCACCGCTACGCCGGGAGGGTCCGGCACGTTCATGCCAAGGACGTGCGCCTCGATGTCGCCGAGCGCGCATTGCGCGGGGACTGGAGCTTTCTGCGTGCGGTGGTGGAAGGGGTTTTCACGGTCCCGGGCAATGGTTGTGTCCCCTTCGATCGGGTGTTGCGCGAGCTGCGCACTTATTCGGGTTGGATAGTCCTCGAGGCGGAGCAGGACCCAAAAAAGGCTGATCCGCTCACCTATGCGACCCTCGGATTGCGCAACCTGCGCCAGCTCGTGGCGGAGAATCTCCGATGAGCGGCTCGCTGCTCGTAAAGCCCGATCTCTCCTCTGCAGCCTCGCAGGTGCACCGGATCACACCCCAGAGCGCGGGTTGGCGCTACGTCGGGTTCGAAGTATTCGACCTCACTCCGGGCCGCCCGCTCGAGCGACGCGTCGAAGGCCGCGAGCAGTGTCTCGTGCTGCTCTCCGGTCGCGCCGCCGTCACGGTCGAGGGGCGGGACTTTGGCACCATCGGACTGCGAGGCAGTCCCTTCGAAGGGAAACCCTTTGCGGTTTACGTGCCTTCGGGAGCGACGGTGAGCGTCACGCCGGCTACGGACTGCGAGCTTGCCGTGTGCTCGGCACCCGGCAAGGGCGATCTGTCGCCACGGCTGATCCGGCCGGAAGAGGTCGGGGAAGAGGTGAGAGGTATCGGCACCAACACCCGCTACGTGCGCAACGTACTGCCGGCGACCGCCCCGGCCGAGTGCCTGCAGGTGGTCGAAGTCGTCACCCCCGGTGGACACTGGTCGAGCTACCCGCCGCACAAGCATGACTGTGCCCAGCCGGGCGAGGCCCAGCTCGAGGAGACCTACTACCACCGTCTCGCGCGTCCTGGCGGGTTCGCATTCCAGCGCGTCTACACGGAAGACCGGACACTCGATGAGACCATGACGGTGGAGGATCGCGACGTCGTGCTGGTGCCGCGCGGCTACCATCCGGTGAGCGCCGCACACGGGTTCGATCTCTACTACCTGAACGTCATGGCCGGGCCGCTGCGGCGCTGGCAGGTAACGCAGGCGCCCGGTTACGAGTTCCTGACTCCACGCCGCTGAGCACGCGCAGCGCGTCGCGCAACATTCACGAGGCCCGAGCGGAACAATGGTGGGCATGGCAATACTCGGGTGCGGCCGCATCGGCCGCATCCATGCAGGAAATCTCGCACGGCACCCGCGCGCGAAGCTGGTGGCGGTATTCGATGTGGCGAGCGATGCCGCGCAGCAGACCGCGGACGAGCTCGGGGTGAAGCGCGCCGGGAGTCTCGATGAGGTGTGGGCCGATCCGCAGGTCGCCGCGGTCGTAGTGGCGACGCCGACGGACACGCACGTGCCCCTGATCACCGCGGCAGTTAAAGCCGGCAAGGCAGTGTTCTGCGAGAAGCCGATCGACGTGGACCTCGAGCGGGCGCGTGCGTGCTGGCGCGACATCTGCGCGCGCCGGCCGAGGCTCATGATGGGTTTCAACCGTCGCTTCGATCCTTCTTTTCGGGCATTGCGCGAGCGGCTGCAACGCGGGGACATCGGCCGCGCGGAGCTCATCGTCATCACCAGCCGCGATCCCGCTCCACCGTCGCTCGCTTATCTCCGCAGCTCGGGCGGGCTGCTGCGCGACATGACCATTCACGACTTCGACATGGCTCGCTATCTCGCGGGCGATATCACCCAGGTGCAGGCCTTCGGTGCGAACCTCGTGGACCCCAAGATCGCGAAGCTCGGGGACATCGATACCTGCGCGCTCTCACTCCGGGCGAAGTCCGGCGCCCTGCTGCAGATCAACAACAGCCGCCGCTGTGTCTATGGCTATGATCAACGCATCGAGGCCTTCGGGGCGGGCGGCATGCTGCAGGCGGGGAATCAGCGCGCCACCACGGTCGAGTACTGGGGTGCGGAGCGCACCGGCGCGCGCGATCCGGTGCTGAATTTCTTCCTCGAGCGTTACGCCGAAGCGTACCGCGCGGAGCTCGATGCGTTCACACAGTCGGTGATGGAGGGCGGTCCGATGAAGCCGGACTTCTCCGACGGGCTCGAGGCACTGCGCCTTGCAGTGGCGGCGGAGGATAGTCTGCGCACCCACCAGATCGTCTACCTCAGTTGATGGCGCGCGGAGCGCGCGCTCTGCGCCGATACTGGTCCGCAATCACCGCCGCGACGATGATCCCGCCTTTTACAATCTCCTGGTAATAAGCGTCGATCCGCAGGAAGGTGAAGCCCGAAGTCACGACGCCGAGAATGAGCGTGCCGATCACCGTACCCGTGATCCTGCCTACGCCGCCGGAGAGAGAGGCGCCGCCGATCACCGCCGCCGCGATGGCGTCCAGCTCGTACATCATTCCCATGCCCGCCTGACCGGATTCGGCGCGTGCCGAGGTGACGATACCGGCGAGTCCCGAGAGAACTCCCGCGATCGTGTACACAATGAGCAGGTGGCGCGCAACGTTGATCCCCGACACGCGCGCTGCCTGCGGATTCGAGCCGATCGCGTAGGTGAACTTGCCGTAGCGCGTGTAACGCAGGGCAATGTGAAAAATGAGTGCGCTCGCAAGAAAGATGCCCACCGGCACCGCGCCACTGCCGATGTCGGCATAAGCCTCCGTGAGGAGGCTCACCGGCTGCCCGCGCGTGTACCATTTTGCGAGTCCCCGGGCCGTCACCATCACTCCGAGTGTCGCAATGAAGGGCGGGATGGAGGTGCGCGCGACCAGCGTACCGTTCAGCAGGCCGGCCGCGGCGCCGACCGCGAGACCGGCCGCTACCGGCACGATCAGCGGCAGCTCGGTGAGGGAGGGGTAGACGGGGTGCACGGCGTCCGAAGACTGCGCGAGGCTCGCCGCCACCATTGCGGTGAGTGCCACCACGGAACCCGAGGAAAGGTCGATCCCGCCGGTGATGATCACCTGCGTCACGCCGATGGCAATGATGCCGATCACCGATACCTGCAGGATCATGACCACGAGGCGCTGCTCGTTCAGCAGGAAGCTCTGCCGCACGAAGATCCAGCCGAGCATCTCGAAGGCGAGCGCGAGCCCTACGAGCACCAGGAAAATGCTCGCCTCGGGCGGCCATCTGCGCGCCCGCCGCCCGTGGGCTGTGGAGAGGCTCTGCTCGCTTTGCTGGACGATGGCTTGCGGCATGGGCTGTGCGCTTGCGGCTATTGTGCCGCGAGCGCCATGATCTTCTCCTGATCCGCCTGGTCGCGCTCGAGCATGCCGGTGACGCACCCTTCACGCATCACCATGATGCGGTGGCTCATGCCGAGAATCTCGGGAAGCTCCGAGGAAATCATGAGCACTGCCGCTCCCTGCGCGGCAAGCTGCGCAATGAGCTGGTGGATCTCGGCCTTGGCGCCGACATCGATGCCGCGGGTCGGCTCATCGAGGATGAGGACCTTCGGCCGGGTCAGCAGCCATCGGCCGATGAGCACTTTCTGCTGATTGCCGCCGGAGAGATTGGCGATCGGCTCGCGCAGACCGGGTGTCTTGACGCGCATCCGAGCGCTCATGTCCGCACAGGTCTGGGTGACGGCGGCGCCGCGCACGAACCCGAAGCGGACGAAGTTGCGGCTGAGCACCGCGATCTCGAGATTGTCGAGTACGTTGAGTGTGAGAAAGCACCCGGTTTCCTTGCGATCCTCGGTGAGGAAGGCCATGCCGCGCCCGACGGCAGTGCAGGGGGAATCCACCGTGATCTCGGCGCCATCGATCCACAGCTGCCCGCAATCGGCCGGAGCGACCCCGAACAGCGCCTCGGCGAGCTTGCTGCGGCCTGCGCCGATGAGTCCGGCAACGCCAAGAACTTCGCCGGCGCGCAGCTCGAAGCTGACGTCGCGGAAGTGCGGCCGCAGCGTGAGTCCACGGGCGGCGAGCAGAACCCGGCCGGGCATGGCGCGCTCGTGGGGAAATATGCGCGCGAGCTCACGGCCGACCATCATGCGAATGACCTGCTCGCGCGTCAGGTTGCCGGGCCGCTCCGTGCCGATGTACCGGCCATCGCGCAGTACCGTCACCTCATCCGCGATCTCCCAGAGCTCGTCCATCCGGTGGGTGATGTAGAGCACCGCCTTGCCCTGCGACTGCAGCTCCCGAATGATGGCGAAGAGGTGCGCCGTATCGCGCTCACTCAGCGCCGAGGTCGGCTCATCCATGATGAGGAGCTGCGACTCATGGGATAGCGCTTTGGCGATCTCGACCATCTGGCGTTTCGCGATGGGGAGCGCGCCCACTTCCACCTGCGGATCGAGATCAACCTGCAGCCGTTCGAGCAGCGCACGGGTGCGGCGATGGAGTTCGCGATGGTTGATCATCCCGAACGCATTGACGGGCTCACGACCGATCCAGATATTCTCCGCGATGCTCATGGAGGGCATCAGGTTGAGCTCCTGATGGATCATGGCGATGCCGCTCTCGAGCGCCTGGCGCGGAGAGCTGAGCCGCAGCGTTCGGCCGCCCAGGCGCAGCTCGCCCGCATCGGCGGGGACGATGCCGGCGATGATTTTCATCAGAGTCGACTTGCCCGCGCCGTTCTCGCCGATCAGCGCGTGCACCGAACCCCTGCCGACCCGCAGCGATACATCATCGAGCGCCGCCACGCCCGGATAGCTCTTACTGACGTGTCTGGCCTCGAGCAGGCAGCCATCGGGCGCATCAGCAGCCTCAGCGTACATATCGAGGGTTAGTGCCGGGTGAGGTAGCTCGACAGGTTTGCCGGCGTCACGAGCTCGAAGGGCACCCACACGAAGCTGGCCACTTTCTCGCCTCGCGCGAGTTTGAGGGCCGCATCGACGGCGCCCGTACCCTGGCCGGCGGCATTCTGAAACACGGTCACTTTGAGCTCGCCCGCCTTCATGGCCGCGAGTCCGTCGGCGGTCCCATCGATGCCCGCCACCACGGTCGAGGCGAGCAGCCGCGCCCGCTTCAGGGACTGGATGGCGCCGATGGCCATCTCATCGTCATTGGAGACGACCGCCTGCGGGCGCAGCCCGGCGCTCAGCCAGTTGGTCATGAGGTCGGCGCCCTCGGTACGCTTCCAGTTGGCGGTCTGCTCGGCGAGCACCCGGATGCCTGCGCATTGCGGGCGGCTGATCACCTCGTGCACGTCCTGGGTGCGCTGGCGAGTCGACTGATTGGTCAGCTCGCCCATCATGATCACGATGTCACCCTTGCCTTGGAGCAGGCGGCACACCTCGAGCATCTGCAATGTGCCGGACTGAGTCTCATCGGAACCGACAAAGGCGACTCCGGGGGGCAGCTGCTTGTCACCCGGTATGCGGTTCACGTACACGAGCGGAATGCCGGCCCGCGTGGCGAGCCGCGTCATCCTGGGCGTCGCATCGGTGTCGACGGGGTTGACGATGATGGTGTCCATCTTCTGCGCAATGAAATTCTGGATCTGATTCAGTTGCCGTCCGATATCGCCCTGGGCGTCCTCGAACTGGATACCGGCGTTCAGCTGCTGCGCCCGTGCTTTCATGCTGGCGCGCACGCTCGTGAGGAAGTTGTCATCGAACAACGCCATGGAGACGCCCAAGTTCGCCGCCTGCGGCGCGCCGCAGAGTGCCGCAGAGACCCAGGCGAGGAGTGCCAGGCTGATGAGCTTCATACTCATGCGAAGTCTAAGCGAGGCAGCAACGCGGATGCGACAGGATGACGGCTGCGATGAGCTTTGTTAGTGTCGCGCGGCGCCCCCGGGGCGCAACAGCAGGAGCGTGCCGCGGCGTGAAATACCTGCCGCTCATCTGGTCGGGCCTGTGGCGCAAGCCAGGTCGCACCGTGCTGATCTTTCTCCAGGTGAGCGTGGCCTTTGCACTGTTCGGGGTGCTCCAGGGGCTGAAGACGGGCGTGGCGCACGCGGTCGCGGCGGCGCGCGCCGACCTGCTGATCGTCCACAGCCGGCTGAGTCTCATCATGCAGCCGCTCCCCCTCGGCCTGCTCGATCAGATTCGGGCAGTACCCGGGGTGAAGCTGGCGGTTCCCGTGGAGCTCTCCGGGGGCACTTATCAGAAGCCCGGCCAGGGGATCGGCGTCGTAGCGGTGAGTCCCGAGGAGGACTGGCCGAATGCCTTCACCTACACGATCGCACCCGAATACGTCGCCGCCTTCCGCAAGTCGCGCACGGCGATGCTGGTGAGGGATCTAGTCGCGGAAAAGTACGGCTGGAAGGTCGGCGACCACATTCCGCTGAACATGTCCGTTGTGCAAAAGAACGGCTCGAACGACTGGGCCTTCGATGTCGTCGGAACCTTCACCGACAGTGACGTCGGCGGCGGCCGTGACATCGTGATCGTGAGCTACCCGTATTTCGATGAGGCGCGGGTCGCGAAGAAGGGCGCCGTCAATCACTTCAACGTCGCGCTATCGGACCCGAAACTCGCTCCGCAGGTGGCCGATGCGATCGATGCGCGCTTCGTCAATTCGCCCCACGAGACGAAAACCGAGTCCTTGCGGGAGCTGGCGCAGACCTCGATGCAGGCGATCGGGGACTTCGACTTCCTGATCCGCGCAGTGGTCGGCGCAGTGCTGGTCGCATTGTTGTTTGCGACCACCACCATGATGGTCCAGTCGATACACGAGCGCACGCCGGAGCTCGCCGTGGTCAAGACGGTCGGCTTCACCGATCGCGCCGTGTTCCTACTCATACTCGCCGAGGCGCTGGCGGTCTTCCTCGCCGGTGCAGTGTGTGGGCTCGTGCTGGCGACGCTGGTGCTGCCGTTGGCGGCACGGTTCGTACACGGACTGTCGATGCCGGGTGTGGTGGTCATCATCGGTGTCACTCTCGGAGTGGTGGTGGCGCTGATCAGCGCCGCGATCCCCGCGGCCCTCGCGGCGAGAATGCGCGTCGCGACCGCGCTGGCTGGCCACCACGCGGCATGAATTTCATCCGGCAATTCCTCGGGCTGCTTCGCATGGGCCTGTCCGGGATCACGCAAAGCCTGGGCTCGGTCCTGACGATCATCATCGGCGTCACCTGCGCGGTCGGGGTGCTCGTGTCCATGCTCGCAATGGGCAGCGGCGCCCGCCGGCAGGTGTTATCCGGCGTACACGAGGACCGCGTAGTGCTGAACAGCCACGGCGCCAGCGGTTTTCAGAGCAGCATACCCCGGGATGAGGCCGACACCGTGCGTGACCTGCCGGGGATCAAGAAGGGCAGCGACGGCAAGCCCCTAGTCGAGTTTGATTCGATCGTGCTTATCGAAGCTCGCCGACGTGTGACGGGGAGACGGATCTTCTTCCCACTCATTGGGGTCACCGGTGCTCCTATTTCCGAGTTGGACCCGGAACTGCACCTCACGGAGGGCCGGGTGTTTCGGCCCGGGCTGCACGAGCTCATCGCCAGCGAACCCTGCGTCCGGCAATTCATGGGGTTCGGGATCGGCGATAAGCGCGCGATCGGCGGTGCCGACTGGGCGCTCGTCGGGCACTTCGGCCAGGGAGACATGCAGCAATGCGTCGTGCTCACGGACGCTGAGCTCCTCATGTCGACCTTCAATAACAATACCTATAGTCAGGCCACGGCGACGTTGCAGTCCCCGGCGGACTACGCCGTCCTGCAAAAAGCACTCGAGGCCCATCCGACGCTGCACCTCGAAGTGCGGCACGAGAGCGAGGCGCGCGAGGAGGGCGTCAGGCAACTCACCGGGTTGCTCAATTTTGCCGCGTACTTCGTCGGCGCAATCATGGCGGTGGGCGCGACGCTCGGCGCGGTAAATTCACTGTACTCGATTGTTGATTCGCGACGCCGGGAGATCGCCACCCTGCGCGCGATCGGCTTCGCCAACGCGCCGATCGTCGCCTCGATCCTCTGCGAGTCGATCGTGCTCGCGCTGCCGGGGGCGCTGCTCGGGGTAGTGCTGGCGCGTGCGCTCTTCCACAGGATGGCGGTGAGTCCCTTCGGCTTCAGCTTTCTGCTGGATGTCACCCCAGGACTCGCTGTGATGGGTGTGGTCTGGGCGCTCGCAATGGGCCTGATCGGCGGGCTGCTGCCCGCGCTCCGTGCGGTGCGCGTGCCCGTGACGACGGCTTTGCGCGCCACGTAGCGTGAAACGCATGTTGCAACGAAAGCGCTGCGAAGCCGTGGGCGAGGACGCAAGGCGGCGGCCATGGCGAGCGGGATGCTTCATCGGCCCCGTGCTGCTGCTCCTCCTCGTGCTCTGGTTGCCGGGAGCTACCCCTGCGGCGCGCGCCGCGGCCACGCCCGACCCAGCGAAGACGCGCGCTTATATCGAGCGGGCCTGGACCACCCTCACGCGCTCGTTGGAGGACTGCGCATCGCTCACCGACCCGAAGGTCGCGACCCGGCCCGTGCTCTATGTGCCGGCACAGTTCCCCATTCCTGCGCAGCTCGCAAAGGTCAGCGAGCGCTGCCACATCGATGTGCGTCCGCTGCCGCGCGTCATCGGGCTGCTCGGCGAGGTGGACGCCGCGCGGCTTCCGGTGCAGGGCCTGCTCTACCTGCCGCACCCGTACGTGGTGCCGGGGGGCTTTTTCAACGAGATGTACGGCTGGGACAGCTACTTCATCGTGCTCGGCCTCCTTGCGGACCATCGCAGCGCACTCGCGCGCGACATGGTCGAGAACGCCCTGTTTGAAGTCGAGTACTACGGAGGGGTGCTCAACGCGAACCGCACCTACTACCTGAGCCGATCGCAGCCACCGCTGCTGAGCGCCATGATCGCTGCGGTGCTGAAGGAGCCTGCGAGCTTTCAGACGGCATCCGACCGGCTCGCGTGGCTCGGGCGCGCCTACTCCCTCGCGGTGCGTAACTACGAGATCTGGATGCGACCGGAGCACCATGCCGGGGCGACTGGGCTGGCCCGTTACCAGGATCTGGGGAGCGGCCCGGTGCTCGAGGCGCGCGACAGCCGCTACTACCAGGGGGTCATACGTTGGCTCATCGCGCATTCCGCGGAGGATCCCGGCTATCTCGTCAAAGGATCCGAGCACCCCGACGAGGCGGAGGCAGCACGTCTCTCGGAGGCGAGCTGCGATGTCCGCTCATCGAAGGTCTGCGCCGACGCGTGGCTCGATGGCTATCGGCTGAGCGCCGATTACTACCACGGCGACCGTGCGATGCGCGAGTCGGGCTTCGACATCAACTTCCACTTCGGGCCCTTCGGCGGCTCGACGCACCATTACGCTGCGGTGGGCTTGAACGGTCTGCTCTACCGCTATGAGCTCGATCTCGCGGATTTCGCCCGCCAGCTCGGCCAGGGCGCCGAGGCCGAGCGGTGGATGCAGGCTGCAGCAGCGCGCAGGCAGGCGATCGATCGATACCTCTGGCGAGCGGAGTCCGGCATGTACGCGGACTTCGATTTCGTTGCCGGAAAGGCCGCCGGCTCCGCGTACCTCACGATGTTCTATCCGCTGTGGTCCGGTGCAGCCTCGGCGGCGCAGGCCACGGCGGTCCGTGGGCAGCTCCCGAGCTTCGAGCGAATCGGGGGACTCGCCATGGACAACCGCGCGAGTGGCGCGCAATGGGATGACCCTTTCGGGTGGGCGCCGACGAACTGGCTCGCGGTGTGCGGCCTGGCGGCGTATGGGTTCGGAGACGACGCCCGGCGACTCGCGGAGAAGTTCACCGGGACCATCGATCGCAGCTACGCGGCCGATGGCACCATCCGCGAGAAATACAACATGGCGCTCGGCAACGCCGACGTGCAGGTGACCGCAGGCTACACGCAGAACGTGGTCGGCTTCGGGTGGACCAACGGCGTTTACCTCATGATGCGGGAGCTGCTCACGGCCGATGCCACCAGCCGACCCTGCACCGCGCCTGCAGCCGGGAAGACTGCAGCGAAATGAGGCCGATTTGAAACAATGTGATGCGCATCACGCGCCCGCATGCCGTCTCCGTCATATGGTTACAGCGCGCTGCAGCGGCAGGGACCTGCCTGGAGCATCACATGTCGGACGACGCGAAACTGGGCTTGATCCTGCTCTTCACGGTCTTTGCGCTCATGGTCATCGGGCCCGTCATCGCCGGTTGAAATCCGGCGACCTATCCCACGCCGGCCTGCCGGGCCGACTTCGCTCGCCCCCCAATTCCCGTTCACTCCACCTGGAGTCTTCGCGCACCCGACTTCGTGGTGCTGCCGTCCAGCGTCAGCGGGCGCGCCTAGCAGGTGCGATCAAGGGCGCCGCAACGCGCCTTCGGCGCGACCCCGGCATTTCACGGCGACACCGGCGCGGGCGGTGGAAGCGGAATGCCTTTCTTCGCGGCCTCGGCCCGCAGCAGATCCGGGCGGTCAGAGATGATGCCGTCAACGCCCATATCGATCAGATGCGCCATCTGATCGGGCTGGTTCACGGTCCAGACGATGACCGGCAGCCCGAGCTGGTGTGCCTCGGCGATGGAGCGCGCATCGACGTCGCCGGAGTAGGGCGACCAGATGTTCCCGCCTGCGGCTTTGATGGTGCGCGGGACCGAGCCCCCGTGGTTGCGCGGGTCGAAACCCGCGGTCCAGCGTGAGGGCGCATCTGCATGGACGTTGGCGTCGGGCCCCGTCTGCTCGGTGAGATAGACGGTCGGAATCCCGGGCGCCTGCTTCTGGATGAGCAGCAGCGTCCGCCAGTCGAAGGACTGGATCATGACACGGTCGCTGAATTTCTCATCGCGCAGCAGGTCGAGCACGGCCGTAACGAAATGCTGCGGATCGGGTGACTCGTCCGGGTGATGCGGGTCGATCTTGGTCTCGATGTTGAGCCGGACGTGGCGGTTGCCCGAGCGGCGCACCAGCGCAAAGACCTCGGCGAGCGTGGGGATGCGCGTCCCGGGCACGGCGAGCTGGTCGGGGAAGCGCGCCGCATAGGCACTGCCCGGGCGGATCTGCCCGACATCGTACTGCTTCACCTGCTCGAGCGTCAGTTTGACGAAAGGGACCGCCGCGGGGATGTAGTGCCCGTCCGCAGCCCGGGCGAGATCCGGGTTTAGCCTGCGATCGTGCGAGACCACGACCACGCCGTCCCGGGTCACCGCCATGTCGAGCTCGAGGGTGTCGACGCCCATCGACAAAGCGTTCGCGAAGGAGGGAAGGGTGTTCTCCGGACGCAGCGCCCGGCCGCCCCGATGCGCTTCGAGGTCGAACGCCGTGAGCCTGCGACGCGCCGTGGTCACGAACAGGCTTCGTTCATGCGCTGCACGGTGGCGCCGTGCTCGCGAAGCTCGATCTCACTCACCGAGCCGGGGTCCTGCCCCAGCCGCCAGTAGGCAGAGAGCGGCTGATCGAGCATCTGGAGGAGCAGTGCGCGGTTGCCGCTGCTGTGTCCAACGAGCACGACAGTCTGCTGCGCATGTCGCTCGCGCACGAGGCGCAGTACGTTCGCGGCGCGTGCCACCAGATCTTGTAGCGATTCGCCACTGGGGAATCGCACCAGGTGCGGAGCCGCAAACCAGCACGCGAAAAGCTCCGGGCACTGGAGGCGGACCTCATCGTAGGTGCGCCACTCCCATTCGCCGTAATGCAGATCATTGAGATCATCGAGAGCCGTGGGCGCGAGGCCGCACGCTGCACCGATCGCCGCCGCGGTCTGGACGCAGCGTCGCAGCGGGCTGGAGTACAGGGCCGTCGGATGCCACTGTGCCGCGATGCGCTGTGCAGCCGCGCGCGCCTGGCGGGTACCGAGCGGGGAGAGGTCGATATCTCGCCGGCCACGGAAGCGCTCTGGCGCGATGCCTTCGACGTGTCCGTGCCGGACGAGAATGATGCGGGTCACGCGTGCTGCTCGATGCTCGCCGCCGCCCGCAGGAGCGAATACCACTCCGCACGGTTCAGCTCGATGCGGTCGGCGGCGCAATTGTCGATCACGTGCTCCACCTTGGTCGCGCCGATGATCGGCACGACGCCCGCGGGATGCCGCAGGAGCCAGGCGAGCATCACGGCGGCGGGGGAGGTGTCGTGATTACGAGCGACCTCCTGCAAGGCATCGGCGGCCTTGCGTACCTCTGCGGGCGCATCAGCGGGCGGGCTCAGCAGATTCGGTGGCTTGCCGATGTTGGCGGCTCTGAGCGGCGAATAAGCCTGGACCTGGATCTCCTGCATGCGGCAGTAGTCGAGAGTCACGACACCCTCGGCGTCATGGGTTATCGCCGCCTTGGACGCTCCCGGCTCCGTGTACCAGTGTGCGAGTCCGAGCTGTATCTGGTTGGCCACCAGCGGCTGTCGTACGTGCTTGCGCAGCAGCTCGATCTGATACGGACTGTAATTGCTGACACCGAAATAGCGCACCTTGCCGGCGCCGTGAAGCTCATCGAAGGCTCGCGCGACCTCTGCCGGCTCAACGAGGTTGTCTGGCCAGTGCAGCAGCAGAATATCCAGATAGTCCGTGCCGAGGCGCTTCAGGCTCCCCTCCACCGCGCTCGTGATGTGCTCGCGGCTGCTGTCGATGATGCCGCCCTCACGGATGCCGCATTTCGATTGGATGACGAGGCGGCGCCTCAGGCCGGCAGTGTCTTTCAGGACTTGACCGAGTGCGAGCTCGGACTTGCCATGGCCGTAGACATCGGCGGTGTCGAAGAAGGTAATGCCTTGCTCATGGGCCGCCTTCATGACTGGGACAGTCTGAGCGACGAAATCGGGACTGTTCCAGTCGGTTCCCAGCATCGCGTTGCCGTAGCACAGGCGCGAGACCACGAGGTCGGTGTGTGGCACGGTGTAGGTTTTCATGGCGCCGGCCGGCTTTGCGGGGGGAGCGGGTCCAGCGGAGGCGGCTTTCGCCTCGGCCTCAGTAGGTGGAGCGGCGGTGCTCGCGATGAACGTTGCGACGGCCGCCTGTGTCAGGAACTCACGACGGGTGGACATGGCATGCTCCAGCACGGGGAAGCGCCAAGAGTATGGAAGCCATGGTAATGTGCAAGTTGTTGCGTTAGCGCGCTCGAGGAGAGCTGGTGCCCGAGCTGACTCGCGGGTGCGCTGCACTGCTGCTCGTCATCGTGGCGAATGTAGCGCCCTGGGCTGCCGGCCGGTTCTTCCCACAGTATTGGCGGGCACCCCTGGATGGCGGCGCGACGCTCCGCGACGGGAAGCGGGTGCTCGGTGACCACAAAACCTGGCGTGGGCTGGTAATCAGTACTCTCGCCTGCGCAGTGGTTGCACGGCTTCTTCACTATCCACTGCTGTTTGGCGCCGCGTTCGGCGCCCTGTCGCTTGCGGCCGATTGCGCAACCAGCTTTGTGAAGCGACGCCTGCGGCTGCGACCGGGCACCGAGGTGCCCGGGGTGGATCAACTGCCCGAAGCACTCGTTCCGCTCCTGCTGCTGTCTCGGCCACTCGGGCTCAGCTTCTTCGACGCCATCGCAGTCGCTGTTGTCTTTATGCTGCTTGACCTTGCGGCATTGC
>DATMPW010000076.1:0-37219 GCA_035566915.1 Steroidobacteraceae bacterium
CATCACCCAGCCGCGATCGGCGTACTTGCACACGGTGTAGGTGGCATCGCTCTGAAGGCCCTTCACCTTGTTCATGATACGCAGCCGCTTGCAGGTCGCCCCGTCGGTCGCTTTGAACTGCCCGCGGACCTGCGCAAGACCGGATGCACCGCTTTTCTCGTTGGACCACGCCTGCTTCGCGTTTCCGCCCGGATCGTCCAGGACCTTGAGCGCGTTCTGGCGCATGAGCTCCATGTCATCGGCGTTGAAGTAGGAAATTGGCGACTTGTCCAGGAACCCCAAATTTGCGGCGGACGCCATGCCCATCGCTGCGCAGCCCGCAACGAGCCCGAGAGCAGCGAGGCGATGCGCGCGAGTCATCATGGAGTGCACTCCCCTTGCCCGGAAAGAATCGATCCTCCCATGCTCAAAACATGCTAGCACGGCGTAATCATCGGGACTTGCGGGCGTAAGGGTTAGTGCGAATGGCTGCGCGAGGTACCCCGGAGCAGCATGTCAGCGTCGGGACGTGAGGGAGCGGCAATGGAGCATCGTTGGGGGCGGCGGTTGTCGAGCAACATCCCGGTGCGGCTGAGATGTATGCAGTCGCTCGACAGCGGCTGCCGGTGTCTCGGGCGCCTGGAAGAGGTCAGTACCAGCGGAGCCTTGATCAGAACGGAGCTCGGCATTTGCCCCGCCGCGACAATCGTGGTCGAGACACTCGCCCCCGCTCTCAGGGTCGGGCCAATTTTCCAAGCCCCAATGCGAGGGCGCTGACGGCGGCCGGCGTCCGTATTCTCCGCACAGAAAGCGGGATGCGGGCGGCTCCAGAGAAACGGTAATATCGATCTCGTGGCGCAACGCTCAGCAGCGCGAAGGAACCGGCGGCTGCACCCGGGCCCAGAAGAGACCGGAGGCGGGACGATGAACGCCGCTTCGCGGCGCAGGCCACCCGCTGGCGCGGACGGGGCCGCAGCGGGACTGCCGCTGCAGATCACCTTCCGCCACATGGATCCCTCTCCCGCGCTCACAGACCGCATTCGCACGCTCGTGTCACGTCTCGAGAAATTCGATGCGCGCATCACGCACTGCCACGTCATCGTCACGCCGCCCCCGCGTCACCACCGCCACGGGGCGCTGTACGACTTTCACATCGACATCGGCCTCCCCGATCAGGTGATCGCGGTCCGCCGTGCGCACTCGGGAGCCGCGGCGCACGAGGATCCGTACGTGGCGTTGCGCGATGCGTTCCGCGCGGCGCGCCGCAAGCTCGAGGACTACCGGCGGACGCGGCGCGGAGACATCAAGAACCACTCCCAGCCGCCCCGCGTCCGCCGCCGCACGCCCGCGGGCTGATCCGTCAGCTCTGCGCGATCGTGGGCTCGATCGGGCTGCGGTAGCTCGGTGGCTTCACCAGGATGAAGTCACAGTCGAGCGCATCGAGCAGAGCCGAGGTCAGCGTGCCGACGGGCGTCATCGCGCCCCCGCGGTGCGCCAGCGCACCGAGGACGAGAGCGTCGTAACCCTGCCCGCTCACAAATTCGATCAGCGAGCGTTCGGGCGGACCTGAGAGCACATGCATGCGCTCGGGCTCGACGCCTACCCTATTGCACAGCTCGCGCAGCTTCTCGAGGCGGGCTGCCGATTGCGCCGGCGAGTCCGTCTCACCGTACACCACGTGCAGCTTCGCGGCGAAGCCCTGCGCGAGCAGGACCGCTGCCTCCATGACGCGCCCCGCCACCTCGGTGGGCTCGGCCTCCGAAACGTCGATCGCCGCGGCAAAGCGCGGCGGATCGCGCCATGACCTCTTGCGGGAGAGGATCAGCGTCCCGGGGCAGGTACGCATCAGCTGCCAGTCGTTAGCATCCGGCGTACCGGACTTGCGCGGATCGACCGAGGCGATGGGCTTGATCACCATATCAGGATCGCTTCGCAGCACCTTACGGACCACCGACTCGTAAAGCGGGCTTTCGCATTGCGCGTCGATGGTGATCTCCAGATCGTCAGCGCCGGCGAGATCCCGAAGGTCGCTCAGGTAACGGCGTGCCCTGGCCTCTGAGGCCGTGCGCGCGGCCACGATCCCTTCCCGGTCATAGGCGCGACCCAGCACGTAGGCCTGCTCGGAGTCACACAGGAAGAGCTCCACCTTTGCGCCGAGCGACCTCGCAAGGCCCACCGCAGCGCATGGCGCCGCGCCGCCTGCTGCATCGCGGCAGCGAGCGTCCCTCCGTCGGCGGCGGGAGCCTCGAGGCCCGCACTCAATACCACGGCCGCGCGCGTACCAAGCGCGCCGCGCTCGCCGATGACGGCGGGAATGGACACGGCGGGTGTGCAGATGATGGCGAGGTCCGGAGCCGCGGGGAGCCGCCCTCCCCGGCTGATCGGAGGCGCCGATCACGGCGAGCGATTGCGGAGCCAACAGGTACTCGAGATGGTGACTGCTCACGGCAGCTGTGTCCGTTGGACCTAACTCACGGTTGTGCCGCGTCGATGATGGTCACCGCCGCCGCTACCTACGCCCATACGTATTATCCTCACTGGCGCTTGCCTGTCGTGTCTTTAGCCTAGAAACTACCTGCTCAGAACCGCAGGTGACGTAAGGGGAGCACGTATGTCACGCAGAAAGATCGGCGCGGTCTCCAATCTTGCCGCCTTGGGTCTCCTCGCAGCGGCGCTGCTCGCAGCGGCACCCCCGGCGGGTGCGGTACCGAGCTTCGCGCGCCAGACCGGCATGGCGTGTGAGGCCTGTCACACGGTCTACCCGGAGCTGACGCACTTCGGCCGTGTATTCAAAGCCAACGGCTACATCCTCACCAACGTCAAGCAGGTGCGCGATGTCACCGGCAAGAAGGAGGAGCTGCTGTCGCTGGGGCAAAACGTGCCGCTCTCGATCATGGCACAGGTCTCCTACACGCAGATGAAGACTGGGGTGCCGGACCTCTCGAGCGCAGGCGCCCCGGGTGTCGCGCAGAACGGCACCGCCGGTTTCCCGCAGCAGTTGAGCCTGTTCTACGCCGGCAAGATCGCCCCTAACTTCGGCGCCTTCTTCCAGCTCACCTACGCCAACGACAGCGGCACCCTCGGCATCGATAACACCGATCTGCGCTTTGCGAATACGACGGTGCTCTCGGACAATCACCCGCTCACCTACGGTGTGTCGCTCAACAACAACCCGACGGTTCAGGACCTGTGGAACAGCGTCCCGGCCTGGGGTTTCCCCTTCGCGGGGAGCAACGCGAACGTCTCACCGCTCGCCGGCACCGCCATCGATGGCGCCTTTGCGCAGGATGTCGCGGGAATCACCGCGTACCTCTTCTGGAATGAATCGTTGTACGCGGAGGTGGGCGGCTACCGCTCCGCAAAGCAGGGGCAGATCAATGCGCTGACCGGCGGCGCAGGACCCCTCGATGGGACCGCCTCGAATGTCATGTCGGGACTCGCGCCCTACTGGCGGGCCGCCTATGAATACAATACCGGCCGGCACTCGATCGAGCTCGGACTCTACGGCGCGGAGTTCCGGCTGTTCCCGGGAGCGGGCGCGCCCCTCAGCGGGCCGCTGAATCGCTTCAATGACGTCGCCGAGGATCTGCAGTACCAGTTCGTCGGGGATGAGCATCAGTTCACCCTCGCCGGAACGCACATCCACGAATCGATGACGCTCGATGCCAGCTTTGCGAACGGCGGCTCGGCGAATCCCAAGAACAACCTCTCGACCACCCGCTTGTGGGGCACCTACTACTATCGGCGCAAGCTCGGCGGGACGGTGGCGTACTTCTCGACCACCGGCAGCACCGATGCGGGGCTGTATCCGGCCAATCCCCCGGGCGGGCCTGGGGTGGTGGTGAGCGCCAACGGCTCACCCGACACGCGCGGCTGGATGGCGGAGGTGAACTACCTCCCCTGGCTCAACGTCAAGATCTCCGCGCAATACACCGCCTACAACAAGTTCAACGGCGCCGGCAGCAACTACGACGGTCTCGGACGCAGTGCTTCCGATAACAACACGTGGTACCTGCTGCTCTGGTTCGCGTACTGAGGGCCTGATCATGCGCAACAGCCAAACCAACATCGATCGCCCGCTCACCGCCAGCCGCGTGAATGCCGTGCTGGTGCTCATCGGCGCCGCCGCCCTCGGATGGGCAGCCCCGGTAGTCCGCGCCGAGGAGCCTGATGCGGCAACGCGGTCGCATGCCCAGAAGATCGCCATAACCGTCTGCGGCACCTGCCACGGGCAGCAGGGCAACGGCACACAGCCGAAGTTCCCGCGGCTCGCCGGCCAGAACGCCAACTACCTGACGACGCAGCTCAAGGCGTTCCGCTCCCAGGAGCGTGGCGACCCCGATGCCATCGGCTACATGTGGGGCATGGCCGCCGAGCTCGACGATGACTCCATCGCTGCGCTCGCCGCCTACTACGGCGCGCAGAAACCCGAAGCCGGACCGCGTGCCGACCAGGCGGCGGTCAGCCGCGGACGTGAGATCTATCAAAACGGCATCGCCGCGGAGGGGGTGCCCGCCTGCAGCTCCTGTCACGGACCCGACGCACACGGACAGCAGGACTTCCCACGCCTCGCCGGCCAGCATGAGCAGTACATCCTCAAGCAGCTCTCCTCCTTCCGGAGCAACATGCGCAAGGTGGCGATCATGCACGGGGTTGCGCAGAATCTGCGTGTGGCGGAAATGGAGTCGGTGGCGGCATACCTCCAGTCGCAGCCCTAGCAGGCAAGGCCAGCACTATCTGCATGCGCCGCCTCCGCTGCATCCTGGTGGCCATCAAGGGAGCCCGCGGCGAAGTCGCTGCCGGCGCTCGGCTAGGCGGCGCAGCTTGCCCGCTCGCTCGCAGCCCGCCTCGTGTTGTTTTTGCGCGGCGCAGCAGCACGGCCGTCGTCGTCATGGGCGCGGTGTCACGCACGGCGATCACGCGGCTCTTTATCGGGAACGCCGCGGAACGCGCGCTCGATCGGCTCAACTGCGATGTGCTCATCGTGAAACCGCGCGGCTTCCGCTCGAGTGTGCAACGACGGCCGCAGACCGCAGCGCGCCGCGCCCGGCCATGCCGGACCCCATCGTTGCGCTGAACCCGCAACACAGGCGTGGCTATTGAAGCCGTGCCGCCGCCATTCCTGTGAGCCGCCGACTTCATTCATACTGTCGCTCCCGGCAACTCAACGACCAACAATGCGGAGACATCGATGAAGCACAGGTTCGACGAGTCGCGCCGCCGCCTGTTGAAGAAGGTCTCAATCGGTGTGGCGCTGACCCCGATCGCCGCTGCGACTTTGAGCACGGGATGGGCGGCAGAGTTGCCGCTCGTCGCGCAGGATGATCCCACCGCCAAGGCGCTGAAATACACCGCTGACGCCAGCAAGGCGACGGAGGCGAAGGCGGGCAGCAAGTGCGAGAACTGCAAGCTCTACCAGGGTGCCGCGGGAGCGGCACAGGGCCCCTGCCTGCTCTTCCCGGGTAAAGCGGTGAAAGCCAGCGGCTGGTGCAGCTCCTGGACCGCGAAGACCTAGGGAGCCGCCGGGACCGTCACCAGCACGAGCCCATCGGAGGGGATCTCCAGGTCGAGCTCGCCGGACTGCAGCGGGCGATTGGTCGCAGGTGGGAGGGCCGCCGCTTCACGCAGCTGCGCGAGCTCGCGCTGCGTGGGGTAGCGCGGCGATCCCATGCGCTCATAGGCGACCTGAACGTTGCCGTGCTCCGCGTCGATTGACTGCACGGTGGCCGCGCGGGCGCCGGTGTGTGTGAATCGCAGCGCGATGCTGCGCAGGGGAGCGCGCTCGCCGACCTCGGCGTAGTTCCAGAGCGCGAGCACGAGAGCGCCATCGCTGCGACGGGTCACCAGCACCTCGGCCGCGGCGTTCGCGAGCCGCTCTCCGCCGAGCCCGTGGAGCAGCGCGAACGCATTGAACGCCGGCTTCGGGAGGCCACCGGCGGCGAGCAAGCCGAAGCCGCCGTAGAAGGGCTTCTTCACGACGCCCTGCTCTTCGAAGACGTCCGAGAAGGTCCAGTAGGACATCTCCTGCACGAAGCCATCGCACTGGCGGATCGTCTCCGCGAGCCATGGCCCCATGAAGGGCGCGTCCGTCACCTCCGGGTGGTTGCTCCAGCTCGCGTTGAACTCCGTCCAGATGAGCGGCACCGAGGGGAGCGGTGATGCCTGGATCTCAGAGTGCACCTTCTGTACCGCGCGGCACACCATCTGCCGGCGCGTCAGCTTCTCGGTCGTCCCGAAGACATCCTTCGCCGTGTCATCGCCGTAGACGTGGCTCGACACGAAATCGACCGGCACGTGGTTCTCGCTGCAGTGGCGGAGGAAGGCCGCGACCCAGGCGGCCTGTGCGGTCGCAGGCCCGCCGACACGCAGCCGCGTATCCACGGCTTTGAGGCTTCGCGCCGTGTGGTCGTAGAGCGTCCAGTAAGTCGACTGCTTCGGTTGCCCCGCCCAGAAATCGAGGTTGGGCTCGTTCCACACTTCGAAATACCACTGGCTCACCTCCTCGATGCCGTAGCGCTCGATGAGGTGGCGGGCGAGCGCGCTGATGAGCGCATCCCAGCGTCCATAGTCCGCGGGCGGTGAGGTGATCGGGCGATACCAGAAGCTGTGGTGGATCTCGCGCGCGGCGAGCTTCGCGGGCATGAAACTGAGCTCGACAATTGGCCGCACACCGTTGGCGAGCAGACCGTCGTACGCCTGATCGACGTAGGAAAAGTTGAGGATCGGCTCGCCGTGCTTATCGACCGTGTAGACGCCCATCTCGTCGTTGAAGAGACCGTGGAAGCGCACGTACGCGACCGCGGTCGCTTCGCGCACCACGCGCAGGTCCTCGCGGTAGGACTCGCGCAGGCTGAGCACCGCGCGTCCCGAGCCGAACATGTGTTCCCAGAAATGCGCAAACGGCTGCGTGGGCGCACTCGCATCCACGGTGATGGTCTCGCGCGGCTGCGCCAGGAGCGGCGCGGCGGGAAGTGCCAGGCCGAGGGCGATCAGGCCCGCGACAGCGGCAGAGGTCATTGATCCTGTGCGAGCCAGCCGCCTGAGAATCCGGCGCGCTCCAGTCCCTGGCGCAGATACGGATCGTTGCGCATCACCCGCCACACGAGATTGCTCCGGTAGTTCTCGATCATCGCGAGGATCGGCCCCTCATCGATGCCGACATAGTCCTGATCGACCCAGCCCACGTTCCCCTTCGCGGGGCCCCGGACCGCGGAATCCGGCACGTGCGTGTGGGACTGACCCGCCCCGTCCGGGGTGTCGCGGAAGCTCGCGTTGAACGCATCGAGGAAGCCGTAGACCGAATAAATGGATGAGCCGTAGCGGTGGTACATCTCGAGCGTCGCGGGCACCACGATCTCCGGCGCGAAGGGGAGCGAGCTGATCGCCGCGGTCGGGGCGATCGTACCATCGTCGACGATGCGGCCGACTCCCACCCCACGGGCGGCATACTGCATGAAGGACGCTTCCTGGCCTCCATAGGGCTCGCTGCCGCCCGGACCATCCGAGGCGCTGATGCCCCAGATGTTCTTGCCGTAGGCCTGCCAGTGCTTGGGATTGGCGATGGCGTAGCGGCGCTGCGTATAGGTGGCGCGGCGGCTGTTCTCGAAGTAGTCGAGCCCGTGCGAGCGCATGTAGGCATCGCGAATACCGCGGAAGTCCACCCACACGTGCGTGTACTGATGACCGAACAGCGGGCCGAAGCTGAGGTACGTCTGATCGTAGAGCGTGCCCCAGTGCTTGTCGTAGGTGCTCGTCCACATGTCCCACGCCTGCGGACTGATCGCGTGCGTGGGTGAGCCGAGCGCGAGCAGGTAAACGAGCATCGCCTCGTTGTACCCCTGCCAGTCGATGCCGGAGAAGCCGCCTTCCGGAGTCCACGCGAGTGCCACGACGGGCGGGCGCGGCTGCGCCCACGTCCAGTCCACGCGCCGGTAGATCTCATCGACCAGCTTGCGGATCTGCACCTCGCGCGGATGCTGCGTGTCGAAATAACTCTGGCAGAAGAGCATCCCGGCGAGCAGCAGCGCCGTGTCGACCGTCGACACCTCGCTGTCGCTCGCGCGCGCGCCGCTCTGCATATCGAGGAAGTGGTAGAAGAATCCGTGCTGGTTCGGCGCCTGCTGGAAGAAGCGCAGGGTCGCGAGCACCCGCTCGCGGGCTTCCGCACGCGTGATGTACTGCCGCTCGACACCGATCGGATAGGCCGTGAGCCCGAAGCCGACCGCCGCGATGCTCGCAAAGGATGGCGTCGGGTAGCGGTCGGGAATCAGCCCGTTCTTCGGATTGGCCGTCTCCCAGAAGTAACGGAACGTGCGTTCCTCGAGCTCGCTCAGGAACGGATCAAAGAGCACTGCCTGCGGCTCAAGGAGCGCCCCGCTCGCCTCCGCCATGCGGATGGGGCCGGGCGCAGTACGGGAAGGAGCGGCCGCCGGTGCAGCGGCGGCCGGCGCCGCGGCGGGACCCGCGGCCACGGGAGCCGCGGAAGCGGTAACCGCCGCGCACACGAACGCGTAACCCGCGACGATCGGCATCCAGGCGCGCAACGTCCCCTTCATGCGGCAGCCTCCCCGCGGCGCAGGGTCGTTCCGCGCGGTGCGCCCTCACTGCCCAGGGCACGCAGCACGTGCTCGGGATCGTTGGAGATCGCCCGCAGCAGCGCCCGAGCCGGGCCGGTCGGCTCACGCCGGCCCTGCTCCCAGTTGCGCAGCGTGCTGAGCTCGACTCCGAGAAGCCGGGCAAAATCGGCCTGGCTGAGCTGCGTCCAGCCGCGCAGCCGCTTCACGGTGAGCGCGTTGATCTCATTCGGACGAGCGGCGCGGCGCATGCCGCCCGCACGCGCGGTCGCGAGGCGCACATTGGCGAGCATCTGGTCGAAGCGAACGATTCCGCTCTTCATTGCGTGTGTAGTGGATCCAAGGTGTGCCGCCCGCCCGGGTGAGGCGGTGGCATTCGTATACGTCAGCGGCGTACGTACGTCAATGGCGTACATGGGGTACTCCTCCCTCGCCTGCAAACCCCCTCGGGGGCGGCGTGCCTGCGTGCGTCCCGGCTGCGAGATCCCAGGCGCGGTCATATTTGAAGGAGACCAGAGCCCCGCGTACACCGCCGTGATGCAGGGCACGCCCGAGGATCAAGAAGCGCTGCCGCCCGTGTTCTTCTTGTGACGCGCAGCACGCCCGTGAAATCGGGTCTCCGCCACGCGCCCTTCTGTGACGTACGGCACGCCGGGGAGTTGCTGAAA
Source organism: Steroidobacteraceae bacterium (assembly GCA_035566915.1). GTDB lineage: Bacteria > Pseudomonadota > Gammaproteobacteria > Steroidobacterales > Steroidobacteraceae > 13-2-20CM-66-19. The sequence continues at coordinate 9,221 of DATMPW010000076.1, forward strand.
TGTCCCGGAAAACCCTCTGTCTTGTCGGGTCACCCGTGGATCCGGCCGGCGTGCCAGGGCGCGAACCGCCCCAGCTCCTTCGCAGGGCTTGCGCTCAGGGTTGGCTTGGGCTTTACCGTTCCGCGGGGATGCGGCTTCGGCTTCACGCCGCTTTGAATATGAGCTCGCGCGCGCGGCGCAGCCGGCCCGAAACCATCGGCACCGTCAGCATGGTGCTCGCGACCGCCATGAGCAGCAGCGCCGTGAACGTCTCGCTGCTGATCACGCCTTTATCGAGCAGCACGTTGACGAAAATGATCATGATGAGGGCCTTGGTCTGCAGCAGCCAGCCGATGATGGCGGCCTCGCCCCGCCCCCAGCCGAGGATGCGCCCGGCGACGGCCGTGCCGATCAGCTTGCCGCTGAGCTCGGCCACGAGCAGCACCGCCGCCGCGAGCAGCACGGCGCTCCCCCCCAGGTCCCAGTTCGTTCGCAGCCCCGTCGAGAGGAAGAACACCGGCATGAATCCGAGCAGCACGTAATGGCGGAAGCGGTCCATCTCGGCCTGATCGAACCACTCGGCATCGATCACTGCACCCGAGAGGAATGCGCCGACCATGAAGTGCAGCCCCGACCAGTCGGCGGCCCAGCCGCACAGCAGCACCCATATCAGCGCCGCATACCAGCGATCGCGCTCCTGCAGCGCCTGCATCACCCGCCGGAATAGCCAGCTCGCCGCCGCGAAGACGAGCAGGAACCCGGCTTGACGCCCGACGCGCGACCAGTCCATGAGGATGACGGCGAGCACCCCCCAGATGGCGATGTCATCGAGGCTCGCATAGCGCAGGATCCGCTGCCCGATGGGCTGGCGGAGAATCTCGAGCTTCTCCATCAGCAGGATCAGGATCGGTAGCGCGGTCACGGCGCAGGCCATGCCGATGCCGAGCACGAACTGCCAGGTGGAGGCGCGGGGACCGAGCCAGCCCGAATAGCGCAGGAGCCCGAGTGCCGCGATGCTGCCGAAAATGAGCGGCACTCCGAGCGCGAGCACGGCGGCGGTCGCCGATTCCGCGCGGTGCCTCCAGGCCTTCTTCAGGTCGAGCTCGATGCCGGCGATGCACACGAAGAGCATCACCGCCCACCAGGCGATGCCATTCAGCGGCGCGATCACGGCCGGACGGAACACGAAAGCGTAATACGCCGGCAAGAACTTTCCGAGGATACCCGGGCCGAGCAGGATGCCGGCGAGGATCTGCACGACGACGAGCGGCGCGTAGTAATCGGTGCGCAGCACGCGCCAGATCAAGTACGGCAGCGTGAAGATGATGCCCATCGCGATCAGGAAGATCTCAGTCGTCGTGATCGCGGCGGTCATTTCCAACAGTCATACCGAAATCGACCCGCCGCGTCCAGCGGTGGCGCGGCGTTCGCACTCGCGGTTCGCGTTCGCGGTTCGCACTCGTGGTGTCGCCCCGATATATTGGCGCTGTCGGATCAGGAGAGGCCATGCGATTGCTCCTCGCTGTTGGCATGCTCTGCGCCGCCGGCGCGCTCGCCGCCGATGCGCTCGGCGCAGAGACGCGCACGCCGCAGACACACCGCCTCGAGGCCACGCCCGCAACCGTGGCCTACGGCTACTACTGGTCGCAGGCCGCGCCGGTGTTGCGTATCGCCTCGGGCGACATCATCGATGTCGACACGCTGTTGACGAATACGCCGGCCGGGCTCGAGAAGGCGGGCGTATCCGAAGCACGCATACAGAGCTCACTCAAGGCGATCGTCGCCGAGGTGACCGGGGAGCGCCGCGGCCCGGGGGGTCACATCCTCACCGGTCCCGTGTTCATCGAGGGCGCAGAGCCCGGCGATGTGCTCGAGGTGAGGATCCTCTCGATCGATCTCGCGATCGACTACGGCTACAACGGCTGCAGCGGAGTGCTGCCGGAGAACTGCGAGCCAGGGGTGCCCGTGCGCATCATCCCGCTCGAGCGCAGCACCATGCGCGCCGAGTTCGCACCCGGCATCGTCGTGCCGCTGCGCCCATTCTTCGGCAGCATGGGGGTCGCGCCCGCGCCCGAAGCCGGTCGGGTGAGCAGCAACCCGCCCGGGCGTCACGCCGGCAATCTCGACAATCGCGAGCTCATCGCCGGCAGCACGCTCTACATCCCCGTGTTCGTGCGCGGTGCGCTGTTCGAGGTGGGCGACGGACATGTGGCGCAGGGGGATGGCGAAGTCGATCAGACCGCCATCGAGACATCGCTCCGCGGCCGCCTGCAGCTCACGGTGCGCAAGGACATGAAGCTCAGCTGGCCGCGCGCAGAGACGGCGAGCGACTACATCAGCATGGCGACCGACCCCGAGCTCCTCGTGGCGACGAAGGCGGCCATCCAGGAGATGGTGGATTTTCTCGTGGCCGAGAAACACCTCACGCGACACGAGGCCTATCAGCTCGTGAGCATCGCGGGCAACGTGGCCGTCACGCAGCTCGTCGACAAGCCCAACGTCGGCGTGCACGTGCGGCTGCCCAAGTCGATCTTCGTCGCGCGCTGAGACCGCCGCGTGAACAAAGCGCTCCCCGGTCGCCTCAGTCGAGCGGCCAGGGGAGCGACTTCGGAAGCGTCCCGCCGACCACCGAGCCGAGCCCGCGCCGGCGGCCGCCCGCCTCGGCCTCGCGCCACCACGGCTCGACGCGCTCGGCATGGGCCGGCTCGGTCGGCTTGCCGAGACGCGGCATCATGAGCTGTGCGCCGCTGCGCGGTGCGAGCTGCAACAGGGTCTCCGCGGGCTGATCCCAGGGATGCATGCCGAGCGCAAAGGTGCCCCAGTGAATGGGGAGGAAAGTGCCGCCGCCGAGCAGCGCGAGTGCCTTCAGCGCGTTCTCGGGACCCAAGTGCATATCGCCCCAGGAAGGATGAAACGCACCCACTTCCAGCATCACGAGGTCGAACGGCCCGAAACGCTCGCGGATGTTCCCGTACTCGGTCGTGAGCCCCGTATCGCCACTGAAGAACACCGTATGACGCGGTGAGCGGATGACGAGCGATGACCACAGGGTGGTGTTGCGGCTGCCCGGAGTGCGACCGGAGAAATGCTGCGAGGGCGTCGCGGTGACGGTCAGCTCCGCGTGCGGCAGCGTGTACGACTCCCACCAGTCGAGCTCGAAGATCTGCCGCGGCGGGACGCCCCAGGACTCGAGGTGTGCGCCAACACCGAGCGAGGTGACGAAGGGCATGCCGCGCTTACGCAGCTGGCGGATCGTCGGGTAGTCGAGGTGGTCATAGTGGTCGTGCGAGATGAGCACCAGGTCGAGCGGCGGCAGCGCGCGCACGGGCACCGGAACCGGCTGAAAGCGCCGCGGGCCGGCGACGCGCAGCGGCGATGCGCGCAGGCCCCACACCGGGTCGGTGAGCACCCGCAGGCCGTCGATCTCGATGAGGAGCGTCGAATGACCGAGCCAGGTGACGCGCAGGCCGCTGGCGCTGCGTTTCCTCCACCCATCGAGCGGGTCCATGGCGGGCAGCGGAGCGGGCGGCACACGCTGGTCGCTGTTGCAGAGGAACTCCCGCAGCGTCGGGGGCGGGGTATTCGGATCGCGCAGTCCCGGGAGGATGGGGTGCACGTTGCGAAAGCCGTCGCCGGCCCACATGCGCGATGCCCGGAGACGCTCGAGCCTCGCGCCCGCGGGTCTGCGGCCGAACGATTTCATTCAGACTCACCTGACACCGCGGTATCTCCTCACGCTAACGGCCGGACACGTCGCGGTGCGCCGAGCGCACACTCGAGTGCCTTGCGGTCCCAGCGACCGCCCTCCGCCGCCGCGATGTAGGTGCGCGTCAGGAAATCGAGCAATGTCGCCTCCGGATCCGAAGCCTGCCGCACCTGCTCGTACGGCAGGATGAACTCCCCGATACCTTTATCGTAGTAGGCGCCGGTGGTCACCGCCTGTTCGCTGTAACCGGCGGGCTCGGGGTACGCATAGGAATAGAACGCGGCGCGCGGAAAGCGGTCGTTTCCCGGCCAGAAGCCGGCGCTGCTCACCTCGTGCGAATAGGCTTCGCGTGTCACCGCATCCGCGAGCCCCGGCACGCCGCCCGGATGGAGCGGCGCCGGTCGTCCGGAGAAGCGCGTGACCGCCAGGTCGAAACTCCCCCAGAAGAAGTGCACCGGGCTCACCTTGCCGAGGAAGGCGCTGCGAAAGAGCTTGAGCAGCGTATCGATGCTCACCAGTGCGCGCCAGAAGCGCTGGGCGGCACCGGCGTCGTAGGAGTGGTGGATACGATCCTCGGTGAAGCGGATCGGATCAGGCAGCTCGCACGGTCGGTCGTTGATCTCGACTGCGACTCCGAGCTGGCGGAGCAGATCAGCGACCCGCGCGTAGAAGTCGGCGACCGTCCGGGGCTCGAGCGCGAAGCTGCGCGCCTCACCGCCGCTCGTGCGCGCGAGCAGCTGGTGGCTGAGAAAATCGAACTCGAGCTCGAGGATCCCGCCGCCGATTGGCATCGGGGACGTCGTGAGCCCGCGCGCACTCACGTACAAGGGGACCTGCCAGCTGTGATTCACCCACGGTGCCAGGGACAACCTCACCTTGCCAACGATCTGCGTCCACAGGTGCAGCGTCGCGGCGGTCTCACGCCACGCCTCGTACGGGAGCTCGGGCCACATGTCACGCTCACGGTCCATGCCTGCATTCCTCGCTTGGTGCGCGGCGCCCCACACCGGGGCGGCCGTAGCAATAGTGTAAGCTGGCCTGGCCCGCGGCCGCGCAAATCGCGCGCGTGGAGCGCCCGGTGCGATAAGGCGAGGAAGCTCGACATGACGAAGCACGCCGGTCTCAACACCCTGTGCGCCCACGCCGCACATTCTCCCGAGGCGACGACCGGAGCCGTGGCGCAACCGATCCACCTCAGTACGACTTTCGAGCGCAATGCGGACGGTACCTACCCGAGAGGCTACAGCTACAGTCGCGAAGGAACGCCCAACCGCACGGCACTCGAGGCGTGCGTGGCCAGGCTCGAGGGTGGCGCGGGCGCGGCAGCGTTCGCTTCGGGGCTTGCGGCAAACATGGCGGTGCTCGAGTTCCTCGGCGCGGGCGATCTCCTCGTCGCGTCACAGGAGGGGTACTACGGCTCGCTCAGGCAGTTCAGGATTTTCGCGGAGCGGCGCGCCGCCCGTATCGAGTTCGTGGATTTCTCCGACGCGGCAGCCGTCAAGCGTGCACTCGGCGGTCCTGGCGGCCCGGCACGGTTGCTGTGGATCGAGACGCCAACCAACCCGCTGCTCAACGTCGTCGACCTGCAGCGGCTCGCGGCACTCGGCCACGACGCGGGCGCGCTCGTCGTCTGCGACAACACCTTTGCGACGCCCGTGTGTCAGCGGCCGTTCGATTTCGGCGTGGACATGGTGGTGCACAGCGCCACCAAGTATCTCGGCGGTCATAGCGATGTGCTGAGCGGTTTGGTGGTGGTGCGTGAATCGGCGGCGCTCCTCGAAGCGCTGCACGACTGGCAGCGTACGGCGGGGGCGGCGCTCGCGCCGTTCGACTGCTGGCTGCTGCGGCGAAGCCTCGCAACGCTGGCACTGCGGGTGCGCGCACAATGCGCGGGGGCACTGAAGGTGGCCGGGTTTCTGGCGCAGCACGCGGCAGTCGAGCAGGTGTTCTATCCGGGGCTCCGCCAGCACCGCGGCCACGACATCGCCGCACGGCAGATGACCGGAGGTTTTGGCGCGATGCTGTCGGTGTGCGTCGCGGGCGGCCGGGAGGCGGCGATGCGGGTCGCCGCACGGACGCGCCTCTTCACGCGCGCGACGAGCCTCGGCGGGGTCGAAAGCCTGATCGAGCACCGCGCCTCCATCGAGGGACCGGGCACACGCGCGCCTGAGAATCTGCTTCGCCTGTCGGTCGGCATCGAGGAGCCCGAAGACCTCATCGAGGATCTGGACCAGGCGCTCGGCTGAGGCGAGCGCCGTGGCGGCTGCCATGTCGGACTGCGATGTCATCGTGATCGGCGCCGGGGCCGCGGGTCTCATGGCCGCCGCCGAGCTCCTCGAGGCTGGCCGCCGGGTCACGCTGCTCGAAGGGCGTGATCGGGTCGGCGGGCGCATCTGGACACGCCGCGAGCCGGGCGTCTCGGTGCCGATCGAGCTCGGTGCGGAATTCGTTCATGGGCACGCCCCGATCACGCAGTCACTGCTCGAGCGCGCCGGCACCGCGGTCATCGAGGCGGCCGACACCCACTTTGGCCTCGAGCATGGGGAGCTCAAGCCACGCGAGGGGCTCTTCCCCGCGATCCGCAGGGCGCTGGAGCGAAGCGATGTGCTCGAGCGCCAGGACGTGTCCTTCGATGAGCTCCTCGAGCAGCACCTGGCCTCGGTGTTGACTCCCGCGCAGCGGCACTACGCGCGCATGATGGCCGAGGGCTTCGATGCCGCCGACACCTCGCGTGCCAGCGCGCGGGCCATCGCCGAGGAGTGGACCGGAGACACGATCGGCAGCGGACCGCAAGCGCGCCCGCGCGAGGGCTACGAGTCGTTGCTCGGCGCGCTCATGGCGCGCCTCGTGGGCGATCGGCTGCGGTTGCAGCTGCAGTCGACGGTGCAGAGCGTCCGCTGGTCGCGCGGCTCGGTCGAGGTCGCGGGCGAATTCTGCGGGGCGCCCTTCGCCTCGCGCGCCGCGCGCGCCCTCATCGCGCTGCCGCTTGGAGTATTGCAGCAGGCCTCGCCGGCCGCCGGCGCGGTGCGTTTTACCCCGGCGCTCGCGGCGAAGCGTGCGGCGCTCGAGGGACTCGCCTCCGGGCCCGTCATCAAGCTGCAGCTGCTCTTCGCGAGCTCCTTCTGGGAGACGCTGCACGAGGGGCGCTACCGGGATGCGGGATTCTTCCACGCGCCGGAAGCCGAGTTCACGACCTTCTGGACGCCGGCGCCCGCGCGGGCTCCGCTGCTCGTCGCCTGGGCGGGTGGCCCGCGCGCGGCGCGTCTCGCCGCCGGCGCGGGAGCAGAGGACATCGCGCGCAAGGCACTCGCGAGTCTCGAGTCGCTTTTCGGCAAGGAGATCGGCATCGCCAGTGAGCTGCGCGCCTTTTACTACCACGACTGGCAGCGGGATCCCTTCGCGCGGGGTGCCTACAGCTATGTCACCGTCGGTGCGATGGATGCGCGGGCTGCACTCGGGCAGCCGCTCGAGGACACCTTGTTCTTTGCCGGCGAGGCCACCGACGAGGAAGGCGGCACGGTCGCGGGAGCTCTGCAGAGCGGCGTGCGCGCTGCGCGTGAGCTGCTCGCGGCGGAAGCGCGCCGCTAGAGCACCCCGCGAGGTTTCCGCTAGAGCGGACGCAGCGGTGCGCGCGCGCGCCCGACGAGGTAACCGGCGGCGAACGGGAGTCCCAAGAGCACCAGGCTCAGTGCGATGACGAACAGCAAGGCTTCGCGCGTGAATCGCCGCACCTCGTTCCCCGAGGTCCGCACCAGCTGGTCCGCAATCCGGCCGGCATCGGCCGTGAGCGCCTTGCGCTGCGCGTCCACCGCGGTGAGGAGCGCCTCCCGCTCCGTCTGGATTTCCGCAAACAGTGCCTCACGCTCGGTGTGCACCGCCGCCACGGTGGTGCGCGCGGAAGCATCGAACCGGCCGAGAACCTCGTGCAGGCTCGCCCGTAGCTGCGCTTCGGCTTCGCGCACGAGGTCCGGCGAGCTCTCGGCGACGTTCGTCAGCCGCTCGAGCCGCGCATCGAGCCGTGCGAGGGCCGCCCGCAGATCGCTCGGCTCGTAGCCCGATTCGCGTATCGCCAGCTGCGTGCGGCGCACGGCCTGATGCGGAACGGTGTCGCCGTAGATCTCGAGCCGCTGGGAAGTGTCGGCGAGCGCCTGCGGGATCGTGCCCACCGCACCGAGCAGGTCCGACTGGGTGCCCTTCTCGCGAGTCCACTCGGTGAGCACCGAGGCCCGTGTGAACCGCAGGTCGACGAGCGGGTGCGCCTGCACGTAGCTCGCGACGAAACCCTGGTAGTCAGGGAGCTCCTTGGGGCTCAGCAGCAAGTGCGCGAGCCTCTGCGCACCGTCGGCGTAGTTATCGGCGATTTCGCGCAGCGCCGCCTGGTGCGTGCCGAAGAGTTTTCCGCCCCGCCCTCCTTCACCCACGAAGGCCTGCAGCTGCAGCGCGAGCGTCCAGGTATCGAGCAGGCTCATGAGCGGCGCCAGTTGCATCTCGGCCTGCCGGCTGCTCTCGATCACCCCGAGCTCCCAGCGCAGCGTGTGCTCGATGACGGCCGGATCGGTCTCCGTCGCCAGGATGTTGTCCGTGCTGCGTGCACTCAATTCGAGGAAGTGCGCCGTCAGCTCGCGCGTGAGAAGGCGCGCGTTCATGTCCCGGTCGGACAACGGCCGCTCCGGGCTCTTGAGGGAAATGAGCGAGCAGCCCGTGAGGACCGAGAGCAGCAGCGCAGCGAGGCGAAGGCGTTGCATGGCGGCGCCCGCGCTCGCTCAGGTGCCCGCGCCGATGAGCCGCACCTCGCGCTGCGGCGGTGGTATCACCACCCCGCGTGCGCGCAGCGCCCCGAGCACCGCAGCGTGGATCTCGCCCACCGCCGCCACCTGGTCCTCCACCGCCACCCAGGGTCTGACAGCGATGCTCACCGAGGAATCGCCAAACTGCGTGGGTTGCACGACCGGCTGCGGCTCCCGCAGCACGCGCGGGTTGGCCTGAAGTGCCCCGCGGATGAGCTCGACGACCGTCGCGAGGTCACTGTCGTAGGCCACTCCGATCTGGACCTCCACCTGACGGATGCGGCCGTAGTTATGGAGGATTTCGCCGACCACTTTGCGGTTGGGAACGACCACCCGCGAGAGATCGACGTGCCCGAGCGTCGTGTTGAAGAGCGTAATGGATTCGACCACCCCCTCCACCCCGGCGATGGCGATGTACTCACCGACGCGGAAGGGCTTGCTCAAGATGATCGAGAGGCCAGCCACGAGATTGCTGAGAACCCCCTGCGTGGCGAGCGCGATGCCGGCCCCTGCGACGCCGAGCCCGGCCACGAGGGGCAGCAGCTCGACACCGAGATTCTGCAGCGCGAGGAGCGCGAAGAGCAGCGCGCAGAACGCCCAGGCGATGCGGCTGAGCAGCAGCCGCAGCGGGGGCTCGAGGTCGCGCTGCTCGAGAAACCGCATGAACCAGCGGCTCACCCAGCCGCTCACGAAGATTCCCGCGATGAAGATCAGCAACGCGGTCAGCAGCCGCGGACCGAAACGGATCGCAAGCTCGATGAGCGTGTTCTTCGCGTGGCTGATACTTGCCACTTCATCGTTCATCGCGCGCCTCCCCGACCCCTGCGGCAGTTTACCAAGGGCGGGCAAGCCACAGCACAGGCGCAGCAGCAAAAGGGGCGCCGCCCGGCCGGGCGGCGCCCTGATGAGCTCATCTCTGTCGAGTGGTGCGCTGTACTTATCGCCTCGATGAGAGGCGGCTCAGGTGTCCCGGTCGATCCAGCGAGGGGGTTTTCGGCCAGCGCCGCCCGTGAATGCGGGGTCGAAACCCGGGGCTGGGCGCCCATCGTGGCGGTTTTCGCGTGACGCTCCGGTCTCGTGCGACCCATTCCGGTCGCGGTGCTCGCGCCGCTCCGGCCGGCCCTCGCCCGGCGGCTGGGACGGCGGCCCGAGTGCACCGCTCGCCGCCGCACCCCGGCGCCTGCGCCAGCGCGATCGGCCGAGGACCCACTGATTGCTGTAGGGGGTGCTCATGAAGGGCACCTAGACTCGAGAGCGGCCCACCAGGAAGGTGATGATCGCGCCGATCAGGAACACGACGAAGAGGATCTTGGCGATGCCGGCCGCGCCAGCGGCGATGCCACCGAAGCCGAGCACCGCTGCGATGATCGCGATGACGAAAAATACAACGGCGTAGTGAAGCATGGTTTTCCTCCGCTCGCGCCGGGCGAGTTGTTGGTGCGCACTTTGGGCGCTCACGAAGCGCTTGGCACCGGGGCGGGGACTGAAGCGCGTGTAGGACGGCGGCTACGCGCGGCGGATGACACCACGACACGCGCGCGAATATGCTGGTGATCAAGACTCCGAGTTCACGTTCGCGTACTGCACTGCGGCATTCGCGGAGGAACCATGGACACCGGCATCACGCGCATCGGCTCGCCTCACTCCGTCCCGCAGACGCTGGAGCGGCTCGAGTCACTGCTCAGGGAGCGGGGCATCACGATCTTCGCGCGCATCGATTTCAGCGGCGATGCCGCGCGCGCAGGACTCACGATGCGGCCGGAGCAGATGCTGATCTTCGGCAATCCCAAGGCCGGCACGCCGCTCATGCAGAGTGTCCCCGCGGCGGGACTCGACCTGCCGCTCAAGGCACTCGTGTGGGAAGACGCCGCAGGACACACGCAGATCGCCTACAACGACCCGCAGTACATCATCCGGCGTCACGGGCTCGATGCGGCGCTTGCCGCGAACCTCGCCGCGGTGGTGCCGCTCATCGAGCGCGCCACGCGCGACTGAGCGCGTCGCGGCGCAGACGTTCGGCGTCCGCCTATGAGGATTTCGGCTTGGAGCTGAACTTCTGACCGCCGACTGACACCCCGGCCATCGCGCCACCCTTCACGATGATGAAGGTGACCATACCCTTGTAGTACTTGCCGGCCGTGGTCGCGTCCCGCTGCCCACCGCTGGCACCGGCACTCGCACCAGTCGTGCCGGCGCTGGCTTCCGCCCCAGCGGTGATGGCAACCGCGGTCGCATCCGCCCCGAACTCGAAACTACCCTTGTTGAACTCATTGAACGAGTGCTCATCCTCGAAGAAGATGATCTCGCGGAACGCCTCACCGCCGATCTGGAAACCGAGGCTCACCTGCGTCATGGACACATCCCCGACGTGGACGCCGCCCTTCTTGTATACGCGGCCGTTGCCGTGGGCGCCGCCCACCACGAAACCGCCCTTGCCGATGCCCGGAAAGACCGCATACCCGTAGGAGGTATTGAAGAAACCCTTGCTGGCGCCAGCCTCCTTGAACAGCTCGATGGTCTCGGTGAAATCGTCTGCCCAGCTCACCGCCGTGCACAACAGCAACGCCGCACCGGCAACAACAGCAAGACTTCGCTGCAACTTCTTCATGGCTTCTCCTCGCTACCCGTGCGGTGGCGACATTGTTACTGATCACATCAGCCCGATTTGCGCTGCGGTGGATAGTATGCAGGACGTGGCCGCAAGGGTGGCGGCGCGGGTGGCGGCGCGACGGGGCCCGGTGTGGGACCTAACAGCACGACATCCTCGCCGGCGTGGCTCAAGGTCACGAGCTCCGGAGGCGGTGCGCTCTCCTCCGGTGTCAGGAGCAGTCCCAGGCGCCGGAAGAACCTGCCGGCACTGATGCGGCTGGTCCACACGGTCAGCGGAATACCCGCGTAGAGTCCCACCAACACGGGGGTGAGCCACCAGAAGAATTGCGGTGCGAGATACAGCATCGCGGCACCCCAGGCCACCCCCAGTGCGAGGTGCCACTTCTGCCGGCGGAAGGCCTCGCGAAAGGTCAGACCGCGCTCGTTACGCTCCTGAGCGTTCCACGACACCGAGCGGCCGAGCAGTGTCTGCGCGACGAAGGTCGAATGGAACAGCATCATGCTCGGTGCCAGCAGCATGCTGAAGAGCTGCTCGACGAGGAGACTGAGGCACAGCGGCACACTGCCGCCGAATTGCCGGCGCAAAGTGCGATCGCGGATGGCGAGAATCGCACCGAGAACCTTCGGCAGCAGGAGGACCGCGAGGGTCAGACCGAAGAGCACGGTGATCTCGCCGCTGCGAATCTGCGGCCAGTGGGGAAACAGGCTCTGCAGCCCCGGCCAGAAGTATTCCGGCTTCTTCGCGGCCTCGATGGCGGAGAGGAGCGAGGAGAGCAGCAGCAGCGCGAACCACATCGGCGAGCTGACATACGCGACGATGCCGGTCAGCAGGTGTACGCGGCTGAGCGGACGGAGTCCCGGGAAGCCGAGCACGCGCGAGTGCTGCAGGTTGCCCTGCGTCCAGCGACGGTCGCGCGCCGCATAGTCGATGACATTCGCCGGCACTTCCTCCCAGCTGCCCTCGAGCTCGGGAAGCTGCCGCACCTCGAACCCGGCGCGGCGCATGAATGCCGCCTCGACGAAGTCGTGGCTCAGGATCTCGCCGCCGAGCGGCGGGCGCCCGGAGAGCCGCGGCAGCGTGCAGTGCTGCGCAAAGGGCCGCAGGCGCACGATGGCGTTGTGACCCCAGTAGTTGCTGTCACCCGCCTGCCACCAGGCAAGTCCTGAGGAGAGCATCGGGCTCTGCAGCCGGGAGCCGAACTGAATGAGACGACCGAAGAGCGTCTCGCGACCCACGGTGATCGGCAGGGACTGGAGGATCCCGATCTGCGGGTGGACTTCCATGGCGCGCGCGAGCGTGACGAGCGCCTGGCCGCTCATGACGCTGTCGGCATCGAGCACGAGCATGCATTCGTAGTTCGCTCCCCAGCGCCTCACGAAGTCGGCGATGTTGCCGGCCTTGCGCTCGCTGCGCTCGCGGCGGCGGCGGTAGACGACGCGCCCCGCACCGTAGCGCGCGGTAAGTCCCTGCCACATCCGCTCCTCATCTTCCGCGATACGCGCATCGCTCGTGTCGGAGAGAATGAAAAGATCGAAAGCCCCGTGCTCGCTCTCGCGCATGAGCGAGGACCAGGTCGCGGTCAGCCCGGCGCCGACCCGCACCGGATCCTCGTTGTAGATCGGCATTACCACCGCCGTGCGCGTGGTCAAGGTGCGCCCCGCGAGCTCGCCGATGTCGATGCCCACGGGGTCGCGCCCGGTGAGCCGCATGGCAAATCCCGCGATCGCGGTCCAGAGCGCGCCCGCGATCCAGGTGAAGAGCCCAAAGAAAAGAACGAGGCCCACGACCTCGGTGGCCTTGATGCCGTTCGCTTGCAGCGCATCGACGAGCAGCGCCGTCGCCGCCGCGGAGGTAAGGAACGTGAGACCGAAGAACAGCGTGCGCCGCACGCGCACCTGCCAGGGGGAGCGCCGCTCGCTCACGGCGCCCATTGGTACACCCAGGTTTCCGTCAGCACCTCACCGTAGAGGGTGAGGTAGCAGCGCATGTCCACCACCGGCTTTTTCGGCCGGGGTGTGACGACGAACGCGATACGCCAGGAGCCGCTCTGTGGCACGCGCTGCACGGTGAGCGCGTCGATCTGGCCGTTGTCGGCGCTCAACTCTGCCTTGACCGGTTGATTGCCATCGAGTCCCTCGAGCTCACCGCCGGCGAACTCGACCAGCATGCGCCGCGCGCCGGGACCGAAGCGGCCCTTGTTATCGCCCACCGCCGGATTGCCGCTGCGGGTGGCGATCACCCGTCCGCCCGGCGGCCATCGCGGGTACTCGGCAAAGGCCGACAGCAGGTACGCGAAGCTCAGCGGCTTACCCGCCGCCACGGCCTGGTCCGGGACCCAATAGGCGACCATGTTGTCGTGGATCTCCTCATCGCTCGGTATCTCGACGAGCTCGACGCCACCCTTGCCCCAGTTGCCGAGCGGCTGCACCCAGTAGCTCGGCCGGGACTGGTATTGGGATTCGACGTCCTCATAGTGCGCAAAGTTGCGGTCGCGCTGGGCGAGGCCGAAGCCGTGGGGGTTCTCGTCCACGAATCGATTGACGCGCAGGTCGCGCGGATTGCTGAGCGGACGCCAGATCCACTGCCCGTGTCCCGTTTCGCTCATGAGGCCGTCGCTGTCGTGGACCTGCGGACGAAAGTCATCGAAATGCCGCCCGGTGCCATCCTCACCGTAGAGGTACATGGAGGTGAGCGGCGCCACACCGAGCTTGGCGATGCTGCGGCGCGGGTAGAGATCGCTGTGCACCTCGACCTGCGTGATCTCGCCCGGCCGGACCTCGAACTGATACGCCCCTGCCACGCTTTTGCTGTCGAGCAGTGCGTAGATGATGAGGCTGCGGTCGGTCGGCTGCGGACGCACCAGCCAGAAGTCGGTGAACGTGGGGAACTCCTCCCCGCTCTGCGCGGCGGTGTCGATGGCGAGCCCGCGAGCCGATGCGCCGTAGTGCTGGTTGCGGCCGAGTACGCGGAAATAGGAGGCGCCGAGGAACACGAGGAGCTCATCCTTGTAGCCCGGAGTGTGCAGCGGATAGTGCACCCGAAAGCCCGCAAACCCGACCTCGGTCGACAATTTCGGTGTCTTCAGCAGATGTCCGAAGGTGAACAATCGGGGGCTGTACTCCACGAGCCCTGCACCGGCCGGCGTCACCTCGAACACGTTGACGCGCTGGCGGACGCGGTAGCCACGGTGGAAGAACTGCACCTCGAACAGGGCCTGACCCCGCCATAGGGCACTCGCCGGACGGAAGCGGATGTCGCGGTACTGATCATAGGTCAGGTTGGCGAGCGATGCCGGTAAGTTCTGCGACGTTTGCCGGTACTCATGCGCGGCGCGCTCCCGGGCGAGCTGCTGTACGTTGGCGTAGGTGAACGGCCCGGGCTCCGCTGGCGGTGCCGTTTGCGGCAGAGGCGGAATGACGACCGACTTGTGCTCGGACGCCGCCGGAGGGTTACGCGGGGCGCCCTGGTCAGCTGTGTTCATCGACAGCATGACCGAGGCCAGCAGAAGAACGGCAATCACGGCCGGCTTCCGCAGGCTGGGCGGCATGAAGGCACCTGGGTTGTCTCCGCTGACGGCACGCAGAACCGCGGCTTATTTCCGAGGAGTCTGCCAGCGTTGGGAGGACGGCTTATCTGAATCATGTGTCGGAGCAGGCTTACATTATGTTGCCGCCATCGAAGCGGTTTATAAAGCCAATGGACAGGATACCGCCAGGCCCGGGCTCACGTCTGCACCCGGATCAACATGCAACAAACGCCTACATGATGACACCGCTTGAGTCCGTGGCGGCAATCGGCGCGGCAGCCGGTTTACACTGCGCGGCGACAACCCAGGTCCACCGCTCCCGCCCGCACCCCAAGGAGAGATTCAATGAGCAACGATGAGTCGATCATCCAGCCGTTTGGCAGCCTCGTCGCCTCCCGTATCGGACTTTCCGAGCAGGTCCGGCACAAGAGCGTGGCGTCGCTCAATCGCCTGCTGGCCCACACCATGGCGATGCGCGATCTCTATAAGAAAGCGCACTGGCAAACCTCGGGTGCGACCTTCTACGAGCTGCATCTGCTGTTCGACAAACACTACGGGGAGCAGGCCGAGCTCATGGACTCTGTGGCCGAGCGCGTGCAGACCTTAGGCGGCGTGACGCTCGCCCTCGCCCAGGATGTCGCCGAGGAGACCCGTATCGCGCGCGCACCGCGAGGGCGCGAGAGCGTGCCGGCGCAGCTGCGCCGCTTGCTCGAGGGGCACGAGATGGTGCTCGGGGAGGCACGGCCGCTCGCCCATGAGGCGGCGGAGGCGGGCGATGATGGCACCAACGACCTGATCGTGAGTGAGGTCATCCGCACCAACGAGCTGCAGAGCTGGTTCATCGGGCAGCACCTGATGGCGCGGGGTGAGAAGTTATGAGTTGGCCGGGGGGAGCTCCCGCTCGAAAGGCCTGACGAGGTTACCCATATACGCTCCGCGCCACAGCCGTGTGCCACGCGCACTCCATGCTCTTTCTTGCGGCTGATGCAAAATGCAGCCGTGCTGATAACAACGTGCTGTTAATAAGAGGAGTCTGCCATGAGCGAGCGGTCTATGCGTCGTTGTTCGGTCGCCGACCCTGACCCCCGGCGGCGCATGCTGCTGCGATCACTGCTCGGTGTGAGCGTCACCGCAACGCTCGGTGGGGCTCTCCTTGCGGCCACGCAACTGGCCCGGGGCCAGACGCTCACCCGCGAGCAGCGTGACCAGCTCACCCCCGAGCAGGTGCTCGCGTTGCTCAAGCGCGGCAACGAGCGCTTCCGTACCGGGCAGATGCACCCGCACGACTATCTCGCGCAGAAGCGCGCCACCCTCGGTGGTCAGTACCCCGCCGCCGCCATCCTCAGCTGCATCGACTCGCGCGCACCGGCGGAGATCATCCTCGACACCGGCATCGGCGACACCTTCAACGCGCGCATCGCCGGCAACATCAGCAACGATGATCTGCTCGGGAGCCTGGAGTTCGCCTGTGCCGCAGCGGGAGCCAAGCTCGTGCTCGTCATGGGCCACACCTCCTGCGGCGCCATCAAGGGGGCGATCGATGCGGTCGAGCTCGGCCACCTCACGGAGCTGCTCAACAAAATCAAGCCGGCGGTCGCTGCCACGGCCTATGGTGGTGAGCGCAGCAGCCGCAATGCGGCTTTCGTGGACGAGGTCGCCGCGACCAATGTGCGACGGACGGTGGCGGACATCCGCGCCCGCAGCGGCGTGCTTGCCGGTCTGGAAAAGGACGGCAAGATCGCCATCGTCGGCTCGATGTACCATCTCCAGGGCGGGCGGGTCGAGTTCTTCGGCTGACGCGGCGCGACCCGAAAGATGGCGCGAGAGAGCGCGGGTCCGGCCAGTACCACGGGCGTGCACGCGGCAGCGTTGCCGCCGTGGGGCGCACTGCGCTACCCCGTGTTCCGCTGGCTGTGGATCGCGACCGTCGTCTCCAACGTCGGCACATGGATGTACAACGCCGCCTCCGGCTGGCTGATGACGAGTCTCGATCCGAGCCCCATGATCGTCTCACTCGTCCAGGTCGCCAACAGCCTGCCGCTCTTTCTGTTCGCGTTGCCCGCCGGTGCGCTCGCCGACATGATCGACAAGCGCCGGCTGATTCTCGTGCTCGAGATCCTCACGACCATCCTCAGTGCGCTGTTCGCGCTGCTCGTCTCGCTGCACGTCGTTAGCCCCGCGCTGCTGCTGTTCTTTATTTTTGTGCTGGGGACACTCGCCGCGCTCGAGACACCCGCCTGGCAGGCGATCGTGCCGCTGCTGGTACCGGCACCCGCGCTCCCCTCTGCGATCGCGGTCAACAGCGTCGGTGTCAACATCAGCCGCGTCATCGGTCCCGCGATCACCGGTGTCACCATCCTCGGCTTAGGGATCGCTGCACCCTTCTGGCTCGATGCCTTCAGCAACGCCGGTGTGATCGCCGTGATTCTCATGTGGCGTCCGGCGCCGAGAGCGCTACGGGGCCTACCCGCCGAGCGCCTCCCGAGTGCCATTCGCGCCGGAGTGCGTTACGCACGCAACAACCGCGCGTTGCGGGCGACGCTCGTGCGCGCGGTCGGCTTTTTCCTCTTCGCAAGTGCCTACTGGGCGCTGCTGCCGCTCGTCGCTCGCAACCAGCTGCAGGGCGGTCCCGGCCTCTACGGCACGCTTCTCGCCGCCATCGGCGCGGGCGCGATCGGCGGTGCGCTCGTCCTCCCATGGGCCCGGGCCCGTACCGGTCCCGATGCGGTCGTCATGCTGGGCGCAGCGGGCACCGCGGCGGCGCTCGTGCTCTTCGGGCTCGCGCGGGAGTCATGGGTCGCGGTGCTTGCGTGCCTGCTCGCGGGAGTCTCCTGGATCAGCACGCTCGCCACCCTCAACGTCTCGGCGCAGACGCTGCTCCCCGACTGGGTGCGTGGTCGCGGACTCGCTGTGTATGTGACGGTGTTCTTCGGCACCATGACCGTCGGCAGCGCGCTCTGGGGATTCGTGGCCGAGCACCTGGGGCTCGCGCCTGCGCACTACCTTGCCGGGGCGGGCGCGGTGCTCGCGCTTTGGACGACGCGCCGCTGGAAGCTGCAGTCGGGACCGGTGGCGGATCTGACACCCTCCATGCACTGGCCGGAGCCGGTGCTCGCCGCCGGCGTCGATGAGGATGCGGGGCCGGTGCTGGTCACGGTCGAGTACCACGTGCCTCCCGAGCATCGGGAAGCCTTCCTCACCGCGCTCGTGCCGCTCGCGCGGCAGCGCCGCCGCGATGGGGGTTATGAGTGGAACGTATTCCAGGACACGGCTCATCCCGAGAGGATGCTCGAAACCTGGCTCGTCGACTCCTGGCTCGAGCACTTGCGCCAGCATCACCGGATCACGCGGGCCGACCGCGCGATCGAAGAGCGCGTGCAGCTCCTGGCACGAGAGCCGCCGCGCATCACCCACTACATCGCGGCGCGGCCACAGGGTTCATCGCATTGAGGTCGGGCTGCGCGCGTCGGTCACCGAGCGTGCGAGCAGATGCGTGAGCCCGTAGACGGTGTCGATGTGCGGCGTCGGACTCTGTGTGAGACGCGCGAGCTCGACCACCGAGCCGAGCAGCGCGTCGAGCTCAGGCGCGCGCCCTGCCTCAATGTCCTGGAGCATGGACGTCTTGTGATGGCCGACTTTCTCGGCTCCTGCGATGCGCCGCTCGAGCGGCACGCGAAACTCGATGCCGAGCTTCCCGGCGACCGCCTGCGCCTCGGTCATCATGGCGGCGGCGAGCGCGCGCGTCGGCTGGAACTGGCAGATGTCAGCGAGCGTCGCGCGCGTGAGCGCGCTGATCGGGTTGAATGTGAGATTTCCCCAGAGCTTCAGCCAGACCTCGGCGCGGATATTCTCGAGCACCGGCGACTTCAAGCCCGCGCGCGTGAAGCATCGCGACACGCGCTGCGCGCGCTCACTCATCGAGCCATCGAGCTCGCCGATGGGGAAGCGATCGCCTTCGATGTGCTTGACGACCCCGGGCGCGAGGAGCTGGGTTGCCGGGTAAACCACGCAGCCGAGCACCCGCTCGGCGGGAATGAAACGGGTGAGGGTCCCCTCCGGATCGACGCTGCGCACGATGCTGCCCTCGAGCGCGCCGCCATGGCGATGGAAGTACCAGTAGGGAATGCCGTTCTGCATGGTCACGACGATGGTGTCGGGACCGAAAAGCTCAGGCACCTGTCGGGCGACTGCCTCGAGCTGGTGAGCTTTGACGGCGAGAATCACCAGGTGCTGCGCCCCGGCGCCGGCGTAATCGGAGGTCGCGGTGACGTTGCGTGCGACGAGCGTGCGGCCATCGCTCATGTGGAGCGTGATGCCGCGCTCACGCACCGCTTCAAGCGTGGCACCGCGCACCATGAGGGTCACCGCTTCGCCGGCGAGCGCGAGCTTCGCTCCGACATAACCACCGATGGCACCGCAGCCGACGATGGCGATCCTCACGCGTCCACCCTCCCCGGACTGCCGCCGCGGTCGACAAGTACCCGCAGCGCCCCTCAGGCGCCTGCCGGCTCAACACTCCCGCTGATAGCGGTCCTTAGCCGAAACGATCAGATCGCGCAGAAACGACTTCTCGTAGACCCGCAGCAGGTGCGGTTGTTCGCGCTCCACGTACGCACCGACGCAGTCCCTGTCGGCCGCGCTGCGCAGCAGGTCACGGAAGGTCGGTGCATCCCAGCGCCACGACAGCTCGAGCTCGAGAAATGCGCGGTTGTAGGCTTCGAGCTCGGCAGCCAAGCCCTCATCAGTCACTGGCTCGACTGGGCGTTCGCTCACAGCTGCGTTTGACATCACACCGGCTCCGCTCGAGTGGGCTAATGACAACGCTAGGCCTTTCGTCACCAAAAGAAAACTTAAAGCTTTCTATTCCGAGCATTAGCTTTTCAGAATACATGCGCGGGAGTATGCTCGCCGCCATGAAGAACATCACGCTGCGCCAGCTGCGGGTATTTGCCGCCGCCGCGCGCCACAAGAACTTCTCGCGCGCGGCCGTGGAACTGCACCTCTCGCAGCCGGCGGTCTCGACTCAGATCAAGGAATTCGCCAACTTCGTGGGGCTCCCGCTCTTCGAGCGCATCGGCCGCAAGACCTACCTCACGGCGGCGGGGGACGAGATGCTCCACTGCGCGAACGCGATCAGCCAGGTTCTCAAGGAAGCGGAGGATGCGCTCGCGCAGCTGAAAGGCGTGACCGGCGGGCGGCTGAATGTCGCCGTGATCAGCGCCGGGGACTATTTCTTTCCGCGCGTGCTCGCCGCCTTCGGCGAGTCGCATCCGGGCATCGAATTCAATCTCACCGTGCACAACCGCGAGAGCCTGCTGCGCCACCTCGCGGACAATCTCACCGACCTTGCGGTGATGGTGCGGCCGCCGACCGACATGGACACCGTCGCGGTGCCCTTCGCGCCGCATCCCTACGTGATCGTGGCGCCGCCCAGCCATCCGCTCGCCGGGATGCGGCAGATTCCGCGCGCGGCACTCAACCACGAGCGCTTCGTGCAGCGCGAGCAGGGCTCGGATACCTGGAATTCGATGCACGAGGTGTTCGGTCGGCAGTTCCCGCGGCTCAACATCGCCATGCAGATCCGCAGCACCGAGACCATCAAGCAGGCGGTGGTGGCGGGCTTCGGGCTCGCGTTCCTCTCCGCGCACACCATCAGCTTGGACCTCAAGGCGGGTAACCTCGTGGTGCTCGACGTGCAGGGGTTTCCGGCGTTACTCAACTGGTACCTGGTGCACAACCGCACCAAGCGTCTGCCGCCCGTGGCCACCGCCTTCAAGGAGTTCCTGCTGAGCGAGGGGGCGTCGCTGATTGAGCGGCTGGTGCAGTTCGGGCCCGGCTCGTGGCCGGGCGAGACCCGCGCTCACGCCGCGGCGCCGCCAGTCACCGCGGCCGCACGCGCGGCCCGGCGCAGGTCGGCGCGCCAGCTCTAATCGAGAAAGTCGCAGTAGCGCTCGACGTGCGCGGCGAGGTCGAGGGTGTGCTGACGCGTGAGCCGCTCGGCGAGCTCGGTGTCGCGGCGCTCGAGCGCCTCGATGATTTTCAAATGATCGATGATCGAGCGTGCGGCGCGGTTGTCCTGCGAGATCGTCGCCTTGCGGATGGCGCGCACGTGAATGAAGAGGTTCTTGGTCGCCTCCGCGATCAGCTGCGAGCCGCCGAGGCGGATGATCATCTGGTGGAAAGCAATGTTCGCGTCCGAGTACTCGCCGATGTGCTCGGCGGGGGGTGAATTCTCGAACTCATCGAACAGGTGCCGGAGCTTCGCGATCTCCGCATCCGGCGCACGCAGCGTCGCGAGCCGTGCCGACATGCTCTCGAGCGCAGCCCACATCTGGATCATCTCGATGATCTCGCGCCTGGACTTGCGCACGATGAAGATGCCGCGCCGTGGCAGTGTGCGCACGAAGCCTTCCTGCTCGAGGATGGAGAGAGCCTCGCGGATCGGCGTGCGGCTCACCCCGAGCGCCTGCATGAGCTCGCGCTCATCGAGGCGCAGCGGCTGGCGCTGGCTGTAGATGTCCGTGTTGGTAATGGCGTCCTTGAGGAGAGCGTAGGCCTGATCGCGCAGGCTCATCGCGTTCAGCGGCGTGAGTGCCAGCTGACCGGCGATGCGGATCGTCTCCGAGGGGGTCACGGACACACCCATGCGCTCTCCATGATGCTCACGCTCAGTCCCCAGGTCATTACCCAAAGGGGCATCCTTTTGATGACATCCAGGGCGTTCCCGCTAATAGATATATCAGATACTTCATATCACCGCGAGAGCATGGCTCCCCATTGTGGTGCAAATCGAGCTGAGGAGCCCCCACCGGCGCCCGCTGCCAGGGTTGCCCGCCCCGTCCTTGACCTCGCCGCCGATCAGATTGCACTGATTTGACAAGCCGGAGATATATCACATATGGTCGGCCTCCAGACGATCTGGGTATGAGCCTCACTCACTTAATTACAATTCAAGGGGGGTCATGCGGCGGCAATCCATTTTCGAACCGTTAGGCACCGTGGCGTGGCCTTTGGGCTCTCTGCGAGCGCTTCGTGCACGCAGTCGGTGCAATGCCCGCGCGGCGATGCGCGGCGCAGTGCGAATCGTTGATGCTCAGGGCAACTGGTTGACGACATTTCGGCTTCAGTCGGCTTAGGGGGAACAGCGATGGCTACCGATACGATTCCTCGATCCACTCCTTCTTCTGGCCTGGCCCAACCGTGGCCACAACTGATCATCGGCATCATCTGCATGGTGATGATCGCCAACCTGCAGTACGGCTGGACGCTCTTCGTCGGCCCAATTGGCGACAAATACCATTGGAGCAAGGCGGCCATCCAGGTCACCTTCACCACCTTCGTCTTCTTCGAGACGTGGCTGGTGCCCGCGGAAGGGTGGCTGGTCGATAAATTCGGTCCGCGGTGGATGATCGTGGGCGGTGGCATCCTCTGCGGCATCGCCTGGACCATGAACTCCTTCGCCTCCTCGCTCGGCATGTTCTATTTCGCCGCGGTGATCGGCGGCATGGGCGCCGGCGCGGTGTACGGCACGTGCATAGGGAATGCGGTGAAGTGGTTCCCGGGTCGACGCGGACTCGCCGCGGGCCTCACGGCGGCGGGGTTCGGGATGGGCTCGGCGGCGACCATCATCCCGATCCAGCACATGATCGAGCGGTCCGGCTACGAACAGACCTTCCTCACCTTCGGCCTCATCCAGGGCATCGTGGTGGTGGTTTTCGGGATGTTGATCGCGGCGCCGCCAGCCACCTTCTTCACGGCGGCACCGAAGATCGCGCCCGGGGCAAGCCGCTACCAGGCGACACCGGCCCAGATGCTGAAAACGCCCATTTTCTGGGTGATGTATCTGATGTTCGTGATGATGGCAGTGGGTGGCCTCATGGCGACGGCGCAGCTCGCACCGATCGCGAAGGACTTCCATATCGACAAGACGCCGGTGACCCTCCTCGGGCTCACCCTGCCGGCGCTCACCTTCGCGCTCAGCCTCGATCGCATCCTGAACGGGCTGTGCCGGCCGTTCTTCGGCTGGGTGTCTGACCAGATCGGCCGTGAGCAGACGATGTTCATCGCCTTCCTCCTCGAGGGCCTCGGCATCATCGCGCTCGCCAACCTCGGCACCGACCCAGTGTGGTTCGTCGTCCTCTCGGGGCTCGTGTTCTTCGCCTGGGGTGAGATCTACAGCCTCTTCCCCTCGACGGTGACGGATACCTACGGCGCGACCTACGCGACCACCAACACGGGGTTCATGTACACGGCGAAAGGGACGGCGGCGCTCCTGATCCCGTTCACGAGCGTGATCGCGGCGAAGGGCAACTGGCACCCGGTGTTCATGGCGGCCGCGACGCTCAACATCATCGCGGCGCTGATGGCCATCGTGGTGCTGAAGCCGATGCGCAGCGCCTACACGACCCGCCTCGGCTCGAGGGTCGATGCGACGCCGAAGCTGGCGACGCACTGAGGCCCGAAATAGCGCGCTCCTCCGGCCCCTGAGGTCCGGAGGAGCGCGATGTGCGCCGCGCACCGCTGCGGCCAAGGGGGCTGCGGCCGCAGACACCGGTTGGAGAATGGAGGCAAGTTATGCTCGAAACGGCGCCCAAGACTGCGGAAAGCAGGACTACGACGACCGCCGAAGATACGCTCAAGCGCAAAAGCCGCGACGCCGATGTCGTCTCCGGCGGCCACCTGGTCGCCAAGGCGCTGAAGAACGAAGGCGTCGACACGATCTTCACGCTCTGCGGCGGCCACATCATCGACATCTACGACGGCTGCATCGATGAGGGCATTCGCATCATCGACGTGCGCCACGAGCAGGTCGCGGCGCACGCGGCGGATGGCTATGCCCGCCAGACCGGCAAGCTCGGCTGCGTGGTGACGACCGCGGGACCAGGCTGCACCAACGCGGTGACCGGCATCGCCACCGCCTTCCGCTCCGAGAGCCCGGTGCTGCACATCGGCGGCCAGGGCGCACTCACGCAGCACAAGATGGGCTCGCTCCAGGATCTGCCGCACGTCGACATGATGTCGCCGATCACCAAGTTCGCCTCCACCGTGCCGGCGACCGAGCGGGTGGCGGACATGATCTCGATGGCGGCGCGTGAAGCCTTCAACGGCGCTCCGGGACCTGTGTACCTCGAGATCCCGCGCGATGTGCTCGATCGTGAGGTCGATCGCGCCAAGGCGATCATTCCCAAGCCCGGTCACTACCGCGCTTCGACCCGCTCGCTCGGCGATCCGCGTGACATCGAGAAGCTCGCCGACCTGCTCGTCAACTCCGAGCGTCCGGCGATTCTCTACGGGCAGCAGGTGTGGACCGCCCGCGGCCACGAGGAAGCGATCGCGCTGCTGCGTGGCCTCGACATCCCCGGCTACTTCAACGGCGGCAGCCGCGGGCTCCTCCCACCGGGCGATCCGCACCACTTCGACCGCACGCGCGGCAATGCTTTTGCGGAGGCCGATGTCATCGTCATCGTCGGCACACCGTTCGACTTCCGCATGGGCTACGGCCGGCGCATCAGCAACAAGGCGCAGCTGGTGCAGATCGACATGGACTACCGCACGGTCGGCAAGAACCGCGACATCGACTTAGGTGTCGTCGGCCATCCGGGCGCGATCCTCGGCGCGGTGCTGCAGGCAGCCTCGGGCAGACTCAAGCAGGACAAGCGCGAGAAGCGGCGCGAGTGGATGAAGCGTCTCACCGAAGCGGAAGCTGCGGCGACCGAGAAGCTGATGCCGCTCTTCAAGTCCAACAATCAGCCGATCCACCCGTACCGTGTCGCCTACGAACTCAATGAGTTCCTCGCCGACAACACCATCTATATCGGTGACGGCGGCGATGTGGTGACCATCTCCGCACAGGCGGTGCGCCCGCGCCGCCCCGGGCAGTGGATGGACCCAGGCGCGCTCGGCTCGCTCGGTGTCGGCACCGGCTTCGCCATCGCGGCGGGCCTCGCGCATCCCGACAAGGAAGTGCTCTGCTACTACGGCGATGGCTCCTTCGGCATGACCGCCTTCGACATGGAGACCGCGAATCGCTTCGGCGTGCCCTACATCGCCGTCATCGGCAACAACTCCGCGATGAACCAGATCCGCTACGGCCAGCTCGCCAAGTACGGCGAGGAGCGCGGCAACGTCGGCAATCTGCTGGGCGATGTGCCCTTCGGTAAGTTCGCCGAGATGCTCGGCGGCTATGGCGAAGAGGTGCGCGATCCGGCGCAGATCGCACCGGCGCTGCGGCGCGCACGCGAGTCGGTACAGCGCACGCGCCGCTCGGCAGTGATCAACGTCTGGGTCGACCCGCGCGAGTACGCACCGGGGACGAAGAACCAGACCATGTACAAGTGAGGCGGAGAAGACTCCCGTGGGCAAGGCATTAGAGGGCGTGCGCATTCTCGACTTCACCCACGTGCAGTCGGGGCCGACCTGCACGCAGCTGCTGGCGTGGCTCGGAGCGGATGTGATCAAGGTGGAGCGCGCGGGCGCCGGCGACATCACCCGCGAGCAGCTGCGCGACATCGAGGGCGTCGACAGCCTCTATTTCACCATGCTGAACGGCAACAAGCGCTCGATCACGCTCGACACCAAGAAGCCCCAGGGCAAGGCGGTGCTCGAGCGCCTGGTGAAGCACTGCGACGTGCTGGTGGAGAACTTCGCTCCCGGGGCGCTCGATCGCATGGGTTTTACCTGGGAGCGCATCCAGCAGCTCAACTCTAAGATGATCGTTGCCTCGGTGAAGGGCTTTGGACCAGGTCCCTACGTCGACTGCAAGGTCTACGAGAACGTCGCGCAGTGCGCCGGCGGCTCGGCCTCCACCACCGGCTTCGATGACGGCCCGCCGCTCGTCACCGCCGCGCAGATCGGCGACAGCGGCACCGGGCTCCACTTGGCTCTCGGCATCGTGGCAGCGCTCTATCAGCGCAAGAGCACCGGCCGCGGGCAGCGCGTGCTCTGCGCCATGCAGGATGGGGTGCTGAACCTCTGCCGCGTGAAGCTGCGCGACCAGCAGCGCCTCGCGCGCAACGGTGTCATGAAGGAGTACCCGCAGTATCCGGATGGCGAGTTCGGCTCGGCCGTACCGCGCGCCGGCAACGCCTCAGGCGGGGGACAACCGGGCTGGATCATCAGATGCAAGGGCTGGGAGACCGATCCCAACGCCTATCTCTACTTCATCACCCAGGCGCCGGTGTGGAAGGAGATCTGCCGGGTGATCGACAAGGAGGAGTGGATCACCGATCCCGACTACGCCACTCCCGAGGCGCGGCTGCCGCGCCTCAAGAAGGTGTTCGCAACAATCGAGCAGTGGACCATGACGAAGACCAAGTTCGAGGCCATGGAGGAGTTCAACCAGCACGACATTCCCTGCGGGCCGATCCTCTCGATGGAGGAGCTCGCGGCGGAGCCTTCGCTGCGTGCCACGGGCACCGTGGTCGAGGTCGATCACCCGACACGCGGCAAGTACCTGACGGTCGGCAATCCCATCAAGATGTCCGACAGCCCGACGGAGGTGAAGCGCTCGCCGCTCCTCGGTGAGCACACGAGCGAGGTGCTGAAGGAGCTCGGGTTGAGCGCAGCGGAGATCGACGCACTGCGCATGGCGAACGTGATCTGACGGAGAGCCCATGGCATACGACAAGACGACGGTTCGCAAGGTCCTCGATTCTGCGAAGGCCGCGGGCCGCAGCGCGCTGACTGCGCCGGAAGCGAAAGGCATCTGCGAGGCCTACGGCATCGCGATACCGAAGGAAGGTGTCGCCACGAATGCCACCGAGGCGGCGAAGCTCGCGGAGAGCATCGGCTTCCCGGTGGTCATGAAGATCGTCTCGCCGCAGATCCTGCACAAGACCGACGCGGGCGGCGTCGTGGTCGGCGTCAAGAGTGCCGAGGCCGCACAGGACGCGTTCAATCAGATTGTCGCCAACGCACGCCGCTACAAATCCGATGCGACCATCGATGGCGTCCAGGTCCAGCAGATGCTCGCCGGTGGCCAGGAAGTGATCATCGGTGCGGTGACCGATCCCGCCTTCGGCAAGCTCGTCGCCTTCGGCTTGGGCGGAGTACTCGTCGAGGTGCTGAAGGACATCACGTTCCGCCTGGCACCGGCGAGCCGTGAGGATGCGCTCTCGATGCTCGATTCCATCCAGGCTGCGGAGATCCTGCGAGGCGTGCGCGGCAGCGAGCCGGTGAGCCGCGACGCCCTCGCGACCCTGATCGTGAACGTCTCGCAGCTGGTGAACGATTTTCCGGAGATCTCCGAGCTGGACCTCAATCCGGTGTTTGCGACCGCAAAGGGCGCGACCGCGGCCGATGTGCGCGTAGTGCTCGACTTCAGGCCGCCCGTCGCACGCTACCGCCCGAGCCAGGAGACGATCGTCCGGCAGATGAACCGCATCATGAAGCCCGATGCGGTCGCGGTCATTGGAGCCTCGAACGAGACCGGCAAGATCGGCAACTCGGTCATGAAGAACCTGATCAACGGCGGCTACCAGGGCGCGATCTACCCGATCCACCCGAGCGCCACCGAGATCATGGGTAAGAAAGCCTACAAGAGCGTCAAGGACGTCCCCGGTGTCATCGATGTGGCGGTGTTCGCCATTCCAGCCAAGTTCGTAGCCCAGGCGCTCACCGAGTGCGGAGAGAAGAAGATCCCGGGCGCGGTGCTGATCCCCTCCGGTTTCGCCGAGACCGGCAACGTCGCGGGCCAGGAGGAAATCGTCGCGGTGGCGCGCAAGTACGACATCCGCATCATGGGCCCGAATATCTACGGCTTCTACTACACGCCGAAGAACCTGTGCGCGACCTTTTGCACCGCCTATGACGTCAAGGGCACGACCGCCCTCTCCTCGCAATCGGGCGGCATCGGCATGGCGATCATCGGCTTCTCGCGCTCGGCCAAAATGGGCGTCTCGGCGATCGTCGGCCTCGGCAACAAGGCCGACATCGACGAGGACGACCTGCTCACCTTCTTCGAGCAGGACGACAACACCCACATCATCTGCCAGCACCTCGAGGACCTGAAGGACGGGCGCGCGTTCGCCGAGGTCGCCAAGCGCGTCTCGAGGAAAAAGCCCGTGGTGGTGCTCAAGGCCGGACGCACCAGCATGGGTGCGCGCGCCGCGAGCTCGCACACCGGGGCGCTGGCCGGCAACGACAAGATCTACGACGACGTGTTCCGACAGTCGGGCGTCATCCGCGCGAAGTCGCTGCGCGACATGCTGGATTTCGCCCGTGGGATCCCGCTCATGCCGACGCCTGAGGGGAACAACGTGGTCATCATCACGGGCGCCGGCGGCTCGGGCGTGTTGCTGTCGGACGCGTGTGTCGACAACCAGCTGACTCTCATGGCGATGCCGCCTGATCTCGATGCGGCGTTTCGCAAGTTCATTCCGCCCTTCGGCGC
>DATMPW010000077.1:0-19907 GCA_035566915.1 Steroidobacteraceae bacterium
GACCAGATAGAACTCCAGCTCCGGTGCGACCACCGGCTCCCAGCCGCGCTGCGCGTACAGCTCGACGATGTTGCGCAGCACGTGCCGCGGCGCCATGGTCACGCGCCGGCCGTCGGAATAGAAGCAGTCATGGATCACCTGTGCGGTCGGCTCCGCCGCCCACGGCACCCGCCGCACCGTCTTCGGATCCGCCTTGAGGATGATGTCGATCTCCGCCGGACTCATCGCATTGCCGGGCTCCGGCGGGTAGTCACCGGTCACGGTCTGCAGGAATACGCTCTCCGGCAAGCGCATGCCGCCGTCCTCGGCGAACTTCTCCGCGGGCATGATCTTGCCGCGGGCGATGCCGGCCATGTCGGGGATGATGGCCTCCACCTCGGAGATGCCGTGGTCGCGGAAGAACTGACGGATCTCGCTCACCATGGGAAGCCCTTCACTTTGACTGCGCACGCTGCGCCGCCGCCTCGCCGAAGGCAGCAAACAGCGCGCGTGAAAATGGATTGCTCATCACCTGCCACTCGGGATGCCACTGCACCGCGAGCGCGAAGCTGGGCGCACGGGCCACGCGGAACGCCTCGATGAGCCCATCGGGCGCCCGCGCCTCGACCGCCAGCTCGCTCCCCAGCCGCTCGATGCCCTGGCTGTGCAGCGAGTTGACCCGCACAGAATCGCTCGTGGCCAGCGAGCGCAGCACGCCTCCCGGCTCGAGCGTCACATCGTGCGCCGGTCCGTACTGCAGCTCGAGCGGCTGGGTTTCATCGTCGCGGTGATCGAGCAAGCCCGGCACCTCGTGCACCTTCTGGTGCAGCGTGCCACCGAAGGCGACGTTCATCTCCTGGAAACCGCGACAGATGCCGAAGACCGGCACGCCAGCCTCGACCGCCTTGCGGATGAGCGGGAGCGTCGTCGCATCGCGGGCCGGGTCGTGGAGCGTCCCCGGGTCGCTCGGCGGCCCCTGATACCGATGTGGCTCGACGTTCGACGGGCTGCCGGTGAAGAGGATTCCATCGAGCCGCTCGAGCAGCTCATCGAACCGAAGCTCCTCGGCAAGCGCCGGGATCAAGAGCGGCGCGGCGCCCGCCGCCTCCATCACGGCTCGGGCGTACTTCTCCCCGACCATGTGAAACGGATGCGCGCCGACCATACGGCGATCGGCCGGAATACCAATTAGTGGATGGGTAGCCATGGCGGCCTGTGCAGGGGTCCGGGCGTTTAGTATATTAAACAAACCGCCCCTGCCATCGATCTCCAAGCAAGGCCCGCTATTAGAGCACAGCTCACGCGCCGAAGCCTCAGTTGCTTCCCGGGTTAAACTGCGCTAATGCCGCAAAACGCCGTTTAGCGCGGTATCCGCACGGGGCTCTCATTTGCCGCGGCACCCCCCGATGGCTATCCTGCGCGCCGCGCGGCAGCGTGCCGCCTTACGAATATCCTAAACACCCTCCGACGGAGGCTGCCGTGCAACGCCCCGCCCATGTCGGCTCCTACTACGCGACGACCGCTCACGCGGCGCCGGCGCGCCCCGCACTCGAGGGCACGGTCGAGTGCGATGTTTGCGTGGTGGGCGCGGGCATTGCGGGGTGCTCGAGCGCGCTGCACCTCGCGCAGGCGGGGCTCTCGGTCGTGCTGCTCGAGCAGCACCGCGTCTCCTGGGGCGCCTCGGGACGCAGCGGCGGCCAGGCGCTCGTTGGAATCGCCGCCGGGCAGGCGAAGCTCGAGCGGCTCGTGGGTGCGGCGGATGCCCGCGCGATGTGGAACGTGTCAGTCGAAGCGCTTGCGCTCATGCGCGATCTCATCCGGCGCTACTCGATCGATTGCGACTGGGCCGATGGCTTCCTGTACACGGCAGTGAAGGAGCGGCACGTTCGCGAGCTGCAGGCGGAGCTCACCGAGCTGCGGGAGCGGCTCGACTATCCGAGCGTGCGTTACGTGCCGCGTGGGGAGCTGCGCGAGCTTCTCGCGACCGACCGCTACATGGGCGCGCTCTACGACCGCAACAGCGCGCACCTCCATCCCCTGAACTACACGCTCGGGCTCGCCCGGGCGGCAGAGCAGCACGGGGTACGCATCTTCGAAAGCACACGCGCCACCGCTTTCTCCCCGGCTGGCTCGCAGGTGCGGGTGCGGACGCCAAAGGGTGAGGTGCGGGCGCGCTTTCTCGTGCTGTGCGGCAACGTCTACCTCGGCGATACCGCACCGGCGCTCGCTTCGAAGATCATGGCGGTCGCCACCTACATCGTGGCGACCGAGCCCCTCGGGCCCGAGCGCGCCCGGCAGCTCATCACCAACAACGCCGCGGTGAGCGACATGAACTGGGTGCTGGATTACTTCCGCCGCTCAGCCGACACCCGCCTGCTCTTCGGCGGCCGCGTCAACTATTCGGGCCTGAAGTCCTTCGATGCGCCGGGGGCGACGCGCGCGCGCATGCTGCGCGTCTTTCCGCAGCTCGGCGATGTGCGCATCGACTACGCCTGGGGCGGGCATGTCGACATCACGCTCAACCGGGCGCCGCATTTTGGCCGACTCGCGCCCAATGTCTACTTTCTCCAGGGCTTCTCCGGCCACGGAATTGCGCTCACCAGCATCGCCGGAAAGCTGGTCGCGGAAGCGATCAGTGGCACTGCGGCACGCTTCGATGTCTTCACCCGCATTCCTCATGCCAACTTCCCGGGCGGCGGGTCACTGCGACGGCCGGCGCTCGTGCTGGCGATGCTCTGGTACCGGCTGCGGGATCTTCTGTAACGGGCGTTGCGTCGAGCCTCACAGCATCAGATCGCCACGCCGCGCAGCCGCCGAGACCGCTTCGGCACGCGTGCGCGCATCGAGCTTGGTGAATACCGAGGCGAGATGGTACTTGACGGTGTTGATCGAGACCCCGAGCCCTCGGGCGATGGCCTTGTTGCTGAGGCCGGCCGCGACGAGCTCCATCAGCTCGCGCTCGCGTGCGGAGAGCGGCGCAGGCCAAGCCGGTTCCGCGGTCGGGGCAAAGCGGATCGTTGAGGCCGGCCGCCGCGGTAGCAGACGCAGCCCGTGGCAAATCGCCTCGATTGCAGCGGCAAGGAGCGCACCTGCGGTCGGCCACGGCAAGAGCGCCGCGGCTCCGCGCCGGAACGCGGCGTGCCGTGCATCGAGGAATTCCCCCTCGAGAAGCAGCGCAACGGGGATCTCGTGCCCGGTGGCGCGCTCGAGGAACGGCGCCGTCTCAGGCCAGCGCACCCCTGCCACCGCGACGGGCTCGGTCAGTTCCGCCAGCGCATCTTCGAGAGCGCCAGGCGAATCGACCTCGAGTGCCGCGCTCAGACCGCCCGCAGTCAGTTGGTTCTGCAGCGCGGCGCGCACCGCCGGTTGCGAGGCCGCGACGATGATGTCCACCACCATCCGTGTGTAGGGTGGCCGGAGGGCAAATCAAGTGCGGGGCCGGGAACCCACCTTCACCACGAGCTCATCGACGGTCGCCCCGCGCCGGCGCCTGAGGAGCAGTGTGTCCCCGGGCCGCTTGCCCTGGATGCGTCCGAGCAGTCGATCGGGCGCCTGCACGGCATCGCCATCGATCGCAAGCAGCAGGTCGCCGATCTCGAGGCCCGCATCGAAGGCCGGAGAAGGCTGGGCTACGTCGGCGACGATCAACACCGCACGCCCGGCGTTGAGGCGGTGTCGCGCCTGCAGGCCGAGCGCGATCGGTACGACCCTCACCCCGAGAAACCCGGGCGCGATGTGCCCATGCGTCGCCACATCATTCCCCGCGGCCTCGATCGCATCGATGGGAATGCCGATGACCTGATGCGCAGGACCGCGGACTGCCATCGCGAGGACGGCGCCGTCGAGGTCGAGGACCGGAGCGCCTTCGGCTGCGTGCGCCAGGCGGACATCGAGCAGCAGCCGACGCGAAAGCGTGGCGCCGCGCCGCGTGGTCCATGGGCCCGCACTCAGGTGGACCGAGCCCCAGCTCGCAGTAAGGTCCTGACCGGCGCGCCCCGCCAGCACGATGGTCTGTCCCGCCCGGGGCGAGGCTGCCGACGGTGCAAGTGGCGGGCCGATGGTCTGCGCAGAGCGCATCACCGCGATGTCGGTGCGCAGATCGCAGGCGAGCACCTCGGCTTCACCCGAGGCACCGTCCTTGAGAATGCGAACCGACTCGGCGCCTTCGAGCGGCTCGGCTGCGGTGACGATGAGCCCACCGCGCCATACGAAGGCCGACTGGCGCACGCGCTGCGTTTCGACGGCGAGCACGCTGTCTGCGGCGCGCTCGAGAATCGCGGCGCGCTCCGCGTCGAGCTGAGAAGAGAGAGGGGATTGACTCATTGGCTGACTCCGCCCGGTGTTCGAGCGAAGTGTCCCGGAGCCGGGCGGCCTGCGGTACCGCCCGGATGGGTAGCCGCTCTAGCGGGCCCAAAATCTCGCATCTTGCGGCTCGATGGGCGTTCCCCGAGCGCGGTGAGCGAAACTTTGCGGGGTGCTCTTACAGGCTCTCGGCGATCTGCACTGCGTTGAGTGCTGCGCCCTTCAGCAGCTGATCCCCCGCGACGAACAGCGCGATGGAGCGGCCGCTCGGGTCGCTCAGGTCCTGGCGGATGCGCCCGACGAGGATGGCGTCCTGTCCCGAAGCATCCTTCGGCATGGGGAAATAGTTGCGCTCGGGATCATCGACCAGCCGCACGCCAGGGGCCGTGCGCATCAGCTCGCGCACCTCGCCTGGGCTGATCGGCCGCTCGCATTCGAAGCTGATCGCCACCGAGTGCGCGCGTAGCACCGGTACGCGCACGCAGGTGGCGGACACGCGGATAGCAGAATCGCCGAAGATCTTGCGGGTTTCGTGGATGACCTTCAGCTCCTCGTCGTTATAGCCCGTCGTCGGGTCGATGCGGGTGTTGTGACTGAAGAGATTGAAGGCGTACGGGTGCGGCAGCACCCGCGGAGGATAGTCGCGCCCTTCGAGGAAGGCGCGCGTCGACTCGCGCAGCTCCTCCATCGCGGCCGCCCCCGCTCCCGAAGCTGCCTGATAAGTCGCGAGCACCAGCCGCACGATGCGATTCACACGATGCACCGGCCACAGCGGGGTGATGGAGATGATGGCGCAGCAGTTTGGATTGGCGATGATGCCCGGGTGGCCACGCAGGGTGTGCGGATTGATCTCCGGCACCACGAGCGGCACGGTGGGATCCATGCGGAAGGCGGACGAATTGTCGATCACCGTGGCGCCCGCCTGCACCGCGAGCGGCGCGAAGCGTCGCGAGGTTGCGGCGCCTGCCGAAAACAGCGCGATGTGTACCCCATCGAAGCTGTCCTCGCGCAGCTCGCGCACCACGAGTGGCTCGCCGCGGAAGCTGAGCCGCTTGCCGGCTGAGCGCGCGGAGGCGAAAAGCCGCAGATCCGCGAGCGGAAAGCGCCGCTGCTCGAGGCACCGCAGCAACTCGATGCCTACCGCGCCCGTGGCTCCGACCACGGCTACGACTGGTGCGGTGCGGGCAGCTCGCTCGTTCAACTTGACGCTCTCCCTGAAGTGGCCGGACGCTACCTGAGCGCCCCGGGGGGTGTAAAGGACATAACGTGGCGCCGTCGCCTGAGGCCTGTGCACCGGTTTTTCGTGACGAGGTTCAACGGTCGCTGCCATAGCTGCCACGTAAGCTGTCATGCGGAGGGGTCTGGATGAGGATTTCCGCTGCGGCTTTCGGCTCTGTCACCTGTGGCGCGATGACCGCAGCGCTCATCGCGCTCGCCTGTGCGGCCGCCCCGCTGCCCGCCCAGGAGGTCTACAAGTCGGTCGATGCCGATGGGCACGTGGTCTTCTCCGACCGCGGCGCCGTGAAGGGTGCGCCGAAGACGACAGTGCACGTCGCTGAGCCCGATCCGGCTGAGGTCGCGCGGCTCGCTCACGAGCAGGAGCTGCTCAGTGCCGATGAAGCGGCACGCGCGCGTCAGCAAGCGGTCGAGGACAAGAACAAGGCCGTGCAGCAGCGAAAGAAGCAGCAGACCTGCGAGAAAACGCGCACCGAGTACTATCACATGAAGGAGTCGGCGCGGCTCTATCAGCGCGACGCCGCTGGCAACCGGGTCTACTACTCCGACGCTGAGGCGGATTCCCTGCGCGAACAGGCGCGGCGCGCGATGATCGCGGCCTGCGGCTCCTGAAGTTGAGATCGATCCTCACCGCGCTGTTTCTGCTCGCCGTGCCGTCCGGGCTCCTGCAGGCGCAGAGCGTGCACGCCTACAAAGACGCCAATGGCCAGTGGGTGTTCACCGACCGCGGCGCGAGCGCCGATCTTCCACGCGGCGATGCGTTCACCCAGCCGCGGCCGCGCGAGGCGCTGCGCGTAACCGTAGAGCGCAGCGATGCCGGGCCGGCGACGCGGCTTACCGCGGTGAATGAGTGCCTGTGCGTGGTGACGCTGCGCATTGCGATCACGCACTCTGATCTCGCCGATCTCCCGAGCGGGACCATCTACCCCGCGACCCTCGAGCCCGGATCGCGGCAGCAGATCCTCGAGGCGCGGCACAACGGCGATGCGCGGCCCCAACTGCAATACGCCTGGACGGTGGCGCTTGGCTCACCACAGGCGGTGCACAACCCGTCACGCCCTTACCGTGCTCCCTTCGCCGTCGGCACGGTCTATCGGGTGTCACAGGCGTATCCCGACCACGTCACGCACGTGACGCCCGACAGCCTTTACGCGATCGACATCGCCTTGCCCGACGGCACCGCGGTATACGCGGCGCGGGCCGGCACCGTCATCAACGTTCGCCACGATGGCTTCCGCGGCGGCACCGTGTCGGTGATGGCCGATCAGGCCAATCTCATCGAGATCCTGCACGACGATGGCACCATCGCCGTATATGGTCACCTGCACTGGGACTCGATCCGCGTGCGCATCGGCCAGCACGTCGCGCTCGGCGAATACATCGCCGATTCCGGCAACACCGGCTTCAGCAGCGGGCCGCACCTGCACTTCGCGGTGTGGCGCAACGCCGGTGACGCGGATGTCTCGGTGCCCGTCCAGTTTGCAGGTCCCGGCGGCACCGCGGTAACGCCGGTGACCGGGATGGAACTGACCGCTTACTAGGGCCACCCCACGAAATTGCGCTTGCGATGCCCGGTGAGCGATCACCGCTGAGCAAGATGCGCAATTTCGTGGGGGCCCCGGCTCGCGCGCGCCCGCACTTCGTAGCAGCGATGAATGCGTGGGTTGCGTGCGAAATCCAGCGGCAGCGTCGGCGCCGAGATATCCCGGATGTCATAGCGCTCGCTGAGGCCGGCATCGAGCCTGAAACGCTGTGCGTTGGTCGAGAAGACGATGAGCCCGCCGGGCGCGAGCAGGCGCGCGCACGCGTCGATGAGCTCCGGATGATCGCGCCCGATGTCGAGCACACCCTGCATGCGCTTCGAGTTCGAAAAGGTCGGCGGATCGACAAAGATCAGCTCGTAGCGCGCCGCACCGCGCGCCGCCTCATCGAGCCACACCCGGCAGTCCGCCTGCACGAAACGGTGCCGGTTGCCGGCGACGCTGTTGAGCGCGAGGTTATCGCGTGCCCAGGCCAGATAGGTCGCTGACAGGTCGACGCTGGTGGTGCTGAGCGCGCCGCCGGCCGCGGCGTACACCGTCGCGCTGCCCGTGTAGGCGAAGAGGTTGAGGAAGTGCCGGCCATGCGCTGCGGCGCACAGCCGTGCACGTGTGATGCGGTGATCGAGGAACAGACCCGTATCCAGGTAATCGTCGAAATTCACGCGCAACCGCAGACCTGACTCCAGCACCGTATGGAACTGCCCCTGCTCGCCCCTCTTCAGGTACTGCTCACCGCGGCGCGTGCGGCGTCGCGTGCGTAGCCGGATGCATTCGGCGGGCACTCCGGTGACCTCCGGCAGGCTCGCCAGTACCTCCCCGCGCCGCCGCTGCACGGCCTCGCGTTCGATCTCGGCTGGAGCTGCGTACTCCTGCACGTAAAGCCAGCTCCCCTGCGGCTCGATCACCCGATACAGGTCGATGGCGAATGCGTACTCGGGCATGTCGGCGTCATACAACCGATAACAGGAGATCCCTTCGCGTTCCGCCCAGCTGCGCAGCCGCTTCAGATTCTTGGCGAGACGGTTGGCAAACATGCGCGCGCCGGCGCTCCCCTTGTGCTGCGCCACCCCGCGACCCAGCATCCCCGGCTGTCGTTCGCTCTGCGGCGTGACCAGCATGCGCAGCAGGCGGCACTCGATCGGGCCGTTCCAGACGGTATGAGTGCGGTAGGCACGCAGCCCGAGCTCCAGACCTAACTCGGGCGTGGTGAGCACTGCCGCGCTCCAACCCTGGAAGCGCTCACGCAGCACGGCGCCGAGCTCGCGATGCACGCTGCGTGCGTGATCACGGTCGCCGAGGCGCTCTCCGTAGGGTGGATTGGTGCACACGAGCCCGGCTCCGCCCGCGGCAGGTGGCATTGCCCCGGCCAATGCTCCGGTCTCGAAGTGCACGAGGTGTGCAATCCCGGCGCGCCCGGCGTTGGGGCGGGCGTGCTCGATGGCGCGTGCGTCGTGATCACGGCCGTAGAGCCTCACCCGGGTGGCATCGCCCGCGCGGGCACGGGCTTCGGCTTCCGCGCGCAGCCGCTCCCACAGCGCGGCGTCGTGTCCGCGCCACTTGAGAAAGCCGAAATACTCGCGCGTCAGGCCGGGTGCACGGTCGGCGGCGATCAGCGCGGCCTCGATGCAGAGCGTCCCCGAGCCGCACAGCGGATCGATGAACTGCGCGGCAGGCGCGACCGCCGGCCCGGCGGCGGGCCTTGCGAGCTCCTGCCCGTGCGCGGGCCCTGCTACGAGCGACTCCCACCCCGCACGCAGCAGCACGCCCGCCGCCACGTTCTCCTTGAGCGGCGCCTCGCCCGCGCCCTCACGGTAACCGCGCCGGTGCAGGCTCTCGCCGGAGAGATCGATGGACAGCGTAATGTGCGTGCCGTGCGCGTGCGCATGCACACGCACGTCCGGCTTCTCGCGCGCCACATCGGGACGGCTACCGGTGGCCGCGCGCAGCGCATCGACGATGCCGTCCTTGAGCTTCAGCGCACCGAAGTGCGTGTGGGTGATCGAGGGATGGTGCCCGCTGAAATCGCAGGCGAGTGTCGCGCCGGGAGCGAGCTGCGCGGTCCAGTCGAGAGCCGAGACCGCCGCATGAAACTCGCGCGCGTCGTGCGCCTCGAAGTGCGCGAGCTCGAGATAGACGCGGTTCGCGATACGCGACCACAGGCATACGCGATACGCACACTCGAGCGAGCCGGAGAAGGCTACCTGCAGCGTCCGCTCGCGCACGCCCTGCGCGCCGCAGGACGTGAGCTCCCGCGCCAGGAGGTCGGCGAAGCCGCGCGGCGCGCTGGCAAGCAGGCTGAGCGGCCCGGCGCTCACGCTGCGCGCGGCAGGAGCCTCACTCCGCGGACAGGTCGATCCACGTGGTCTTCAGCTCGGTGTACTTCTCGAGCGCATGGAGCGACTTGTCGCGGCCGATTCCCGACTGCTTGAAGCCGCCGAAGGGCACGGTGATATCGTCCGCATCGTAGCAGTTCACGTACACGGTCCCCGCGCGCAGTGCGCGCGCGACGCGATGCGCGGTGGTCACATCGCGCGTCCACACGGCGGCGGCGAGGCCGTAGATGACATCGTTCGCAATCTCGACCGCCTCGTCCACCGTCCGGAAGGTGATCGCCGAGAGCACCGGGCCGAAGATCTCCTCGCGCGCGATCGCCATTGCCGGCCGCACTCCTTCGAACACCGTCGGCTCGATGAAATAGCCGCCGCTGTCCTCGCGCACCCGCCGTCCGCCGATGCGGATGCTGGCGCCATCGGCGCGCCCGGCATCGATGTAGCCGAGCACGCGTTTCATCTGCGTCTCATCGACAATCGCCCCGAGCCTGGTCGCGGGATCGAGCGGGTCCCCGGGCGCGAGCGTGCGGCCGATTGCCTGCACCTTCTCCAGCACCGCCTCCTTGATGCCCTCCTGCAGCAGCAACCGCGAGCCGGCCGAGCACATCTCGCCCTGGTTGAAGAAGATGGCCCACGCGGCCGCCGTCGCCGCCTTGTCGAGATTGGGATAGTCCGCCAGAACGATGTTGGGAGACTTGCCACCGCACTCGAGCGACACGCGCTTGAGGTTCGACTGACCCGCGAATTGCATGATCGCGCGTCCGGTGGCGGTCGAGCCCGTGAAGGCGATGCAGTCGACATCCATGTGCAGCGCCAGCGCCTTGCCCGCGGTCGGGCCGAATCCCGGCACCACGTTGAACACCCCGGCCGGGAGGCCCGCCTGGATCGCGAGCTCGGCGACCTTGAGCGCGGTGAGCGGAGACTTCTCCGAAGGCTTGAGCACGAATGAGTTGCCCCCGGCGAGCACCGGGGCGAACTTCCAGGCCGCCATCAGCAGCGGGAAATTCCACGGCACGATGGCGCCGACCACCCCGAGTGGCTCGCGCGTGATGAGCGCCAGTGCCTCGGGGCCTGTGGGCGCGACCTGGTCGTACACCTTGTCGATCGCTTCCGCGTACCACTGCACGCAGCGCGCTGCCGCCGGGATGTCGACCTTGAGGCTGTCGGTGATGGGCTTGCCCACATCGAGTGTTTCGAGGAGCGCAAGCTCATCGCCGTGCTCGCGGATCAGCTCCGCGAGCCGCAGCAGCACTTTCTTGCGCTGCGCCGGTGCGAGCTGCGACCAGCTGCCCTTGCGGAATGCGGCGCGCGCCGAGATGACGGCGCGGTTGATGTCTTCGGTGTCACCGGCTGCGACACGCGCGAGGAGCTTGCCGGTCGCGGGGTTGATGC
The DNA here is from genome assembly GCA_035566915.1 of Steroidobacteraceae bacterium. Classification (GTDB taxonomy): domain Bacteria; phylum Pseudomonadota; class Gammaproteobacteria; order Steroidobacterales; family Steroidobacteraceae; genus 13-2-20CM-66-19. Next base: position 10,781 of record DATMPW010000077.1, read on the forward strand.
AATCGAAGGTGGCACCGGAGGCGGCGTCCACGTAACGGCCGTCGATGAAGGCCTGGGTGCGGAACTCGAGCCGCCGTGCGCGCTCGTGCCAGGAAACGGATTCAGCTGTTGCGCTCATCGCGGGCATCTCTCTTCAAAAGGTCGCCGGGGTGCAGGCGCTGATGATCTCACACGCTTCGCGTCCGACGTTGCGGAAGCGGTGCGGGAGCTGACTCGCGAAATAATAAGCTTCGCCCGGCACCAGCACCCGCGCCGCGCCCCCTACGGTGAGCTCGATGCGTCCGCGGATCACCACGCCCGCCTCCTCGCCGCGGTGCGCGAGCATCTCCTCGCCCGTTGCCGCGCCGGCGGCATAGCGCTCGTGCAGAACCGTGAGCTGCCTCCCCGGGCGTTGTGCCGCGACGAGCCGCAGCGACACCTCGGCATTGCCGAGCTCCACGAGCTCCTGCGCGCCGAAGAACGCCTGCGGAGCCGCGCTCAGGTCGAGGGTGAAGAACTCTGCGAGCGACATCGGAACTCCATCCAGCACCTTCTTCAGCGAGCTCACCGAAGGGCTCACCCGGTTCTGCTCGATGAGCGAGATGAGTCCATTTGTGACACCCGCGCGCCGTGCCAGTTCGCGCTGCGAAAGCCCGATGGCAGTGCGCACACCGCGCAGCCGCGCGCCGACATCGATACTCATGATGTGTTTAAGATTTTGAACGATGACGGCGGAAATATGGCCGCGGTGGCCCTGTTTGTCCACTTTATTTATCATTCCACGCCCACCCGATCCTACCGAGCTCCATACCATGCCGAACGCCGACACCCCTCCCGCGCCCCTCATCCGCTCCGATCTCGAAGCGCTGTGGTTGCCCTTCACGGCCAACCGCCAGTTCAAGGCGAAGCCGAGGCTACTCACTCGGGCAAGCGGCATGTACTACTGGACCGCAGATGGGCGGCAGATTCTCGATGCGGTTGCGGGGCTGTGGTGCGTGAACGCCGGACACGCGCGGCGCGAGATCACCCAGGCAGTGGCCGCCCAGCTCGAGACTCTCGACTACGGGCCGTCATTTCAGATGGCGCACCCGGTCGCGTTCCAGCTCGCGAACGCGCTCGTCAAGATCGCGCCGGCGGGGCTCGACCACGTGTTCTTCACCAACTCGGGCTCGGAGGCCGTGGACACCGCGCTCAAGATCGCGCTCGCCTTCCATCGCCTGCGCGGCGAGGGTACCCGCACTCGGCTGATCGGGCGCGAACGTGCCTATCACGGGGTGGGCTTTGGCGGTATTTCGGTGGGCGGGATCGTGGCGAACCGCAGGACCTGGTCGACGGCGCTGCTGCACGGTGTGGATCACCTCGCGCACACGCACGATCTCTCGCGCAACGCTTTCTCACGCGGCATGCCCGAGCATGGCGCGCAGCTCGCCGATGAGCTCGAGCGGCTCGTGGCGCTGCACGATGCCTCCAACATCGCCGCCGTCATCGTCGAGCCCATTGCCGGCTCCACTGGCGTGCTTCTTCCGCCGCGCGGCTACCTGCAGCGGCTGCGCGAGATCTGCGACCGCCATGGAATCCTGCTCATCTTCGATGAAGTGATCACCGGCTTCGGCCGCACCGGCTCGGCGTTCGCGGCGCAGGAGTTCGGCGTGCGGCCGGACATGATCGCCCTCGCCAAAGGGCTCACCAACGGCTGCGTGCCGATGGGCGGGGTACTGGTGAGCAAGGCGATATACGAGGCCTTCATGAAGGGGCCGGACGGGATCGAGCTGTTCCACGGCTATACCTACTCGGCGCATCCGGCGGCGTGCGCCGCAGGGCTGGCGACACTCGCCCTGTATGAGCGCGAGGGTCTGCTGACCCGCGCGGCCTCGCTCGCGAAGTACTGGGAAGATGCGGCGCACGCGCTGCGCGGCCTGCCGCACGTCATCGACGTTCGTAACTACGGACTGATCCTGGGGCTCGAGCTCGAGCCGGCTCCCGGCAAGGCGGGCACGCGCGCCTTCGAGGTGTTCAGCCGCTGCTTCGAGCGCGGCGTGCTGGTGCGTCAGACGGGCGAGGTCATTGCGCTCTCACCGCCGCTCATCATCGAGAAGCCGCAGATCGACCAGATCTTCGGCACACTGAGCGAGGTGCTGAGGGCGCAATAGTGCGCATGGGCGCAGCGCGTGCGCCCGGTGAGAGCTGCGGCGGCGCTCAGGCGCGCGGCGGCGGGCGGTGCCGCTTCGACAGCACCATCCAGGCGGCCACGACGATGACGAGCGCAATGCCGATGAGCATCGGCATCCCGAGGGTATGGGAGGTCGGGATGCGTTCAGCGGCGACAGTAATGGTTTCCACGAGACACCATGCGACTCCGGCACACGCGCGTACCTTCCCACCGCAGGCGCCGGCAATGAAGCGGGACGTCTCGGTTCTGCGACGGGCTTCAAAGACGATGCCGGGTTATGTCTCAAGTCAGCTGCGCGCTTCGAAGATCGCGTAGATCTTGGTGCAGTCATCAAGGACCTCCCAGGTGCCGGTGAACCCGGCCGGAACCACGAACGCATCGCCGGCAGCGAAGCTCATGCGCTCACCGCCCGTGCTCTCGATGACGACCTTTCCGGCGGTCATCACGCACAGCTCGTTTTCGGTGTAGCGTACGCGCCATTTTCCCCGCGTGGCCGACCAGCGTCCGGCGAAGAACTGCTGACTGCTGTCGCTGAAGTAGTTGCGAACCTGCAGTTCGGGGGTGCCGGCGATCAGCCGGTCGGCCGGCGGCTCGGAAACTTCCGCCTGGAGTGCGCCATCCAGGCGAACGATGCTCGTGCTCATGGCAATCCCGCGCAGGTATTCGTGCCAGGAGATCTTAGCGCGAAGATGCGCCGCGAGCTTATATCTGCGCGGCGAACTCGCCTGCAACCGCACCCCCGGGCTAATCACGGCCGGCGACCTCGCCGGAACCGGGCAGTTGCAGCCGTACCGTCACCCGGCGCTCGAGCGCGTAGCTGTCGAGATCCCCGTCGGCATCACCCGTCTCGGTCTTGCCGTGCGCCTCAATGTGAATGCGCTCGCGCGGCACGCCCGCGCTCGTGAGCACCGCGGCAACATTCGACGCACGTCGCAGCGACAGCTCATCGTTGTATGCGTCCGAGCCGCGCGGGTCGGCGAAGCCCGCCACCGACACCTGCGCCTGCGGCAGCGATGCCGCGAGTGCTCCCAGTTTCAGCAGCGGAGACATCGCCTGCGCCGCGACCGAGTCATCAGCGGTGCGGAAGCTCACATCGAGCCCGAGCTGATCGGTGCGACCGAGCTGCGCTGCGAGCTCATCGCCGCGCGCTCGTGCCTGCGCCAGTGAGCCATCGAGCTGCGCCAGGTCGTGGGTGAGCTCGGCACGCTGCGCCTCGCTGCGCTTGAGCTCCTCCGCCATCGCCGCCGAGGACTGCGCCTGCCGGTGGTAACGGTCGCCGAGCAACGCGCCGGCGGCAGTGCCGATCACGGCGCCGACCGGGCCGGCGGCGACAGCGCCCACGGCGAGGCCGGTCACGGCGCCGATATCGGATTGCTTCGACCCCGACCCCGGCGCATCCGCCGCCTCTGCGGCGTACGCGGGTATCAGCGCCATCCAGCCGCTCAGTGCAAGGCCCACCACGCAGGCCCGCGCTATCGATGTGTTCACGGTTTGCTCCTCGCTTCGGTGTTGATGGAACGGAACTCTCGGCACGGTTATCAGTTCAGCGCGAGAGAGAGCGCCGGCGGTGGAGCAAAAGCGTCGGCGCTCGGGATGATTTGTGGCGGAACATGGCAGCGGCGGGTGATCGCATATACTGGCCGCCCCCATCCGCACCGGGACTCACCATGCCGAAGCAACCAGCTGCGCACCGGGCGCCTCGGGCGGCCGTCTGGCTCGCAGCCCTGTCGCTCGCTGCGGTCGCTGACGCGGCGGCACCGCAGCCGCCCGCGCCGCCGGCGGAGTCGCCGGGCGGCGTGTTGCGCGCCACGCTGGCGAATGGCCTGCGCGTGGTGATCGTGCGCAACACGCTGGCGCCGGTGGTCGCGACCTCGGTCAACTACCTGGTCGGTTCCGATGAGGCGCCGGTGGGATTTCCCGGCACCGCTCATGCCCAGGAGCACATGATGTTCCGCGGCAGCCCGGGACTCACCGCCGATCAGCTCGCCGACATCGGCAGCGTGGTGGGCGGTGATTTCAATGCCAACACGCGCGAGGATCTGACGCAGTACCTGTTCACGGTTCCGGCCGAGGATCTCGATGTGGCACTGCATATCGAGGCGCTGCGCATGCGTGCGGTGCTCGACACGGCGGCGGAATGGAACGAGGAGCGCGGTGCCATCGAGCAGGAGGTGGCGCAGGATCTGTCGGAGCCCTCGTACCTGCTGTTCTCGAAGCTGCGCACGCGCATGTTCGCCGGCACCCCGTACGAGCACGACGCGCTCGGCACGCGGCCCTCCTTCGAGAAGACCACCGCGCACATGCTCAAGAGCTTCCACGACACCTGGTACGCGCCGAACAACGCCATCCTGGTGATCGCCGGTGATGTCGAGCCGGGGGCGACGCTGACCCTGGTGCAGCAACTGTTCGCCGACATACCTGCGAAGAAACTGCCGCCGAAGCCTGCGGTTCGCCTGCGCCCGGTGCAGCCCGCCTCTTTCAGCGTGGACACCGACCGTCCGAGCGGCACGCTCATGATTGCGCTGCGCACCCCCGGCCCGCGCGATGCGGATTTCGCCGCGCTCGAGGTGTTGGCGGACGTGCTCAGCAGCAAGCGCTTCGAGCTCTACGGCCTGGTACCGCAGGGCCGCGCACTGAGCGCCGAATTCGCGCTCGATCCGCTGCCTGCGGCGGGCCTCGCCTATGCCGCACTCAGCTTCACGAGCGGCGAAGACCCCAAGGCGCTCGAGGCCGAGGTGCGGGCCATCCTCGCGCGGGTGGCGCATGAGGGGGTGCCGGCCGAGCTGGTGGCGGCGGCCAAGCTGCAGGAGCGCAGCGCCGCGCAGTTTCAGCGCAACTCCATTCCCGAGCTTGCCGCGGTCTGGTCAGACGCCCTGGCGCTGTACGGACTGAGCTCCCCGGATGAGGATCTCGCGCGCATCGAGCAGGTGACCGTCGCCGACGTCAACCGCGTCGCGCGCCAATACCTCGACCTCGATCACGCGGTGACGGGTGTGATGCAGCCGCGCGGCTCGGGCCCGCCAGTCGCCTCGCGCGGAGGATTCGGCGGACGGGAATCAATCTCACTCGGCGAGGCGCATCCGACGGCGCTTCCCGCCTGGGCGAACAAGGCGCTGCAGCGGCTGGAGGTGCCGGTATCGACCCTGCATCCGATCGTGAGCACGATGCCGAACGGTCTCACGCTGATTGTGCAGACCGCTGACGTGAGTGACACCGTCAGCGTGTTCGGCCACATACGCAATCGTCCCGAGACGGAGGAAAACCCGGGCGAGGAAGGTGTGGCACAGGTTCTCGACCGGCTGCTCACCTACGGGAGCGAGCACCTCGACCGCGTCGCATTCCAGCAGGCACTCGATGACATCGGGGCCCGCGAGCACGCCGGTACGGACTTCGCCGCGCAGGTGCTCACCGAGCAGTTCGAGCGCGGCGTCGAGCTGCTCTCCGACAACGAGCTGCATCCGGCGCTGCCGGAGAAGGCGCTCGAGGTCATCCGTGGGCAGGTGGCGCTCGGTGTCGCGGCCCGCAATGCCAGCCCCGGGTTCCTCACCCAACGCTCGCTGCGGGCCGCGCTCTATCCTCCCGGTGACCCGAGCCTGCGCATGTCGACGCCCGAGACGGTGCGGGCGCTCACACCCGCCGCGGTGCGCGCCTACTACACGCGCGTCTTCCGGCCCGATCTCACCACCATCGTGGTCATCGGCAAGGTGGATCCACAGGCCGTGCATGCCGTGATCGGCCGCTACTTCGGTAACTGGTCGGTGAGCGGCCCCAAGCCTCAGATCGACCTGCCGCCCGTCCCGTCCAATGGACCGGGAACCGTGGTCGTGCCGGATGCGAGCCGCGTGCAGGACCGTGTGGTGCTCGCGCAGAACCTCTCGCTAACGCGCTCGGATCCTGACTACTACCCGCTCGCCCTCGGCAACGCGGTGCTGGGCGGCAGCTTCTACTCGACCCGACTGAGTGTCGACCTGCGCAAGAAAGCCGGGCTCGTCTACTCGGTGGAGTCGGTGCTGCAGTCCGGCCGCACGCGCAGCGTGTACCTGGTCGAGTACGCGAGCGATCCGCAGAACGTCGCCCGTGCCGCCAGCATGGTTGCGCGCGAAATCACCAATATGCAGAGCGCGCCGGCCGGTGCGGATGAGCTCACACGCGTCAAGGCGTGCCTGCTGCGGCAGATGCCCCTCAGCGAGGCCGGGCTCGATGAGATTGCGCGCGCGCTGCTCGCACGTACCGATCTCGGGCTCCCGCTCGATGAGCCGAGGCACGCCGCCGAACGCTACATCGCGCTCGATGCCGCAGCGGTGCAGGAGGCGTTCCGGAAGTGGCTGCGGCCAGAAGACCTGGTGCGCGTCAGCACCGGGCCGCCACCGCCCTAGCGGGGCCACCGCGAGCGCAATTTCGTGGGGTGCACCTAGCTGCGCAGATCGCGGCAGGCGGCGGCGAGCTTCTGCGCAAAACCATCGATGGCGACGCGCGCATCCGCCCAGGGGTCGCGCGCTGGCGACCCTTCGGTGATGGCCGGCGCAAAGTAGCGGTAGCTCACGGTCCTCAACACGTGCTGTTGCGCATCGCGCAGGTCGCCTTTGAGCTCGGCGCCGCCGAGCGACTTGCTGTGCACGACATCGAGCGAGGGGGCATCGTTCAGCTGCTTGCGAGTCAAACGCGAGGGTGCCAGATCGAGCACCGTCACCGTGACCGATAACCCGGGCGGCACCGCGTGCTGCTGGCTCTCGCGGGTGACCGCCGAAACGATTGCATCACGCACCGCGGCGCCCTCGGCTTCGCCGTAATCCTGCAGCTTCGCACTCACCTCGGGCGCGAAATCGACTCGCGTGACTGCGAGTTCGGCTGCCGGCAGGATCGGGCCGAGCAGCAAGGCGGCAGCGCAGCAAATGGTCTGCGCAGCGCGAGCGGCGAGCGGGCAGCGTGAGAGGTGCATCGAGTACCATGAGCGGGCCATGCCCGCGAAACGCATCGATTTATGCATAGAGCCCTGATGCGGTCAACGAGCCCGCTGCGGCGACTCGCGGTGCCCTTCGTCGCAGTGCTGCTCACCTGCCTCGCGAGCCTCGGCAGCTCTGCTGCTCCGCCGCCGGCGTCCCCCACGGCGACTGCAGCCGGCGAGCCCTGGTGGCGTCACGCGGTCATCTACGAGATCTACCCGCGCAGCTTCCAGGATTCCAACGGCGATGGCACCGGTGATCTGAACGGCATCACGCAGCGGCTCGATTACCTCCAGCAGCTCGGGGTCGATGCCATCTGGATTGCGCCGATCTATCCCTCGCCGCAGGTGGACTTCGGCTACGACATTTCCGATTACGAGGGCATCGACCCGCAGTACGGGACGTTCTCTGACTTCGAGCGCCTGCTCGCCGAGGCAGGCCGGCGGCACATCCGGGTGATTCTCGACATGGTGCTCAATCACACCTCCGACCGGCATCCCTGGTTCCTCGATGCTGCCCGCTCGCGCGAGTCGCGGCATCATGATTTCTATGTATGGAACGCCGGCCGGCCGGACGCCGCCGGCGAACGCCGACCGCCGAACAACTGGGTGAGTCTTTTCGGCGGCCCGGCCTGGGAGTTCGTGCCCGCGGTGGGCCAGTTCTACTACCACCGTTTCTACCGCCAGCAGCCCGACCTCAACTGGCGCAACCCTGAAGTCGAGCGCGAGATGTTCGCGGCGATGCGCTTCTGGCTCGATCGTGGAGTCGCGGGCTTCCGGCTCGATGCCGTCACCGAGCTGTTCGAGGATCCGAAGCTCCGAGATGCACCGGTGCTCGGCGGGGTGAACTCTCAGGGAGATCCCAACCTGAGCGATATCTACACCAAGAACCTGCCCGAGGTGCACGAGGTGATGCGCCAGCTGCGCGCAATGATCGACCGCTATCCGGATGAGCGTGTGCTGATCGGTGAGACCTATCTCGAGAAGACCTCCGACCTCGATGCCTGGTACGGAGGGGCGCGCCACGATGAGCTGCAGCTGCCGATGGACACGCTCGTGGGACTCGGCAACCGCCTCGATGCCACCACGTTCCGCCAGCGTCTCATCGAGTCGCAGACCGAGCTGCACGACTCGCCGCCGCTCGTGGTCTTCGACAACCACGACAATGTTCGCAGCTGGGACCGTTTCGGTGATGGCGTGCATGATCCGCAGATCGCGCGCATCGTGGCGGCACTGCTGCTCACCACGCGCGCCACGGCGCTGATGTACCAGGGGCAGGAGATCGGCCAGCGGACCGCAACTCCCCGGCGCGTCGAGGACGTGCGGGATCCACTCGGTGTCCGTGGCTGGCCGCGCGACAAGGGCCGCGACGGCGAGCGCACGCCCATGCAATGGGATGCCACCAACCCGCAGGCCGGCTTCAGCACCAGCCCGCACACCTGGCTGCCGGTAACGGCGGACTATCCGCGCGTCAACGTGCGGACAGAAAGCGCCGACCCTGACTCGCTCCTCAACTGGTACCGGCGGCTGATCGCGCTGCGCCGGAGCAATGAGGCACTGCGCAATGGCCGCATGGTGATGCTCGACCCTGGCAATCCGAGCGTGCTCAGCTATGCGCGTGTGAGCGCATCGGGCGACACCGTGATCGTGTCGCTCAACATGTCGCCGCAGCCACAGAAGCCATCGCTTGGAATCGCCCAGGCTGGGCTGCGCGGCTCGCACCTGCGGACGCTGCTGTCGAGCCCGCGCGCCATTGCGGACGCGGCTGCAGACCAGCGTATCAACCTGCCACCGTATGCGGCCTGGGTGGCGGAGCTTCGCTAGAAATCAGCAGCGGTTGACCCGAGGGAGGTGCGTGCCGGGGCGCCCCCGCGCACGTCTCCGTGCCGTCAGGTAAGCTGCAGCCAGCTCAACTATTGGCAACTCGTCGTCACTTGGCCGCAACCTGGTCCGGCAGTTCGATATGGTGCGCCGCGGCTTCTTGCAGCGTATGGGTGGCAAGATAGATCTGCGTAACCAGTGGCCTGTTGGTGACC
>DATMPW010000078.1:0-3002 GCA_035566915.1 Steroidobacteraceae bacterium
GCTCTTGAACCACGCCGTGGCCACGGAGATCGTCTGTGTACTGCGTTACAAGTACCACGCCGTCGTCGCGACCGGCATCTCGAGCGATGCGGTGAAGGAGGAGTTCACGCAGCACGCCAAGGAAGAGGAAGAGCACCTGGACATGCTGTGCGAACGCATTAATCAGCTGGGCGGTAAGCCCAATATGAACCCGGAGGGCCTGTTGTCACGCGCCGCATCGCAATACATCGAGGGTAAGAACCTCGTCGACATGATCAAGGAGAACCTGGTCGCCGAGCGTGTGGCCATCGAGACCTATCGCGAGATGGTGCGGTATTTTGGCGAGAAGGACCCCACGACCCGCACGATGTTGGAGCGCATCCTGGCGCAGGAAGAAGAGCATGCCAACGACATGCATGATCTGCTCGTCCAGCACGAGGGTAGGCCGATCCTGAGGAAATAGTGCATTAGGGATCGCTCTGCTGCTGCGGGCCCAGGACCGCTGCCCCTCGACTCACGCCAGTAGGGGTGCGCTCGGCACAGCGGCCGGATGCTGATGCCGTAGGAGGAAGTGCAGGATGCCGGCCGTGCCGAGCATGAGTCCGTCGGCGTCGGTCGCGGGTTCGTCGGGCGGATGTTGCCACGGCTGAGGCGAGCGCTTGCGAAAGAGCGCCACCAGCACACTGGCAATGTCCGCCGCGCGCTCACGCCAGCACTCCTCCCTCAGCACGCGATACGCCTCGAGATAGATCTCACCGACGCCCGCGAGACCGTGGCACTGACCCAGGCTGTCGCTGCGCAGCTTCGGAGGAGATGCGCAGAGCGCTCCTCGCAGGTACTCCTCCGCAATGGCAGCGGTGCCCTGGGCTTGCGCGACACACAGCCAGCCGAGTGCAACGCCGGGCGCTCCGTGACACCACCAATTGGAAGGTGCCGGAAGTGAATCGCTCCGCGGCCACTGCCACCTGCCGGCGCGCCCGCGCCGGGCGCGACTGACCAACCAGGCTTCGGCGCGGCGCCACGCGGCGTCGGCGGCTGCATCACCCGCGAGCGCGGCGTAGCGGCCGAGAAAGCCCATCATGCCGGCTGCGCCGTGTGCAAACCCGGTGAAGCGCTCACCGCTCGCTCCGGAGGCGCCCTCCGGCAGCGTCCACGCACCCTCCGGATTCTGCGTGCGGACGAGGTAGGCCGCGCACGCGGCGGCACCGGCCGCAAGCTGGGGCACACCGAGGCGTCGGGCGCAGGCGAGTGCCGCAAACCCCTGACCGGCAGCGCCGTGCGTGAAATCCGGCCAATCAAGGCGACCTGCGAGTGCACCGGCGAGATGCGTGCGCAGCGCATCATTCGCCGAGACGCACCCGGCTTGCACCGCTGCGGCGACTGCAAGCGCGCGGCCGGCGCACCCGTGTACGAGGCCGGGCAAGTCGGGCGTTACCGGCGTGCGCGCCGTCAGCACGCGCGCCGCTCGTTCGGCGAGCGTCGTGTCGAGGTGCGCGACTTGAGCGCTATGCGCAGCGGCGAGCACGTACAACAGCCCGGCGATGCCAGCGTGTGCATCGAGCATTGCCGCTTCGTGAGCCGTGCGCCGAACCCGCAGGCGATCGAGCCGGAAGCGCAATCCCGCTGTCACCCTCTCCAATCCTTCGGCCAGCACCGATTCGTGCGCCGCCGTCGTGAACAGCGGCGCAGGGGAGTGTTGCCGGCGAGCCGTTCTGCCGTGCGCCGTCGAGGCGATCGCGGCAAGTAGCATCGCGGTGTCGAGCTCGCCCGAGGGTTCATCCGCGAGCGTACGCGCCAGCAGCTTGATCAGTATTGCGTCGCGCAGCCCCGTCAGCTCGGCGAGCCGTGTTGCGAGCTCGCGCGGCCGGCCGTGCACGACAGCCGCCGGATCGAGCCCCGTGAGCATGAACGCGAGCACGCGTCCACAGGCCTGCCAGTCATCGCGGGGTGCGGGTGCGTGCTGCTCCCGGTTGAGGTCGCTGAAGCCCGGCGTGCCAAGTCGAAACGTCGGTATGCGACTCCCCACGACGTGCGCGCACTCCCAGTCGAGCAGGTAGACACGATCGTCATCGCCGATCCACACGTTGCCGGGCGCGACGTCGCGATGAATGACGCCGTGGGCGTGTGCGGAGCGCAGGCGGCGAACGAGTTGGGCCGCGTAGCGCAGCAGGCGCCGTCTCGCCGGCGCTCGCACGCACAGCCATGATCGGCCCGTAACGAGTTGGTACACGAGCTCGCCGAGCGTTTGACCCGGCACGTAGGCAATGGGCAAATAGCCGGTATTTTCGTCCTCGAAGTACTCGCCGGCGGAGGCGATACCCGCGAGTCCGCGCAGTCGCGCGAGCACCGCGCCCTCGTGCCGGAGCCGAGCGCGGCGATCACGCCCGAGCTCATCCGCGGAGCAATGCGGCCGGGCCTGCTTCAGCACGCAGGCCGCCGGTCTCCTCACGTCACGAAGATCGATCGCGCGCAGCACACTGCCGGCAAGTCCGGGGCGCAGCACATCGGTGACGAAATACCGTCCAGCGAGCAGCCCGCGCGCGTTAGGTCGCGCGGGCGTCTGCGCGGAGGCCGCGGTTGGGAAGGGAATGGCGATGCCTTGCGGACAGCTGAAGGGTACCGGGCGGAGATCCGGCATCCAGTTGCCGCTGCCATCGGGGATGAGATCGGTTGGCTCACCGAACCGGTCGCACATGACCCGGGGGCGCACCGAGCCGTAGCGGGTGTAAACCGCCTCGCCGAGATGCAGATCGGTCGCAACACGGGGCCCGACGATTCCGCGTGTGTGCTCGATGAGCTCGCGGGCCAGAGCGACAGCCTCGGTGTCGTTGCGCGGATAGACCGTGATGACCTTGCCGATCTGTGCTTCGCCGAAATTGCCGGCGTTCAGCTGCACGATCGCATCGCGCTCGGCCGCTATCTTGAAATGTGCGCGATGACGCGCCAGGCAGGGGAGCACGCGCTCGAATAGCAGGTCGACGCCGGTGACAGTCGCCGACACGTGCAGTTTCCAGCCCGCCACG
>DATMPW010000079.1:0-136873 GCA_035566915.1 Steroidobacteraceae bacterium
GTTCTCAGCTCAAGATCAAGGGGGGATCACGGTCGAGTCGTACTTCTGTCCGGTGTCCACCGGATTGAATCCCTGTCCCTGGTCGTGCGGCACATACGCCATCACCGTTCCGGTGCATTGGTTGCCTCCTGAGTCCAACGCGCTGAACGAGATGAAGTAGATGCGACCGGTCCCGGGTCCCGCTCGCTCCGCGCGAACGTAGGCAGTGCTGGTCCCCACACCGGTCCCGTCCGGTGCCGTATTGCCGCTTCCGAGCGCATCGACCGGCTCGTCCTGCTGGATGCCGGTGATCGTGATGCTCGACATCGTCAGGGCGGGATCGGTCCCCACGCCGACGATGGTCTCGGGCACCATCTTGTGATCGGGCGGCCAGATGACACCCTGGGAAGCCGCCGCGCCAGTGCAGTCGAGGGAACCCGATCCCCCGCCACCGGTACTACCAATGATGGTCGCGGTGGTCGTGTCTGCGGCCAGGAATGCGCCCGCAGCGACGATCGCACACGTCAGTCTCTTCATGACACTCCTCCTTGCCGGCCCACAAGCGATGGCACGGCTGCAATGAAGCGAGGCTATTTGCGGCGATGCAGCAGGAGTGAGTCAAGGTGTGTGAACGCCGTCAACATCGTGGCGTGACGGACCTCACATTCAGTGAGTGCGAAGACAACATAACCTGTCAGGCACAGACAACGCAGTCGCACCGTCGGGGCCCCCGCGCGCGTCAATGCGCGCAGTACTCGCCCGCGTTCCTGACATTCTCATCCGTGCAGATCTCGTGGTCGTTGAGATTGCACTTCTGGCGTCCGCCGGTGGTGGTTCCGCAGGTGAGTTTCAATTTTCTGCCGTTGCGGCACTGCAGGGTCAGATGGCTGACAACGATGGTGCCGCTGATGCCGGTATGCCCCACGCCGCAGCCGAGCTGGCTGTCTTTCTCCAGAGCCGTGAGGCAGTAGACTTCGTTATTGGGATACGAGTTGGCGAGGCAGGCGTCCGGCTGGGCCGCTGCGGAGGCCGCCGCGGCTGCCGGAGCGGCGACAGCGGCCGTCGCGGCACCGACTGCGTAGGTTCCCGATGGAGCCGTTCCGTTGCGGTTGCCGAGCACCAGTGTCCCCCTCCATTGCGGCGCTCCCGGGCCCGAGACCGTCACGGTGGCGGTCGTGTCCTCCGGCAGATTCCAGCACCACGGCCTGCCATCGAACGGATAGGTCTTGCCGGGATCGAGAGCGGCACCGGTGATCACGTTGCCGATCGAAGGCTGGTACGCGAAGCTGAGTGTAACGACCTCGGTCGAGTCGTTACGAAAGCCATAGCAGTGAGTGTCGGCCAGCGCGCCTTCAAACGGCAGCAGAAGCAGCACCGCAAAGCCGCCGCAGGTGATCCTCATGCGGCCTGATGGTACTCCGCGCGCGCCGCGGCCGCGCGCGCGGCCGACGCGACCCTCCGGCGATATGTGTCACAAAGCGAGTGGCGAACGGGCGAAAGCGGCCGGAGGGGTTACCTCCGGCCGCCGCTACGCACTACATAGTCTGCACCAGGGTGATTTTCAGGCCTCCTCGCGCTCGCGCAGCAGGTGCGCCATCAACATGCGTCGCGCGCGCTTGTGCTGCCCTGCGCGCTTGCCGATGAGCAGCCGCATCAGCCGATGCTCGCCATCGCCGCCCTCGGCGAACTCATCCTCACCCTCGTCCTCTTCTTCTCCGGCCTCGTCTCTCTCGCGCAGCAGGTGTCCGAGCAGCATACGACGGGCCCGCCGGCGACGCAGGAAGCGGCTGCCGATCAGGAGGCGCAGCAGACGACGGTCGCCGCCCTCACCACTTTCGGCAGACTCATCCTCGTCCTCGTCCTCTTCTTCTCCGGCCTCGCCTCTCTCGCGCAGCAGGTGCCCGAGCAGCATGCGACGGGCCCGCCGCCGACGCAGGATGCGGCTGCCGATCAGGAGGCGCAGCAGACGACGATCCCGGTCGCCGCCTTCGGCGAACTCGTCCTCACCTTCGTCCTCGTCTTCTTCTCCGGCCTCGCCTCTCTCCCGCAACAGGTGTGCGAGCAGCATGCGACGGACACGCCGGCGTCGCAGCAGGCGGCTGCCGATCAGGAGCCGCACCAAGCGGTGCCCCTTCTCGGAGTCCTCCTCACCCGATGCCTCCTCGCCCTCGTCGTCCTCTTCCTCCTCCATTTCGCCCCGCTCGCGCAGCAGATGTGCCAGCAGCAGGTTGCGCAGGCGTCGCCGGCGCAGCAGACGGCTGCCGATCAGCAGGCGCACGAAGCGCCGATCCTTGTCGGAGTCCTCCGCGCCCGATGCCTCCTCGCCCTCCTCATCTTCCTCTTGCGCTTCACCGCGCTCACGCAGCAGGTGCGCGAGCAGCAGGTTGCGCAGGCGCCGCCGGCGCAGCAGACGGCTGCCGATCAGCAGGCGCACGAAGCGCCGATCCTCGCCTCCGCCCTCTCCTTCCTCGCCCTCAAAGTCCTCGTCCTCTGTCTCATGTCGGTCACCGATGAGGCGCGCGAGCAGCGCGCGACTCAGTCGTCGACGGCGCATTGCGCGGCCACCGATGGCCAGACGCGCGAGCTCCTCACTCTCGAGGGTAGTGTCGCTCATAGGTCCTCCTGACGATTTTCAGTTTGCACGAGCGGATGCAGCGCGCTCCGAGGGCGTCCCTGTCGGAGGGCTGCTCTCGGCGGCCGCCGGTTCCTTCGTCGCGTGTTGAATCAACGTTCCCAGAATGGCCCGGCTCAGCGCCTCGCGCTGCATCAGGCGCCTGGCCGCGCTGTGCTCGATCAAGGGTGTCAGCAGCAGGTGACGCAGTTCCGCCTCCTCCGCGGATTCGTCAACCTTGTCGTGCCCTTCACCGCTTCCCAAGACGCAGGCAATTCCCGCCTCGAATGCCCGCTCGACAAATTCCTCCAGGCCACCCTCGGTGCCTTCACGCAGGCTCGCCTTTTCCTCCTCGGAGAGCTCGTGGCGGGCACCGCTGGCGTCCAGGGTTTCAAGCTTGACGATCTGCGCGGTGTTCGCGTCTATGGTGAAAGCGAAGAGCTTCATGGCAGACGGTGCAATCTCGGCCATCTTTGCGGTCATCTTTTCCTCCTTCTGCGTACTCTTCTTTCCAACTGGAACTTTCCCCACGTGAACCTTGTTCTTCAGAGAACTGTTTTGACGGGGGCCCACGGCTGTACTCATTTCAAACTCCTTCCGAAAGCGGTGCTGATCCCTTCGGTGTTATCGATCGACTTGCCCCTCTGGGTGACGCGCTGCGGTGCGGTTTGCGTCGCGCGCCTCATGTGATGTCCCGACGCGCAATGAGTTCCCTAAAGAATGCAGAGCATAGCGACGGTGTATGAATGCGCGTTGACAGTGAAAATAACACTGCCGGGGTGGCTGTTCCTTCCAGATATCTTCTGCGCGGTCCGCAGCACGCGACACTTGCGCTGCGAGGATCCGCTCCAGCGGCGCGCATTATGGCACCGCGCACTGAGATCTTGATGCCCTTTGTACCTATCTTTCGCACTGCGTAAAGCTTCGCCGACGCTCTTCAGCGACAGGTGTATGCAACTGTAGCGACGGAGGTCGTGTCGTCGATGGCATCGGGATCAGCGACGAACCGTTGCGTGCCGACCACGTGCAGGACGCGGCACATCCTGGTACCGAGCCGATGCGGGCGATTCCTGCCACGTTGGGAACAGAATTTCCTGCGCGAGGCCAGCCGGTATTGTTGCGCGGATGATGCGCACTGCTGACGACGACGTTCTAGAGCGAGAACTCGGCGATGACCCGAATCGCGTGTCCGCGCACGCCGCTGTTGTTGCGGCTGACTTCATCAGTGTACGAAAGCGTGGTCGAGACGGTGTCGCCCAGGGCAACGCTCACTGTTGCGCCGAGCGCGAACGAGCGCTGGCGATTGCGGTCGCTCACCCCATCAGTCGTCGTCTCGCCGCCGTCGATCAGCAATCCATCGAGCGACACCCACACGGCCTGATTGAGATTACGGGTGATGTGACCCTCGAGCTGCATCAGCGCCGCCTGGCTGCTGCGGTTGCCCTGAGCGGGCTCGTCGTTCGCGCCGTACGCGATCACCGAAGGGATCAGCTCGAACGATGTCAAAGACGGGTCGAGGTACGTGTCACCGAGGTAATAAGCGATGGGCAGCCCGAGCTGCAGCGCCCAGCGGTTCTGCCCAAGGTTCACGGGCGAATTGCGGTCGTACACGCCCGTGGGACTGTACAGTCGGGTCAGCAGGCTCGCAGCAAGACGTGGCCGGCAACTCTCGTAGTCCTTGGCATCGAGCGCAGGCGATCCTGCGAGACCGAAGGCGGCGGTCACCTGCAGGTCGCCGATTCCGGAGCTCGAGGCGGCGCGCATCGTGCTGCTGCTGTTGACCGAGCGACGCGCCTCCCCGAACGGAAGCGATACGATCAGTGAGCCGGCCTCGCCCGCAAGCGCGAAACCATGCGCATACTCGACGATGCTGCCGTTGACCACGATCTCGACTCCTCCCCGGACGACCGAGCCAGGATTGAACGAGGCGTTGCCGCGGCTGAACATCCCGTACACGTTGAGTGCCTGACTGTCCGCCGGAGTGAGCTCGTACGCCCGCGGACCCTCGCCCTGCGCGTGCGCAGTGGCCGCGCAAGTGAGGCAGGCGAGGATGACGCCCACACGCAGCATCGCCGATAGCGAAGCCGTGCACGGATGCCCCGCGCTCATTTCACTTCGATTGCGACCTTGAAGCGGAAGCAGCCGGCAGTCGGCTGGCCGCTTGCCGAGGTTGCGGGCCGATAGTGCGCGGCAGAGGACAGCTCGAGTGCGGCCTTGTCGAAATTCGTGTTCCCGGAGGAATTCATCAGCACCGGTGGCTGCGCGATCTTCCCGGTCTCATCGACGCAGACACACACGCCCGTTCGCGTCATCGCAGGACCTGGCTGACCGCGGCTTCCCGCACTGCTCTCCGAAGCCTCGGCCACGACCACCGGGTTCTGCGCGGAATCCGTGCCATGCCCTCCCCCGGGCGGCTCGCAGTGCGCGGTCTGTGGCGCACTCCCCGGACCCTGCCATTTCAGGGCCATCTGTTGCCAGGACTCGACCGGCAGCGCATCGCCGAAGCGCGTCACCGGCTGGAAGTGCAGCTTCAGCACGCAGCTCGTCGCTGCCGTATCGAACCCCGTCGACCCCGATGAGGAGCGAATGGACGCGCGCGAAGGCGCGCCGGTCGGTCCGACCATGAACTGCACCACGGCCACTGCGCCCTCGGGCGCGACACTCTGCCGGAGGTCGGGACAACGCTTGGCGGGGTCAGAGCCCCAGGCGAGCTGGGCAACGCGCACCTCATCGGCAGGGGGCGCGTTCGGTTTGCTCTGCGCGCTCGCGGGTGGCGACAGCGGCGCGAGCACCAGCGCGGACGCGAGAGTTACGAGTCGGCTGCTCTTCATGGCCTGCCTTTCCGCCGCGGATCTCCGGCGCTTGCTGACAACCGTGGCGATGCGTGCACCAGGGTGGTCGAACCCGCCGTGGGGTCTCTGCCGATGTCATATCGGTATCTCCCGTCAAACGGCCTGCGCAGTCTACCGGTCCGCGTGCAGCTGCGGGCAGCGTCATGGGCGTAACATCCGTGCACGACCCGCGCCTGCGGTGACCGCGTCCTGCGGCTCGCCCCGGAGGTCCCTGTGTCAAGAGAGACCCGTTTTCTCAGCCGCCTGCTCGGCCTCTATTGCCTGATCATCGCGCTCGCCATGCTCGCGCAGCGGCAGACGACGGTCGCGACCGTCGGGGCGCTGCTGCACGACCGGCCGCTGATGTATGTCCTCGGCGTGTGGTGCCTCTTTGCAGGTCTCGCGATGATCCTCGTCCACAACGTCTGGTCCGGCGGCGCAGCGCCGGTCATCGTCACCCTCATCGGGTGGCTGACGCTCCTCAAAGGCGTGGCCTTGATCGGGCTCGAGCCGGTGCAGACTGCGGACCTTTATCTTTCGCAGCTGCGCTATCAGCAGCTGTATCCGCTGTACGCCCTGATGACGCTCGTACTCGGGACCTACCTCTGCTACGCCGGCTTCGGTGGGACGGGGCGCAAGGTGGCGTAGCGGCCGCCGATCGCGGCACCTCTCAGGGGTACTTGTGCTCGACCACCGCACGCACCGGCTGCGTGTCGTAGACCAGCACGATCGACTGAATGTGACCGGAGCTCGGGTCGAAGTTGAATACGTCCGCGCAGTCGAACGACACCCTCGAACCGTCCTTGAGCCGCCAGTCGTATTGGTAATAGGCCACCGCGCGCAGATGGCCCTCGGCGCTCACCAGCACGTCGTGCACCGTGAGTTTCGTTCCGCGCGAGGAGTCCGCCACCTTCTTCACAAACTGCCGCACGGGCAGTCGCCCGAGAAAGGGCGACTCCACCCAACCGTCAGGAATGAACAAAGCCGCGGCCCGATCGGCATCCCCCGCCTCGAGCGCTTTGAGATATTCGTGCACGGTGCGTTGCATACGCTCCTCCTGCCCACTACGGGCGAGGCAGGCGCGCCCCGCCGGCACCTAACCCTGAGCCGTTACCGGCCCACAGGTCAAGGTGTTTTTGCAGCGCCGGCAGGATGTACTCGGTGAGCAGCCGGTCGTGAGGGCGCCGGCCGCCGGTACGCGAAAGTTGAGCGTCGCGTGACTCAATTGAGCAGTCCGAATACCGCCACGCCGCTTTGCGTGCCGATGAATACCTTGCCATCGGCGATCACGGGCGTGATGAACTTGTTTCCCGCTCCGAACTGATCGCGTCCGTTGGCGGGCTGCGCGCTGTTGTACAGCTCGTTGGCGAGATTGCCGGCTTCGTAGGCGTGCAGCACTGCGGGATTCGTGTTCTCGTGGGCCCAGACGATGCCGTTGCTGGCACCGTTTGCGGAAATGGCGGGCGAGGTACCCGGGTACGTGAAGCTCAGCGAGGTGCGCGAGGAGGGTGTGGTGGAGAGCCGCGCTGCATTGATCGCAAAGGCGAGCAGCGCACCGCCGTTCGGGCCAAAGTACACCGTGCCGTTGAAGTAGGCAGGAGTGGAGTAGATCCCTGGGGTGAGGGCTCCGGTCAATTCCTGCCAGATCTGGTTGGTGGCACTGTTGAAGCGGCCCATGGAGTCGCGGTTGACCACGTACAGGTTACCGTCCTTGCCCGCGCCGACCGCGAGCCGTCGCACCGTGCCGCCGGAATCGGTCACATCCGGCAGCAGCATGATGCCGCCCGAGCCCAGATCCTCGTCCCGGCTGGATTCGTCCGCCTCGTTGAACATGGTGAAGTAGTCGCTCACCGCAAGCGCGCCCGCGGCCATCGACAGCTTGAGGAAGCTGTTACCGAAATCGCCCTGGTTGGGGAATCCACCCGCATCGAGGGTGGTCTCGAAGGCGCCGTTGGCGGTGAGCGCGTAGACGTTGCCGGCGGCGTCCGCGGCCGGGCCGCCGCCGCTCATCCAGATTGCCGGGCCCATCCCACCACTGTTGGGTGCAACGTTGAGCACCGCGGTGCGCGCCAGCGTGCTCGCGTTGTAGGCAATGATCCAGCCGGTATATGGGAACGCATCGCAATGCGAGGTCCAGCTGGTGTAGAGCGTGCCGTTCACCAGCAGCAGCGCGGCGCGCTCCTCGTATTGAGCCGCATCGAAGCTGGTCGTACCGCCGAGCGTCGGGTAGGTCGCAACGATGTCGACCGGCCCTCCGAGCGACTCCGCGCCGGTGGTCAGATCCAGCGCATGCAGCCGCTGATGGAACGTGTTGGAAGCGCTCGATCGCGACATGGCAACGAGGTAGATGATGCCGTGCGCGCCCGCGGTGCGGTCGATCACCGGAGTTGCGGTGACCCCGATCGTCGGCGTGACCTGATCGCAGCCATACGGCGGCATATCGTTCACGTCCTCCCCGGCGCCGAGCAGCGAGACATGCCACAGGAGCGCTCCGTTGTCGGTGTCGTAGGCGTAAACCGAATCGCTCTCGCTCGCGACGAACACCACGTTGTGCTTGGCGCCCTGAACCGTGAGTCCGGATAGGTACAGCGGCGTGGCATCGACCTTGCCGTCTGCCGCCAGGGTCCGCAGCAGGCCGAAGCTGGCGGTTTTCACATTCGCCGGCGTGAGCACCGATTCCGTCAGATTCTGGCCGGTGCGGGACAGGTCGTTCTTGTAGGTCACGACGTCGGTGCGCTGCGCCGGGGTCGGAACCGGACCCGGGGGCGGCGCGGATGAGTGGCTCCCGCCGCCACAGGCGCCGAGCGGGGCGCCCAGCAGTAACAACAACAGCAGCACCGCAACGCGCCGCAAGCCATGCGGCACGCACGATGAGTCAACGCGGGCCGGAATGCCCTGCATCGTGCTCCACGCACTCACGCAGCCCGGTGAGCACCGCCGGAATGTCCTTGCGCAGCGAGCGCGTCACGAGTGCCTGCGGGATCCAGAAACCGGGGTCGACATACACCTCATATTCCACCACCGTGCCCGCACCGTCGGCGGTCCGCGTCAACAGCCATGTGCCCTCCTCCTGCTTGAGATCGCCGCTGATGCGGTGGAAGTCGATGCGATGCGGCCTATCGTACCGTGCACGGAACACGTAGCGCACGCTCGGCAGCAACCATGAGTAGCGGATCTCGTGCTCGATGTCCTGCCAGCTGTCATCGGGCGCACCATCGATGCGCCGGCAGTGCCTCAGACCCGGGATGAACGACAGCGCCTCCTGGCAATCGGTCACGATCATCCAGATGGCCTCCGGCGGCGCTTCGATGCGCACCGCCGCCCGGATGCGGCCCCGCGGACGGGCGGGATCAATTGCGCTCGTAGCCACGACCACTTCACCGGCCGCGAGCCGCTGCTGGATGCCGGGATCTGCGACCCACTCGCTCTGCGCGGCGGCCGTTGCGGGCTGCAGCAGCACGAGCGCGAAGGCAAGGAAGCCTGAGCTCAGGGCATCCACAGTAGCGTCTGCTCTCTCCAGGTGTGGGGCGGCGCGCACGCCGGCAACTGTAAGTGCCGGTGGGAGTGCCCGCAGGTTCATGCGAGCTCGGTGAGCGCATGCGGCTCGACCCGGCCTTGCGTTACACGGACGCCTTCGGCCCGCAGGCGACGCGCCTGCTCCTCGTACTCGGGCGATGACCTGGCGAAGACAATGCGCCCGCCGGCTCCGACGACGCGATGCCAGGGAAGGCGCAGCCCCGCAGGCGCCACCCGCAGCGCAAATCCTGCCTGCCGTGCGCGCCCGGGGAGGCCCGCGGCACGGGCGACTGCGCCATAGGTCGACACCTGGCCCCGTGGAATCGCGCACACCACGTGCCAGATGGCCTGCAGCGCCGGACTCTCCTCCACCCCTGGCCGGCGTGATGCGCGACTGCCATGGTTCGGCCGCCGCGTGCTGCGCCCCCCATCAGTGCGCTTTCTGCGGCGCACAGTGATACGGTCCCTGCGGTTGGCTCCACGTTTCATCACGGGACAAGTCTAATGAGCGTCCGCCCCGCGCGGGAGCGCCGGCGTGCAATGCTAATATCCTGACATGCACAAACCCGGCGTGGTTCCGCTGATCGCCCTGCTGTTGTGGCCGCTCGTTGGCCAGGCGAACGAGATCGACCTGCCTGAGCTTGGCGTTCGCCTGACCAACGTGCCGAGCGCTGCGAGCAAGCCTCAGGTGACCGAGGTGACCCAGTACCCGGCCGGATATGACGCGGTGATGCGCTTGGGCGCCGCCCAGCTCAACATCTCTCGCGAGGAGGAAACGGTGCCCGCCCGGAGCGATGTCGCCGATCCGAGCTATCGCGCGCTGCTCGATCGCCGCTATCACGGGAGTGTCGAGTCGAAGACGCTCGGTGCACCCACCACCGTGGGCGGCCACAGCGCCTGGACGGTGGTGGATGCGCGCGGCGGGTCCTCCGAGCTCACGCACTACACCTGCCTCACCTACGTGATCGTCGACCAGCACCTGTATCGACTCGCCATCACCGCCGATGGCTCGCCCGCGCGCCCGGCAGAGTTCGATGAGCTCGTCAAGGCACTCTCCGGGGTCACCTTCGAGCCCGTGCAGCGCGCGAACCGCGGTTAGATCGCTCGACCTTCCCGGCGAACTCCCGATAGACTTCGCGCCGGAGCGCAGTGCGCGGGGGAGCTCCCAATGGCGGCGGCGCCGCAGACCTCGGTCGATGACTTCATCCTCGAGACCCGTGGCCTCACCAAGCAGTTCAAGGGCTTCGTCGCGGTGAGCGATGTCGATCTGCGCGTGCGCCGCGGCGAGATTCACGCGCTCATTGGCCCGAACGGCGCCGGCAAGACCACCTTCTTCAACCTGCTCACCAAGTTCCTCATACCCGACCGCGGACAGATCCTCTATCGCGGCATCGACATCACCTTCGCCAGGCCCGCCGAGGTCGCGCGGCGCGGCATCGTACGCTCCTTCCAGATGTCGGCCGTGTTCCCGCACCTCACTGTGCTCGAGAACGTGCGCGTTGCGCTTCAGCGCACGCTCCCGACCACGTTTCATTTCTGGAAGCCTGCGGCGAGCCTCGGGGTACTCGATGAGCGCGTGCGCGAGCTGCTCACGCAGGTTGACCTCGGGAACTTCGCGCACATGCGTGCGGTGGAGCTCCCCTATGGGCGCAAGCGCGCGCTCGAGCTCACAACGACGCTCGCGATGGCGCCGCGGCTCATGCTGCTCGATGAGCCGACGCAGGGTATGGCGCACGAGGATGTCGACCGCCTCACCTCCCTCATCCGCCAGGCCGCGGCCGATCGTACGGTGCTGATGGTGGAGCACAACATGCAGGTAGTCGCCCGCATCGCCGACACCATCACGGTGCTGCAGCGGGGCAAGGTCATCGCCAGCGGCCAGTATGCGCAGGTCGCGCGCGACCCGCTCGTCATGGAAGCCTACATGGGGCCGGCCGATACCGCGCTCGCGGGCGCGATGACATGAGCGCGGTACCGCTGCGCGTGACTGACCTGCACGCCTACTACGGCGAATCGCACGTGTTGCACGGGGTCACCTGCCACGTCGAGCAAGGTGAGGTCGTGACTCTCCTCGGCCGCAATGGCGCCGGCCGGACCACGACCCTGCGGGCACTGCTCGGGCTGGTAGGCAGCCGCTCGGGTTCGGTGATGATCAACGGCCAGGAGGCGATCGCGCTCGCCCCGCATCGCATCGCCCGCCTCGGCGTGGGCTATTGCCCCGAAGAGCGCGGCATCTATGCGAGCCTCTCCGCCGAAGAGAACCTGCTGCTGCCGCCGCCGCTCGCGCCCGGGGGACTTTCGACCGAGGAGATCTACGACCTGTTTCCCAACCTGCCGGAGCGACTACACAGCCAGGGAACGCACCTCTCGGGCGGTGAGCAGCAGATGCTGGCGCTGGCGCGCATCCTGCGCACCGGGGCACGGCTGCTGCTGCTCGATGAGATCTCCGAAGGACTCGCTCCGGTGATCGTGCAGGCGCTCTCGCGCACCATCCGCCGCCTGCGTGAGCGGGGCTACACCATCGTCATGATGGAACAGAACTTCCGTTTCGCGGCGCCGCTCGCCGACCGCTTCTACATCATGGAGCGCGGCCGGATCGTCGCGGGCTTCGCGGCGGGCGAGCTTCAGTCCAGAATGCCGCTGTTGCACGAGTTTCTTGGCGTTTGACCGGACCCATTCCTACTCAGGAGAACACCAATGAGATTGAGCAGGTGGACCATTGCGCTCTGCGCCGTGGGCTTGATTGCGGCGCGTCCCTACGTGGCGCGCGCGGCGGGCGATCAGGTGGTGATCGGTGACATCGACGATATGTCCGGGGTGTACGCGGATGTCGAGGGTGCCGGTGGAGTCGAGGCCGTCAACATGGCGATCGCCGACTTTGGTGGCACGGTGCTCGGTAAGAAGATCACCGTGCTCACCGCCGATCACCAGAACAAGCCCGACATCGGCGCCTCCAAATTTCGCGAGTGGGCGGACCAGCAGGGCCTCAACCTGCTGCTCGGCGGCTCCAACACCGGGGTCAACATCGCCATGGCGAAAGTCGCGGCCGCCAAGAAGGTGCCGTTCATCACGATCGGTGCCGGCGGCGCCTCGCTCACCAACGAGGACTGCACGGCGTATTCGGTGCACTACGTCTACGACACTACCGCGCTCGCCAACGGCACCGCGACCGCCATGATCAACGCCGGTGGCAAGAGCTGGTTCTACCTCACTGCGGACTATGCTTTCGGCACGCAACTGCAGAACGCCGCATCCAAAGTCGTGGAAGTGCACGGCGGCAAGAACGTGGGTGCGGTGCGGGTCCCCCTCGGGGCGGCGGATTTCTCCTCTTTCCTCCTGCAGGCTCAGGCTTCGGGGGCGCAGGTGCTGGGACTGGCGAACGCCGGCACGGACTTCAGCAACTCCCTCAAGGCAGCCAACGAATTCGGCATCACCCGCACCATGAAGCCCGCGGCGCTGCTCGTCTTCATCACCGACATCCACAGCCTGGGGCTCAAGACCGCGCAGGGACTGTACCTCACCGACGGATGGTACTGGGACCTGAACGATGAGACCCGCGCCTTCGCCAAGCGGTTCTTCGCGAAGATGAATCGCCAGCCGACCATGGATCATGCCGGCGCCTATTCGGCGGTACTCACCTGGCTCAAAGCCGTCAAGGCCGCCGGCACTACCGATCCCGACAAGGTCATGGCGCAGTTGAAGAAGGACAAGATCAACGACATGTTCGCCAAGGGCGGATATATCCGCGCGGACGGCGCGATGATCCACGAGATGTACGTGATGCAAGTCAAGACGCCGCAGGAATCGAGGTATCCCTGGGACTACTACAAACTCATCAGGAAGATGAGCGGCGAAGAGGCGTTCGGACCGATCACGGGCGTCTGTCCGCTCGCACCGAAGTAGTCGCGCCGGCCCATCCGGCCACGCCGTGAGCACGGTCCTTGGCATGCCCGTCCCGGTGATACTCGGGCAGCTGACGCTCGGCCTGGTGAACGGCTCGTTCTACGCCCTGCTCAGTCTCGGGCTGGCGGTGATCTTCGGCCTCATGGGCGTGGTCAACTTCGCTCACGGCGCCTTCTACACGCTCGGAGCATTTGCCGCGCTCCTGGGCCTTCAGTACCTCGGCATCAACTACTGGCTCGCGCTGCTGCTCGCGCCACTTGCCGTCGGGCTGCTCGGTGTCCTGGTGGAGCGGCTGCTGCTGCGCCATCTGTACGGACTCGATCCACTCTACGGACTGCTGCTTACCTTCGGACTGGCGCTGATCGTCGAGGGCTCGCTCCACCAGGTGTTCGGCGCGACTGGCCAGTCGTATCCGGTGCCGGAGTCGCTCGGCGGCGCGATCAACCTGCATTTCATGTTTCTGCCACGGTATCGCGCCTGGGTGATTCTCGCCTCGGTAGTGGTCTGCTTCAGTACCTGGTTCGTCATCGAGCGCACGCGGCTCGGCGCGACGCTGCGCGCAGCCACTGAGAATGCCCCGCTGCTGCAGGCCTTCGGCGTCAACGTACCGCTGCTGGTCGCCGCCAGCTACGGCGGTGGTGTGGCGCTCGCGGCGCTTGCCGGGGTGCTCGCCTCGCCGGTGGTGCTGGTCAACTCGCACATGGGCACCGAGCTGGTCATCGTGGTTTTCGCGGTAGTCGTGATCGGCGGCATGGGGTCGATCCTCGGCTCCATCGTGAGTGGCCTGGTGCTCGGCGTGGTCGAGGGTTTCACCAAGGTCATCTATCCAGAAGCCTCTAACATCGTGGTGTTCGTGATCATGGCGCTGGTGCTGATCGTGCGGCCGGCGGGGCTCTTCGGCCGTGAATAGTGCGATGCGCGCCGCGCGGATCGTCTATGTGCTCCTCGGGCTGCTCGCGCTCTCGCTCCCCTGGCTCGGCGTCTACCCGGTGTTCCTGATGAAGCTGCTTTGCTTCGCGATGTTCGCCTGCGCCTATAACCTGCTGCTCGGTTACGGCCGCATGCTCTCATTCGGCCACGCCGCGTTCTTCGGGTTCGCCGCCTACGTGACCTCGTGGCTGGTCACCGCGCATGGCGCCGGACCTGCCAGCGCGGTGCTGAGCGGCATGATGGTCGCGGCGGTGCTCGGTGCGCTCTTCGGCGGCCTCGCCATCCGGCGCCGCGGTATCTACTTCGCCATGATCACGCTCGCCCTCGGGCAGCTGGTGTACTTCGTGTGTCTCGAGGCGCCCTTCACCGGTGGTGAGAACGGACTCCAGGGCGTGCCGCGCGGCGTTCTCCTCGGGCTGCTGCCGCTCAGGTCCGACCTGGTCATGTACTATCTCGTGCTCGCGCTCTTCGTAGCCGTGTTCCTTTTCATCCGCCGCGTGGTGCACTCGCCCTTCGGTCACGTACTGCGGGCGATTCACGAGAACGAAGCGCGCGCGATATCGCTCGGCTACGACATCAATCGTTACAAGCTGCTCGCTTTCGTGCTCTCCGCCGCGCTCACAGGGCTTGCCGGCTCGCTGAATGCCCTGGTGCTCGGCTTTGCGACGCTCTCGGATGTGCAGCAGTCGACCTCGGGCGAAGTGATCCTCATGACACTGCTCGGCGGCACCGGCACGTTTTTCGGTCCGGTCGTGGGAGCGACCATCGTGATGACGCTGCAGGAGTACCTCTCGGATGTGGTCGGTGGCTGGGTGAGCGCCATCATCGGAGTGATTTTCGTCGCCTGCGTGCTTTCCTTTCGGCGCGGCATAGTCGGGGAGCTCGAGGCCCTGCGTCTGCGCCGTGCGCATTCTGGTGCCGCCGGACCCGCCGAGCCGGCCTGAGAGTGCGGGGCGCACCGCTGCGTCAGTCAGCTGCGCCGCAGGTGATCGGGCGGCTGGTACAGGCCGCCTGACCAGTCGACGAGTTCATCGATGCTCTGCGCCGCGAGGAGCGTGCGGCACGCGTCGTTGCGCTGCACGCCGAGATCCTCGGGATAGGCGATGATGCCGCGCGCGCGCAGGCTCGCGGTGCGTTGCGGATCGGCGTGACGGCCGATGGGCGTTGTCCCGGCGATGGCGGCGAGCGCCGCGCGTCGCTCCTCCCCGCCTTGCGCGCGGTACAGGTAGGCGATGCCCTCTTCGCTCACCACGTGGCTCACATCCTCGCCGTAGATCATCACGGGCGCAATCGGCATGCCAAGGCGCCGGCCGACGCCCACCGCATCGAGCGACTCGACGAACGCCGGCACCCCGTTGCGGAAAGTCTCGACCATCTGCACCACGAGCTTCCGACCGCGCACCACAGGAGCCTCGGCAGTGATGAGGCTGAGCCACGCAGGACTCGTGTGGCGCCGTCCCCTCGGATCGTGGCCCATGTTCGGCGCTCCTCCGAATCCTGCGAGGCGGCCGAGGGTCACCGTGGAGGAGTTGGCTTCCGCGTCGATCTGCAGGGTCGAGCCGATGAAAAGATCCACTCCGTACTGGCCCGCGAGCTGGGCGAGTGTGCGGTTGGACCGCAGGCTGCCATCGGCGCCGACGAAAAATACATCCGGTCGCGCGCGCACATAGTGCTCCATGCCCGCCTCGCTCCCGAAGCAGTGAACGCTCTCGACCCAGCCGCTCTCGATGGCGGGAATGAGCGTGGGATGAGGATTCAGCACCCAGTTCCGGCAGATGCGTCCCTTCAGCCCGCAAGACTCCGCGTAGGTTGGCAGCAGCAGCTCAATCGCAGCGGTGGCGAAGCCGATGCCGTGATTGAGCGAGGTGACGCCGTGGCGCTCGTAGATGCCGCGGATGACGAGCATCGCCATCAGCACCTGCCGCTCGCTGATGCGTGCGGGGTCACGCGTAAAGAGCGCTTGGAGCGCGAAGGGGCGATCGGCAGTGACGATGAGGTCGACCCAGGAGCCCGGAATGTCGACCCGCGGCAGCTCCTCGACCACTTCGTTCACCTGCGCCAGCACCACACCCTGACCGAACGCCGCCGCCTCGACGATAGTCGGGGTATCTTCAGTGTTGGCTCCGGTATAGAGGTTGCCGGCGAGGTCCGCTTGCCCGGCGCACACCAGCGCCACTTGCGGCGTCAGATCGACGAGCATGCGTGCGTAGAGCTCGATGTAGGTGTGGATCGAGCCGATCTCGAGCTTCCCCTGCTCGAGCAACTGCGCGACGCGCACGCTCTGTGGGCCGGAGAAGGAGAAGTCCACGCGCCGGGCGATGCCGCGCTCGAACAGCGTCAGGTGCTCCGGCCGGGTGATGCTCGGAATCAGCAGGTGAAGGTCGTGCACGCGGGTGGGGTCGACCTGCGCGAGCGCACGCGACAGGAAGTCTGCCTGCTTTTGGTTATCGCCCTCGAGCACCACGCGGTCGCCGGGGCGCAGTAGCGCCTCGAGCACCGCGACGATCGAATCGGGGCGCACGAGCTTGCGCTCCACATAGCGCGCGACCTGCTCGAGCCGGCGCTGCTTGGCGTCACGACGGGACGTCCAGCGTGTACGCGTGGTGTGTGTGGTCGGCGGTTTGGTCATGGTTCGTTAGGCCGGCCGCGATCATGCCGCGGTGCATATGAGCTGCGGATACCTGTTACCTATTGATAGTACAGGCTTTCTCCTTGCCGGCAGGAAATCTGCGTGAAGTTAACTTTGCTTACCACAAAGGCGTGCCGGCAGAGCGGGCGCGACGGCGACGCTGGAACGCCGTATATACTGTCGCCATCGCGAAGCTGAGGCCCGGAGAGCGTAAGCATACGATGGCTTGCGTGCGCATCCTCATTGCTGACGATCACGAGCTGGTGCGCCAGGGACTGCGCACGCTGCTGGCTGCACGTCCCGCCTGGGAGGTCTGTGGCGAGGCCGCGGACGGCGTGGAAGCGATCGAGAAGGCGGCGCAACTGCGGCCGGACGTCGTGTTGCTCGATGTCAGCATGCCGCGGCTGAGTGGCCTGGACGCCGCGCCAGCCATCCGGCGCGAATCACCCACCTCGGAGATCGTGATCGTCAGTCAGCACGATCCCGCGGAGATGCTGCCGAGCGCACTCAAGGCCGGGGCCCGCGGCTTTGTGTCCAAATCCGACATTGGCAGCACCCTGCTGTCGACGATCGAGTCGATCGTAGCGCCCCCGGGGCGCTCCGCAGTCACCACCGGGATCGCGCCTCCTGATGCCGCTCCACCGGCCGCCGGCCGCAACGGCGGGCCCCTCATCGGGACGCCCGACCCACCGGCCGAAGTCCGCGGGTCGCTCGAAGCCGGGCGCAGGCGTGCAGAGAACCTGCTGCTCGAGCAGAACCACCTGCTCGAGCTGATTGCGCGTGGCCGTCCGCTCGAGGACTGCCTGCGCGCCATCACCGAATCGGTCACTGTGCTCCAACCGGGCGTGTACGCCGCCGTGACGTTGATGGATGCCGCCCGGGCCCGCATCGAGCGCATCGTGTCGTCGCGGTTGCCGACGGAGCTGACGGCTGAATTACACGAGCTGCCATTCGGCGAGGCGGTCTCCGTGGCCGACATCGCCAGTGACGCACGCTCGACTCCTGCCTGGCGCGAGCTGTGCACAGCGCATGGCGTGCACGCGCTCCATGCGACGCCGGTGCGCAGCGCAGACGGTGCCGTCACAGCCGCCTTCCTCGTATGTCTCGGGGAGGCGCGTGAGCCCAACCCCTGGGAGCGTGAGCTTGGTCAGTTCGGCGCACATCTGGGGAGTCTCGCGATCGAGCGCTGGCGCGCGGAGACCGCGCTGCGAGAGTCGGAGCAGAGATTCCGCACGTTGTTCGAGTCGATCGACGAAGGCTTCTGTCTTCTCGAGCGGGTGCCGGCCGCTGCCGGCGAGCCGGTGGATTTCCGCTTCCTGCAGGCGAATCCAGGCTTCGCCGCCCACACCGGAGTCGGGGATGTGCGCGGCCGCACCCTGCGCGAGGCGTTCCCCGACGAGCCCGAGGAGTCCTTCCTCACCTACGAATGCATTCTCGCCACCGGTGAGTCGCGGAAATTCGAGCGTGGCCAACTCACCCACGGGCGGGTGCTGGAGCTGTATGCCTTTCGCGTGGAGGACGGTTCGCAATCGCGTGTCGCCCTCATCGTCAAGGAGATCACCGAGCGCAAGCAGGTCGAGGAGATGCTGCGTCAGCGCTCGGTGCAGTTCGAGATCCTGGTCGATCAGGCCCCCATCGGCGTGTTCCTGCTGGACGCCGACCTGCGCATCCGCCAGGTCAACCCGGTCGCGCGCCCTGCCTTCGGCGCAACCCGCGAGCTCGTCGGCCGCGACTATTGCGAGCTGCTGCGCGAGATCCGCGAGCCACAATACGCTGAAGAGGTGGTACGAATCTTTCGCCACACCCTCACCACCGGCGAGTCGCACCAGGCCACCGAGCAGGCTCGCCCGCGGCGCGAGCAGTCCGCGACCGAGTACTACGACTGGCGGGTCGAGCGGATACCGCTGCCCGAGGGTGGGCACGGTGTGGTGTGCTATTTCCGTGAGGTGTCGGCCGAGATGCACGCGCGCGCCGCTCTTCAGGAGGCGCGCGATCACCTCGAGACGCGCGTGCGCGAACGCACCGAGGAGCTGGAGAAGGCCTACCAGAGCCTGCGTGTGCTGTCGATGCGCATGATGCAGATGCAGGATGAGGACCGCCGGCGCATCGCCCGCGATCTGCACGACAGCGCAGGCCAGCTGCTCGCCGCGCTCGGCATGGAGCTCGCCAGCCTCGACCGCCGTGCGGCGGCGCTCTCCTCCGAGCTCTCCGAGGAGATCAACGGCAGCCTGCAGCTCGTGCAGCAGCTCACCCAGGAAATCCGCACCGCCTCCTACCTGCTGCACCCGCCGCTACTGGACGATGCGGGGCTCACGGGTGCGCTGCGCTGGTATGTCGCCGGTCTCACGAAGCGCAGCGGCATCGCCATCACGCTCGAGCTCGATGAGGCGCTCGGCCGGCTGCCGCGGGAGCTCGAGGCCGCGCTGTTCCACATCGTGCAGGAGAGCCTCACCAACATTCACCGCCACTCGGGCAGCAGGACCGCGGCGTTGCGCATCGCCCGTGGCGCAGGCCGGCTGCTGCTGGAGGTCGAGGACCAGGGCAGCGGCATCCCCGCCGACAAACTGCGCGAGATCCAGACGCAGGGGTCGGGTGTCGGTCTCGCCGGCATGCGCGAACGCGTGCTGCACTTCAACGGGGACATCCGCATCACCTCCTTGAGCACCGGCACGCGGATCGCGGTGACCTTCCCGGTCGAGCCCGGCAGCCCGCGACCCGAGTCGCTGGTGCTCAGTTCCTGACGCATGACGCAGCACATCGGCATCGTCGCCTGCTCGGCCGAGGGCGCGGCGCTCTGCTATCGAACGGTGTGTCTCGAGGGCTCGCAGTGGCTCGGGCCGCTCGCGCATCCCGAAGTCTCGATGCATACGCACTCGTTCGCCGCTTATATGCGCTGTATCGAGAGTGGCGACTGGCCTGGGGTGGCCGAGCTGATGTTGGCGGCGGCACACAAGCTGGCGCGGGCCGGCGCAGATTTCCTCGTCTGCCCCGACAACACGATTCATCAGGCAATGCCCTGGGTACTGCGACGCTCCCCCCTTCCGTGGCTGCACATCGCGGATGTCGTTGCCGCCCATGCCGCCGATCGTGGCTTTCATCGCCTCGGTCTCACCGGCACGCGATACCTCGTCGACAGCGAGGTGTACCCGGACAAGCTCGCCGCCCGCGGACTCGAGTACCTGCGGCCGACTCCCGTCGAGCGCTCGGAGATCAATCGCATCATCTTCGAGGAGCTCATCGCCGCGGTGTTCAAGCCCGAAGCGGTCAGCTTCTTTCAGCGGGTGATGAGCCGCATGAAGGGCGATGGTTGCGACGCGGTGGTGCTCGGCTGCACCGAGATTCCGCTCATCATGAACGACGGCAACTCACCGCTGCCGACGCTCGACTCCACACGGCTGCTGGCGCGCGCTGCCCTGGAGCGCGCCACGGCGCGCTGAGCGCACCACACCGGGAGTGCTTTGGCCGCCGCCGCGCGACGGGGCGGCCCGCTCGTTCCGCCGCAGCTACTTTTCGCGCTCGAACTTGAAGGAAACCTTCACCTTGGCGCGGTAGGCGGCGACCTTGCCGTTCTGCACGTGCATATCGAGCTGCACGATCTCTGCGATGCGCAGATCGCGCAGCGATTTCGAAGCCTGGCTCACGGCCGCGGCCGCGGCCTTCTCCCAGGACTCGGTGCTCGTTCCCACCAGCTCGATGATTTTGTAAACGCTCTCGGCCATGGCTTGCTCCCGGATGTCCCGGCTCGTGGCATCATGCGGCGGCCTCCGGTCGATTGCAACGCCGGGGATTACGCCGCGCTGAGCGAGCGCGGAGATTTCGCCGGACCGTCCCAAACCGGCCGCCGCACCAGCGTGCTCTTGCCGAAGAGCGACTCGATGAGATCCACGGCGAGAGTCGCCGTGCGGTTGTGCACATCGAAGGCCGGATTGAGCTCGACCACATCGAGAGATGCCAGGCGATGCGTGTCGGCGATCATTTCCATGCACAGCTGCGCCTCGCGGTAGGTGGGCCCGCCCGGTACGCGTGTGCCGACTCCCGGCGCGATGTCCGGATCGAGGAAATCGACATCGAAGCTCACGTGCAGGTGCGTGTCGCCGTCGATGCCGCTGAGCGCCTGCTCCATGGTCTCGCGCATGCCGAGCTCATCGACGTGGCGCATGTCGAACACGTCGAGGCCCTGCTCGTGCACGAAGCGCTTCTCCCCCGCATCCACGCTGCGCACCCCGATCTGTCGTACCCAGGTGGGGTCGATCGCCGGCGTGCGGCCGCCGATGCGGGTGAGCTCCGGAGGTCCGAAACCACACAGACAGGCGACTGGCATGCCATGTACGTTGCCGCTCGGGGAGAGCTCGCACGTGTTGAAGTCGGCGTGCGCATCGAGCCACAGTATCCGCAGCTTGCGGCCCTGCTCGCGGCAGTGGCGTGCGACGGCAGCGATGGAGCCGATCCCGAGACAATGATCGCCGCCGAGGAGTATCGGCAGGCGACCCGCGGACAACTCGCGGTATACGCTCTCGTGCACCAGCTCGTTCCAGCGCACCACTTCTGGCAGATGCCGGTAACCGTCGCGCGGGGGCTGCCAGGGATTGCCCGGACCGCTGAGGTTGCCGAGGTCCACCACCTCGAGCTCGCGTGCCCGCAGCGCACCGAGAAGGTCCGCCACGCGCAGCGCCTCCGGACCCATCGAAGCGCCACGGTCGGCTGCGCCGACATCCGTGGGGGCACCGATCAGGCTCGCGCGCACCATGATCAGGC
Source organism: Steroidobacteraceae bacterium (assembly GCA_035566915.1). Lineage (GTDB taxonomy): Bacteria > Pseudomonadota > Gammaproteobacteria > Steroidobacterales > Steroidobacteraceae > 13-2-20CM-66-19. Next base: position 21,155 of record DATMPW010000079.1, read on the forward strand.
CGCCACGTCTGCAGCGGCAAGCAGCCGCTGTGGGTGCGCCGACAGGACCCCGAAGAGGTCCTTCGGATCAGCGAGCTGCGGCAGCAGATCGATCCGCGAGTGCGCGCCGCGCTCCTCGTGATGGATGCGCCGCAGGTAGCGCAGCGCGGAGAAATCCTCGAGTGCGAATCCGACCGAGTCGAATACGGTCACTTCACGCTCGTTCGCGCGAGCGGGAGCACGGCCCGCCAGTACCGCGGCGAGCTCGCTGACCGCATAGCTCGCATCCATCTGCTGTATCTCGCCCTCGATGCGCGACTGCGGCTCGTACTCCACCACCACCCGCGCGTCCGGTCGCAGCAGGATATCGCGATGCAGCTCGGTCTTACCCGGGCAGTCGCCGCCGACGGCATTCAGATGCACACCTGCAACGATGAGCTCGGGTGTCAGAATGGTGGCGTTGCGCTTGTCGGCGGTCGCGGTGGTTACAACGTCGGCGCCCGCAACCGCCGAGGCGGTCGAGTTGCAGCGCACCACCTCGAGCCCCGCGAGCTGCAGCCGCGTGAGATTGCGCTCGAGCTTGTCGGTCGCGCGCGGGTCGGTGTCGAACAGGCGCAGCTCGCGGATACCGAGCAGGTGGTGAAAAGCGATCGTCTGGAACTCGGCCTGGGCGCCATTGCCGATCAGCGCCATCACACGGCTGTTGGTGCGCGCCATGCGAGACGCCGCCAGCACGGAAGTGGCGGCAGTGCGCAGCGCGGTCGTGAGGGTGAGCTCCGAGAGGAGCAGCGGGTAACCGGTCTCGACGTCCGCGAGCACGCCAAAAGCGGTGACGGTGAGAAGTCCCGCCTGGGTGTTCTTCGGATGCCCGTTGACGTACTTGAACGCGTACAGCCGCCCATCGGATGCGGGCATCAGCTCGATCACCCCGACGCTCGAATGAGTCGCGTGGCGGGGCGATTTCTCGAACGTATCCCACCGCAGAAAATCCGTCTCGATCTCGGCGGCCAGCTCCTCGATGAAGCGCGCGGTGCCCCGGCGGGCGAGGAGCTCCCGCACCCGGGAGACCCCGATGAAATCGACCATGACGGCTGCTCCGGTATCGCCAGCGGGCGGGATGCCCACAGGCGCGGAGGTTATCCTGAGCCAGGCCACGGTAAAAATATAGTCAGAAACTTGCCAAAAATGTCTCACTCGCACGACAATTCGCTAGGACAAACTGTCAAAATGATCAGTCGATGGACGACACCGACCGACAGCTGATCGGACTGTTGCGAAATGACGCACGGGCCTCCGTCGCCTCGCTCGCGAAGGCACTGGGGGTTTCGCGTGGAACCGTACAGAACCGCATGGCACGCCTTGCGGCCAATGGGACGATCGTCGGCTACACGGTGCGCCTGAAGCCCGACGTCGAGGAGCAGCGCATCCGCGCCCTCATGACCGTCGCGGTCGAAGGCAACCAGGTGGACGCGGTCATCAAGGCGCTGCGGGGAGAGCCTGCGGTCACCGCGCTCTACAGTACCAACGGCCGCTGGGACGTCGTGGCGGAGCTGCGGGCCGATAGTCTCGAGAGCTTCGATCGTGTGCTCGCGCGCATTCGCCTGATCGAAGGCATCTCGCAGACGGAGACGAGTCTGCTCCTGTCGACTTTCAAATTCTGAGCGGTCTCCTCGCGCGCGTGCGCCTCGACGCTCACGGTGCGCGGCTCTCGCGGGGCAGACCGAGCGCCCGCTCGGCGATGATGTTGCGCTGAATCTGGTTCGTGCCGCCGTAGATCGTGTCGGCGCGCGAGGCGAGGAACAGCCGCGCCAGCAGCTCCCACTCGTAGGATGCGCCGGCCGCAATCTCACCGCGGGGTCCCAGCACATCGAGCGCCAGCACTCCGAGCTTCTTGCGCCAGCTCGCCCAGAAGATCTTATAGGTATAGGCCTCGTTCGAGAGCTTGCCGGCCTCGGCGTTCGAGAGCATGCGCAACGCGCTGTAGCGCATCAGTTTGAGTCCAATGTGTGCGTGCGCCAGACGCTGACGGATCCCGGGGTCATGGATGAGACCGTTGGCCTCGGCGGCGGCAAGAATCGCCCGCAGCTCGTTGGCGAAGCTCATCTGCTGGGCCAGTGTCGACACCCCCCGCTCGAAGGACAGAGTGCCCATCGCCACCTTCCACCCCTCGCCGACGCCGCCCACGAGGTTCTCCGCGCCGGTGCGGGCATCGGCGAAGAAGGTGTCGTTGAAGTCTGCGCCGCCTGTCATCTGGCGGATCGGGCGCACCGTGACGCCCGGTTGGTGCATCGGTATGAGCAGGTAGGAGAGCCCGCGGTGGCCGCGCGAGCCCTCCTCGGTCCGGCACAGAACAAACGACCAGTCGGCGAACTGCGCAAAGGAGGTCCAGGTCTTCTGTCCATTCACGACCCACTCACGACCTGCGCCTGGGCTTTCCTGTAGCACGGCGCGGGTACGCACGTTCGCAAGGTCCGACCCGGCACCCGGCTCACTGTAGCCCTGACACCAGAGCTCCTCGCCCCGAGCAATTGGCGGCAGGAAGCGGTGCTTCTGCTCGTGCGTGCCGAACGCGAGGATCGTGGGTCCGGCGAGCTCCACACCCATGTAGCCGAGACGCCCGGGAGCACCGGCGCGCGCGTACTCCTCGGCGAAGATCACCTGCTCGGCGAGTGAAGCGTCGCGGCCGCCGTAAGCGTCCGGCCAGCCGATACAGCTCCAGCGCGCCGCGCCGAGTGCGCGCTCCCATTCGCGCCGCCGCTGCGCGTGTCCGCCCTGGGCCGTGAGGCCGCGCAGATCGCGGAAGGGTCCCGTGAGCTGCGCTTCGAGCCACGCAGCAGCCTCGGCACGGAAGCGCTCTTCCTTCGGAGTAAACCCTAACTTCATCTGCTTACACTCCGTGACTTCTCGAGAGCGCCCTAAAAGACCGGCGTCGGCGCAGCGCCTGGTGCAAAGCCCCTCACCAGCCGCTCGCGCTGCCATGCGGGGCTCCCGAGCAGCGTCGCCGTCGCGCGCGCACGCTTGAAGTAGAGGTGCGCCTCGTGCTCCCACGTGAAACCGATGCCGCCATGCAGCTGAATGGCGTTGGCGGCGCAATCGAAGAAGGCATCGCAGCAGTAGCTCTTGGCGATGGCCGCTGCTTCCGCGAGCTCCTCGCGCCGCTCATCCGCCACACTGGCGGCGTACCAGGCGGCCGACTTCGCCGCTTCGACCTCGATCATCATGTCGGCGAGGCGATGCTTGATGGCCTGAAAGCTGCCGATCGGCCGTCCGAACTGCATGCGCTCCATAGCGTACGCCGTCGTCATCTCGAGCACGTGCTCCGCGCCGCCGAGCGCCTCGGAGGCGAGCGCGATGCGTGCGCGATCGAGTGCCTCCTCGATGGCGCTTGCGGCTGCGCCGGGCTCGCCGAGAATCTGCTCCGGCCCGAGGGCCACGCGGTCGAGCTCGACGCGCGACATTGGTCGGGTGAGATCGAGCATCACGTGCGGGTGCACGGTGACACCGGCGGATCCGGCCGGAACCACCACGACGCTGAGGCCATCCGCGTTCTGCGCGAGCGGTGTCCGCGCCAGTACGAGGAGCAGATCGGCGGAGTCGCCGTGGATGACGAAGTCACTGACACCGCTCAGCGTGAACCCCTCTGCGCCGCTCTCGAGCGACACCGCGATACCCTCGGGCGGTGGGCGCCCATCCGGGCCGCTCAGCGCGCAGGCGATACGCACCTCGCCGCCCGCAATGCGCGCGAGCAGTGCGCGGCGCTGGGCTTCATGCGCGCTCGCTGAGATGAGCGAAGCGGCGAGCGCGCTCGTGGCGAAGAACGGCGACGCAACGAGCAGCCGCCCCTGCTCCTCCTGCAGGATGCACAGCTCCACCCAACCGAGGCCCGCGCCGCCGCAGTCCTGCGGGATCGCCAGCCCGGTCCAGCCGAGCTCGCCGAGTGTGCGCCACAGCTCCCGGTCGTATCCGCCGGGCTCGCGCAGAGCCGCGCGCAGCTGCGCTGGCCCGGCGCGCTCGCGCAGCAGACTGCGCGCGCTCTCACGGATCAGCCGTTGTTCTTCACTATGGGCAAACTGCACGCACGCGCTCCCCGCCGGCACTCGATGCGGCGATCAGTACCAGTGATCCTCCAGCCCCTCCCAGATATCGACTTTGCCGATGCCACGGTCGGCGCTGAAGTTACCGAAGCGGCCGGCGTGAAAGGCGAGCGGCGTTCCCGGCGCGATGGCAATGCCGAGCACCTCACCGACGATGATGAGGTGATCACCGCCGGCGTGCACCCCGTGGACCTTGCTGTCGAACCGGCAGAGCGCATCGGTGAGGTGCGGCAGCTGCGCCTTGTTGCGCCAGTGACGCTCGACCTCAAACTTGTCGTGGGTGCGGCGGGCAAAGTTGAGCGCAAGATCGAGCTGGTGATGACCGAGGACGTGGACCGCGAAGGGCGCCCCATGTGTGAAGGCGGGCGCCGCACTGCTGCCGCTCGCGAGGCACCACAGGAGCAGTGCCGGCTCGAGCGATACGGAAGTGAATGAGTTCGCGGTGACGCCGACCGGTGTGCCATCCGGTCTGACCGCCGTCACGACCGTGACGCCCGTAGCGAACAGGCCGAAGGCATCGCGCAGCTCGCGCTGTGAGAAGGCGGTGCTCAAGCTGACATCCTGCGGCACTCAATAGACCTCGAACAGCCCCGCCGCACCCATGCCGCCCGCGATGCACATGGTCACCACCACGTAGCGCACCCCACGCCGCTGGCCCTCGAGCAGCGCGTGACCGACGAGGCGCGCGCCGCTCATCCCGTAAGGGTGGCCGATGGCAATGGCGCCGCCATCGACATTGAGCTTGTCGTTGTCTATCCCGAGGCGGTCGCGACAGTACACCGTCTGCACCGCAAACGCTTCGTTGAGCTCCCACAGGCCGATGTCATCGACCTTCAGCTGATGGCGCTCGAGCAGCTTCGGCACGGCAAAGACCGGGCCGATCCCCATCTCATCGGGCGAGCAGCCGGCGACCGCAACGCCGCGGCAGGCGCCGAGCGGCTTCAGCCCGCGGCGCTCGGCGAGTTTCGCCTCGAGCAGCACCACGGCGGAGGCGCCGTCGGAGAGCTGCGAGGCGTTGCCCGCGGTGATGAACTCCCCGCGCGCGATGACCTTGCCGTCCGCCCAGACCGGCTCGAGCTTCGCGAGCGCCTCGAGTGTCGTGTCAGGGCGAAAACCTTCATCCCGCTGCAGCAGCACCTCTTCGGTGTGCGTCGCACCGCTCGACTTGTCGATGATCAGCTTGCGGCTCGTGAGCGGAGCGATTTCCGCATCGAAGCGGCCCGCCTGGTAGGCGGCCGCCACGCGCTGCTGACTCTGCAGCGCGTAGCGGTCCTGTGCCTCGCGGCTGATCCGATAGCGCCGGGCGACGACCTCGGCGGTCTCGATCATCGGCATGTACATGTGCGGCGAGCGCGCGAGCACCGCCGCGGATTCGCCGCGGAAAGTGTTGAAGTGCTTGTTCTGCGTCAGGCTGAGCGACTCGACGCCGCCTGCCACCACGGCCTGCATGCCATCCTCCACCACCTCCCGGGCGGCGGTCGCGATCGCCATGAGCCCCGAGCCGCACTTGCGGTCGATGGTCATACCCGCAACGCTTTCGGGAAGACCAGCGCTCGCGACCGTGAGGCGACCGATGTTGTAGCCCTGGGCGCCCTGCTGAATGGCGCAGCCGAGCACCAGATCCTCCACCTCGGCGCCATCGATGCCCGCGCGGCGCACGGCTTCGGCGACGGCATGACCCGAGAGCACCGCGGGATCGGTGTCGTTGAAGGCGCCGCGATAGGCCTTGCCGATCGGGGTGCGCGCGGTGGAAACGATCACGGCTTCACGCATGTTGGGCTCCCGGGAAAGTGCAGGTGCAGGTCGCTGAGCATGGCACGGCCGCGTCTTCAGCGCAGCAGCGCGAGCCAGTCGCGGTCGCGCGGGCCAAAGGCCACGAAAAACGGGTTGAGGAGCTGCGCGCGGGTGTTGTACGCGAGCGCCGAGCCATCGAGCGCGCTCACCGCGCCGCCCGCCGCCAGCAGCACCGCATGCGCGGCCGCGGTATCCCATTCGCTGGTCGGGCCGAGGCGCGGATACACATCGGCCGCACCCTCCGCCACCAGGCAGAACTTCAGCGAGCTGCCGATCGCGACCAGCTGGTGAGCGCCCGCGCGTGCGAGAAACGCATCGAGTGAGTCGCCTCGGTGCGAGCGGCTGCCGACGATGCGCAGCGGAGTGGCCGCGTGCGTCGCAACGCGGATCGACACCGCGGGACCCGCACCCTGCTGCCGTGCGGCCGCCTCACCGGGCACCCCGCGGTAGGTCGTATCGGTGACCGGCACGTGCACCACACCAAGTGCCGGTGCGTGGCCCTCGATGAGCGCGATGTTGACGGTGAACTCGCCATTACGCGAGAGAAATTCGCGCGTGCCATCGAGTGGATCGACCAGCCAGTAGCGCCGCCACTTTGCACGCACGCTTGCTGGGACCTGCGCGGACTCCTCCGACAGCACCGGCAGCGCGGGTGTGAGCTCACCGAGGCGCTGCACGATCAGGCGGTGCGCGCGCAGATCGGCGGCCGTGAGCGGTGAGTCGTCGGCCTTGGCTGTCGCCACGGTCGCGCCCGCGGCATAGACCGCGAGTATTTCCCGCCCAGCCTCGCGCGCAATCGCTGCGACCCGCTCGAGGAGCCCGCGATCGGCCGCACTCATGCGCCGCTGATCACCTTGCGCGACTCGAGATGGCCGATGACGCGCGCGGCCGCCTCATCGGCACTGAGTGCGGTGGTGTCGATGCGGATCTCCGGGCTCTCCGGTCTCTCGTACGGCGAATCGATGCCGGTGAAATTCTTGAGTTCGCCGCGGCGCGCCTTGCGGTACAGACCTTTGACGTCGCGCCGTTCGGCTTCGGCGAGCGGTGTGTCGACGAACACCTCCAGGAACTCCCCCGGTGCAAACAGCTCGCGCGCCATACGCCGTTCGGAGCGGAACGGGGAGATGAACGACACGAGCACGATCAGCCCTGCGTCCACCATGAGCCGCGCCACCTCCGCCACGCGGCGGATGTTCTCGACGCGGTCCTGCGCGGTGAACCCGAGGTCCTTGTTGAGTCCGTGGCGTACGTTGTCACCATCGAGAAGATAGGTGTGACGGCCGGCCGCCGCGAGGCGCTTCTCGATGCGGTTGGCGATGGTCGACTTGCCGGCACCCGAGAGTCCTGTGAGCCACAACACGCAGGCCTTCTGTCCCTTGAGCCGTGCACGCAGCGGCTTGTCGACATCGAGCGCCTGCCAGTGCACGTTCTGCGAGCGCCGCAGCGCAAAATTGATCAGCCCCGCGCCGGCAGTGTTGTTCGTCAGCCGGTCGATGAGTATGAAGCCCCCGAGCGCGCGGCTCTCGGCGTAGGGCTCGAACGGGATCGGACGGTCGAGCTCGAGCTCGCACACACCGATGTCGTTGAGCTCGAGCCGCTCGGCGGGCTCGTGCTCGAGCGTGTTGACGTTGACACGGTGCTTGAGCGGCGTAACGGTCGCCGACAGCGTACGCGTGCCGGATTTCATCAGGTACGTGCGACCCTGGAGCATGGGCTCCTCCTGCAGCCACACGATGGTCGCCTCGAACTGGTCGGCCATCTGCGGCGGGGCATCGGCCGCGGCAAGCACATCACCGCGGCTGATGTCGACTTCCGCATCGAGCGTCAGCGTCACCGACTGCCCGGCGGTCGCGGATTCGAGATCCCCGTCCGCCGTGACGATGCGCGCCACTCGGCCTTCGCGCCCCGACGGCAACACCCGCAGACGATCGCCGCGGTGCACGCTGCCGCCCGCGATGAGGCCGGCAAAGCCGCGAAACTCCGCGTTCGGGCGATTGACCCACTGCACCGGCAAACGGAACGGCCGGTCGGCGAGCGCCGCGTCGACCTCGACCGTCTCGAGATGCTCGAGGAGCGTCGCGCCCGCGTACCAGGGCATGTTGTCGCCGCGCGCGATGACGTTGTCGCCGTACACCGCCGAGAGCGGAATGGGGGTTATGTCGGCGAGCCCGAGCCGCGCGGCGAACTCGCGATACTGCGCCACGATCTGCTCGAACGTCTCGCGCGAGTGGCCGACCAGGTCCATCTTGTTGATGGCGAGCACGATGCGCGGAATGCCGAGGAGATGCACCAGGTAACTGTGACGGCGCGTCTGCACGAGCACACCCTTGCGGGCGTCGATGAGGATCACCGCCAGGTCCGCGGTGGAGGCGCCGGTCACCATGTTGCGCGTGTATTGCTCGTGCCCCGGGGTGTCCGCGACGATGAACTTGCGTCGCTCGGTGGAAAAGAAACGGTAGGCGACGTCGATGGTGATCCCCTGCTCGCGCTCCGCGGCGAGCCCGTCGACGAGCAGCGCGAAATCGAGCTCACCGCCGCGTGTGCCGACGCGTCTTGAGTCCGCCGCGAGCTGCGTCAGCTGGTCATCGAAGATCAGCTTCGATTCATACAGCAGCCGCCCTATGAGCGTCGACTTACCATCGTCCACCGAGCCACAGGTGATGAAGCGCAGCAGGCTCTTGTGCTCCTGCGCGTGGAGGTAGGCGCCGATGTCCCGGGCGATGAGCTCTGACTGGTGAGCCATCAGAAGTACCCCTCCTGTTTCTTGCGCTCCATGGAGGCGGCCGCATCATGGTCGATCACCCGCCCCTGACGCTCGGAAGTGCGCGTCAGCAGCATCTCCTGGATGATGGCCGGGAGGGTATCGGCATTACTCTCGATCGCGCCGGTAAGCGGGTAGCAGCCGAGCGTCCTGAAGCGTACCTTTCTCATCTGCGGACGCTCATCAGGCCGCAGCGGCATGCGCTCATCGTCCACCATGATGAGAGCGCCGTCGCGTTCGACCACGGGGCGCTCCGCGGCGAAGTAGAGCGGCACAATCGGGATCTGCTCGAGCCAGATGTATTGCCACACATCGAGCTCGGTCCAGTTCGAGAGCGGGAACACCCGCAGGCTCTCCCCGGGGCGCTTGCGTGTGTTGTAGAGCGTCCACAGCTCCGGGCGCTGCTGTTTCGGGTCCCAGCGGTGCTGCGCGCTACGGAAGGAGAAGACGCGCTCCTTGGCGCGGCTTTTCTCCTCATCGCGCCGCGCGCCGCCAAAGGCTGCATCGAAGCCGTACTGGTCGAGCGCCTGCCGGAGCGCCTGCGTCTTCATGACGTCGGTGTGCACCTGCGAGCCATGCGTGAACGGGCCGATGCCAAGCCGCAGCCCCTCCTGGTTCACGTGCACCAGCAGCTGCAGGCCGAGGCGTTTCACCATGGCATCGCGGAATTCGTACATGGCCCGGAATTTCCAGGTGGTGTCGACGTGCAGCAGCGGGAAAGGCGGCGCTGCCGGGTAGAACGCCTTCACCGCCAGGTGCAGCATCACCGAGCTGTCCTTGCCGATCGAGTAGAGCATCACCGGCCGCTCACACTCGGCCGCCACCTCACGCATGATGTGGATACTCTCGGCCTCGAGCTGTTGCAGGTGGGTGAGCGTTGCCGGCGATATTTGCGCGGGCGGGCTCTCGCCCAGGGGGACGGCTCGATTCATGCAGCGGGACACTCCGGACGGCCTTGATTTTGTCAGGCGTAAGTTACCATCAACGCACCCCCTGGCAGGCCGGAAGTCGAACTTTGCGCCTCCGGCGTAGGTCAAATCCCAAGCCGACGGGATCGGCGGCGGGAAAACTGCGACGAAGTAACTGGAGACCGCCCCTAGGGCGTGGTCTACTGTAAAACGTGACTGCCGACGCGCACAGGTGCCGCTGCGTGCAGGGGGTTGCCCTGATGGTCCTTTGCGCGACCGCATCGGCCCAGGAACCCACGGCTGCATCCGCCCCTGCGGCGGCGACCGCGACTGCTATGGCACCGGCGCCAGCCGCGACCCCCCAGGCGCTGCCCACTCCGGCCGAGCAGCTCGAAGAAGTCCTGGTCCAGACGACCGAACCGCGCTACGTATCTCCGACCCGCCGCGACCGGATCGGGCGGATCTGGGCGCCGGTGTTGATCGACGGCAAGGGACCCTATCGGCTCGTGCTCGACACCGGAGCCAACCGCTCCGCGATTACGACGCGCGCCGCGCAGAGCCTGGGCGGTTCGCCGCTGATGGCGACCACACACGTCACCGGATTCACCGGCACCGCGATCGTCCCGACGCTGCATGTCAGCAGCATGGAAGTCGGCGACCTGCTCATCGGACCTACCGACCTCCCGGTGCTCTCGGATGTGTTCGGCGGCGCGCAGGGCGTGCTCGGCATCGAGGGCCTAGCGAACAAGCGCATCTTCGCGGACTTCACTCACGATCGCCTGGAGATCTCCCGCTCGCACGGCGAGCGTGCGAAGCGCGACTTCATCGTCGTACCGCTGACGCAGACCAATCTCGGCCTGCTGGTGGCGGACGTGCGCGTCGGCAGCGTGCGCGCCAAGGCGATCGTCGATACCGGTGCGCAGGGGACCGTGGGGAACGTGGCGCTGCGCGATGCGCTCATGCGTAATCGCCCGAAAAACGCCGTGCGTGAAGAGATCATCGGCGTCACGCTGGACGTGCAGACCGGCGACAACATACCCGCACCGGATATCGATTTCGGCAGCCTGCAGGTCAAGGGTGCGCACATAACTTTCGGCGACATGTACCTGTTCCAGCACTGGAAGCTCACCGATGAGCCGACGTTGACGCTCGGCATGGATTTGCTCGGCTCCTTCGACGTGCTGGTGATCGACTACAACCGCCACGAGCTGCAGATCCGCTCGCGCCAGGCGCCCGAGCTGCCCTACTCGCTGCGCTACTGAAGCGCGCGGCCTGCAATCCGCGCCCTTATCGCTCACATGACCGCTGCCGCGGCCTCAGGAGGCTCCGCGGCCGCTCTGTCCCATGCGCAGGAACCTGCGCCGCTCGTTCCACTGGTGACGGGCGTGCAAACGCTCGGATTGGTTGGCGGGCTCCGGCGGCAGCGCCTGCAACGCCCGCAGTGCCGCGGCATGCGCGATGGCGACCGCGGGATCGGTCTGCAGCAGTGCGCGATAATGATCCAGAAAGGCCTGCTCGCCCGGACCGCCGCCACCGGTCAGCAGCTCACGCGCGTGCGCCCCGATCGCCGCGCTCTCGCTCGCGGGCAGGTCCTTGGCGTATGCGAGCGCGTGATCGAGATCGGCAATGAGCCGGTACAACGGCTGCAGCCAGGCCCACTCGGGACTGGTGGTGATCTGCTGCAGGCGCTCCAGAGGCGAAGCCGGAGGCTGGAAGTGCCGTTCCGCTTCGAGCAGTGCGCCGAGTACGCCCTGGAGCGCCGTGCTGCTCTCGCGCAGATGATCGAGCCATGGACGCTCTGAAGACATCTCCTGCTCCGCCTCCGTGCTTAGCCTAACCGCTCAACCAGGCTGCGCGCCACAGAGCGTGGCGTCGGCAAGACCCACGAGCTCAGCAATACTCTCGAGCGTCACATCGGCGCGTGGCCATGCAGCGAGCTCACGCGGGTCGAGTGCGTAGTGACCCTGGCGCGGGAACACCGTGGTAAGCCGATCGCCCCAGACACTCTTCATCGCCGTGAGGATGCGCAGCTTGTCATCGATCATTACGTAGTGCTCGGCGGGATAACGCTGTTCCACGCTCTCTAGCATCTGCTCCTTGTGCAGGTAGATGAGCACGCGTTGCCCCACCGCATCCCAGAGCCCCGCCCGCTGCACCTTGCGCGGCTGGAATACCACATCGCCATCGGAGAGGATCACGGTCGGGCCGAGCGCACGGCAGCGCGCGAGTGCGGCGAGCGCGCCGCGATAGAGACGGTCGGCGAAGGGATAGTCGAGCAGGAAAAAGGAAATGCTCAGCACCTGCGGGTCGTCCTGATGCTCGAGCCGATAGCGCTGCAACGCGCCGAGGTAGTCCGCGTAGCCGAGCTCGGCGCGCAGTTGCTCGAAGATCTCCCAGTAGCGACGGCGGCTCACAAGGCCCACCTCGCGCTCGAGGTGCGCACTGAGGTCGTCCTGAACCGCATCGTTGTCGAGGAGCGTGTTGTCCACGTCGAAAAGAAACACTATCCGCGCGACGTTCCCCATGGCCTTCAGCCCCCGGCGAACCCGTATACCCCGCCCGCTGAGGCAGTGTACGCTGTGGGCCATGCCCTGGAGGGCGGGGCGCCGTAAACCCGGGCGGCGGGTACGCGTTGCAGACAATAAGGGCGCATCTGTGCACGGAGGTACCCGCCGTGAAAACGAACTCTCTCCCAAGTCGTGTCGGTACCCTCATCCCCGGCCGCGTGGGCGTTGCGGGACTGGCCATCGCGCTTGCTACCCTCGCTGGGTGCCACGATGACAATAACCCCAACCTGCCGCCGATTATTCCCACGCCGAACTCCGTCGTAGTGGCGGACGTCAATGGCGATGGGGCGCTGGATCTGCTGGTCGCGACCACCGCCGATGAGGGCTATGCGCAGAATCCGGGCTACGCGGATGTCATCCTGAACACGCCGGGGTCGCTCGGTACCTTCCATCCCGGGGTGCACTATTCGACGACCGGGACCAACCCCTCGAGCATCGCGGTGGCCGATCTCACAGGGACCGGCTTCTTCGACCTGGTCATCGCCAACTTCGGCACTGGCAGCGTCTCGGTCTTCATCCATGGGGCGACGCTCGGTACGTTCGACAGCGCCGTCGATGTGCCGACGGGAGGGCAGCCGAACCAGGTGGTCATCAGCGATCTCAAGGGCGATGGCAAGCGCGATCTGGTGCTGGCGGATATGAGCTCGAGCGGCAATGTCATCGTGCTCATGGCCGATCCGGCGAACCCCGGCAAATTCCTGGCACCGATGAACCTTCCCACCGGCCTCACGACCCCCTCGGTGGCGGTGGGGGATCTCAACGGCGATGGCGCGCCGGACATCGTCGCGGCGACCTTTGATTCCTCGGGCAACAACGGCTCGGTCAAGGTCTTCTATCAGAACCCCAAGCAACGCGGCACGTTCTCGGCTCCGGTCACTTTCCCCGCCGGTGCGCAGCCGCAGTCGGTGAAAATCGCGTCCCTGAGTGGCAACGGCCCGCCCGACATCATCGTGGCCAATTTCGGGCCCGGCAGCGATGGCAAGGGTATGGCGGGGGTGTCGGTGGTGATGCACGACCCCTCGAATCTCGGGAGCTTCCTGGCGCCGGTCACCTATACGACGCCCGGCAGCTCTATCGATGTGGCAGTCGGGACCTGCCCGGGACCTGCCTGCTCTGACCTCAACGGTGACGGGATACCCGACCTCGTGGTCGTGAACCTCGCGCCAGCCAACACTGGCAGCGTCTCGGTGCTGCTGCAGGATTCCGCACACCCTGGCACGTTCCTCCTTCCCGCGACCAACTATCCCGCTCTCGGGCAGCCGCTCTCGGTGACGATCGCGGACCTCAACGGCGACGGACTTCGGGACATCGTGATTGCGGACGGACCGAGCGCTGGCGTGCTCTCCCAGAATGCGGGCTCGCCCGGCACATTCGGTGCCGCCACCCGGGTGGGCTTCTGAGAAACGGCTGACGGACCCTGGAAATGAATGAGGCCGCGGCGTGCGTGCCGCGGCCTCCTCTCGGGAACCCCCTCGGTGACTCAGCGCGCCGAGTAACCGCGCGCGTCGAGGCAGGCGACGATCGCGCGCCGGTAATCGGCGGGATTGCCCGTCTGCTGCGGGCGAGTCGGGTCGAATCCTGACTGGGTCACCGCCCAGCTGTGGCACTCGTAGCGGTCGTTCTGCGTCTGCTCCTCGGTCTGGCCATTGCGCGGATAGACGTAGACGTCGCCCGCGCTGCCTGCGCCCGCGCCGTAGTTCGCCTCAGGCGCCTGCTCATAGCCGCCGCCCGCGTCCGCGCTGCCCTCGGTCCCCGCAGCTGGCGGCGGATCGGTCACCACGTAACCGCTCTCGGCAGGACTCCAGGTGTAGTAGAGGCTGTTCCAGTAGTAGTACGGCATCCCACCCCACCAGTACGTGACATAACCGCCCGGGAGCACCGGCAGGTACCAGGCCCAACCCGGGTAGTACCAGCAATGCGGCCAGTAAGCCCCGTGCCAGTAACCCCCGGCCCAGGCACGTCCGCCGTGGTAGTAGTAATTCGTCGCCGATGGCGCACCCACGCCCGGATGCGGCCCGCCCGGATGCGGGGAAACCGCGCCTGGGTGGGCGACGTAGCCCGACCGTGCAACGTATCCGGAGCGCGCGGAGTGCGCGCCCGTATAGGTGAAGCCGTGGCTCGCAGGCGCGAAATATCGTCCTCCGTAAGAGTGGCCGGGAACGCCGTAGTGGGGTGCCGCGAAAGCGTGGCCGCCACCGCCATACGCCCCACCGTGGTACCCGCCACCGCCGAAGTAATGGCCGCCAGAGCCGCCGCCGAAGTGCCCACCTCCGCCGGAAACGTGGCCCCCGCCCCCGAAGTGGCCACCCCCACCCCCGGAGGCATGGCCGCCGCCACCGCCGCCAGAGCTGTGCTGCGCATGCGCCAGAGGCGATGCGGCCGCGATCGTCACCCCGATCAGCAGGGCGCCGACGGTGCGCAGTACATATCGTGGGGTCACCTTGGTCATCGCTTTGATCACAGCTCATCACCCCGTTTCACGCCGAGCTCACTTCGAGGGGCGCTGGCCGGCAATTCATTAGACGCCCGGTCGCCGCCGCCGTTCAAGCTCGTACTCATTAAAACGCAGTCAGGCAAGGGGTGTTGACCACTGTCATAAGCGCCTCCTGCAGGTTGGCGTGGGGGCGCGGGACTGCGTTTCAAGCAGCAGGATTCGGCCCGCGGTCAGCGCGATTCACGCAGCGTTCAGCCACGGCGCGCAGGCATCCGCCGACGGCCGCTTGCGGGCATCGCCGCAGGATGTTCCCGCCATTTCAGAAGACCATGTTGACGGCGATCGCCGGTGTGACGGTTGCAGTGGTGTTGCGGCCGATCTCGATGATGCGCACGCCGAGGAGCACTCCCATCCGGCTGCTCCAGTTGTATTCGATCGCCGGAGCAAACCCGAGCGACCAGGAGGAGCCCGACTGGTGCTCGATCTGCGAGGCCGCTCCCGTGGACGGCGGCGCGGGCGGCACGGCGCCCGTGAGTCGAGTGCTGTCGTTGTGCTGGTACACCACATCGAAGGCGAGTACCCACGAGCGCGTCAGGCTGTACTCCGCGGCCGCATCGGCAGTGAAGGAGTCACCGGGATACGCCCGCCCGCTGAAGCCGCTCGTGGTGCCGTACACGCTCTCATCGTGCACGCTCACGGAAGAAGAGAACGCGTAGCTGAGATCGAGCCGCGCACGCAGGATGCGCCCGTTGGGCATCCAGAAATAATGCTGCAGGTAGAGATTGACCGAAGTGGTGTAGGCGCCTGCGCCGACACCATCGCTCGCGCGCGTGAGCCGATCGTAGCGCCCGGTCGGCAGTGTCTCCTGCAGCACGAGCGAGATGTCCGGCGTATGTCCGCCGTCGCGGTAGTGTGCAAGTCCGTAGCCGAGTTGCAGCGTGAGATCGCCGAATTTCACACCTGAGCTGTTGGCGGCGCCCGCCGGCTCGTTGAAAAACAAGCGTGGAATGAGGCCGCCGGCAAGCTCATTGGTAAAGCCATAGAGCACGTAGCTGAGCGAGCCCAGATCGTGCTCGCGGGGGGCGGCGTGCTTGTTGCCACTCGTGTCGAGGTGCCCGTTGCTGATGATGTCGAACAGGTACGGCTCGATGAGCGCGTGGCCCTGCGGCAATGACGCTGCGTTGGGCGCCAGCATCGGCCCCGTCCACCAGGCATCCTCGCGCGACTGCTCCGCGGCGGCCGCCGCGCTCGCGCTGAGAAGCAGCCATGCCGTCCCCTGCCTCAACATGTGTACTGGGATTTTCGCCCGTCGATACCCGCACATGATCGTCGCCCCAGCCCTGCGGTGCGCGCCATTTCCGGACCTGTGTCGGCGGCGCGCGACGTTATGTGATTCAGTTCGCGTTCATGCTGTTGGTTAACTTTCCGTCACAAAGGTCAGCACGCCTGAAGCTGCGACGTTGTTAACGCCCAGCAGCCGGAGGTTCCGGCTCAATAGCGAACACTCGAAACAACCTTTCAGGAGGAGACATCCATGTTCAAGTCCATTCGTACCGCCGTGGCCGCCGCGGTTGCCGCCGTGGCGCTCACGGGCCTTGCGAGCAATGCGCTCGCCGATGACACGCAGTGGCAGAAGGACCATCCGCGCCGCACGGAGGTGAACCACCGCCTCGCGCACCAGAGCAAGCGCATCAACACCGAGCGCCGCGAGGGCGAGATCACCAAGGCGCAGGCGCAGAAGCTGCACGCCGAGGATCATGCCATCCGCCAGGAAGAGCGCACCATGGCGAGCACCAACGGCGGCCATATCACCAAGGCCGAGCAGCGCGCGCTCAACCAGCAGGAGAACCAGGTCAGCAAGCAGATCGGCAAGTAGGGACCACCCCGCAAAATCACGCTCGCCGTGCCTGGCGGGTCTTCCGTCGTTCTGCGAGACGCGTGATTTTGCGGGGGCCCGGGCGGTTTGCAGCTGAAGGGCGGGAGCGCTGCGCACTGCGCTCCCGCCCTTTTTTACGCCCGGCGCTGCCGGCTGCGCGCAGGCAACGGCCTCACGCGCGCAGCGAGAAGGGCGTGAAGTCGGTGTTGCGATCGTAGTAATCCTCCTGCTCCGCGCGCTTCAGGAACCCGACGATCGAGTAGGTGGCGGGCGTTGCCAGCACCTCCCACGCTGACTTCAGCACGTACTGTGTCAGGGTGACGGTGACGAGCTCCGCGGTCGGCCACAGTCCCGCGAAGGCGATGGTGTAGAAGAGCGCCGAATCGATGAGCTCGCCGCAGAGCGTGGAACCGATGGTGCGCGTCCACAGCCAGCGCCCGCTCGTCAGCAGCTTCATCTTCGCCAGCACATAGCTGTTGATGAACGAGCCGCACCAGAACGCCACCATCGAGCCGCAAGCGATGCGCGGAGTGTTGCCGAACATCGCCTCGATGGCCGGCTGCTGCGGACGCCAGAAATCCGCCGGCGGCAGGCGCACGATCACCACCGCCATGAGCGCAGCGAACGCGAGCGCGGCGAACCCGCTCCACACTACGCGCCGGTCGCGCGCATAGCCGTAGACCTCGGTGAGAATGTCGCCGAAGAAGTAGGAGATGGGGAAGAACAGCACGCCGGCCATGAAGGTGACCGGCCCCCACCCCGGTACGTGCACCGTGGCAACTTTCGCCGCGCCGATGAGATTGGCGCACAGCACCACACACACGTAGGCGCCGAGGATGAGGTCATAGTAACGGTAGGTCTTCACCGCGCGCTCGGCAGGGACCGGCCAGGCGCAGTACTCACGAGGGCAGCGCCGGCAGCACCGTCGCCGCGGCCTCGCCGAAGCCGATGCGAACGTACGGCGCGCGATCGCACCAGCCGCGCAGCGTCACGCGATCACCGTCCTCGAGGAAGGTGCGTGTCTCGCCATCGCTCAGCGCGAGGGGCTGGCGGCCGCCCGCGGTGAGCTCGAGCAGTGAGCCCGCCGCGGAGGCGGCCGGACCGGACTGCGTGCCGCTCCCGATGAGGTCGCCGGGCTCGAGGTTGCAGCCGTTCACCGTGTGGTGGGTAAGCATCTGCGCCACCGTCCACCAGGAGTCGCGCAAGGAGCTGTGTGACAGGCACTGCGGCGCGAGGCGCTGCGCTCGCATGCGCGCGGTGTCGAGCCACACCTCGAGTTGTATGTCGAGCGCGCCCTCGCGACGCTGCGCGGGGTCATCGAGATAGGCGAGCGGCGGCGGCTCATCCGCGGGGCGCACCCAGGGCACGCGAAACGGTGCGAGCGCTTCCAGTGTCACCACCCACGGCGACACCGTAGTGGCGAAGTTCTTGGCGAGGAATGGCCCGAGTGGCTGGTACTCCCAGGCCTGCACGTCGCGGGCCGACCAGTCATTCAACAGGCAAAGCCCAAAGACATGGTCTTCCGCTTCCATGAGCGGCACGCGGCTGCCAAGGCGATTCGGGCGGCCGACGAACACACCGACTTCGAGCTCATAGTCGAGGCGACGCGTGGCGGTGAGCTCCGGCCGCGTGCCACCCGCTGGCATCACCTGGCCGTGCGGGCGCGCAAAGGACTCACCGGAGACACGCACGGAGGAGGCGCGCCCGTGATACGCGATCGGCACCCACTTGTAGTTGGGCAGGAGCGGACTGTCCGGCCGGAAGAGCCGTCCCACGGCCGTCGCATGGTGGATCGAGGCGTAGAAGTCGGTGAAGTCTCCGACCCGCGCCGCGACCCGGTATTCGGCGGCGGACTGGGGAATGAGCAGCGGGCGCAGGCGCGCTGCGAGCGGCGAGCCGGAGCGCAATGCCGCAGACAGCGCCCCGCGCAGTGCGCCCGACGCTTCGGGGCCCGCGCCCATGAATTCGTTCAGCACCGGCTCGGCGCACAGCGCCAGCGCCTCACCCGCGAGTCCATCGAAGAGCCCAAGCGCGTGTAATGCGCCGAGGTCGAGCACCGAATCGCCGATCGCCACGCCACCACGAAAGCTCTCCGCGCTCCTGGCGCGGCGGAAGGCGGCGAACGGAAGGTTCTGCAGCGGAAAATCCGTGCCCGCAGCATTGGCACTCTCCACCCAGCTGCGTAGCGCCGGGTCGTGCGTGACGTTGAGTCGGCTCACCGGCGCGATCGCTTACGAACTCGTGTCCCGCCAGAGGAGCGCACGCCGCGCCCCGCCGCCTGCGGCGAGGCGCGCGGATCAGCCTCCGCAGAAGGCGGCGTGAACTGTCTGCGCAGGTCCTGCCATACGCGTCCATAGTCCCGTTGCAGGAGCGGACTCTCGAGCGCATAGCGCGTCGGCCGAATCACCGCGCGCGTCTCGAACATGAAGGCCATGGTGTCGGTGATCGCTGCCGGCCTGGAGGTGTCAGCCGCTGTCGCCTTGTCCCAGGTCACGGCATCAGGGCCGTGACCGCTCATGCAGTTATGGAGCGAAGCTCCACCGGGTGCGAAGCCCTCGGCCTTGGCATCGTAGACGCCCTCGATCAGCCCCATGAACTCGCTCGCGATATTGCGATGGAACCAGGGCGGGCGGAAGGTATTCTCCATCACCAGCCAGCGCGGCGGGAAGATCACGAAGTCGAGCACGTCGACGCCGGGGGTGTCGCTGATCGATTGCAGCACGAGGAAGATCGAGGGGTCGGGGTGGTCGTAGCTGATCGAGCCGATGGTGTTGAACCGCCGCAGGTCATAGTGGTAAGGCGCGTTGTTACCGTGCCAGGCGACCACATCGAGCGGGGAGTGATCGATGCGTGCCGACCATAGGTGACCGGCAAATTTCTCCACCAGCTCGAAGTCCCCGGCACGGTCTTCGTACCAGGCCACCGGAGTCTGAAAGTCCCGGGGGTTGGCGAGTCCATTTGCGCCGATGGGCCCGAGGTCCGGCAACCGCAGCGGCGCGCCGAAGTTCTCGCACACGTAGCCGCGAGCGCCGCCTTCGAGGAGCTCGACACGGAACCGCAGCCCGCGGGGAATGACCGCGATCTCGAGCGGTTGCAGCTCGAGCACTCCGAGCTCGGTGGCGAGCCGCAGACCGCCCTGCTGCGGCACGATGAGCAGCTCGCCGTCGGCGTCGCAGAAGAAGCGACCCTGCATGGAGCGGTTCGCCACGTACCAGTAAATGCCGCAACCGGTTTGCACATCCGGTGAGCCATTGCCACCGAGCGTCGCGAGTCCGGCGACAAAATCCGTGGGCTCCCGCGGCAGCGGCGGCGGCGACCAGCGCAACTGGTTCGGTGAGGGCTCGCACTCGGTAAAGCTGCTGGTGATCCTTCCATCCTCGATGCGGCGAAAACTTCCGTGCACCGCCGCCGGGCGGATCCGGTAGAGCCAGCTGCGGCGGTTGGCATGGCGCGGCGCGGTGAAGGCGGTGCCGGAGAACTGCTCCGCATAGAGTCCGTACGGCGGCCGCTGCGGGGAGTTACGCCCGTGCGGCAATGCGCCTGGCACTGCCTCGGTGGCAAAGTGATTGCCGAAACCGCTCTGGTAGCGCACTGCGACGGTGAGGGTGGGCTCGACGGCGCGGTCCATGATGCAGGCACTCCCGCTTCGATAGCCGGCACTATAATGACGAATGCCGCGTTGCGCTCGTCCCTGCGAAGCCGGATCGTTTCAGAGTCCTGCTAACATCGCAACAGTGTCGATCGCTCATGCCTTCCTCAGCGTCGCGTTGATGGCCTGCGCCTTCGGCGGCGTTGCCGCCCAAGCCGCGGCGCCACCGCTACCCCCACTGGCGCACTCCGCCCTCCTCGCCGTGGACGCCGCCCCCGCCGCAGGCGGGCTCACGCTACGGGTGCGGCGCGTCGCGGGGAACACACCGCTCGTCGTAAATGATCTCGCGGTGACGATCGATAACAAGCGCGAACCCGCCACGGCGCAGGCCGATGGCAGCTGGTTCGTCGCGCGGCCTGCGGGTGCACAGGACGCCGGCAAGACGATCGATGTGATGGTGGGACACGACGGCGTCCATGAGGTCCTCAGCGGCCGTCTCGCTCCCTCCGCCGGTGCCGCCGGTACGACACCCGCGGGCGCCGCGGGCGTGATCAGCAGCAGTCACAAGCAGCTCTTCTGGTGGATCCTCAACATCGCCATCGTGGCAATCGCCGCTATCGCTATTTCGCGGCGGATGTCCTAGCCGATCGGCGCTGCCCATCTGGCGAAACACCTTTGAGGCCCGCTCTTCGACCGACCGATTCGCCGGGCGCCCCTGCAGAGCCGCGCTGGGCGGGTCACCGGACCGCAGTGAGGGCCTTGAGATAGCGGTAGAAGAACTCGTTACCGCGGTAGAAGGAGGTTACGCGCACCCGCTCATCTCGCCCATGAGCACGCACGTCATCACGATCGACGGCAATGCCGGCGACCCCATAGGTGGGAAGGCCCGCGGCGCGCGTGTAGAAGCCATCGGTGGCCCCGGCATTCATGAAGGGTACGACCGGGAGTCCGGGCCACATCGCGGCCACGGTGCTCTCGAGAGGCTCGAGCACCTGCGGCAGAAGCGGCGAGGGAGACTGCGTGCGCTGCTCGGGTGCGGTGTCCGAGAGGGAGCCGTCATCGGCCACGTACCGCACCGAGATGGCCGGATCGCTCAACACACCGATGAGCTCCTTGCGCACTTCCTCCTTCGAATGCCCGGGCAGGATGCGGCAGTTGATCACCGCCTGCGCGCGCTGCGGCAGGGCGTTGTTGGCGTGGCCGCCCTCGAGTCGGGTGGCCACGCAGGTAGTGCGCATCAGGGAGTTGAGATCGGGCTCGCGCGATAGGCGCGCAACGGCCTCCGCGTCGATAGGCGTACGGGTGATGGCGCGCATGTCGGCCGCCGTCTGTCCGCTGCGCACCCTCGCCATGCGCTCGAAGTAGGCACGCGTGATCTCATTCAGCTCGACCGGGAATGCGTACCGGCCGATGCGCACAAGACCCTCGGAGAGCTGATAAATCGGGTTGTCGGATCGTGGCAGTGAGCTGTGACCGCCCCTGTTGGTCACGGTGAGCTGATAGTCCGCATACATCTTCTCCGTGGCGCTTAGGTCGAACTCCTGCGGTATCCCCTGCTCGGAGGTGATCGAGTACCCGACGAGACCATCGTGGTTGAGCACGAATTGCGCATCGATGAGCTCGCGATGGTTGCGGACCAGCCACTGCGCTCCGTTGCAGCAGCCGCCCTCCTCGTCCGCCGTGAGCGCGAGAATGATGTCGCGGCTCCCCCGGTAGCCTTCCTGCTTCAGGCGCAGCAGCGCTGTGGCCATGATGGCGTCGCCGCTCTTCATATCGAGCGTGCCGCGGCCATAGAAATAGCCGTCCTTCTCGATGAACTCGAAGGGGTCGGTGCTCCAGTCCTCGCGCCGCGCCTCGACCACATCGAGATGTCCGATGAGAAGCACCGGCTTGTGCTTGCCCGTGCCGTGCAGGCGTACCACGAGGTTCTTCTTGCGCTGCTCGGGTCCTGCCACGATGACGTCCGCCGCGGGAAAGCCCGCGGCGCGAAAGCGTTGCGCCATCGCCTCCGCAGCGGTCGTGACGTTGCCGGCGGAATCCGTGGTGTTGATCTCGATCAGCTGTTTGAAGATATCGCGCGCCAGTGCATCGGCGGCCGGGTCCTGCGCATCACCTGCGCGGTCCGCGGCGAGCGCTGCGGCGGCGGCGGCTACCCCGCTGAGCACAGCGGCAAGTCGAAAGCGGCGCATGAAGAAAGTCATGTGGGTTTCCTCGCCGAACGGGCTCAGCGTGCCGTCACGGTCCGCAGGTAACGATAGAAAAACTCGTTGGCCTGGTAGAACGAGGCAACGCTGATGCGTTCGTCGCGACCATGCTCGCGGTCATCGTTGGGATCGACGCTCAGGGGCGAGAACGTGTAGGTGGGCAGGCCCGCGGCGCTCGTATGCGTGGCATCGGAGGCGCCAGCCGACATGGAAGGAATGACCTTCAGCCCCGGCCAGGTTTCTGCGACCAGCTGATCGAGCGGATTCAGCATCTCCGGCAGCAACGGCGGGGGCGCGAACCCGCGCTCCGCGGGCGCCGTATCGAGACGCGTTCCATCGCTCGCCAGGTAACTGACGGTGATCGCCGGATCGGCCAGCACCTGCACCAGGCGCTGACGCACTTCCTCGGGCGAGTGTCCGGGCAGGATGCGGCAGTTGACCACCGCCTGCGCACGCTGCGGCAGCGCATTGTTGGCGTGCCCGGCGTCGAGCCTGGTGGCGACACAGGTCGTGCGAGTGATGGAACGCTCGACCGGATCCCGTGACAGCCGCTCGAGCGCCTGCCAGTCCGGAGGGTCGCGCAGGATGGCGCGCATGTCTGCCGACCGCTGGCCGGACTCGAGATCCGCGCGCCGCCGATAGTATTCGCGGGTCACCGCGTTGAGCTCGAAGGGGAACTCGTAGATCGCGAGACGATCGAGACCGCGGGTCAGGCTGTAAATGGCGTTGTCCGGGACAGGGACGGAGCTGTGTCCGCCTTTGTTGATCACCCGCAGCTCAAAGTCCGCATAGACCTTCTCGCTGGCGACCAGCTTGAAGAAGAGGGGCTTGCCATTTTCGGTCAGCACCGAATAGTCATCACCGCTCAGCACGAACTGCGCATCGATGAGCTCGCGGTGATGCTGCAGCAGCCACTGCACCCCGTTGGCGCCGCCGCCCTCCTCGTCCGCGGTCAGCGCCAGGATGATGTCACGTACCGGCCTGAATCCCTCCTGCCTCAGCCGTACGAGCGACGCCAGCATGATCGCATTCGGCCCCTTCATGTCGAGCGTGCCGCGGCCGTAGAAGTCGCCGTCTTTCTCGATGAGCTGAAAGGGATCGGTGCTCCAGTCCTCGCGCCTTGCCTCGACGACATCGAGATGCCCGATGAGGAGCAGCGGCTTGTGCTCGTGGGCGCCCCGCAGGCGCACCACCAGGTTCTTCTTGCGCTCGCTCGGGCCGAGTACCCAGATATCCTCGGAAGGGAAGCCGGCGATGCGCAGCCGCTGTGCCATGGCCTCGGCCGCCGTGGTGACATTGCCGCGCGGGGTGTCGGTCGTATTGATCGCGATCAGCTGCGCCAGCATGTCGCGCGCCAGAGCGTTGGAGGCGCTGCCGGCATCCGCGGCCACCGCGGAAGCTGCGCAGCCAACCGCCGTGAACAGGAACGCTGCGCCGGCGCAGGTGCCCGCCGTCACTGGGTGCGGTTCCCCGGGGCGACCACCAGCAGCCTGAAGGTACCTGGCTGGACCGCCGGCCTCGGGTGAGGATTCTCGGGTGTCGCCGCAGGGGCTGG
The DNA here is from genome assembly GCA_035566915.1 of Steroidobacteraceae bacterium. Lineage (GTDB taxonomy): Bacteria > Pseudomonadota > Gammaproteobacteria > Steroidobacterales > Steroidobacteraceae > 13-2-20CM-66-19. Next base: position 44,916 of record DATMPW010000079.1, read on the forward strand.
GCCGAAGCTCGCGGTGACGAGGAAGATGCGGTGAGCGTGCTCATCGAGCGCCATGGTGCGCGCGCCCCGCTGCGTCGCGAGCGACTGCGCGACCTCGGGCTTGCCCCCGGCACCGCTCGCGACGACCGTCAGCACCCCCTCGCCGCATGAGGCGAAGGCGAGGTGCGTCCCGGAATCGTACTTCGCGCCATCGACGCCGCCACCGATCGGTGCCGTTCCGATGGTGCGCCCCGATTTCGCCTCGACCGCCGCCATCACCTTGTTGCCACAGCCGGCGTACAGGCGCTGCCCGGTGATATCGATGGCGAGCCCGGAGGGCTCCTCGCAGCCCGCGATCGGCCATACCGCGATCACCTTCAGATGCTGTGCATCGATCTTCGCGATGCTGCTCTTGTCCTCGAGGTTCACATAGACCATACCCTTGCCGTCGCTCACCGCGAACTCCGGTTTGGCTTCGAGGGGAATCGTGCCGATCACCTCGTCGGTCTTCACATCGACCACGGTTGCATTGCGCCCCCGCCCGTTGAAGCTGAACACCCGGTGGGTCGCGGAGTCGTAGATGATGGCATCGGGGTTCTCGCCCGTCGCCTTGATGTCCTTCAGCCGTGCAAGCGTTTTCAGATCGAACACCACGATGGTGCCCGCACGGCCTGCGCTGATGTAGCCGTGGCCCACATCGGTGGCGAGCGCGATGCCGTGCACTCCTGGCGTATCGGCGATGGTCCCGGCGAGGGTCAGCTTGTCGGTGTCGATGACCTGCACCTCCGTGCCGTGGGCAATGAAGAGTCGATGGCCGCCATCATCGAAGGTGAGGTCATCCCAGCCGCCATCTCCCGGCAGGCTCACCTCCTGGGCGATGCGGTACTGCGGTGCCCCCTGCACCTGCGTGCTGAGAGCGGTGAGGGCAAGCGTAGCGGCCAGCCGGGCGCACCAGGCCGCCCGGGACGTTCCAGGTTTCATTGAGCAACTCTCCGGATCAGTGAATCAGCCGTGCGCACAGATCGAGCAGCGGTGCGGGCAGGACTCCCAGGGCCAGCACCGCTGCGGCGTTGACACCGAGTGCAAAGCGTACCCCCGCTTCGCGCGCCGCCGGCGGCTGCTCCCCGGCGGGCTCATCGAAGTACATCAGCTTGATCACGCGCAGGTAGTAGTACGCGCCCACCACCGACATGGCGGCGGCGAGCACCACCAGCCACAGGTGATGGCTCTCCCACAGCGCCTGGAAGATGCGCAGCTTCGCCCAGAACCCGATGAAGGGCGGCACACCCGCGGTGGAGAACATCAGCACCAGCATGGCGGCGGCGAGCAGCGGATCGCGCTGGTGCATGCCCTTGTAGTCATCGAGCCGATCGGCCTCGAAGCCCTTGGCGCTCGCGAGCAGGATGACGCCGAAGGAACCGAGCGCCACCAGCACGTACTGGAGTGTGTAGTAGAGCGCAGCGGCGTAACCATCGGGGGTGCCCGCTACGAACCCGAGCACGATGAAGCCGACATTGGCGATGGTCGAATAAGCGAGCATGCGCTTCAGGTTGGTCTGCACGAGTGCCACGACGTTGCCCACGACGAGCGTCAGCACGGCGAGTGCCGCCAGCATCTGTGTCCACTCGGCTTCGGTGGCGGCGAGCGCCTGCGCGAGCAGGCGCAGCGCGAGCGCGAAGTAAGCAATCTTCGGTGCCGTACCGATGAAGAGTGTCACGCTGGTCGGCGCCCCCTCGTACACATCCGGCAGCCACATGTGGAAGGGGACGGCACCGAGCTTGAAGGCGACCGCGACGACGATGAACGTGAGGCCGAGCACCACGCCCGCACTGAGCGGCGCGTGCAGCCGCGCGGCGATCTCGCCGAGATCGAGGGTGCCGGTGAGTCCATAGATGAGCGACATGCCGTACAGGAGCGTCCCCGAGGCGATGGCACCCAGCACGAAGTACTTCATCGCCGACTCGGCGCTCACGCCCGAATCACGGTCGAAGGCCACCATGGCGTACACCGAGAGCGCGAGCAGCTCGACTCCGAGATACACGGTGACGAGGCTGTTGGCGGACACCAGCACGAAAATGCCAAGCAGCGCCGTGAGCGCGAGGATGTAGTACTCCCCGCGCTGGATGTTGCGGTTCTCGAGATAGGCCCGCGAGTAGAGCAGCGCCACCGCGACGAACAGAAACCCGGCGAGCTTGAGCGCCACGCCGAGCGGGTCGGCGACGTAGGTGCCGTTGAAGAGCAGCGTGCGCTGCGGCACTTGCCCGAAGCGCACGAGCAGCGCCGCGCCCACAGCGAGCGCGACGAGTGTGAGCGTGGCCGTGAGTCCGCGCCGCTTGACGCCGGCGAACACCTCGATGAGCAGCAGCACGCAGATGGCGCAGACCAGCCAGATCTCGGCCACCGCGGGCGCGAGGCTGGCTGCGTTCAGGAGTGTTTGATCCATGGTGCTGCTACGGGTGCGGCGTTGGCGGTTGTGCGGCTAGAGCTTGGTGGCGACCGCCTGGCTCACCAGGTGGTGGACGGTCGGTTGCATCACCTTCAGGAGCGGCGCCGGCCACACACCGATGAGCAGCACGGCGAGAGCGAGTGCGCCGAGCACGATGAACTCGCGGCCGTTCAAGTCCTTGAGCGCCGCGACGCGCGGGCTCATCACCGGGCCGAACACCACGCGCTTCACCAGCCAGAGCGTGTAGGCGGCACCGAGTATCAGCGTCACCGCCGCGAGCGCCGAATACCAGAAGCTTGCGCGGAAGCTGGCGATGATCACCAGGAACTCACCGACGAACCCGGAAGTGCCGGGAAGGCCGGTATTGGCGAGCGCAAAGAGCACCATGAAGGCGGCGAACAGCGGCATGGTGTTGACCACGCCGCCGTAGTCGGCGATCTGCCGGCTGTGGAGCCGGTCGTACAACACCCCGACGCACAGGAAGAGCGCACCCGAAACGAGCCCGTGCGACACCATCTGCACCATGGCGCCGTCGACTCCCATCCCCGCGCCCTGGAGACTGCCGGTGTTACGCACGATTTCGTACATCACGAAGGCGCCGAGGGTCACGAAGCCCATGTGCGAGATCGAGGAGTAGGCGATGAGCTTCTTCATGTCCTGCTGCACGAGCGCCACGTAGCCGATGTAGATGACCGCGATGAGCGAGAGTGCGATCACCAGCAGATCGAGCTCGCGGCTCGCATCGGGCGTCACCGGGAGCGAGAAGCGCAGGAAGCCGTAGCCGCCCATCTTCAGCATGATCGCCGCGAGGATGACCGAGCCGCCGGTCGGTGCCTCGACGTGCGCGTCCGGTAGCCAGGTATGCACCGGCCACATGGGTACCTTCACCGCGAAGGCGAGCATGAAGGCGGCGAAGATCCAGCGCTGCTCGATGAGCGACAGCGGCAGCGCCTGGAAGCTCGCGATCGAGTAGTCGTCGGCCTTCACGTACATGTAAATGAGCGCCGCCAGCATGAACACCGAGCCGAGAAAGGTGTACAGGAAGAACTTGATGGTGGCGTACACGCGGCGCGGGCCACCCCAGATGCCGATGATGAGGAACATCGGGATCAGCATCGCTTCCCAGAAGAAGTAGAAGAGCAGCGCGTCGGTGGCGGCGAACACGCCGATCATCAGCCCTTCCATGATGAGGAACGCGGCGTAGTACTGCGCCGGGCGCGTCTCGATCACCGTCCAGGCGGCGATCACCACCGGCACGGTCATGAACGCCGTCAGCACGATCAGCGGCATGGAAATACCGTCGACCCCTAGCGCATAGAACGCTTTGAAACGCGGGATCCACGGCAGCAGCTGTGGGAACTGCAGGCTAGCGGTGGTGGTGTCGAAATGCGCCCAGAGCGGGACGGCGAGTGCGAGCGTCGCGAGCGAGGCGGCGAGCGCGAGCCACCGCCCGAGCACGATCTGGCGATCGCCGAGCAGCAGGATCAGGACCCCGGCGGCGATGGGGAGCCAGATCAGATAGGAAAGCAGCGCGTGCATCGTAGAGCCCGTTTGGCAAGTGTCAGCCGCGGAAATGCATGAGGAACCAGCCGAGCAGGAGCGCGAGTCCGATCATCATCCAGAAGGCGTAGGAGTACAGGTAGCCGCTCTGCACGAGTCGCAAGACGCCGCCGAACCAGGTCACTCCTTCCGCGGTGCCATTGACCATCACGCCATCGATCAGCACCTCATCGCCACCCCGCCAGAGTCCAATGCCGATACCACGCGTGAGCGGGGCGATCACCTTCTCGTTCACCCAGTCGAAGTAGTACTTCTGCGTGAGGAGCCGATAGAGCCAGGCAAAGCGCTGCTGCGCGCGGTCGGCCCACTGCGGGTTGCGCAGGAAGAAGAGCCACGCCGTAACGGCGCCCAGCACCGCCAGGGCGAAGGGTGGCGAGACGAGCCCGTGCAGCGCGAATGACACCCACACCGGGTGCGCGAACTCCGCGCCGAGCCTGGCGATCACGTCGTTGGCGGAGAGCACGAAGATCGAGCCGCCGTAATAATCGCCGAACAGCACCGGCACGACCGTGAGCGCGCCGATCAACACCGAGGGGATGGCGAGCGCGATGAGAGGCAGCGTCACGACGGCCGGGCTCTCGTGTGGATCGCCACCGTGCTCCTGACCGTGCCCATCGCCGCCATGCAGGCTCGCCTCGCGGAAACGCTCCTTGCCATGGAAGGTCATGAACAGCAGCCGGAACGTGTAGAGCGAGGTGACGAACACCCCGAGCAGCACGCACCAGTAGGCGAAGCCGCTACCGAAGCGATGCGACTCGCCGACCACCTCGATGATGGCGTCCTTGGAATAGAAGCCGGCGAAGAACGGCGTCCCCACGAGCGCGAGCGCCCCGATCCAGCAGGTGACCGCAGTGACGGGCATGTACTTCGCGAGCCCACCCATGCGGCGCATGTCCTGCTCGTGGTGCAGCGCGATGATGACCGAGCCTGCGGCGAGGAACAGCAGCGCCTTGAAGAAGGCGTGCGTCATCAGGTGGAAGATGGCCGCCCCGTAGGCCGAGGCGCCGAGCGCGACCGTCATGTAGCCGAGCTGCGAGAGCGTCGAGTAGGCGATCACCCGCTTGATGTCGTTGTTCACGACCCCGAGGAGTCCCATGAAGAAGGCCGTGATGGCGCCGATTACCATCACGAACGAGAGCGCCGCGTCCGAGTACTCGAAGAGCGGCGACATGCGCGCCACCATGAAGATGCCCGCCGTCACCATGGTGGCGGCGTGGATGAGGGCCGAGATCGGTGTCGGTCCTTCCATCGAGTCCGGCAGCCACACGTGCAGCGGCACCTGCGCGGACTTGCCCATGGCGCCGATGAACAGGCAGATGCAGATCAGGGTCAGCGCCGCGACCCCCGAGGTGGATGTCATCGGCAGCACCGCCTGCGCGATGCTTGGCGCGGCTTCGAACGCGGTGCGATAGCTGAGGGAGCCGGTGTAGTAGGCGATGCCGGCGATCCCGAGCACAAAGCCGAAATCCCCGATGCGGTTGACGATGAAGGCCTTGAGCGCGGCGAAGGTGGCGCTCGGACGCGTGTACCAGAAGCCGATCAGCAGATAGGAGACGACGCCGACCGCTTCCCAGCCGAAGAACAGCTGCATGAAGTTGTTCGCCATCACCAGCATCAGCATGGAGAAGGTGAAGAGTGAGATGTAGCTGAAGAAGCGGGTGTAGCCCGGGTCATCCGCCATGTAGCCGATGGTGTAGACGTGCACGCACAGCGACACGAAGGTCACCACCGCCATCATGAGCGCGGTGAGGCGGTCGATGAGGAAGCCGACCTCCATGTGCATGCCATCGCTCACCAGCCAGGTGTAGACCGGATGGTCATAGAGCGGTGCACCATCGAAGTAGACCTGGCGCAGCACGAGGAGCGAGAGCAGGCACGAGACCGCCACCGCCAGGCAGGTGATGCTGTGCGCACCGGCGCGGCCGATCACCCGGCCGCCGAGTCCCGCCGCGATCGCCGCCAGCAGCGGCAGCAGCGGGATGGCGAGCAGCACGTTTGGATTCAGCGGGTGCACGGTCTTCAGCCCTTGAGCGTGTTGAGATCCTCGACCTCGATGGTGCGGCGCTCGCGGAACAGCACGACCAGGATCGCGAGCCCGATTGCGGATTCAGCCGCCGCCACCGTGAGGATGAAGAACACGAATACCTGCCCGTTGAGGTCGCCGAGGTAGCGCGAGAAGGCAATGAAATTGAAGTTGGCGGCGAGCAGCAGCAGCTCGACGCACATGAGCAGCAGGATGAGGTTCTTGCGGTTGAGGAACACGCCCGCCACCGCGATGGCGAACAGCACCGCCGAGAGTGTCAGCTGCTGCGCCAGACTGATCATGGACGCTGCTCCGGGTCCATCTTCAACACGCGCAGACGGTCCGCGCGCCGCACCGCGACCTGCGCCGAGATGTTCTGCTGCTTGTAGCCCTGGCGGCGCCGCAGCGTCAGCACGATGGCGGCGATGATCGCCACGAGCAGCAGCATCGCCGCGAGCTCGAGTGGATAGGCGTAACGGGTGTACAACAGACGCCCGAGCTCGAGTGTGTTGCTGTAGCCCGCAGGCGTCGGCGTGCCGCCGTGGCTGGCGTCGATGCCGAGCCCGCCGCGCGCCCACACAACGCCGACGATCTCGAATATCACCGCGAGCGCGGTGAGCCAGCCGAGCCAGGCGAAGCGCGTGAAGCCCTCGCGCAGCCGCTCGAGGTTGATGTCGAGCATCATCACCACGAAGAGGAACAGCACCATCACCGCGCCGACGTACACGAGCACCAGCACTACTGCGAGGAACTCCGCCTCTAGCAGCAGCCAGATCCCCGCCGCGGTGACGAAGCACAGGACCAGGGCGAGCGCCGAGTACACCGGGTTGCGTGAGGTGATCACCCCGAGCGCCGCGAGCACCAGGATGGCCGCGAACAGGTAGAACAGCACCTGGATCAGCATGGTGTGCCGCCCGCCGCCTCGCGGTTGCCGCCGCGCCGCCTCATCGGTACGGCGCGTCCGCCGCCTTGTCGGCGGCGATCATCGCCTCGTAGCGCTCGCCCACCGCGAGTAGCTTGTCCTTGCTCATGATGTTCTCGCCGCGCTTCTCCATGTGGTACTCGTGGATGCGCGTGAGCACGATGGCATCCACCGGGCAGGCTTCCTCGCAGAAGCCGCAGTAGATGCACTTGAAGAGGTCGATATCGTAGCGCGTGGTGCGCCGCGTGCCATCGGGCGCCACGTCCGAATCGATGGTGATGCACACCGCCGGGCACACCGCCTCGCACAGCTTGCACGCGATGCAGCGCTCCTGGCCGTTCGCGTATCGGCGCAGCGCGTGCAGCCCGCGGAAGCGCGGCGACTGCGGCGTCTTCTCCTCGGGGTAGTTGAGGGTGTACTTGTTGCTGAGGAACGTGCGCGCCGTCACCATGAGCCCCTTGACGAGCTCCGGCAGCAGGAAAGTCTTGAGAGGGTTGAGTGCCACAGCTGCGAATTCCCTTCAGTGGTACCAGGGACGCGCCCAGGGGCCGATGTGATACACGGCCATGATCATCTCCACTCCGATCCACACGAGCGTCACCGGGATGAGCGCCTTCCAGCCGAGGCGCATGATCTGGTCGTAGCGGTAGCGCGGGAAGGTGGCACGGAACCACAGGAACAGGAACACCAGAAGAAATGCCTTGAGGAGGAGCCAGCCGAAGCTCGGCTGCCCGAGGAAGGTGTCGCCGAGCGCGGGGTAGCCCTGGAAGGGTCCCTGCCACCCGCCGAAGAAAAACACCGCGGTGAGCGTCGAGATGAGGATCATGTTGGCGTACTCGGCGAGGAAGAACAGCGCAAACGCCATGCCCGAGTACTCGACGTGAAATCCCGCGACGATCTCCGACTCACCTTCGGCCACATCGAACGGCGCGCGATTGGTCTCCGCGACACCTGAGATGAAGTAGACCATCAGCAACGGGAAGAGCCAGAACCAGTTCCACGAGCCGATCCCGCCGGTCTGCGTCTCGATGATCTTGCCGAGATTCATGCTGCCGGTCGCCATCAGCACCCCGACCAGCGCGAATCCCATGGCGATCTCGTACGCGACCATCTGCGCCGCCGAGCGCATCGCGCCAAGGAAAGCGTACTTCGAGTTGGCGGCCCAGCCGGCGATGATGATGCCGTACACCCCCATGGAGGTGAGCGATAGCAGGTACAGCAGACCCGCGTCGGCTTTCGAGACCACCACCGTCGGTGAGAGCGGAATCACCGCCCAGGCAGCGAAGGCCGGCACGAGCGCAATCACCGGCGCGAGACGGAACAGGAGCTTGTTGGAGTTCGCCGGGATGACGACCTCCTTCATGAGGAGCTTGAGCACATCGGCGAAGGGCTGGCCGAGGCCCGGCAGGAGCCCGAAGATGCGCACGCGATTCGGCCCGCGGCGCAGCTGCATCCAGCCGATGACTTTGCGCTCCCAGAGCGTCAACAGCGCCACCAGGATGATGAGCGCGACCGTGATGACGAGGATCCACGCCGTCGCCTGCGCGTAGTCGGGGAGCGACATCCAGCGATTTGTCAGGCTATTCAGCACCTCGCCCCTTCCTCAGTAACTCGAGAGCGGCGTACGGCCATCGCGCGTCCTCTGCAGCGAGGCTGCGCGGCGCACGAGTGCGTCCACCTGGTACATCGGCACATCCGCGACCGTCACGGGAGGCGTGAGCCGCGCACCGTTACCCGGTGGCTGCACGGCATGCGTGCCACCGAAAGGCGCGGGTGCCAGTCCTTCACAGGCCTCGCGCAGCTCGGCGAGAACCTCATCCGATGACAGGTACTCGAAGCGAGGCAGGTTCAGGAGGTTGCCGAGCACACGCAGCACCTTCCATCCCGGTCGCGCGGCGCCCAGCGGCGTGACCGCTCCCGCCTGGCTCTGCCAGATACCCTCACAGTTCACGAAAGTGCCGGAGGTCTCGGCAAAGGTGCCGATCGGCAGCAGCAGATGCGCGATGCGCTTCACCTCTTCGCTCGCGAACGGGGTAATCGCCACGACGAACTCCGCCTGCGCGAGGGTGCGTTGCGCTTCCGGGTCGAGCGTATCGATGCCGGGCTCCACGCCACCGAAGAGCACATAGGCGCGCAGCGGGTTGCCGAGCATCTCCCGAACCGCAAGTCCCGGCTGCGCGAGCGGTTTTGCGCCTGCCTCGCGATGCGGCACGGCGCCGGCGAGATACGCACCCGCGGCATTGGCGCCCTCGGTGATGCGGCCGAAGCTTGCACCGGTGAGCTGCGCGAGCGCGGCGGCGAGCGCACGCAGGTCGGCGAACGCCGGATGGCGGGCGGCGAGCGCACCGAGCCACACCGCGCGGCGCGGGCCCGAGAGTAGCGCCTGCACCGCGGCGCGATGCGCATCCGTCACGGTTGCGGCACGCACCACAGTCGCAAGGTGCTCGGGAACTGCCTGGCTGGCGGCGTCGGCCGCTGCGCCAAGGAGCGCGGCGAGCTCCGTCACCATTGCCCCGGGGGTGCAGCTGAGATACCCGGCGAGTGGGAACAGGTAAGGAAAGCGTGCGGGGTTCAGCATCGCGACCTTCGCTCCGCGCTTGGCCGCCTTGCGCACACGATGCGCGATGATCGGCGCCTCGCGGCGCAGGTTCGCGCCGATGACGAGCAGCCCATCGAGTGAGTCGACCTCACTGATGCGCATTCCGAGGCTGGGAAAGACAGGGTCTGCGGCCTGGTCACGGAAATCGCGCTGCCGCAGGCGGTGATCGATGTTGTTGGAGTTGAGTCCGCGGGCGATGCGTGCCGCGAGATAGAGCTCCTCGATGGTGCTCGAGGGGCTCGCCAGGACCCCGAGGTGGGCTGCGCGATCCTTGAGCCCTTCGGCGGCGAGCATGAGCGCCGGCTCCCAGTCGCTCTCGCTCCATTCGCCGCCGCGGCGCACGAGCGGCGCACGCAGCCGGTCGGCGCTGTAGACACCCTCGTAGCTGAAGCGGTCGCGGTCGGCGATCCAGATCTCGTTGATCGCCTCGTTCTCGCGCGGCACCACGCGCATGAGCTTGCCGCGCAGCACGTGGCCGAAAAGATTGCTGCCCACCGCATCGTGTGGCGAGACGAGCGGCACCGCGCGCATCTCCCAGGCGCGCGCAGTGAAGCGGTAGGGTTTCGAGACCAGCGCGCCCACCGGGCACAGATCGATCACGTTGCCCGAGAGCTCGTGGTTCACGGTGCTCTCGATGTAGCTGCGCACCTCCATGTGCTCACCGCGGCCAATCATGCCGAGCTCCTGGATGCCGGCAATCTCCTCGGTGAAGCGCACGCAGCGGCTGCACTGGATGCAGCGGGTCATGTCGGTGGCGATGAGGGGACCTAAGTTCTCATCCGCCACCGAGCGCTTGCCCTCGTGGTAACGCGAGATGTCGCGGCCGAAGCCGACCGCCAGGTCCTGCAGCTCGCACTCCCCGCCCTGGTCACAGATCGGGCAATCGAGCGGGTGATTGATGAGCAGGAATTCCATGGTGGCGCGCTGCGCGCCGATGGCGCGCGGCGACTTGGTGAACACCTTCATCCCCTCGACCACCGGCGTGGCACAGGCCGGGAGGGGCTTGGGCGCTTTCTCGACCTCGACCAGGCACATGCGGCAGTTGGCGGCGATCGAGAGCTTCTCGTGGTAGCAGAAGCGCGGCACGTACACGCCGCTGCGGTCGGTGACGCGGATGATCATCTCACCCTTGATCGCCTTTACCGGCACGCCGTCGACTTCGATGTTGACTTCGGTCTCCGCCATGTGTCGTTCCTGCGCCTGTTCAGGCGGCGCGCACTCCCTGACCTTCGCTCGCGAGACTCCGTCCGCCGTGATCGATCATGTACTCGAACTCGTGCCGGTAGTGTTTGAGGAAGCTCTGCACCGGCCACGCCGCGGCATCACCGAAGGCGCAGATCGTGTGTCCTTCGATGCGATTCGCCACATCGAGGAGCAAGCCGAGCTCCTCGCGCCGCGCGTGACCTGCGAGCACCCGCTTGAGCATACGGTTCATCCAGCCGGTGCCCTCGCGGCACGGGGTGCACTGACCGCACGACTCCGCCATGTAGAACCGCGAGATGCGCTCGAGCACGCGCACCATGCAGGTGGTCTCATCCATCACGATGGCGGCGCCGGTCCCAAGCGCTGAGCCCGCGGCCTTCACCGAGTCGTAATCCATGTTGGTCTTGAGCATGATCTCCCCCGGTACGACCGGGACTGAGACCCCGCCGGGAATGACGGCCTTGAGCTTGCGCCCGCCGAGCACGCCCCCGCAGAGCGCCAGCAGGTCGGCAAACGGGATGCCGAGCGGCAGCTCGATGTTGCGCGGCTTCTCTACGTGCCCCGAGACCGAGTAGATCAGCGTGCCACCGGAATTGGCAGGCCCGAGCCCCGCGAACCACGCCGGGCCCTTGCGCAGGATGGTCGGCACCGAGGCGTAGCTGAGGGTGTTGTTGATGGTGGTGGGTGCACCGTACAACCCGAAATTCGCCGGGAACGGCGGCTTGAACCGCGGCTTGCCGGGCTTGCCCTCGAGCGACTCGAGGAGTCCCGTCTCCTCGCCACAGATGTAAGCGCCGGCACCGACGAAGGTATGCAGGTCGAAATCGACCCCCGAGCCCTGCAGGTTCTTGCCGAGGAGCCCCGCGGCGTAGGCTTCGCTGAGCGCCGCTTCGAAGCGGGGCACAGGCTCGCCGAGAAACTCGCCGCGGATGTAGTTGTAGGCGACCGTGGAGTTGGTGGCGTAGCCTGAGATGGCGAGACCCTCGATCACCGCGTGCGGGTTGTAACGCAGGATGTCGCGGTCGTGGCAGGTGCCGGGCTCGCTCTCATCCGAATTGCACACCATGTACTTCTGTACCGGCGAGTTGCGCGGCATGAAGCTCCACTTCGTGCCGGTGGGGAAGCCCGCACCGCCACGCCCGCGCAGGCCCGAGGCCTTCAGCTCATCGATGACACTGCCGCGCTCTGGCTTCTCGCGCAGCAGCCGCTCCCATACCTCGTAGCCGCCGATGCTGCGGTAGGTGGCGAGTGTCCACGGGCGCTCGAGCTTGAGCGGCTCGAACACCGTGAGATTCATGCGCTCGGCGTACTGGCTCTCGAGGTCGCTCATTTGAGCGCATCCAGGATGGCGTCGAGCTTCCCGGGCGTGAGGTGCTCGTGGAACACGTGGTCCACCATCATCATCGGGGCCCCGGTGCAGGCGGCCAGGCACTCCTCCTCGCGCTTGAGAAAGATGCGGCCGTCGGCGGTGCTCTGGTTCGGACGGATGCCGAGTTTCTTCTGCGCGTGCTCGAAGAGCTCCTCCCCACCCCTCAGCATGCACGAGATGTTGGTGCAGATGCTGACGTGATGGCGCCCGCAGGGATGGGTCTCGAACATGGAGTAGAAGCTTGCGACCTCATACACCTGTATGGGCGGGAGCTTGAGGTACTCGGCCACTGCGTCCATGAGATCCGCGGTAAGGTAGCCCTCGTTCTGCTCCTGCGCCGCGCGCAGCGCCGCGAGGGAGGCCGAGCGCTGCCGCCCGGGCGGAAACTTCGCCACCCAGTGATCGATCTCTGCGCGGGTCTGCTCCGAGAGGAGCGACAGCTTGCTCGCGAGCTGCGTGCCGCCGACTCCGACGCTGCTGCGCTCGCTCATCGGTCGATTTCCCCGAACACGATGTCCTGCGTGCCGATCACCGCCACCACATCGGCGAGCATGTGGCCGCGCACCATCTCCTCGAGCGAGGCGAGGTGCGCAAACCCCGGCGCGCGACACTTGAGGCGATAGGGTTTGTTGGCGCCATCGGAGACGAGGTAAATGCCGAACTCACCCTTGGGGGCCTCGACCGCGGCGTAGGTGTCGCCTGCGGGCACTTCGTAGCCTTCGGTGAAGAACTTGAAGTGGTGAATGAGCGCTTCCATGTCTTCCTTCATGAGTTCCCGCCGGGGTGGCCCCACTTTGCGGTCATCGATCATGGTCGGACCCGGATGAGCGCGCAGCCACTCGATGCACTGGCGGACGATGCGGTTGGCCTGGCGCATTTCCTCCACCCGCACGAGGTACCGGTCGTAGCAGTCACCGTTCACGCCGACCGGAACGTCGAAGTCCATGCGGTCATAGACTTCATAAGGCTGCTTCTTGCGCAGATCCCACGCCACGCCCGAGCCCCGCAGCATGGCACCGGAGAACCCGAGCTGCATCGCGCGCTCCGGGCTCACCACGCCGATGTTGACCGTGCGCTGCTTCCAGATGCGGTTGTCGGTGAGCAGCGTCTCGAAGTCGTCCACGGCCGCCGGAAAGGCTGCGGTGAAGGCCTGGAGGTAATCGAGCATCGTGCCGCTGCGTGCCGCATTCAGCCGCGCGGCCTGCTTCTCCGAGCGCCACTTCGAGGCCTGGTACTTCGGCATCGACTCCGGCAGATCGCGATACACACCGCCCGGGCGGTAGTAGGTGGCGTGCATGCGCGTGCCCGAGACCGCCTCGTACACGTCCATGAGCTCCTCGCGCTGCTTGAAGCACAGCAGAAACACCGTCATCGCGCCGATGTCGAGGCTGTGCGAGCCGAGGAACATGAGATGGTTCAGGATGCGCGTGATCTCATCGAACATCACGCGAATGTACTGCGCGCGCTCGGGCGGCTCGATGCCGAGCAGCCGCTCGATCGCGAGCACGTAGGCGTGCTCGTTGCACATCATCGAGACGTAGTCGAGCCGGTCCATGTAGCCGATCGACTGGTTGAAGGGCTTGGACTCCGCGAGCTTCTCGGTGGCACGGTGCAGGAGCCCGATGTGCGGGTCGGCCTTGTGGATGACCTCGCCGTCGAGCTCGAGCACGAGGCGCAGCACGCCGTGGGCCGCCGGGTGCTGCGGCCCGAAGTTCATGGTGTAGTTGCGGATCTCGGTGGCGGGCGTCGCGGCCATCAGCGCGGTACCTGCGGGTCCTTGAGCGCGGGCTCGTAACGGTGGTCGTGGCGGATCACCTTCGGCACGAGCACTCTCGGGGTGATGGTGACCGGCTGGTACACCACGCGCTGCTTCTCGGGGTCGTACTGCACCTCGACGTTGCCGATCAGCGGGAAGTCCTTGCGGAACGGATGCCCGATGAAGCCGTAATCGGTGAGGATGCGGCGCAGGTCCGGGTGGCCGCGGAACAGGATCCCGAAGAGGTCGAAGGCCTCGCGCTCGAACCAGTTGGCGCTCGCCCAGATGTCCACGACGGAGTCGAGTACCGGCTCGGCAGTGTCGGCGCAGACGGCCTTCAGGCGCAGTCGCTGGTTGTGAGTGATCGAGAGAAGGTTGTAGACGACCGCGAAGCGCCCCGGGGCGCCGGGGTCGGCCGGAGTGCCCTCGGGAGAGCGCGCGCGGCTGAAGCCCGAGCGCGTGGCGCTGAAGGTCTCCCAGTCATCGTGACCGTACTGCAGGTAGTCGACGCCGGCGAGATCCATGAGCATCTCGAACTTGAGCCCTTCACCGTCGCGCAGCGTACCGCAGACCGTAGCAAGCGCCGCGGGCTCGACATCGTAGGCGAGCTCGTGTGCGAGCGAGGGCAGGCGCCGCACGCTGCCCTTCAGCTGCGCGTCAACCTTGCTTGCGAGAGCTTCGATGCGCTCGCTCACCTCTCGAACCACCTCATATACATTTATCTGGCGATGGCGCCGGTGCGGGCGATCTTCTTCTGCAGCTGCACGATGCCGTAGATCAGTGCCTCCGCCGTTGGCGGACACCCGGGGACGTACACGTCCACGGGCACGATGCGGTCGCAACCGCGCACGACCGAGTACGAATAGTGGTAGTAACCGCCGCCGTTGGCGCACGAGCCCATGGAGATGACCCAGCGCGGCTCGGCCATCTGGTCATACACCTTGCGCAACGCGGGGGCCATCTTGTTGACCAGCGTGCCGGCCACGATCATCACATCCGATTGCCGCGGGCTCGCGCGGAACACCACGCCGAAGCGATCGAGGTCGTAGCGCGAGGCACCCGCGTGCATCATCTCCACCGCGCAGCAGGCGAGCCCAAAGGTCATTGGCCACAACGATCCGGTCCGCGCCCAGCTCACGAGATCATCGAGCTGTGCGGTCAGGAAGCCGCGCTGCGCAAAGCCTTCCGCGCTCTCCGCCGCTAGTCCCACTCGAGCGCTCCCTTCTTCCACTCGTAGATGAAACCGACCACCAGGATGGCGAGGAAAATGCCCATCGCGACAAGACCCAGCGCGCCGATCTGCCCGAGCGCGACCGCCCAGGGAAAGAGGAACGCGATCTCCAGATCGAAGACGATGAAGAGAATCGCCACCAGGTAATAGCGCACGTCGAACCGGCTGCGCGAATCCTCGAACGCCTCGAACCCGCACTCGTAGGGCGAGAGCTTGGCCGGGTCGCTGTGGAAGCGTGAGAAGAAGCGCCCGATCCCGGTGCCGAGCACGAGCAGAGCGATCGCCAAGGCCGCGGCGACCACCAGGAAAATCAGGATCGGCAGGTAATTCGACAGCATGCGACCTGGGTGCGTAAAAAAGGCAGATCGGACCGCGACCTGCCCCCACTTTCAGGGGGCCGCATTGTAGCAGCGCAGTCGTTGTTTTGGCGCACTGAGCGGAGGCGAGTCGCTCTGCGGATGCCTGGTGCCGACGGTCGGATTCGAACCGACACGCCTTGCGGCGCTAGCCCCTCAAGCTAGTGTGTCTACCAATTCCACCACGTCGGCAAGGATCTGATCACTTCGGCGCCGGTGCGGGGGTCGGCGCGGGGCTCTGCGCGGGCGTCGCCGGCGCAGGCGTCGCGGGCAGCGGCGAAGGCGCGGAGCCCGCTGCGCCGGGCGCGGGTTTGGGTGGCGGCGCCGCGGCCTGATCGAGGATCGTCTTCTGCGACTCCTCCTGTTTGCTGGTGGAGGTGCCGAGGTACACGAGCGCCAGGCTGTTGATCATGAAGATGGCAGCGAACACCGCCGTCGCACGCGACAGCGCCGTGGTCGCACCGCGGGCGCCGAATACCGTACCGGAGGCGCCCGCACCAAAACCCGCGCCCGCTTCCGCGCCCTTACCGCGCTGGATGAGCACCAGGCCGACGACGACCAGCGACGAGAACACCTGTATGCAAGTCAGAATCCACCGCAACATCGGAAAAACTCACTTGTCCCGTCACCGCGCAGCGGCCAGGATCGTCAGAAATTCATCCGCCTTGAGCGAGGCGCCACCGATCAGCCCGCCGTCTACATCCGGCATCGCGAACAGTTCCGCCGCATTGCCCGCCTTGACGCTACCCCCGTAGAGGATGCGGGTCGCGGCGGCGATTCTAGCATCCCGCTCGCCGACCCGCGCCCGGATGAAGGCGTGCACCTCCTGCGCCTGCTCCGGCGTCGCGTTGCGCCCGGTGCCGATCGCCCACACCGGCTCGTACGCGACCACCCCGTGTCCGAGCGCGCCGGCGCCACACAGCTCGAGCACTGCATCGAGTTGACGCGCAATCACCTCACTGGTGCGGCCTGCCTCGCGATCGGCGAGCTGCTCGCCGACGCACAGGATCGGCACCAGGCCCTTGGAGTGTGCGGCGGCAAACTTGCGCGCGACCAGCTGGTCGTTCTCGCGGTACAGCAGCCGCCGCTCGGAGTGCCCCACGATCACGTACTCGCAGCCGACGTCCTTGAGCATCGCCGCCGAGACCTCGCCGGTGAATGCACCGTGCGCGTCGGCACATACGTCCTGCGCCCCGAGACTGAGGATCGAGTCCCGCAGCAGCCGCGCCGCCTCGTACAGGTACACGAAAGGGGGGCAGATGACGCATGCCGCGGTGGGCTTTGCCGGGGCACGCGCCAGCAGCTCCTCGATCAGCCCCGCGGTCTCGGCGCGCGAGCCGTGCATCTTCCAGTTTCCGGCAACGATGGGACGGCGCATGGAGCGGACTGGCCTTGACCTATGGGTTCAAAAAGGGCGCGGGATGATAGCGATGCAGGGGGGGTGACGCAACGCCGACGCTCGCAAGGCCGGGTCGCGCCGGGACGGCACTCAGGCCGCATCGCCTCAGGCGGCGTCGCCTCAGGCCGTCGCCTCAGGCAGCGCCTCCTCGCGCGGTGCCCTCAGGCGGCAGCGCGCCTGACGATCTCCGCCAGCTCCGTCGCCGCGGCGCGGGTTTCCGCTTCTTCCCGCCCTTCGACCATGACGCGGATCACCGGCTCGGTACCCGATGCGCGCAACACCACGCGCCCCTCGCTGCCGAGCTGCTGCTCGATGCGCGCCACCGCCTGCTGGATGAGCGGCACGTCGTTCGGATCGAAGCGGCTCGCCACCTTCACGTTCAGCAGGATCTGCGGGAACTTGCGCATCGCCGAAGTGAGCTCGGCGAGCGAGCGGCCGGTCTGCTTCATCACTGCGAGCACCTGCAGCGCGACCACGAGACCATCGCCGGTCGTCGTCTTGTCGAGGCAGAGAATGTGTCCGGAGGTCTCACCGCCGAGCACCCCCTGGGTATCGCGCAGCATCGACAGCACGTAGCGGTCACCAACCGCCGCGCGGCGGAATTCGATCCCGGCCGAGCGCAGCGCCAGCTCGAGTCCAAGGTTGCTCATCACCGTGCCCACCACCGGCCCACGCAGCGCGCCCGAGTGCTGCAGTGAGCGCGCGATGACGTACAGCAGCTGATCGCCATCGACGATCCTTCCCAGGTGATCCACCATGACCAGCCGGTCGCCATCGCCATCGAGCGCGAGTCCGACGTTGGCGCGTACTCCCGGCACGGTGAGCTGCAGCAGGTCCGGAGCCATCGAGCCGCAGCCGTCGTTGATGTTGCGGCCATTGGGGGAGCAGCCGATCGGCACGATCTCGGCGCCCAGGTCCGCGAGGATGCGCGGCCCGACCTTGTAGGCGGCGCCATTCGCGCAGTCGATCACGATCTTCAGGCCCGAGAGATCGAGCCCCGCGGGCAGCGTCGATGCACAGAATTCCTGGTACAGCGTGCGCGAGCGGTCGGCGCGTGTGGCGCGGCCGAGATTGCGCGAGGCACGGGTGAGCGGTGCCTGCTCCAGCTCGGCCTCGATGCGCTCTTCCAGCGCATCGGAGAGCTTCCCGCCCGAAGCGTCGAAAAACTTGATGCCGTTGTCGTCGTAGAGATTGTGCGAGGCGCTGATCACGACTCCGAAGTCGCAGTTGAAGCGCCGAGTCATGTAAGCGATGCCGGGGGTGGGCAGCGGTCCGATCAGCATGGCATTGACGCCTGCGGCCACGAAACCGGCCTCGAGCGCCGATTCGAACATGTAGCCCGAGAGGCGTGTGTCCTTGCCGATCAGCACCGTGCCGCCCTGCGGGGCGAGCACGCGCGCCGCGGCGCTTGCGAGCTTGAGGGCAAAATCGACCGTCATCGGGTGCTCCCCGACGCGGCCTCTCACTCCATCGGTGCCGAAATAGCGACGACCCATCAGTCTCCACCCTGTCCTGCAACGGCCGCGGTCACCTTCAGGGCATCGACCGTCGCGGCCACATCGTGCGCACGGATGATGCGCGCACCCTTGAGCGCAGCAATAACTGCGAGCGCCACGCTCCCGTACAGCCGCTCACCCGGCTCCCGGCCGGTGAGTTTGCCGACGGTCGACTTCCGCGACAACCCAACCAACACCGGAGGCCCGTCCGCGACCAGCTCGGCGAGATGCCGCAACAGCGTCACATTGTGCTCCATGCTCTTACCGAAACCGAACCCTGGATCGACGGTGAGTCGTGCGGGATCGACTCCCGCAGCGCGGCACGCGGCAACGCGGCCGGTGAGAAACGAGCGCACCTCGGCCACCACGTCGACGTAGTGCGGCGCGACCTGCATGGTGCGCGGATCCCCCTGCATGTGCAGGAGACACAACCCGCAGCCGCTTCGGGCCGCCGCCTCGAGGGCACCCGGCTCGCGCAGTGCGCGCACGTCATTGATGAAGCCTGCGCCCGCCGCGGCGGCGGCAAGGATGACCTCGGGCTTGCTGGTGTCGACGGAGATGATGGCCGTGGTGCCCCGGCGCAGGCGCTCGATGACGGGGAGCACTCGCCGCAGCTCCTCCTCTGCGGTGACGGGCTGCGCGCCTGGACGGGTCGACTCCCCGCCGACATCGATGAGCGCTGCGCCCTCTGCCGCCATGCGCAGCCCCTGATCGACCGCCGCGTCGAGCGAGGCAAAGCGCCCCCCGTCAGAGAACGAATCGGGCGTGACGTTGAGCACGCCCATGACAACCGGGCGGCTGAGATCGATCGTCTTGTCTGCGCAGCGCAGCGGCAGCGGCAACGGCAGCGGCGGTGACGGCATGCAGGCAGCCCGGGGGCAGGTCAGTAATCATCATCCGTTCCGCGCATAGTTAGGTACACACCTAACTATCCGCAGGAAGACCCTTAGCAGCGGCCCCGCTGCTGCCGCTCTTCATCTTGGGGCAGCGACGATCGTCTCCGAGGCCCCAGCGGCCCCAGCGGCCGTCGCCGGCTCGCCGCCGCAGTCAGTGCTGCCCCGCCGGTATCACCGGCGTCCCGGCCGGCGCCGGCGCCGTCGGCGGCTTGTTGGACAGCGAGTCGTCCCAGCCCGCCGGTGGCTTCGGCTCCCTGCCCGCCATGATGTCCTTCAGCTGCTCCTCGCCGATGGTCTCGTACTTGATGAGCGCCTCGGCCATGAGGTGCAGCTTCTCGAGCGCGGTGGTGAGGATCTGCCGGGCGCGCTGAAAGTTGCTCTCGATGACGCGGCGCACTTCCTCGTCGATCGCGTGCGCGGTGACATCGGAGACCTGCTTGTGCTGCGTCACGCTGCGCCCGAGGAACACTTCGCCGGTCTCCTCGGAGTAGGTGAGCGGCCCGAGCCGGTCCGAGAGGCCCCACTTCGTGACCATGTTGCGCGCGAGCTCGGTCGCGCGCTCGATGTCGTTCGAGGCGCCCGTGGTCACCGACTCGGGGCCGAAGATGAGCTCCTCGGCGATGCGTCCGCCGAAGAGCGTGGCGATGGCGCTTTCCAGGCGACGCTTGGAGAAGCTGTATCGGTCCTGCTCGGGCAGGAACTGCGTCACCCCGAGTGCGCGCCCGCGCGGAATGATGGTGACTTTGTAGACCGGGTCGTGCTCGGGAACGGTCATGCCAACGATCGCATGTCCCGCCTCGTGATAGGCAGTCATGCGCTTTTCCGCCTCGCTCATGACCATGGAGCGCCGCTCGGTGCCCATCATGATCTTGTCCTTGGCGCGCTCGAACTCCTCCATGCCGACGATGCGCTTGTTGGCACGCGCGGCAAACAGCGCCGCCTCGTTCACGAGGTTGGCGAGATCTGCACCGGAGAAGCCGGGGGTGCCGCGCGCGATCAGCGCGGGCTTGACGTCATCCGCCAGCGGCACGCGCCGCATGTGCACGCGCAGGATCTGCTCGCGGCCGCGCACATCTGGCAGCGGCACGACGACCTGGCGGTCGAAGCGTCCCGGACGCAGCAGCGCCGGGTCGAGCACGTCGGGGCGGTTGGTTGCGGCGATGACGATGATGCCTTCGTTGCCCTCGAAGCCGTCCATCTCGACGAGCAGCTGGTTGAGGGTCTGCTCGCGCTCATCGTGGCCGCCGCCGAGACCCGCGCCGCGGTGCCGGCCGACGGCGTCGATCTCGTCGATGAAAATGATGCAGGGGGCGTGCTTCTTCGCCTGCTCGAACATGTCGCGCACGCGCGAGGCGCCGACGCCGACGAACATCTCGACGAAGTCGGAGCCCGAGATGGTGAAGAAGGGAACCTTGGCTTCGCCGGCGATGGCGCGCGCGAGCAACGTCTTTCCCGTGCCGGGCGAGCCGACCATGAGTACGCCCTTCGGGATCTTGCCACCGAGCTTCTGGAACTTGCCCGGGTCCTTGAGGAAGTCGACGATCTCCCCAACTTCCTGCTTGGCTTCATCGACGCCGGCAACGTCGGCGAAGGTGACGTTCACCTGGTCCTCCCCGAGGAGTCGCGCACGGCTCTTGCCGAAGGACATGGCGCCGCGCCCACCGGAGGCGCCCTGCATCTGCCGCAGCATGTACAGGAAAACCAGTATCAATAGCAGCGCCGGGGCCATCTGCAGGAACAGCTGCCCGATGAAATTCGGCTGCTTCGGCTCGCGCGAGTCGAGCACGACGCCTGACTTCAGCAACGTGCCGATGAGCGCGGTGAAGTCGGTCTCGGGGTTATGAGTCTTGAAAGTCGACTTGTCCTTGCGCACCCCGTAGATCATCTCCCCCTGCAGCACCACGGATTCGACGCGGCTGCTCTTCACGTCCTCGATGAAGGTGCTGTAGGGAACTTCCTGAGGCTGGCCCACCGTCGGCATATAGCGACTGAACACCGCGAGCAGCACGAGCACGATGACCACCCAGAGCAGGATGTTCTTTGTCAAATCGTTCAAAGGCTTCCGTCCTCGTTCGCCGCGTGCGGTTCTAGCTCCAAAGCAACCTACACCAAGCGAAACTGCATGGCCAGTAGATACATCTCGGGGCTGCGGGAGCGCGAGGCTTCCGGCTTCAGCAGCTTTACGCGGCCAAACCGGCCGCGCGCGCCCTGCAGCAGTTCGACGAACCCCGAGCCCTGAAAGACCTTGATCAGGGCGTGCCCTCCAGGCTTCAAGACGCCCTCGGCCATCTCGAGCGCCAGCTCCGCCAGATGCACCGAGCGCGGCTGGTCGATGGTGTCCACACCGCTCTGATTAGGTGCCATGTCGGAGAGGAGCACATCGACCTGCCGGCCGGGGAGGAGATTGAGGACCCGATCGAACACCTCGGGCTCGCGGAAATCACCCTGCACGAACTCGACTCCGGTGAGCTCGGGCATCGGCAGGATGTCGGTCGCCACCACGCGCCCGCGGGCGCCTACCCGGCGCGCCGCGTACTGGCTCCACGCCCCAGGAGCCGCGCCCAGATCGAGGCACACGGCGCCAGGCTTCAGGAGCTTCACACGGCGATCGATCTCCTCGAGCTTGAACACCGCGCGCGAGCGCCAGCCCTCGCTCTGCGCCCTTTGCACGAAGGGATCCGCAAAGTGCTCCTTCAGCCAGCGTGCGCTGCTCCTGGAACGCCGCTTCATCGATTAAAGCCGCTTCATCAATGTAGAGGTCCGCTGCCGGGCATGAGTTCCACCCATACAATGTCGTGATGGAGCAGCGCACGCACCCTGACGGCACGCCGACACCCTTGACGCTCTCGGAGCGCCAGAGGAAGCACCTGCGAGCCCTCGCGCACGCGCTGAAGCCCGTCATCCGTGTCGGAAACGGGGGACTGACCGCCGCGGTGACTGCGGAAGCCGCCCGCGCCCTCAACGATCACGAGCTCATCAAGGTGAAGGGCCCGGGTGGTGATCGCGAGGCACGCGATGAGCTCTTCGCCGCACTCGCCCGCGAGACCGGCAGCGCACTCGTGCATCGTATCGGCAACGTCGCGGTGCTCTACCGTCCGCACGCGCAGCTTCCGCGCATCCTCATTCCCGACCGCTGAAGGTCCGTCCGGCCCCGCCCGCTCTCAGGCGACGCGCACAGCGACGATCTCGTAGGAGCGGGTGCCGCCTGGGGCCGCGACATCCACGATCTCGCCCTCGGACTTGCCGACGAGCGCCCGTGCAATCGGCGATGTGACCGAGATGCGGCCGGCGCGGATATCCGCCTCGTCCTCACCCACCACCTGGTACACCACGCGCGTGCCATCGGCCTGGTCCTCGAGCTCCACCGAGGCCCCGAAAACGACCTTGCCGTTATTGGGCAGCCGCGCAGGGTCGATGATCTCCGCACTCGCGAGCTTGTGCTCGATCTCCTTGATGCGCCCTTCGATGAATCCCTGCTGCTCGCGTGCCGCGTGATACTCGGCGTTCTCCGAGAGATCACCGTGGCTGCGCGCTTCCGCGATCGCCTTGATGATGGCTGGTCGCACCTCCGACTTCAGGCGCTTGAGCTCCGCGCGCAGCGTTTCGGCTCCGCGCAGCGTCATGGGCGTGCGCTTCATGTGGCGAGCGCCGCACTGTGCAGGTCCTGCAGGCGGTGCACCTCGACCTCATCGAGGTGATCGAGCGCCTCGCAAGTCGCCAGTCCCGCCGCGACCGTCGTGTAATAGGTGACCCGATGGTGCACCGCCTCGCGTCGGATCGAGTTCGATTCGCGGATGGCCTGCTTGCCTTCGGTGGTGTTGATGATGAGATCGATTTCGTCGTTCTTGATCATGTCCACGATGTGTGGCCGGCCGTCACGCACCTTGTTCACGCGGCGGCAGGGAACGCCCGCCTCGGCGAGCGCCCGCGCGGTACCCTCGGTCGCCACGATCTCGAAGCCGCGCTCGATCAGGTTTTTCGCCAGCGTCACCGCCGGCGGCTTGTCGCGATCGCGCACGCTGATGAAGCACACGCCGTGGCGCGGCAGCACGATGCCCGAAGCGCTCTGCGCTTTGGCGTAGGCCTCACCGAAGGTGCGGCCGGTGCCCATCACCTCCCCGGTGGACTTCATCTCGGGACCCAGGATCGGGTCGGCCTCCGGGAACTTGACGAAGGGGAACACCGCCTCCTTCACCGAGAAATACGGCGGCAGCCGCTCGACCGCACCGACGAGCTGCTTGAGCTTGTGCCCGGTCATGACGCGCGCGGCGACTTTGGCGAGCGGCAGCCCCGTGGCCTTGGAGACGAAGGGCACCGTGCGCGAGGCGCGCGGGTTTACCTCGAGCACGTAGATCACCCCGGCCTGGATGGCGAACTGCACGTTCATGAGCCCGACGACGTTCAGCGCGCGCGCGAGCCTGCGCGTCTGATCGCGCAGCTCCGCCTGCAGCTCGCGGCTCAAGCTCGCAGGCGGCAGCGAGCAGCTCGAGTCCCCGGAGTGGACCCCGGCCTGCTCGATGTGCTCCATGATGCCGCCGATGAGCACGTCCTCGCCGTCGCAGACGGCATCGACATCGACTTCGATGGCGACATCGAGGAAGCGATCGAGCAGCACCGGACTGTCGTTGGACACCTGCATCGCGCTTGCCATATAGCTGCGCAGGTCATCTTCATTGAAGACGATTTCCATGGCGCGTCCGCCGAGCACGTAGCTCGGCCGCACCACGAGCGGGAACCCCACCTCGCGTGCGAGCGTGACCGCCTGCTCCTCGGTGCGTGCGGTGGCGTTGGCCGGCTGCTTGAGCCCGAGCTTCTTCACGAGTGCCTGAAAGCGCTCGCGGTCCTCGGCGATATCGATCGAGTCCGGGGAGGTGCCGATGATGGGCGCCCCCGCAGCCTCGAGTGCGCGCGAGAGCTTGAGCGGCGTCTGGCCGCCGAACTGCACGATGACTCCCTCGGGTTTCTCCACCGCGAGAATCTCGAGCACGTCCTCGAGCGTGAGCGGCTCGAAGTACAGGCGATCAGAGGTGTCATAGTCGGTGGAGACCGTCTCGGGGTTGCAGTTCACCATGAGCGTCTCGAAGCCGTCCTCGCGCAGCTGCAGCGCGGCGTGCACGCAGCAGTAATCGAACTCGATCCCCTGGCCGATGCGGTTGGGACCACCACCGAGGATCACGATCTTGCGGCGGTCCGAAGGGGTTGCCTCGCATTCCTCTTCGTAGGTCGAGTACAGGTAGGCGGTGGAGGTCGCAAACTCGGCCGCGCAGGTGTCGACGCGCTTGTACACCGGCCGCACCTTGAACTCATGCCGCTTGTCGCGGATCGCCTTCTCGGGCATGTCGACCAGGTGCGCGAGGCGACTGTCCGAGAATCCCTTGCGCTTGAGAAACCGCAAGCGCTCGGCCGTGAGTGCCCCGAGGCCATCCTCGCGCACCTGCGACTCGAGCTGCACCAGCTCCTCGATGGGCGCCAGGAACCACGGATCGATGCGGGTGAGCTCGGCGATGCGGGTGAGCGGCCAGCCGGCGCGGAAGGCATCGGCCACGTACAGCAGGCGGTTCGGCCCGGGGGCACGCAGCTCGTGCGCGAGGCGGTCCTGGTTCTCATCCGACAACGGCATGGGCAGCTGCTGCGCGAACCCGTCGAGCCCGGTCTCGAGTCCGCGCAGCGCCTTCTGCAGCGATTCCTGGAAGGTGCGGCCGATCGCCATGACCTCGCCCACGGATTTCATCTGGGTCGTGAGGCGGTCGTTGACGGACGGGAATTTCTCGAAGGTGAAGCGCGGGATCTTCACCACGACGTAATCGATCGAGGGCTCGAAGGAGGCCGGCGTGGCCCCGGCGGTGATGTCGTTGCGCAGCTCATCGAGGGTGTAGCCGACGGCGAGCTTGGCGGCGATCTTGGCGATCGGGAAGCCCGTCGCCTTGGAGGCAAGCGCGGAGGAGCGCGACACCCGCGGGTTCATCTCGATCACGAGCAGCCGCCCGTCCTCGGGATTCACCGCGAACTGCACGTTGGAGCCCCCGGTATCGACGCCGATCTTGCGCAGCACCGCGATCGAGGCGTCGCGCATGCGCTGGTATTCCTTGTCGGTGAGAGTCAGAGCAGGTGCGAGGGTGATCGAGTCGCCGGTGTGGACGCCCATCGGATCGAGGTTCTCGATCGAGCAAACGATGATGCAGTTGTCCCGGGAATCGCGCACCACCTCCATCTCGAACTCTTTCCAGCCGATCACCGATTCCTCGAGCAGCACTTCGCCGGTCGGCGAGGCATCGAGGCCGCGTGCGACGATGTCCTCGAGCTCCTCGCGGTTATAGGCGATGCCGCCGCCGCTCCCGCCGAGGGTGAAGGAGGGGCGGATCACCACCGGGTAGCCGATCTCGCCCGCGATGGCGAGGCCCTCATCGAGACTGCGGGCGATCTGCGACTGCGGGGTCTCGAGACCGATCTCGCGCATCGCGTTGCGGAACAGCTCCCGGTCCTCGGCCATGTCGATCGCGGCGCGCGAGGCGGCGATGAGCTCGACACCGTATTTCTCGAGCACGCCCTCGCGCACCAGATCGAGCGCGGTGTTGAGCCCGGTCTGCCCGCCCATGGTCGGCAGCAGCGCATCCGGTCGCTCCTTCTCGATGATGCGCGCCACCGTGTGCGCGTTCACGGGCTCGATGTAGATGGCATCCGCCATCTCAGGATCGGTCATGATGGTCGCGGGGTTCGAGTTGACCAGGATGACGCGGAAGCCCTCCTCGCGCAGCGCCTTGCAGGCCTGTGCGCCGGAGTAATCGAATTCGCATGCCTGCCCGATCACGATGGGACCGGCGCCGATGATCAGGATGCTGTGGATGTCGGTGCGCTTGGGCACTGCTTCAGCGTCCGCCCGCCTGCTGGCGGCGCAGGTTCTCCTCGGCGACCTTCAACTGCGCCTGCAGCCGCCGCAACATCAGATGATTGAAGCGCTCGAAGAGTCCACGCAGGTCATGTGGGCCGGGGCTCGCCTCGGGGTGCCCCTGGAAGCCGAACACCGGGCGCTCCTGAAAAGCGAGGCCCTGGAGCGAGCCATCGAAGAGCGAACGGTGCGTCGCCACGACTCCCTCGGGGAGCGTGCTCTCATCGACCGCGAAGCCGTGGTTCTGACTGGTGATGAACACGCGCCCGGACTCGAGCTCCTGCACCGGGTGGTTCGCACCGTGATGGCCGAACTTCATCTTCACGGTGCGGGCACCGGAGGCGAGCCCGAGAATCTGGTGCCCGAGACAGATGCCGAACACCGGCAGATCGGTCTCGAGGAAGCGCTGGGTGGCCTTGATCGCGTAGCTGCACGGCTCGGGATCTCCCGGACCGTTGGAGAGAAAGATTCCATCGGGCTCGAGAGCGAGTGCGTCTTCGGCGGAAGTCTGCGCCGGCACCACGGTCATGCGGCAGCCGCCATCGGCGAGGAGTCTGAGGATGTTGCGCTTGATGCCGAAGTCGTACGCCACCACGTGCAGGCGCTGAGTGGCGCGAACCGGCGCACGCGCCGGCTCGGGCCAGAGCGTGCCTTCGTTCCACTGGTAGCTGCGCTTGGTGCTCACGACCTTTGCGAGGTCCATGCCCTTCAAGCCCGGGAACTTGCGGGCGATCTTTACCGCAGCACTCTCATCGAGCTGGTCTCCGGTCATGATGCAGCCAGCCTGCGCGCCCTTCTCCCTGAGGATGCGCGTCAGCTTGCGCGTGTCGATGCCGGCGATCGCGACCAGCTTGCCGCGCTCGAGGAATTCCTGCAGCGACTCGTTCGCGCGCCAATTGCTCGGCATGAGCGGCAGATCGCGGATCACGAGGCCCGCGGGATACACCTGCCCGGCCTCGAGGTCCTCGGGTGTGGCTCCAGTGTTACCGACGTGCGGAACGGTGAGCGTGACGATCTGACGCGCGTAGGAGGGGTCGGTGAGAATTTCCTGATAACCCGTGAGGGCGGTGTTGAAAACGACTTCGCCTGTGGTGTTTCCTTTGGCTCCGATCGACTGGCCGCGGAAGATCGTTCCATCGGCCAGCGCGAGCACCGCAGGTACGCTCACGTGATCACTTCTCCCCGACGCAGATACACAAAGCGGGAGGAGTTCTCATCGAACATCCTCCCGCCTTGCATGGACTAACCCGTACACGGATTAGGCCGAAATTTTACGGGCGTTTCGGGCGATGTGTCCATGGAAAATTCCGCCGCCACCGCCTCGGGAAGTACTTCTGTTCGTTTCGTGGAGATGCCTCTAACCATCTGTTTTCATGGATAGAAAGTCACGTACGTTGTAACGCCCAGGCGGACGTGACGAAAGCCAAAGCGCGGCGGAGAGCGCGCCGCGGGCAAAGATCGCCCGATCGTGCGCCCGGTGGGTCAGAACCACCTCCTCGCCCGCACCGCAAAAGAGCACCGTGTGCTCCCCGACGATGTCTCCGGCACGGAGCGAGGCGAGTCCGATCCGGTCTTCAGGCCGCGGCCCGGACGGTGGTCCCGCCGTCCTGCTCACTCCCGGTACGGGTAGCCCGCGCGCCTCTCCTGCCGCACGGGCGAGCGAGAGCGCAGTGCCGGACGGCGCGTCCTGCTTCAGGCGGTGGTGGAGCTCGAGCACATCGATGTCGAAACTCGCCGGCAACGCGCGCGCCGCCACGGCAGTCAGCTCGGTGAGGAGTGCGACGCCAAGGCTGGTGTTGGGGGCGACGAGGAGCGGCACCACGCTTGAGGTGGCGTCGAGCTCGGAATCGAGCTCCGCACCAAGACTGGTCGTGCCGAGGAGCAGCGGCTTGCGCGCGGCCCGGCAGGCCTCGAGGGTGCCCCGCGTGGCGGCGGCATTGCTGAAGTCGAGCACGACATCTGCGGCGGCGAGCGCGGCCGGCAGGTCGCTCGTGATGGGGAGGTTCATTTTGCCGATCCCGGCGACCTCACCCGCATCACGGCCGAGCGCGAGACTGCCGGGCCCGGCGATTGCGCCGGTGATGATGAGCTGCGGGAATGTGGGGGCGGCGCGAAGCAGTGCCTGCCCCATTCGGCCACTCACGCCAATGATCACTGCGCGAGTGAGAGGCCTCGGGGGCGGCGCGCTGCTCACGGGCCTTCAGCCTTAGATCCCGAGGCAAAGAAGCGGCGCACCCCTTCCAGGAAACCTTTCTCGCGTGGCGCATGCCGCGCGGCCTGGGTCTTCAGTGATTCCTCCAGACTGCGGATGAGGTCGCGCTGCTCGGCCGAGAGGTGCACCGGCGTCTCGACCACGACGCGACAGAATAGATCCCCCCGCGATCCGCCGCGCACCGGCTTCACGCCCTTGTCACGCAAGCGGAATATGCGCCCGGACTGGGTTTCGGCCGGAATCTTCAGTGCCACATCGCCTTCGAGCGTCGGCACGTTCACCGCGCCCCCGAGAGCCGCGGTGGCGAAGCTGACCGGCACCTCGCAGCTCAAGTGCACGCCATCGCGCTCGAAGATCGGATGCTCGCGGACGTGGACCTCGACGTAGAGGTCGCCGGGTGGGCCGCCGTTGCGCCCTGCCTCACCCTCACCCGTCAGCCGAACGCGATCACCGGTGTCGACGCCCGCCGGCACCTTGACCGAGAGCGTCCGGCTGCGCCGCACACGGCCCTGGCCGAGGCAAGCGTCGCAGGGGTTGCGGACGATCGTCCCCGACCCGCGGCAGCGCGGGCAGGTCTGCTGCAGCTGGAAAAATCCCTGGGCGATACGCACCTGACCGGCTCCGCCACAGGTCTCGCAGGTAGTGGGAGTGCTGCCCTTGGCGGCGCCCGTCCCGTGGCAGGTCTCGCACTCGGCGAGCCGCTCCAGGCCGATTTCCACCTGGTGCCCAAAAACGGCCTGGGAGAGATCGAGCTCGAGCTCGTAGCGAAGATCGGCGCCCCGATAGACCTGCGAGCGGCTGCTGCGGCGTGCGCCACCGAAGATGTCGCCGAATACATCGCCGAAGATGTCGCTGAAGGTGTCAGCGCCGAACCCGCCGCGGCTCCCCGCGCCGCGCGAGGCCGCTTCGACGCCCGGGTGCCCATACTGGTCGTAGGCCGCCCGCTTGTGCGGGTCGGTCAGCACCTCGCAGGCCTCCTTGGCCTCCTTGAAGGACTCCTCCGCCTCCCGATCGTTCGGGTTGCGATCGGGGTGATATTTCATGGCAAGGCGGCGATAGGCCTTCTTGATCTCCGCCTCGGTCGCCCCCCTCGGTACGTCGAGTACCTTGTAGTAGTCGCGCTTCGCCATGGACCAAGCTTAAGAGGCCTTGCGTCCCTTGTCCTTGACCTCCTCGAATTCCGCGTCCACGACGTCTTCGCGACCCGACCCGGCACCGCCGCCGCCACCCGGCGCACCTGCGCCGGCTCCGGCCTGGGGACCCGCTCCCGCTGCCCCGGCCTCGCCCGCCGAATAGGCACGCTGCGCGATGCTGGCGGAGGCCTGCGCGAGCGCCTCGCTCTTCTTGTCGATCACGCCGCGGTCATCGCCCTTCAGCGCCGTGCGCAGATCGGAGACCGCACTCTCGACCCGGGCGCGCTCGGCCGCATCCACCTTGTCGCCGAGATCCTGCAGCGACTTCTCGACGGCGTGGATCAGGCCATCCGCCTTGTTGCGCGACTCGACCAGCTCGCGGAAGCGCTTGTCTTCCTCGGCGTGTGCCTCGGCGTCGCGCACCATGCGCTTGATCTCGTCCTCGTTCAGTCCGCTCGAGGCTTTGATGACGATCTTCTGCTCCTTACCGGTGGCCTTGTCCTTGGCCGATACGTTGAGAATGCCGTTGGCGTCGATGTCGAAGGACACCTCGACCTGCGGCATGCCGCGCGGCGCCGGTGGGATGTCCGCGAGGTCGAACTTACCGAGGGACTTGTTGTCCGCCGCGCGATCGCGCTCGCCCTGCAGAACGTGAATGGTCACGGCCGTCTGGTTGTCATCCGCGGTCGAGAATACGTTCGAAGCCTTGGTCGGGATCGTGGTGTTCTTCTCGATGAGCTTGGTCATGACCCCACCGAGGGTCTCGATGCCGAGCGAAAGCGGCGTCACATCGAGCAGCAGCACGTCCTTCACTTCACCCGCGAGGACGCCCGCCTGGATGGCCGCACCGACGGCGACCGCCTCATCGGGGTTGACGTCCTTGCGTGGCTCCTTGCCGAAGAGGTCCTTCACGTATTTCTGGACCAGGGGCATGCGTGTCTGGCCGCCAACGAGGATCACTTCAGCGATGTCGCCGGTGGAAACCCCCGCGTCCTTGATCGCGGTCCGGCACGGCGCAATGGTCTTCTGCACCAGGTCCTCGACCAGCGACTCGAGCTTGGCGCGCGTCAGCTTGATGTTCAGGTGCTTCGGGCCCGATGCGTCCGCAGTGATGTACGGCAGATTGATGTCCGTCTGCTGCGTCGAGGAGAGCTCGATCTTCGCCTTCTCGGCGGCCTCCTTCAGGCGCTGCATGGCGAGGGGGTCCTTGCGCACATCGACGCCGGATTCCTTCAGGAACTGCTCGGCGAGGAAATTGATGATGCGCAGGTCGAAGTCCTCGCCGCCGAGGAAGGTGTCGCCGTTGGTCGAGAGCACTTCGAACTGATGCTCCCGATCCACCTCGGCGATCTCGATGATGGAGATGTCGAAGGTGCCACCGCCCAAATCGTAGACGGCGATCTTGCGGTCACCGCCCTGCTTGTCGAGCCCGTACGCGAGTGCCGCCGCGGTCGGCTCGTTGATGATGCGCTTCACCTCGAGGCCCGCAATGCGTCCGGCGTCCTTGGTCGCCTGACGCTGGGAATCGTTGAAGTATGCCGGAACCGTGATCACGGCCTCCTTCACCGGCTCGCCGAGATAGTCCTCGGCGGTCTTCTTCATCTTCATGAGCACCCGCGCGGAGATCTCCTGGGGCGCCATCTTCTTGCCCTGCACATCGACCCAGGCGTCGCCGTTGTCGGCCTTCACGATTCTATACGGGACCATCTTGATGTCCCGCTGCACCACTTCGTCCTCGAACTTGCGGCCGATGAGGCGCTTGATGGCGAAGAGCGTGTTCTGCGGATTGGTGACCGCCTGGCGCTTAGCGGGCTGCCCTACGACTACCTCACCGTCCTTGGTGAAGGCGACGATCGAGGGAGTGGTCCGGTCGCCCTCGCTGTTCTCGATCACTCGGGGCTTGCCGCTCTCCATCATGGCCACGACCGAGTTGGTCGTGCCGAGATCGATGCCGATTATCTTAGCCATGGCTTAACTCCGCCGCAGTTCTATAGGTCCAAGTGGGGAAGTCCGGGTCACTTCTTCGGGGTAGCGGGGAGAGCTTTCAAGCCCCGACGCTCGGCTTCCGCCCTCCCCTCGCACGTTTTTTCCCATCAAGCCGGCGCCCGCGCCACGATCACCCGCGCTGGGCGCAGCAGCCGTCCATTGAGCTCATAGCCTGGCTGTACCACCTTGAGCACAGAATTCGGCTCAGCGGTGCTCGATTCCTGCGTCATCATGGCCTCGTGCCGCGCCGGGTCGAAGGGCTCTCCCACCGGATCGATCATGGTAATGCCGAGCTTCTCGAGGGCCCGGGAGAGTAGCTGCAGCGTCGCCTCCTGCCCTTCGCGCAGGCTCTTTACATCCGCTCGGGGGGCGTTTTGCACCGCAAGCTCCAGGCTGTCCTTCACGGGCAGGAGCTCCGCGGCGAACTTCTCGAGTCCATACCGGTTCGCCGCCTCGATATCCCGCTGGGCGCGCTTGCGGACGTTGTCGAGCTCGGCCGCGGCGCGCACGTACTGCTCCCAGTGGTTCTTGGCACGCTCATCCGCCTCGAGGAGCGCCTGCTGCAGTCGCTCGAGCTCGACCAGCTGGGACGCGGTTTCGGGCAGGACGGTGGTGGGTTCCGCTCCCGTCGTGGCTGGCACGCGCCGGGGGGAGTCGTTGGCACTCATCTCGATGGCCTCCAAAGTCAATGCGTGGGTGCAACCGGCCTGGTCAGCGGCTCGCTCGGCCCGCCCCGCGGGGTGGGGGTCAACGCCGCGAATTCAAGGCGGCGCCGAGGAGTTTAGCGGTCATGTCGACGATCGGTATGACTCGCTCGTAAGCCATGCGGGTGGGCCCGATCACCCCGAGCACCCCGACCACGGCATCTCCTTCGGCGTAGGGAGCGGTGACCACGCTGCAGTCATCGAGGATACGGTATCCGGACTCGTGGCCGATGAAGATCTGTACCCCTTCGGCCTTGAGGCTCTGATCGAGCAGGTGCAGGAAATCGCGCTTCTCGTTGAATGCTTCAAAGAGGCGCCGCAGCTTCTCGACGTTAGTGAGCTCGGCGACTCCCATGAGGTTCGTCTCGCCTTTGATGACGTACTCGAGCTTGTCCTCGCTGCCCGCCTCGAAGACCTGCTGGGCGACGGAGATCGCATCCAGCATGATCTGGTTCATGTGGGCGCGAGCCTCGGAGAGCTGCCGCAGGAGCTCCTGGCGGACCTCGCTCACCGAGCGGCCGCGAAACTGCTCGTTGAGGTAGTTGGAGGCGCGCTTGAGCTCATCGGCCGAGTAGTGGCGCTCGAGCTGGATGATGCGGTTCTGCACCTCGCGATCGTTGAACACGAGCACCACCAGCACGCGGTTCTCGGAAAGCCCGACGAATTCCATCTGCGTCACCGCAGCCTGCCGCGGGCGCGGCAGAGTGACCACACCGGCGAGCTGAGTGGCCGAGGAGAGGAGCTGTGAGACGGTGGCGATCAGCTCGGTCGAGCTGTCGCGGCTCGCCTCGAACTGCCTGCGGATCTCGGCTGTCGCCGCATCATCGAGCGGACGCAGCTGCAGCAGCGTGTCGACGAAGAAGCGGTAGCCCTTATCAGTAGGAACCCGGCCCGCCGAGGTGTGGGGTGAGGCGACGAATCCGAGCTCTTCCAGGTCCGCCATCACGTTGCGGATGGTCGCAGCGGAGAGCTGCAGTCCCGACTCACGCGAGAGCACGCGCGAGCCGACTGGTTGACCGTCGCGAATGTAGCTCTCGATGAGCGCGCGCAGCAGGTGCTGAGCGCGCTCGCCGAGGTGCTCGTCCCGGGCTTCGTGCGCCATATAGCTGGGAAGCTAGCTTTCGCGGCCGCAGACCGTCAAGCAAGTTGCGCAATCGCCGTGCGCATCCTAACGATATGTGACCGGGCGAATGGCTCCCGGCGCACCCCACGTGCTAAAAAGGCGCGCCCTACGGCTGGGTGAGATCAATCGAGGCGCTGGCAGATGGCCTTTCCGGTGCGCACCTGTGCGTTGGTCGGCCGATTCTCGGATCCGCGGGTCGCGGAGAGCGTCGGCGCGTTGCTGCCGCACCTGATGAGCCGGGGCGTGCGCGTGCTCGTCAACGAGGACGCAGAGCTCCCGGCCGATGCCCCCGTCAGCCGCGTCCCGGAGCGCACCTTCGGGGAGCGGGCGGACCTCGTGATCGCCGTCGGTGGTGATGGGACGCTCCTTTATGCGGCGCGCCTCGTGGCGCGGCACAACGTGCCGCTCGTTGGCGTCAACCGTGGACGCCTGGGATTTCTCACCGATGTCATGCCGCAGGACATGCTGCCCTCGGTCGATGCGGCGCTCGCCGGAGAGCTCGAAGCCGATGAGCGTCCCCTCCTCACGGCCCGCCTTCATCGCGCCGGGGGGGCAGTGGCGCAGTCCTTTGCGCTCAACGATGTCGTCATGCAGAAGCACGACACCGGGCGCACGCTCGACTTCGAGACGCGCATCGATGGCGGTTACGTCAATATCCACGATGGCGATGGCGTCATCGTGGCGAGTCCAACCGGCTCGACGGCCTACGCCCTCTCCTGCAACGGGCCGATCATCGAGCCGCACCTGCCGGCGCTCGTCATCGTGCCCATCTGCGCGCACACGCTCTCCGACAGGCCGATCGTCGTGGCGTCGAAATGCGTGATCGAAGTGGTGCTGCTCGAGCGCGCCGATACGCAGGCGAATGTCACCTGCGATGGGGCGCTGCTGGGCGCGCTGACACCGGCCGACCGCCTGGAGGTCACCACCGCCGCGGAGCGGGTGACGCTTCTGCACCCGCCCGGCCACGATTACTACCGGCTGCTGCGCTCGAAGCTCCGCTGGGGCCGCGGCAGCTTCGAGCACTGAGCATGCTGACCCACCTGCAAATTCGCGACTTTGCCATCATCGATGCGGTGGAGCTCGAACTGCGCCCGGGGCTCACGGTGCTCACCGGCGAGACCGGGGCCGGCAAATCGATCCTCGTCGACGCGCTCCAGCTCCTCGCGGGTGGCCGGGCGGGCGCAGAAGTGGTCCGGCACGGCGCCGAGCGGGCCGAGATCGCCGCAACGTTCGAGCTCAGCCAGGCGCCGCGCGAGCTCAAGCAATGGCTCGAGGAGCAGTCCCTCGGCGGTGGAACGGAGCTCGTGGTGCGCCGCGTCGTCGGCAGTGACGGCCGCTCGCGCGCCTACCTCAACGGGCAATCGGTGCCCGTGCAGCTGCTGCGCGAGGCGGGCAGCATCCTGATCGATATCCACGGCCAACATGAGTTTCAGTCCCTCACCCGCAGCGCCGCGCAGCGCGAGCTGCTCGATGGCTACGGTTCCCTTACGGCGACCGTCGGCCAGGTCGGCATCGCGCACCGGGTGTGGCTCGAGCTCCTCAATCGCACGCTTGCGCTCGAGGGCCAGGCGCGCGATCGCGACGCGAAGCTCGAGCTCCTGCGCTACCAGGTGCAGGAGCTGCGGGCGTTGCAGCTCAAGCCTGCTGAAGCCGAGGCGCTCGCCGAAGAGGCGGGGCGGCTCGCCAACCGGGGACGCCTGGCGGGGGGTGCGCAGGCCGCGCTCGATGCCCTTTATGCGAATGACCAGCTGAGCGCGCATGCCATGGTGAGCCGCGCGCTGCAGTCGCTGCGCACACTCGCCGCACTCGATTCGAAGCTCGCTTCACTGCTGCCGCTGCTGGAGGAGTCCACGGTGCAGGTTCGCGAAGCGGCGCGGGAGCTCGAGCGCTATGGCGAGTCCCTCGAGCTCGACAGCGCACGCCAGGAGGAGGTGCAGCGGCGCCTCGCCGCGGTCGAGGAACTCGCCCGCAAGCACCACGTGGCGCCCGCCGAGCTGCCTGCGCTCGCCGGGCGTCTGGCCGCGGAGCTCGAGACGCTCGAGCGCGCCGACACCGATCTCGCGGATCTGCGCAGGGAGCTCGCCGCGGCCCTGCAGGCGTACCGCGCACAGGCGCAGCAGCTCTCGGGCAAACGCATGGCGACCGCGCGCGTGCTCGCGCGCGACATCAGTGCCCGCATGCAGACCCTCGGTATGGCCGGAGGCCGCTTCGAGGCGGACGTCTCCCAGGATGGGAACGCCGAGCCTTCCCAGCGCGGCATTGACCAGGTCGAGTTCCGCGTCACGGCGAACCCGGGCTCTCCACCACGCGCGCTCTCCAAGGTCGCCTCGGGCGGGGAGCTTGCGCGTCTCTCGCTCGCCGTGCAGGTGGCCTGCGCGTCGCAGGAGACGCGCTGCATGGTGTTCGATGAGGTCGACGCCGGCATCGGCGGCGCCGTCGCGGAGATCGTCGGCCGCGAGCTGCGCTCGCTCGGCGTGCGCGGCCAGGTGCTGTGCGTCACCCACCTGCCGCAGGTCGCCTGCCAGGCGCACCAACATCTGCGCGTCACCAAGCTCACCGACGGCCGCACGACACGCACCACGCTCGCGGAGCTCGATGGCGATGAGCGCGTCGAAGAGCTCGCCCGCATGCTGGGCGGAATCGAGATCACCACCAAGGCGCGCGAGCATGCACGCGACATGCTATCCGCCGTGACCCTTGCCGGCGGGAAAGCCGCTGCGCCGCGCAGTGGCGGGCCCGCTGACGCAGGCGCGCCAGCCGAATCCGGGACCAAAGCGGGCGATACGGTGCGCCAGCCGCGGCCACCCGCAGCGCGGCGCCGCTGAAGCACCCCGGAAATTTCGCCTGCCATGCTCGAGGGGCGCTCAGCAAGACGCGAAATTTCCTGGGGACCCCGCTGAAGAAGCTCTCCGCTAGGCCGGCTTGCGCGTGCGGTACGCGCAGTTCTCGCGCCGGCAGTGCCCGTAGAGAATCAGCGAATGATCGCGGATGGTGAAGCCGAGTTTCTGCGCCACCGCGGTCTGGCGCTCCTCGATACCCGAGTCCATGAACTCTTCGACCCGGCCGCAGTCGAGGCACACGATGTGGTCGTGGTGCGTGCCCTGATTGAGCTCGAACACGGCCATGCCATCCTCGAAGTGATGACGGGTGACGAGTCCCGCAGCCTCGAACTGCGTGAGCACGCGGTAGACGGTGGCGAGCCCGATGTCCTCGTTCCACTCGAGCAGCGTCCGGTAGATGTCCTCGGCCGACAGATGACGCGTGGTGCTGCCTTCGAGGAGCTCGAGGATCTTCAGTCGCGGCAGCGTCACCTTCAAACCCGCTTTGCGCAGGTCCTTACCTTCCACGTCGGCCTCCGGCGGAGCTCAAATGGCTGGAGCGGCTCCGCGATCAGGTATCATGCCGCCCGTGATTATCCTCCATCGGACTCGCATGCGCTCGATTCTTGCTCCGCTCGCCAGCGTGCTGCTCGCCGCGGCGCTCGGCGGCTGCGTCTATAAAATGGATGTGCAGCAGGGTAACTACCTCGAGGGCAAGACGGTCGATCAGCTCCAGGTCGGCATGACGCGCACCCAGGTGCGCTACCTCCTCGGCACCCCGCTCATTCCCGACGTTTTCGACAAGGATCGCTGGGACTACCTCTATTACTTCCGCCACGGCCGCCACCGTCCCGAGAACCCGCGGCGCGTCGTGGTGTACTTCAAGGATGACAAGGTGACGCGGTTCGAGCGTGTCAACGTCCCGGAGAGCGCGCCGCAGGCGCCCGATGAGGGCGCGCCGATCTCGAAATTCCCGAAGATCTAGCGGGCCGCGCGCGAAATTTGGCGGGGTGCTGCTAGCCTTTGCGCTTGCCGCTGCGGCGCTCGCGCTCGACGCGCTCGCGGCGGCGCGCGCGCGGGTCGCGCCTGAGCGGGCGGTAGAGCTCGATGCGGTCGCCGTCAGCGCAGTTGTCGCTGCGCGTCCGCGGCTCGCCGAAGACCCCGACGGGCGCGGAATCCCACGGCACCTGCGCGGCGAGCCCTGCGGGAAGCCGCGTGCGCGCCGCCGCCAGCGCATCCGCGATGCGCGCGGAGGGCGGCAGCTCGACGCTCCACAGGTACTGTCGCTCGCGTGTCGCGAAGGCGACCGTGCAGCGAATGCGGGTGCCTGCGGGGAGCCCCGGGCTCACGGCAGCGAGCGCGACCGCGCCACGAAGGCATCCACCAGCGAGCCGATGGTCGCGGCGAATTTCGGCTCGAACAGCATGGCGGTGAGGCGGTTGCTGAAGGCAAACCGCATGGTGAGCTCGACGCGGCAGCCATCGGGCTCGATCGGCGTCAGCCGCCACTCGCCCTCGAGCGTACGGAAGGGCCCGCTCAGGAGCTGCATGTGGATGCGCCGGCTGGTTTCGAGGGTGTTGCGCGTGGTGAACTCGCCGTGCAGCGCTCCCTGCCTGACACCGAGCGTGGCCACGATCTCCGTGGGCGTGCGTGAGACCACCCGCGCGAGGGTGCACCAGGGCAGAAACTGCGGATAGCTCTCGATGTCGTTGATGAGCGCGAACAGCTCGGCCGGCGATTTGTTGACGAGGGCCGAGCGCTTGACCTCTCGCATCGCGGCATTGTCCCATTACGGACCGCTCATGGCCAAAGCAGCAGAACCTTCCCGTCTGATCGCCGAGAACCGCAAGGCGCGCTTCGACTATTTCATTGAGGAGCGCTTCGAGGCGGGGCTTGCGCTGCAGGGTTGGGAGGTGAAGGCGATGCGCGCCGGGCGCGCGCAGCTCAAGGAGGCCTACGTGTATCTGCGCGGAGGCGAGGCTTTCCTCATCGGCGCGCACCTCTCCCCGCTCCCCACCACGTCCACGCACGTCCCGGCCGACCCGGTGCGCACGCGCAAGCTCCTGCTCCATCGCAGCGAGCTGCAGGGCCTCATCGGCGCGGTGGAGCGGCGCGGCTATACGCTCGTGCCGCTCGAGCTCTACTGGAAGAACGGGCGCGCCAAATTGCAGCTCGCGCTCGCCAAGGGCAAGAAGCAGCACGACAAGCGCGCGGTGGAAAAAGAGCGCGACTGGCAGCGCGACAAGGCGCGGTTGTTGCGGCGCGGCTGACGGCTATTCTGGCTCCGGCGAGAGCTTCTCGTTCTTGAGCTCGTACGCGAGGCCGAGTGTCGTCAGGGTGTCGCGCCGGCCGCTGCCTGGCGGCGGACTGCTGTTGTCGATCAGCTTGTAACCGGCCGTGAGCGCGAGGCGGTCGGACATTTTCACCTGCAGCGCGACGCTCGCGTTGGTGAGAGTGTTCTCCTTGCCCGACTGCACCGTAGCGGCCGCGACGTGATGTAGTAGTTGGCTTGCAGGTATGCATCCCACGCCTGTGCCGTGGTCTCGCCGTGGGTCGAGCCGTAGAGGCCATCGACACCTAAGAGCAGCTTCCAGTCGCCCATCACGTGCGGCGTCGAACAGGAAGTTTCCGGCGCTGTTGTCGGTGTTGCCGCCGGTCTTGGTGTACCCGAGCACGGTGCGTATCGCCCAGGTGGAGTCCCCTGGGCCGATGGGGGGCGCTGGCCACCGCCGCGGCACCCGACCAGCGCGCTCGCGGCCGCAAGGCCCAGCAAAGCCTCCATACGCATTCCTGAACCTCCCTGGCTTCGTTATGTCACCCCGGAACCTTACCGAATGGCACCGCGTGCTGGGAAACGCGAGCGCGATCTGGACCTGGAGGCCGCCTTGCGGCGCTGGGAAGCGCTTGAAGAGCACCAGCGGCGGCGCCATGAGGTATGCTCACGCACGTGAACCTGACGGGGGCGACCGGTTTCGACGTGGGTTGCGAACCTTCAGGGGCGTACCGAGGCGCAGTACCCTCGTAAATAATGCTGCAACTCATAGTTGCCAACGACGACAACTACGCTCTAGCTGCCTAACCGCAGCTGACCTCTGACCGGCTCGTGCCTGTGCGACCGAATCAGGGGACGCGTTCACAGGATCGCGCTCCGGCGTTGCGGACAGGCCGGTGCGTTAAGAGTCACTGCCCGCTGGCGTGGCGTCTTCCCTGCTCCTCGGGTAGCGCTGCGCGAGAATCAAAGAGAGAGCTACGTACGTAGATCCTGAAGTCTAGGACTTACGGACGGGGGTTCGATCAAAGGGTCGCACCGAGCCGAGAGGTTCGGCTGAAAACGGAGCTCACATCGGTGAAACCTGACGGCGTCCTCGACCGCGAGGATGGCATGGCAACGCCGAGGGGTAGGAAGAGGGCTAACCTCAGGCCTGCCCTGTAGAGACTCATAGGCTCACCGACGGCGTGACTGCCCGGGGTGGGTACTAGGATCCGGTTCGTTTGCGAAGCCGGATAAGACGCTCCGCGTCCACGGTTGCACAGGCATCTTGTGGACGAAGGCATAGTCCAGCCCGAGGCGAAAGCCGCGGAATTCGCTGTCCCCCCGCCTCCACCAACAGAACCAGTTTCCCGGCCTTCGAGGCCGGGAAACTGCACGTCCGCCTGCCAAATTAGGCGAATACGGCAATTTTTGAGTCTGTGCCTGCCCGCGACTTGCGGCAGACTCACTTGGGCTCAACAAGAGAGGCGGTTGCAATTGCCGAGACAGCTAACTGTGGGCGAGGCGGCCTACCTAGCGGGCGTTGTTGACGGCGAAGGTACGATCACGCTCACGAGAATGCATCGCGGAGAGAACCGGCGCCCCGTCGTAAGCATCAGCAGCACCGAGCTTCCGCTGCTGCTTTACGTGAAGTCAGTAGTCGGTGCAGGGAGGATAACCAGAAAAGCCTGCGTGCGAAGCTGCCATACACCCAGCTACGCATACATACTCCTTAGACCGGCAGGCGCTCCTTCTCCTGCGTCAGATCTCACAGTACCTCCGCACGTACAAGGCGGGGCGGGCCCGTCTCCTGCTGCAGGAGTACGTGCGCGTTACCCCCCGCAACGGCAGGTATACGGATGCTCAGCGAAAGGCCAAGCAGATCCTCGAAGATCGCTTCTTTGCGATATCGACAAGACCAATAAACAGTCGAAAGGACCGTACGCCACCCCCGAGCCGCGGCGATATTGTTAACTCCTGAAGGCGGCTGTTTTCCCGATGTCATAGCGCCTCCGGGCGGACTACACTCATTGGGACAAGGATGGCCAACTCAGGACTGCCGGCATGGCAACAAGAATAAGAGCTAACGGGCAGCTCACCCTCCCGCAGCGCGTGCGTGCGTCGCTCGGACTCGAGCCCGGTGATCGCGTGGAGTTTCAGTTGAACGGCAACGGCGAGGTCGTGCTGCGCAAGGCACCCGCTAAACCGCCGCAGAGTCGGCGGCGCCGGGAGCGTGTGCACGCGCGACTCGAGGTGCAGATGCGGCGACGCGCGGAGGAGCTGCTCGCGCTCCTGCGCGGTCTCGATTGATCAGCAGGGCGAGCCGCGGCGCCCGTCGAACGATGTGAGCGGCCCGTAGAGGTCCGGGCGCCGGTCGCGGAACACGAACCAGTTGTCGCGCAGCTGCGCGATGGCAGTCAGATCGAAGGTGTGCGTCAGCACCGCATCGCCCTCCTCTCCCGCCTCGGCCACCTTGGCGCCGGTGGCATCGGCTATGAAGGACGATCCGTAGAAGCGGATGTAGAGACCCTCCGGATCCTGGAGCGAGCGCTCGAGGCCGTAGCGATTCGAGGCGATGAGCGGTGTCAAGTTCGCCGCGGCGTGGCCCTGCTGGGTGCGTTGCCAATGCTCGCGCGAGTTGACCGGGAGCGCCGGTGGGGGCTCGCTGCCAATCGCGGTCGGAAAGAGGAAGAGCTCTGCACCCTTCAGCGCCATGACGCGCGCCGTCTCGGGGAACCACTGGTCCCAGCAGATGCCGACGCCAATGCGGGCAAAGCGCGTGTCCCAGACCCGAAAGCCGCTGTCACCCGGGGAGAAATAATTCTTCTCCTGATACCCCGGCCCATTGGGGATGTGCGACTTGCGATACACGCCGAGATTGCTGCCGTCGGCATCGAGGATGGCGATGGAATTGAAGCGCGCGTGACCCGCACGCTCGAAGAAGCTGATCGGCAGCACGACGCCGAGCTCGCGTGCCACACGCGCGAAGTGCTGCACCGCGGGGTCTTCGGTGAGCTCGTGCGCGAGAGCGAGGTGGCGCACGTCCTGCTCGATACAGAAATAAGGGGTCTCGAAGAGCTCGGGCAGCAGGATGATCTGCGCGCCGCGTTCCGCTGCCGTGCGCACCAGCTGCTCGGCACGCGCGATGTTGGCAGGCCCGTCCCAGCCGCAGGCCATCTGTACGGCCGCCACCGTCACCGGCCGTGGGGTCTGCCGGAAATGCTCGGGCTCACGGGACATGGGGCACCTGCCTGTCGTCGCGGCCTACGCCGTGTGGCGGACATTCTACTGGCGGGGCGGCGCCGATAAAGTAACGCGTCGGCCGGTCTATCCACGCATCGTTCGCCCGTGTGAGGCGCACGACCCCCTCAGGTCTGCCTCTTGCGCTGCGCCAGCGAGCGCTCGACCTGCTCGGTGATGCGCATTGCGGTCTCGAGCGCGACGAGTCCAGCTTCT
This sequence comes from Steroidobacteraceae bacterium, assembly GCA_035566915.1. Classification (GTDB taxonomy): domain Bacteria; phylum Pseudomonadota; class Gammaproteobacteria; order Steroidobacterales; family Steroidobacteraceae; genus 13-2-20CM-66-19. The sequence continues at coordinate 86,721 of DATMPW010000079.1, forward strand.
CCGGGGACGACCGGCGGCCGAGCGTTGCGGATGCAATCGAGAAAGGAGTCGATCTCCGCCTTGAGGGCGTCGCCCGGCTCGAGACTCTGCTCCTCGATGGTGACCGGGAGTGGCCCGGTCGCATCCGCGGGCGAGCGCTTGCGGATCACCGTCAGGATCTTCTGCTGCAGGTCGAGTGACAGATAGGCATCGTCTTCGAAGATCCGCAGTTTGCGTTCCGTCTTGACGCTCACGCGGGAGGCCGTGGCGTTGGCGATGCAGCCGTTCGCGAACCGGATGCGCGCGTTGGCGATGTCGATCCCTTCGGAGAATACCGGGGTGCCGATGGCATCGATGGCCTCGATCGGGCCCCCGACGATCGTCTGCACGATGTCGATGTCGTGGATCATCAGATCGAGCACGACGTTCACGTCGGTGCCGCGCTCGCGATAGGGGGCGAGCCGGTGGCACTCGACGAAGCGGGGCGAGCGCAGGTAGGGCTCGGCCGCGAGGACCGCGGAATTGAAGCGCTCGAGGTGGCCCACCTGCAGGATCCGCTGCGCGCGAGCGGCGATCGCGATCAGCTCGCGCGCCTCGGCGGGGGTCTCGGTGATCGGCTTCTCCACCAGCACGTGCGCCCCCGCTTCGAGGAACTCACGCGCGATGGGGAAATGCGCCGGCGTCGGCGTCACGACGCTCACCGCATCCACCGCCCCGAGGAGACCGCGGTGCTCCGCCAGGGAACGGGTGCCGAGCTCCGCCGCCACCTGCTCGCGCGCCTCGGCACGTGAGTCGACGACCGCGACCAGCTCGCACCCGGTGGCCTGGGCATATTTCTGCGCGTGAAAGCGCCCGAGGTACCCCACCCCGATCACCGCGGTTCTTATTTTCTGCATCGCAACGGTATTATGCCCATACCCATGTCGAGTACGCCCCCGATCAAGGCCCCCACACGCCCCTTCGAGCGTACGCCCAGCCCGCCTTCGGACGATGATGATGAGGAATCGCCATGGCTGCCGTCCCGGGCGCGGCGCGAGCTGATCGTGTTCGGAGCAGCGCTGCTTGTCGGTCTCATCGGGGTGCCGGTGCTCACCTGGGTGCTCGGCAATCGCGTGCTCGGACCTTATCTCCACGGGCAGAACCTGCATGCCGGCCCGCTTGCGCTGCTGCAGGATTTCTTCCTGGGGCTGGTGCACGGGTCGGCGGTATTCTGGGTCGTGGCCCTCGGACCCGCGGCGCTGGTGCTGCTGGTGCGGCTCTTCATCGCGCTGGTACGCGCCGTTCCCCCGGTGAGCCGCGATGAGCCCCCTGCCCCCCCCAGCCGCAGGGTCCCGTAGCGGAGTATTTGCCTTATTTCGGCCAGTAGAGCCAGACCGTGAGCGCGAACATCGCGAGCGTGGCAGCGTGCGCGGCAAGCCGCCAGCGCCGCTCGCGCTGCTCCCCGTAGAAGCTGGCCGCGGTGGCCGCCGCAAAGGCGGTGAACACCAGCACCGCGCGCACGAGCGCCGCGTGCTCGGGCACGAACCGAGCCTCCTCGGCGGGCAAAAACAGGATTACGATCCAGGTGAGCAGGAGCCCTGCGGCCAGGGCGACCGCCGATCCCATGAGAATGGCCAGGAGCGCCGCCAGTGGCCGCATGTATGCTGTGAGTGCCGTACTTGCTGAGACGAACCGCTCGCTCTAGCCTTACTCTAAGAATCTACCCAAGCTAAGAGCCCTACAATGCCTTTACTCCTGCGCCGATCCTCGGGATGGATATCTGCCGCCGCCCTGGCGGTCATGGCGCTCGCACTGGCGGGATCGGTGCAGGTGCCGGCCAGCACCGGGATGCTGCCGTCCGGATCGATCATCCCCACCGACACTCAGCGCTCGACCGCTCGCAAGATCGGCCGCATTCTCGAGGACCAGCACTACAGCCGTGCCGCGATCGACGACAAGTTGTCGGACGTCGTGTACCAGCGCTACCTCGAATTCCTCGACGGCCAGCGAAGTTACTTCCTCGCGAGCGACGTCAGCGATTTCAACATTTATCGCTATCGCTTCGGCGACATGATCCGCACCGGCAACATCGATCCAGCCTACCTGATCTTCGCGCGCTTCCAGCAGCGCAACCGCGAGCGCATGCAGCACGCCGTCACGCTGCTGCAAACCGAGCCCGACTGGACGCTGAACGAGACCTTCGAGTTCGACCGCACGAAGGCGTCCTGGCCCGCCGACAGCCAGGCGATGGAGGAGCTGTGGAGGAAGCGCGTCAAGAACGATGCGCTGTCGCTCATGCTGACCGGCAAGAGCTGGCCGGAGGCCTCCGACATCCTGCGCAAGCGCTACGAGCGCGTGCTGCGCCGCGTCGACCAGGTGACGAGCGAGGACGTGTTCGAGAACCTGATGAACGCGTACGCGCGCGCCTTCGACCCGCACTCGAGCTACTTCTCCCCGCGCAGCTCCGAGGAGTACCGCATCCAGATGAGCCTCAACTACGACGGCATCGGCGCATCGCTCCAGCTCGTCGATGACTACGTCACCATCATGAACGTGCTCGAGGGCGGACCTGCGGCGGTCGCCGGTACGCTCAAGACCAACGATCGCATCGTGGGCGTCGGCCAGGGACGCGAGGGGCCCTTCACCGATGTCATCGGCTGGCGGCTCGATGATGTGGTGCAGCTCATCCGCGGCAAGGCCGGCACCATGGTGCGCCTGCAGGTGCTGCCTGCGGGAGCCGCTCCGGGCAGCCCCGAGAAAGTGCTCGAGTTCACGCGCAACCGGGTGACGCTCGAAGCGCAGGCGGCGCACAAGGAAGTGAAGAGCGTGGTGCGCACCGGCCGCACGCTCAAGATCGGCATCATCACCGTGCCGGGGTTCTACCAGGACATTGCGGCGCAGAATGCCGGCGACCAGAACTACCGCAGCACCACCCGCGATGTGCTGAAGCTCATCAATCAGCTCAAGGCGGAGAAAATCGACGGCCTGGTGCTCGACCTGCGCAACGATGGCGGTGGCTACCTCCCGGAGGCCACCGCGCTCACGGGGCTGTTCATCGATCACGGCCCGGTGGTGCAGCTGCGTGATACCTCAGGAAGGCTCGAGGTGCTCGATGACCCGCAAAGTGCAGCGGCATACGACGGCCCGCTCGCGGTGCTCGTGGACCGTCTGAGCGCCTCGGCGTCGGAAATCTTCGCCGGCGCCATCCAGGACTATCACCGCGGCGTGATCCTTGGGCAGACGACCTTCGGCAAGGGTACGGTGCAGAACCTGGTGTCGCTCGATCGCTGGTCAGCGGATAAGACCGACAATGGCCAGCTCACGGTCACCATCGGCAAGTTCTACCGTGTGACCGGCGAGAGCACCCAGCACCGTGGGGTGCAACCGGACGTGCCGCTCGCATCGGTGCTCGATACCAAGGAGATCGGCGAGAGCGCGCTCGAGTCTGCGCTGCCGTGGGACCGCATCGCCGGCGTGCCGTTCAAGGCGAGCGCCGTCCCCGCCCCGCCCGTCACTGCGCTTGCCACCGAGGAGGGCGAGCGTGCGCAGCGCGACCCGGACTACAAGTGGCTGGTGTCGGACATCGCCGCGATCGACTCGGTGCGCGAGCAGCACACCGTGTCGCTCAATCTCAAGGCGCGGCGTGAGGAGCGCGCGCGCATGGAGCGTGAGCGGCTCGAGCGCGAGAACAATCGCCGCGCGGCGAAGAACCTGCCACCGCTGAAGAGCGTCGAGGAGCTGGAGAAGACCAAGGACGAGGCCGCCGATGTCGTGCTCGATCAGGCTGCGCAGGTGATGGCGGACATGGTGACGGGCGTACACCCGCAAACGCCACAGCAGAAGACGGCGCGCACGGACTGACGCCGCTTCGCGCATCGACCTGCCAGGCGCGCAGCTTCGCGCGGGCCCCGCTAGCGCAGCAGCACGCGGAACAGGTCCCAGGTGTCCTCGGCGAGCACGTTGGGCACCGGCGCCGTGCCACCCTGCGCGGGTAGCGCGAGCACATCACCCTCGGAGGGCGCCAGGCACTCGACCTGGGGTGCCGTGTCCTTCGGCCCGCGGTAGCGCGCCACCGCCTTCAGCCGCTCGCCACGCTCGCGGATCTCGCCGGCGAGTCCCTCGCGCTCGCCAATCAGCCGGTGCGCCCGCGCGATCTCCCCCATGAGCAGCACGCACTCCTTCGGGGTGCCGTAGTCAGCGCCCGGCTCGCGGCGGCCGATCGCCTGGCGGGCGAGCTCGACCAGCGGTGTCTTCAACTCCCGCAGGCGCAGGCACAGCACCTCGGCACAGGCGATTGCTGCCAGGTTGATGGAACGGCGCGACTGCAGTGAAAGCCCCGGGAACTCGGGCGGCGTCTCGCGCGCCATCTCATCGACCCGCGCCTGGGCCTGCGCGACGGATGCGTCGGCGCCGGCGAGCGCCGCCTGCGCTGCAGAGATGCGCCGCTCGAGCACACGGCGGCGGAAGTAGTGCCAGAAGCGCGCGAGCGCGGCACGCTCGCCCTCGAGGGTTGTGAGCTGTGCACTCGCCTCGGTATGCAGCGCCTGGGCGGCGAGCAGCTCGCCCTCCGCACTCTGGCGGTGCGCGAACTGCTCGCGGTTATGTTGCGCGAGGTGTGCGCGCCGTTCGCGCTCATCCTGCTGGCGCGCGAGATCGGCGATGAACGCAGCGACCAGCTCGCGGCCGCTCTGCCACAGTCGGCGCAGCTGATAGAAGACGAGCGCGGGATAGGCGGTCTCGGCGACACCCAGCCGCCCCTCGAGCGCGTTGAGCATCTCCTGCACGCGCTGCGTGGCGCCTTCCTGCTGCTTGATGAGGTCCTTGAGGCGGAAGGTTTCTTCCTGCAGATCGCCGTAGGCCTTTTTCAGTTCCGCACGATTGCGGAACAGCGCCAGCACCCGATGGTCTTCTTCGAGCGGGACGTCCTGCCGCAGGCTGAGCTTGAGAAATCCGAGTTGTCGCAACGCCTTCATGAGAGATGCGGCGGCCAACCGCCACTTCTCATGCGCCGGCGCGTCGCTCCGTGCGGGATGAGAAGCGATGACCTCGCTCCACGCAGTACTCCAGCCACTTGTTTAACATCATGTTACGGGCCCAGCGCTGATCCAGTTCACGCTCCGGCGAGCCGCGGCGGAAGCTGCCGGGCGGCTGCCGGTGAGCGCCGGAAGGTGGTACCGGCGCGGCGGCGCGGCTGTGAACGCCGTTCCACTGCTGCGCCTCGACCAGATGTGCGTCATGGTAGATGCGCACACGCATGTCGGGGTACCGGCCGGGTCCGTCCGCCTCGGGCAGCAGATAGGTGAGATTGACGGTGCTGGTGTACGGTGAGCGTTCGATCACGGTGAGAACGAGGTCACAATCCCCGCGTACCGAGGAGAGGTACCGGCCGTTGAGTCCGAGCAGGTTGCCGGCGAGCCAGCCGAGACGTATGAAGTTGCTCTCATACAGCCCCATGAGCGCGACGAAGCTGCGCGGGCGAGCGCGCCAGGAAACGACCGTGGTTGTGTCAGCGAGCAGCACGCACCGACTATAACTCACGAGGCCGCTGCTGCAAGTGCGAACAGGGCCCGAATTCAGGCCTCGGCGCCGCGCCTGACGCTTGCAATTTTCGTGCGATCGTGCGCGTTGCCCACACGCACGCCAAACGTGCAACAATACGTAACTCGCCCGTGCGCGCTCGCGGGGTGCACCTACAGCGGCAGCCGCCGCTCGATACCCGTGCTGTTCATGATGCGGCTCGCGATCTCCTCGATCGAGGATTCGCTGGTGTCGAGTGTGGGAATGGAATAGCGGCGGAAGAGCGCATCCCCGGCGCGCAGCTCGTACTGCACCTGCGCGCGTGAGGCATAGCGGCTGTCGGGCCGGCGCTCGTAGCGGATCTGCTGCAGCCGCTCCGGGCGGATGGTGAGCCCGTAGAGTTTGCCGCGGAAGGGCTCGAGCCGCACCGGCAGGCGTGCGGCCTCGAGGTCCTCTTCCGTGAGTGGGTAGTTGGCGGCAAACACTCCGTACTGCAGTGCCATGTACACGCAGGTGGGGGTCTTGCCGACGCGCGACACACCGACCAGTACCACGTCCGCGTGGGCGTAGTCGCCGCCGGTGCCATCGTCGTTGGCCAGTGCGAAGTTGGTCGCGTTGATGCGGGTGGTGTAGGCGGCGAGATCGGCAATGCCGTGCGCGCGTCCGGCGCGATGCGTGGAGCGCGTGTTGAGCTCACGCTCGAGTGGGCCGACGAACGCGGAGAACAGATCGAGAAACAGCCCGTTGGCGGTCATCACCACGTCGCGCAGCTCATCCTGCACCAGTGTGCTGAAGATGATCGGTCGCAGGCCCTCCTCCTGCGCCGCGCGGTCGATGCGCCGCACCGCCTCGCGCGCCTTGTCAAGCGTTGACACAAATGGCAAAGTCAGCTGCCGAAATTCCAGGCCCTCGAACTGCGTCATGAGGCTGTGGCCCAGCGTTTCCGCAGTGACGCCCGTCTGGTCCGAGACGAAAAAAACGGTTCGACGGCTCACGGCTGCAGGCGCTTCTCAAGACTGTCGTGTCGGGTACGCAGTGTTCCACCGTGCAGCCGGCCGTGGCAAGCGCGCGCCGCCGTTGACTGACCACCGGGAGCTTCCGTGAACGCCTACGTCATTCCGTTCGAGCAGCTCGGCATGCATGATGTCGAGAGGGTCGGCGGCAAGAACGCCTCGCTCGGCGAGATGATCGGCGCGCTGGCGAAGCTCGGCGTGCGGGTGCCGGGCGGCTTCGCGACCACCGCGCACGCCTATCGCGAATTCCTCGCGCAGGGCGGGCTCGAAGAGCGCATCCGCGCCGAGCTCGCCCGCCTCGATGTGGATGATGTCGGTGAGCTCGCCGCGAGCGGCGCGCGCATCCGCCAGTGGATCCTCGCCACGCCGCTTCCGCCCGCCTTCAACACCGCGGTGCTCGAGGCGCTGCGCCGGCTCGGTGAGCGACGTGCGGACTTCGCCGTGGCGGTACGTTCCTCCGCGACGGCGGAGGACCTCCCCGAGGCCTCCTTCGCCGGTCAGCAGGAGACCTTCCTCAACGTGCGCGGCGAGGAAGCGGTGCTGCGGGCGATCCACGAGGTGTTCGCCTCGCTCTTCACCGACCGTGCCATCTCTTACCGCGTGCACCAGGGCTTCCACCACGCCGCGGTGGCGCTGTCGGTGGGCATACAGCACATGGTGCGCAGCGACCTCGGCGCGAGCGGCGTCATGTTCACGCTCGACACCGACTCGGGCTTTCGCGACGTGGTATTCATCACCGCCTCCTGGGGGCTCGGCGAGACGGTGGTGCAGGGCGCGGTGAATCCCGATGAGTTCTATCTCTACAAGCCTGCGCTCCGCAGCGGCAAGCACCCGGTACTGCGCCGTAATCTCGGCAGCAAGGCGATCAAGATGGTGTACGCGCCCGCAGGCTCCACCGAGCGGGTGCAGACGCTCGAGGTTCCGGAGGCCGAGCGGCGCCGCTTCTGCCTCGAGGATGCCGATCTCATCACGCTCGCCCGCCAGGCGCTTTTGATCGAGGAGCACTACCGGCGCCCGATGGACATCGAGTGGGCGCGCGATGGGGCAAGTGGCGAGATCTACATCCTGCAGGCGCGCCCGGAGACCGTGCAGAGCCGCGCGGGACGCACCATCCAACGCTATGCGCTCAAGCGCCGTGGGCGCGTGCTCGCGACGGGCCGCAGCGTCGGCACGCGCATCGGCGCGGGCACCGCGCGGGTCATCACGCGGGCGGCGGAGATGGCGCGCGTGCAGAACGGCGATGTGCTCATCGCAGACATGACCGATCCTGACTGGGAGCCGGTGATGAAGCGCGCCGCGGCCATCGTCACCAATCGCGGCGGCCGCACCTGCCACGCGGCGATCATCGCGCGCGAGCTCGGCATTCCCGCGCTGGTCGGCTGCGGCGATGCGACGCAGCGCATCCGCGAGGGCCAGGAGGTAACCGTGTCGTGCGCCGAAGGCGACAACGGCTACGTCTACGACGGGCTGCTCGAGTTCGAGCGCACGCAGGTCGAGCTCGACTCGCTGCCGAAGATCCCCGTCAAGATCATGATGAACGTCGGCAACCCCGACCGCGCCTTCGATTTCGCCGCCATTCCCAATCACGGGGTGGGGCTCGCGCGGCTCGAGTTCATCATCAACCGCATGATCGGGGTGCACCCGAGGGCGCTGCTCGAGTTCGAGCGGCTGGACGCCGACCTCAAGGAGCAGATCCGCACCCAGATGGCGGGCTACCGCGATCCGGTCGGTTTCTACGTCGAGAAGCTCGCGGAAGGCGTCGCGCAGATTGCCGCCGCGTTCGCTCCCGAGCCGGTGATCGTGCGCCTCTCGGACTTCAAGTCGAACGAGTACGCCAACCTCATCGGCGGGGCGCGCTACGAGCCGCACGAGGAGAACCCGATGCTCGGCTTCCGCGGGGCATTGCGCTACGTCGATGAGAGCTTTCGACCGTGCTTCGAGCTCGAGTGCCGCGCCATCCGCCGGGTACGCGAGACCATGGGACTCACCAACGTGCAGGTGATGGTGCCCTTCGTGCGCACGCTCGATGAGGCGCGGGCGGTCACCGAGCTTCTCGCGGCCAACGGGCTCAAGCGCGGAAGCGAGGAGCTGCGCATCATCATGATGTGCGAGCTGCCGACAAACGCGCTGCTGGCGGAGAAGTACCTGCAGTATTTCGATGGCATGTCGATCGGCTCGAACGACATGACGCAACTCACCCTCGGCCTCGATCGCGACTCCGCCATCGTGGCGCGCAGCTTCGATGAGCGGGATGAGGCCGTGCGGCTGCTGCTCGCCATGTCCATCGCCGCCTGCCGCAGGCTCGGCAAGTACGTCGGTATCTGCGGCCAGGGGCCCTCCGACCACCCCGATCTCGCGCGCTGGCTGCTCGATCAGGGCATCGAGAGCATGTCGCTCAACCCGGACACGGTCGTCGAGACCTGGCTATTCCTCGCGCAACCGGGCACCCCGGCCAAATCCAGCTGACGGCGGCGCGCCGCGGGCCGGCCGCGAGCTCCGGCGCGCCAGGCTCACTCGCGCGAGCGGTCGCGGATCTTCGCGTCGGAGGCCGCGCGATCCTCGTCGTCGAAGGGCTCGACGGCGACTTCGGTGACGGTCGAGCGATCGAGGCAGCGCAGGTTGACGCTGTAGCCGTCGGGGTTGGAGCGCGGCACGTAGAAGGATTTCACGCCGCAACGGCGACAGAACAGGTGGCGCGCGGTCCCGGTGTTGAAGCGATACTCGGTCAGCGCGTCCGCGCCGCGCAGCAGGCGGAAGCGCGCGCGCGGCACGATCAGGTGCAGAAACCCAGACATGCGGCAGATGGAGCAGTTGCACTCGCTCACCACCATCCGTGCCGGTGCTTCCACCTCGAAAGCGACCGCGCCGCAGTGACAGCCGCCGTGATGCGTGACGGGCGCCTCAGCCACCGACACCTCCCCACGCGGCGGCGAACAGCCGCGCGCGATAGTGGCGCAGCTCGCGAATCGACTCGTGGATGTCGGCGAGGGCCAGATGCGTTCCCTGTTTCACGAAGCTCTCCGCCACCGCGGGCGCCCAGCGCCTGGCGAGCTCCTTGAGTGTGCTGACATCGAGGTTGCGGTAATGGAAGAAGCGCTCGAGCTCGGGCATGTAACGGGCGAGGAAGCGCCGGTCCTGGCAGATGCTGCTGCCGCACATGGGCGAGCTGCCGGCGGTCACGAGCGGCATGAGGAACTCCAGCGTACGTTGCTGAGCCTCGGCGACGCTCACGCGGCTTGCCCGTACCCGCGCGAGCAGCCCCGAGGAGCCGTGCTGGCGCTGGTTCCACTCGTCCATGCGCGCGAGCACCTCATCGCCGTGGTGGATGGCGAGCACCGGGCCCTCGGCGACGATCGCCAACTCCTTGTCGGTCATCACGGTCGCGATCTCGATGATGACGTCGGAGTCGGGCTTGAGGCCCGTCATCTCCAGATCGATCCATACCAGGTAGTCGCCGCTTGGCATGTCTATGATGTGCGCCGGAATGAACGGAAGTTGAGCGCGGAACCAGCGTGCCAAGTGTAGCAGAGGCCACGGGCGGGACCGGGTAATGACACCGACGATCCTCGGGTCTGTCATAGCGACCTTCGGCCGTCACATGGTGGTGCGCACCGCCGCGGGCGAGGAGCTGCGGGCGCGTCCTTTCGGCCGCACGCTGGCGGTCGTGTGTGGGGATGAGGTCCGCTGCCGCATCGATCCGCACCACGAGGAAGTGCACGTGATCGAGGTGCTCGCGCGGCGCAATGCGCTGTGGCGCGCGAACTCACGCGGCGGCGCGGAACCGGTCGTCGCCAACCTGACGCGTCTGCTCATCGTGCTGGCACCGCTGCCGTTGCCGGACCTGTTCGTCACCGATCGCTACCTGGCGGCAGCCACGGCCGCCGACGTCCCTGCGACGCTCATCGTCAACAAGTCCGAGCTCGGGATCGAGGCGGGCCTCACCGCCGAGCTGGACGCCTACGCGGCCGCCGGTTTTCCCGCCATTTTCTGCTCGGCCGCGAGCGGTGCCGGCATGCAGAAGCTGCTCGCGGCACTCGGACCGGGCACGCGCGGCGCCCTCGTCGGGCAGTCCGGTGTCGGCAAGTCCTCGCTCGTGCGGCGCCTCCTGCCCCAGGCAGAGGTGGCCATCGGTGAGCTCGTGCGCGCGAAGGCAGGCAGACACACCACGACCGCCGCACGGCTCTTCGATCTGCCGCAGGGAGCGGCGCTCATCGACTCCCCGGGGGTGCGCGACTTCGCGCCGGCGGTGAGCGCGCTCGATGAGCGCACGCTCGGCTTTCCGGAAGTGGCGCGACTCGCCCCCGGTTGCCGGTTCAGCGATTGCCGCCACCTGCGTGAGCCGGGTTGCGCAGTACGTGCCGCGGCAGAAGATGGAACGTGGCACGCGCGGCGCTACGAGAGTTACCGGCGCCTGCGCCGCCTGCGCGAGCAGCTGAGCGCCAACCGCGGACGTTAGCGCTTGCGTCGCGCGATCGGGAGCGCCGGGCACCACGCCGCAGGTATCAGCGCGGGCGTGGCTCGCAGTTGCCCAGGCAATTGGGATAGTTCGGCAGGACGTGTATTAGCGCGTCGGCCCGATAGTTAGGCAATTACCTAACTATCCGCGGAACAAGCTCTAAACAAACGCCGGTCCCCGGCGCAATCGTGTCGGCCGAGTCGCGCCGGCCCGCCTGACCGCGGGCCGGCAACTGCGGCTCACTTCGCGATCTTGCTGATCTTGGCGCCCGCCAGGGAGGCATCACCCATCAGCCCTTTCTCACCAAACACGAAGGCAAGCACCGGCTTCTGGAGTGTTGTCGTGTCGTAACTTCCGCCGACGCCCGTCTTCGCAACCGCTACCGAGGCGTCGGCACCGATCGACCAGTCCTGGCCGTTGACGAACTTGTCACGTGCCGCCTGCGTGTTGAAGATGATGACCTCACTGTGATGCGATACGCCGAGCGTCGCACCGACCGAGGCACCCGAGACCGAGTAGTAACCGCTGGTGTTGCCGTGCTCGAGCAGTGCACCGTTGCCGTGCTCACCGCCCACACCGACCCCGGCCTTGGTGATGTCAGGAAAGACCAGTACCGCGACTGCATGCTCCACGAGCGGCTTGTTTTCGGGTTTGAGCGTGTAGAAACGATTGAGCGTGGCTGAGACCTGCTTATCGATCGCTGCCGTATCGACCGCCAGCGCAACCGTGCCGATCAGAGCGGCGAGGGCGGTTGCCGCGACGATCCATACCCGTGACGCGAGGGGCTTGCTGTTCATTGTGTGACTCTCCAAGATTGTTGGTATCGGCCGGTCGAAGTGTGCACCTTGCGCAGCAACTAACTCAACAGCCGATGCGGCTACGCTTACGTTCGGGCAACGCGTCGGCGCGGGTGCGGCGCGTCAAAGCGACTGCCTACCTGCGAGCGCGTGCGCGAGCGTGCCGCCATCGACGTACTCGAGCTCGCCGCCGAGTGGCACACCGTGAGCGATGCGACTCGCACGCACGCCGCGCCGCGTGGCGATCTCGCTCAGGTAGTGCGCGGTCGCCTCGCCCTCGACGGTCGAGTTGGTGGCGAGAATGAGCTCACGCACCTCGCCTTCGGCGAGAATCGACTCGAGCTCCCGTACGCCGAGCTGCTCGGGCCCGATGCCATCGAGCGGCGAGAGATGCCCCATGAGTACGAAATAGCGCCCGCGGTAGCTGCCGGAAGACTCGATCGCCACCACATCGGCGGGCGACTCGACGGCGCAGAGCAGTGCCGCATCCCGCTGCGGTGCGGCGCAGATCACGCACAGCTCCCCCTCGGTCAGCATGCGGCAGCGCCTGCAGCGCGCGACCGAGTCGAGCGCTGCCGTGAGCGCCTGCGTGAGGGCGCGCGCTCCGGGCCGCCCCTCCTGGAGCAGATGGAACGCCATGCGCTGCGCGGTCTTCGGTCCCACACCGGGCAGGGTGCGCAGCGCCTCGATGAGCGCCGCGAGGTGCGGCGAGTGCTTCATCGCGCGGCGGGCCTCAGAACGGCAACTTCACCCCCGGCGGAAGCTGCAGTCCCGCCGTGAGGCTCGCCATTTTCTCCTGCACCCGCGCCTCGACCTTGTGCACGGCGTCGTTGGCCGCGGCGGCGATCAGATCCTCGAGCATGTCGCGGTCCTCGGCGCTCACCGTCGGCTCGATCTGCACGCGCTTCACCTCGTGACGGCCGTTCATGGTGATCTTCACCATCCCGCCGCCCGACTCGCCGATCACCTCGATGTTCGCAATCTCGGCCTGGGCCTTCTGCATGTTCGCCTGCATGGCCTGGGCCTGTTTCATCAGGTTGTTGAAGTTGCCTGGCATGAACGGCTCACCTGTGGCGCCGCGCGGCGCCGCTGATCTCTGAAAGGCTCATTTTACCGGGCGCACGGTGTCCGGCAGCACGGTGGCCCCGAACCGCTCCCGCAGTCCCTTGACGCCCGTATCGTCCTCGAACGCCCGCCGCGCGGCGGCGAGCTCTGTCTCGCTGGCGCGCCGCTGCGCCTGCGCGGGAGTCTCGGCGCCTTGCGACGCACCCGACTGGAATTCGAGCCGCACCGTCGAACCGAAATGGCGGGACAGGGCCTGCGCGAGCTTCTCCTCGGTCGCCATGGTACGGACCAGCTGGTGACGCGGATCGAGCGCCAGGCGGATCACGGCGCCCTGCCGCCCGAGGAAAACGCAGTGACTGGCGAGTTGCCGTGCGGCTCCCGACAGCTCCAGCTGGGCCACGATGCCCCCCCACGCCGCACCCTCCTCCGTTGCAGCCGGGCCTTCCGCCAGGACCGCGGCCGAAGCCGAGGGGCTGATCGTCTCCGAAACCCCGGTTAAGGGCGTCGCGCCTGTCGTCCCCGGAGCCGTCGCGGCACCCGCTGCGCGACCTCGCACGGGGTTCTGCGGCGCGGCGGTCGCGTGATTTCGCGCCTCGTCCGCCGCCCCCGCTGGGCGGAAGGCGAGCATGCGCAGCAGCGTCATGGCAAAGCCGCTGCCTGGTGTGGGTGCGAGCGGAAGGTCGCGGCGACCGATGATCGCCGTCTGATAGAAAAGCTGCACGTCCTCGGGAGAGAGTGCAGCCGCCAGCCGGTCGAGCACCTCGGGTGCGTAGAGCTCATCGCCTTCATAGCCCGCGACGGCCTGGCGCAGCCCGACACGCACCAGGAGCCCGGCGAGCGCATCGAGCACCTGCGCGTAGTCGGGAGCGAACTCCTCGAGGGACTGCACGCAGCGCAGGAGCTCCGCGCTCTCACTGCGCGCGAGGAGCTCCAGGATACGCACGACGTGATCGCGCGCCACCGTGCCGAGCATCGCGCGCGCCTCGGCTTCGCCCACACGGCCACCGCCGAACGCGATGAGCTGGTCGAGGAGTGAGAGCGCATCCCGCAAGCTCCCATCCGCAGCGTGCGCCAGCAGCGTCACCGCGGGCGCGTCGAAGGTCACGCCCTCCGCCGTGAGTATCGTGCGCAGGTGCGTCGCGATCTCCGCGGAAGGCAGCCGCTTCAGATTGAACTGCAGGCAGCGCGAGAGCACCGTGACCGGCAGCTTCTGCGGGTCGGTGGTGGCCAGCAGGAACTTCACGTGCGGCGGCGGCTCCTCGAGCGTCTTCAGCAAGGCGTTGAAGGAGTGCGCCGACAGCATGTGGACCTCATCGATGAGATACACCTTGTAGCGACCGCGCGCAGGGGCGTATTGCACGTTGTCGAGCAGCTCGCGCGTGTCGTCCACCTTGGTGCGCGAGGCGGCGTCGACCTCTATGAGATCGGGAAATCGTGCGGCGTCGATCTCGCGGCAGCTGGCGCACACCCCGCAGGGCTCGGCAGTGACCCCGGTCTCGCAGTTGAGGCACTTGGCGAGGATCCGCGCGATCGTGGTCTTCCCCACCCCGCGCGTGCCGGTGAAGAGAAATGCGTGGTGCACGCGTCCGCTCGAGAGCGCGTTGACGAGCGCACGCCGCACGTGCTCCTGCCCTACCAACTCGGCGAATGTCTTCGGACGATATCTGCGCGCCAGCGCGGTGTAGCTCATGATAGTCCCGGATCAGTGCCAAGCGACAGGAGGCGGCCCGCACCAGCTCGAGCTCCGGCACCCGACATCGCCGCTGCCGCTGCTGCCTTCCGGCCCTGACGGGATTCACGACTGGTCGTCGCGGAGAAACCGATGCGGGCCACCATGATTGCGAAAACCACTGGATGCTATCACATGCCGTGGGCGCGGCCGCCGGCGCTGGCGCGGACGTTGCAGCGGCGAGGCGCGTGCGCCGCAGGAAACGGGCACAATCGCAGCGATACCAACTCGAGTCAGTCAGCATGAACAGAAACGCGGTCGCCAGTCCGGTTCGGGACGGCGTTGCTGCCAAGGTCCCGGAGGTCACGCTCGGCTTCTGGATCATCAAGGTCGCGGCCACCACGCTCGGCGAGACAGGTGGCGACACTCTGTCGATGACGCTCGGCCTCGGCTATCTCACCAGCACGCTGATCTTCGCCACCGCGCTCGTGATCCTTGCTGCCTGCCAGATTGCGGCAAAACGCTTCCAGCCCTTCCTCTACTGGGCGACCATCATCGCCTCGACCACCGCCGGAACCACGCTGGCGGATTTCGCCGATCGCTCGCTCGGCATCGGCTACCTCGGTGGGTCGCTGCTCCTGCTCGCCTGCGTGCTCGGCTCGCTCGCACTTTGGTACCGCACGGAGGGGACGGTATCGGTCAACACGGTCAACACGCCGCGCGTCGAGGCGTTCTACTGGCTCACGATCACCTTCTCGCAAACGCTCGGCACTGCGCTCGGCGACTGGGTCGCGGACGCTGGACTCGGTTACCGCGGCGGCGCGCTGGTGTTCGGTGCGCTGCTCGTGCTCATCGCCATCGCCTACTACCGCACGCGCATCTCGCACGTCGTGCTCTTCTGGACGGCGTTCATTCTCACGCGTCCGCTCGGCGCGACAGTGGGCGATTTCTTCGACAAGCCCATCGCCCAGGGCGGCCTCAACGTGAGCCGGCCGCTCGCGTCCGCGATCCTCGCGGTGTTCATCATCGCCTGCATACTGCTCATCCCGCAGCGGGCCGGAAGCCATCCGGGAAGCGCTGCAGAAGCGCCCCCGCGCCAGGGAGCGTGAAGCGACTGGCGGAGAGGGTGGGATTCGAACCCACGAACACCCGTTGAGATGTTACTGGAATTCCAGTCCAGCGCCTTCGACCGCTCGGCCACCTCTCCGATCAAGTACTTACCGAGACCCGGGTCGAACCGGCCCGCGGCTCACCCGTGCCAGGCTGAGAAGGCGGCGCATCATAAGCCATGCGCCCTGGGGCCGCACCCGCCTCAAGCCTGCGGAGCCTTCGCGGGCTGCGTCACCTTGAAAGGTGGAGGCTCATCGAGACAGGGCTGCTTGCCCTTTCTCGGCGGCGGCGCCGTGTCGTTCAGGGCCGGCAGGCGCAGCGCGTTGGTGGTGTCGGGCGCATCGAGCCCCGAGGGGATCGTCAGTGGCGGCACGCTCTGGGCCTTCTGATACGGCTGCGGGCCGTGACAGGCCTTGGCGCTGGCATTCCTGAACGCATGGCAGCCGCTCATGAGCGGCAGCAGCAGGAGGAGCAGGACGACTCCCCGCACGAATCTCATTCCACACTCCTCATAGCGACTCCTCGAGAACGGGCTCTCTCAGGCGAACAGGCCGGCGGTGCGCGCTGCTGCGAGCAGGCCGGCGTAGTGCTCAGCCGCAAGCGGTGTGAGCGGCAATCGTACCCCCGGCAGGATCAGTCCGAGCTGTGCCAGGAGCCATTTCACCGGGATCGGGTTCGCCTCGATGAACAGCTCCCGATGCAGTGCGCCGAGCGGCGCATCGAGCTCGGCGGCGCGCGCCACCTCCCCGCGCCTTGCAGCGGCCAGCATCTGGGACATCGCGCGGGGCGCAACGTTCGCCGTCACCGAGATCACGCCGCGCGCCCCGGCCGCGATGCTCGCGCGCGCGGTGGCATCATCCCCGCTCAGCACCGCGAAGTCCTGCGGACAGAGTGCGACCAGTTCGCGCACCCGCGCGATCTCGGGAACTGCTTCCTTGATACCCGCGATGCCCTTGAGGCGCGCGAGGCGCGCGACCGTCACGGGCTTCATGTCGACCGCGGTGCGCGCGGGCACGTTGTAGAGCAGCAGCGGCTTGCGCGCGGCGGCCGCAGCGGCGGCGAAGTGACGGTACAGCCCCTCCTGGGGCGGGCGGTTGTAGGCCGGGGTCACGAGCAGCAGGGCATCGAGGGGCAGCTCCGAGAGCCACTCCACTCGCTCCACGGTCGAGGCGGTGCTGCTCGTGCCGGCGCCGGCGATCACCGCGACCCGTCCGCGCAACTGCTCGCACGCTCGCAGCAGCAGCTCGCGCAGCTCCGCATCGCGCAGCGTCGCCGACTCACCCGTCGTGCCGCCGACCACGATGCCGTCGGTTGAGTTGGCAGCGTGGAAATCGAGCAGCCGTGCCCAGGCTTCGAAGTCGATGGCGCCATCGGCGCGCATGGGAGTGACGATGGCAACCAGGCTGCCGGCAAACATACGCTGGGATTGGTGCTCGCAGTGGTGCCCTGCAGGGAAGCGTGCGATGTTACGGGCGGAAGTTGGGCTTAAGCAAGCCTCGCGCAAGCAGCAGCAACGCGCGGGTTCGCAACCCGCCCCCGCTCCCGGTACACTCCCGCTGGCGAATGCCGGCACACCCAACCGCCATCGACAGATGAAGCAGCACCTGGCCGTCTCGGCCATCGGCAGCGACCGCACGGGCATGGTCCATGAGCTCACCCGTGTCATCAGCGAGTCCGGCGGCAACATCAGCGAGAGCCGCATGGCGAGCCTCGGTACCGAGTTCGCGATGCTGCTGCTCGTGTCGGGCAACTGGCACGCACTCGCGAAGCTCGAAACCGAGCTCAAGCGGCTCGCCGACACCTCGAACCTCAGTATTCACCTCAAGCGCACCGAGCCGCGCACTGCGCGCACGGACATGCTGCCCTACTCGATCGACGTGGTATGCCTCGATCAGAGCGGCATCGTCTCGGGGCTGTCGGGCTTCTTCGCGAGCCGCGGCATCGACATCGCGGAAGTTTCCACGCGCAGCTATCCGGCGGCGCACACCGGAGCCCCGATGTTCGCGGTGCAGATGATCGTGAACGTGCCGAGCCGCATCCACGTCGCACACCTGCGCGAGGAGTTCATGGAGTTCTGCGACTCCCTCAACCTCGATGCGATTCTCGAACCGGTCAAATCCTGAGACGAGATGTCCGAGCAGCGGCCCGGCACGCAACCGCCTGTGTTCTCCCGGCCCAGGATGATGCACGGTGAAACTTTCCACTCACACGGAGGCAGTCCTTGAAGCAGCGCAGCGTCAATGACCCCGGTCCGACGGCAGCCTCGGGCGAGTCACGCGAAGTGAAAGGCAGACCGCGCACCGGACGGCGCCTGTTCGTGCTCGACACCAACGTGCTGATGCACGATCCGACCGCCATCTTCCGTTTCGAGGAGCACGACGTGTACCTGCCGATGGTCGTGCTGGAAGAGCTCGATGCCCACAAGAAGGGCCTGTCCGAGTCCTCGCGCAACGTGCGCCAGGTGAGCCGCTTCCTCGATGACATGATGCGCGGTGTCACCAAGGAGCAGATCGACCAGGGACTGCGGCTGCCGAGCGGCTACTCCGGCAATCATGGCAAGAAGCCTTCGTGCGGGCGGCTGTTCTTCCAGACACGCCAGCTCTCCGGTGCGCTGCCGGAGAGCCTGCCCGGGCAGGGGGGCGACAACACCATCCTCGAGCAGACCCTCGCGCTGCAGACCGAGCATCCGGACGCACGCGTGATCCTCGTGTCCAAGGACATCAATCTGCGCATCAAGGCGGCCGTGCTCGGGGTCCACGCCGAGGACTACTACAGCGACAAGACGCTGGAAGACGCCGATGTCCTCTACAGCGGCGTGGGGGCGCTGCCGCGCGACTTCTGGGAGCAGCACGGCCGCGACATGCGCTCCTGGAAAGACGCCGAGCGCACCTTTTACGAAATCACCGGTCCCGCCGTGCGCGAGTGGCAACCCAATCAAGGCGTGTTCGAAGACTCCCCCGAGGGGATCGAAGGCGTCGTCCGCAAGATCAACGGCGACACCGCCACCATCGAGCTGACGCGCGACTACCGCAACGAGCGGCACAACATCTGGGGCATCACGGCGCGCAACCGCGAGCAGAACTTCGCCCTGAACCTGCTCATGGACCCGGAGATCGATTTCGTCACCGTGCTCGGACCCGCCGGCACCGGCAAGACGTTGCTCGCGCTGGCAGCCGGGCTGATGCAGACCCTCGAGACCAACCGCTTCGTGGAGATCATCATGACGCGGGTGACGATTCCGCTCGGTGAGGACATCGGTTTTCTCCCCGGCACCGAGGAAGAGAAGATGGAGCCGTGGATGGGCGCCCTCATGGACAATCTCGAGGTGCTCACCGGCTCACAGGAGGGCGGCAACTGGGGTCGTGCCGCCACCAAAGACCTGTTGCGCAACCGGATCAAGATCCGCTCGCTGAACTTCATGCGCGGCCGCACCTTCCTCAACCGTTTTCTCATCCTCGATGAGGCGCAGAACCTGACGCCGAAGCAGATGAAGGCGCTCATCACCCGCGCCGGTCCCGGTACCAAGCTCGCCTGTCTCGGCAACATCGCGCAGATCGACACGCCGTATCTCACCGAGATGACCTCGGGATTGACCTATGCGGTGAACCGCTTCCGCGGCTGGGCACATTCCGGGCACGTCACGCTGGTGCGCGGTGAGCGCTCCCGGCTCGCCGATTTCGCCTCCGACATCCTCTAGGTGCTAGTCTAGGCGCGCCGCGGGCGTGCGCAGCCGCGGGGGCGCCCTTTGTAAGGGTCTGTAAACGCTGGGAAACCCTGACCGCCGGATGCGGTCGAAGAGATGATGCGCCGCCTCTTCATCTTCCTCGCAACTGCGCTGCTGGCTGCCGGCACCGTGGCATCGGCGGATCCGCCCGCCACCTCGCAGCCGTTGCTCAACGCCCCGGTCGCAGGCTCCGATCTGCCCGACATGGGCAGTCCCGCCGCCGCGGTGCTCTCACAGAGCGATGAGTACCGGCTCGGCGCCATGGTGGCGCACGAGCTGCGCGATCAGAACGCGCTCATCGAAGATCCGGAGATCAGCGAGTACATCAACAGCGTCGGCATGCGGCTCGCCTCGCAGAGCGCCGAAGGCGGCCGGCACTTCCAGTACTTCGTGATCAAGGATCCGGCGATCAACGCCTTCGCGGTCCCCGGCGGCTTCGTGTTCATCAACGAGGGACTGGTGCTCGCCACCACCAACGAGTCGGAACTCGCGAGCGTCATGGCACACGAGACCGCGCACGTCACCCAGCACCACATCGCGCGCATGATCGTCGACCAGTCGAAGCAGAGCATTACCTCCGTGGCTGCGGTGCTCGCAGCGATCCTGCTCGGCGCGATCGGCGGCGGCCAGGCGATCGAAGGCGGGCTCGCCGCCGCGCAGGGAATGGCGGTGCAGCATCAGATCAACTTCAGCCGCGACAACGAAATGGAAGCCGACCGCGTCGGCATAGGCTTCCTCGCCGGCGCAGGCTACGACCCCAACGCCATGGCGGGCTTCTTCGAGACCATGAGCCGCCACGAGGGCCTCGCCGCCACTTACATTCCGGCGATGTTGATCGACCACCCGGTGACGACCGACCGCGTTGCCGAGGCGCGCGCACGCGCCGCACAGTTCCCGCCGCACAAGGTACAGGATTCGCAGAGCTACGAGCTGATCCGCGAGCGGGTACGCGTGCTGAGCGCGACCGGCGATGTCGATCTTGCCGGGCAATATGCGCAGAAGATCGCTCACGGCGGCGACACTCTCGGCAACCGCTACGGCGAAGGGCTCGCCCTCATGAACAGCAACCGCGCGGAGGAGGCGGTGAAGATCCTCACTCCGCTCATGCAGCAGCACGAGGATCTCACGCTGCTGCATGCGGCGCTCGGCCAGGCGCAGGCGAAAGCCGGACACGTGAAGGAGGCGCTCGCCACGTTTCAGCGCGCGGAGCGGCTCTTCCCGCGCAACGTGCCGGTGACGGTGCGTTACGCCGAGACGCTCATGGCAGCGGGCCGCCCCGGTGAGGCGCACAACATGCTGCTCGACCTGTTCAACAACGTGCCGCCGACGCCCGATCAGATACGTCTCACGGCGCTCGCCGCGAGCGCCGCCGGCGATGCCGGCGATGCCTACTTCTACATGGGCGAGTACCAGATCGCAGGCGGCGATCTGTACCTCGCGGCGCAGCAGCTGCAGCTCGCCCTCGCCTCCCCGCACATCAGTCAGATCCAGCGCCAGCGCTACCTGGCGCGGCTGGAAGAGGTCCGCGAATACCTCGCGAGTATGCACAAACGACAGGTCGCGAGCGACAACGGCGACGGTCAGGGTCAGCGCGGCGGACATTGACCCGCCCGGGCGGCGCAGCGCGGCTGCTACAATGCGGCGACCTTCCGCGGTTTGCGCTCCCGTATGCGATCGAACACGTATCTCTCGCTGCTCTCGGTTTGCCTGTTGCTGTTGTACGGCTGCGCCACGCTGCCGCCGGGGGTGAAACGCGACCCGCGTGATCCGTGGGAGCGAATGAACCGGGGAACCTACAAGTTCAACGACACCCTCGACCGCGCCATTCTCAAGCCGGTGGCCAAGGGGTACAGCCACCTGCCACAGCCCGTGCAGACGGGGGTCCACAATTTCTTCGACAACCTCGAGTATCCGGTGGTCATCGTCAACGACCTGCTGCAGGGGCAGGTGAGCTCCTTCTTCTCCGATATCGGCCGGTTGCTGTTCAACACTACGGTGGGACTCGGGGGTTTGTTCGATCCGGCGTCCACGGCGGGGCTCGAGAAGCACGATCGCGATTTCGGGCAGACGCTCGGGAAGTGGGGTGTGCCCAAGGGGCCGTACCTGGTGGTGCCGCTCCTCGGGCCCTACGATATCCGTGACGCATTCGGTACCGCGACCGTCGACACCTTCGCCAATCCGCGCACCTACACCAACTTCTGGACCAACGCGAGTCTCTGGGCCGTGCGCGAGGTCGACCGTCGCGCCCGCCTGCTGCCGCTCGACGCCACCCTACAGAGCGCCTACGACCCGTATGCCTTCATCCGCAACGCCTACCTGCAGAACCGCGACTTCAAGGTGCACGGTGACCGGCCGGAGAACGAGGAGGAGCAGGAGCGGAAGCTGATGGAGGAAGCCGCTCAGCAGGATGAGGCCACTCAGCCGACGCAGCCCCCACCGGAAGGGCAGCCAACGCCGAAACCCTGAGGCGACGGCCGCCAGGCCGCCTCAGACGCCGCGCTCGAGCAGCTCCTGAACATCGCTGATGTGCGCGAGCGCGGCAAGGTCCTGCGGGAGCTGCGTGTAGTGCAGCGAGCGGCCCGCGCGCCGGGCCACCCCGAGCCACTCGAGTAACACCGCGAGCCCCGCGCTATCGGATACCGTGATGCCGCGGCAATCGATTGCCAGCTTGCCGTCCGGGGCCTGCGCGAGCGTCTGCACGCCGAGCTCGCACGCCCGGCGCGCGCTCACGAAGGTGAGCGGCCCCTGCGCGCTCACAACGCCCGCCGCCGTGGCTGCCAGCCGGAACGCGCCGCCGTCAGTGTTGCGCTTGGCTTGCGGCAGGCTCATGAGCTCTTAACGGCCGTCTTACCGATCGCTTCGGGCTTTTCACCCGACTCGAGGCGCTTGATGACCGCATCGATGCCCTGCTGCTCGATCTGCTCGCCGAAGTCGGTGCGATAGCTGTTGACATAGCTGATGCCGTCGATGACCACGTCCCAGGCTTTCCAGCCCTGCGGGGTCCTGTGCATGTAGTAGTTGACAGCCACGCGATCGCCGTTGTCGCGTTTCACCTCCGTGCGCACGGTCGCGGTCGGCTTGGCCGGATCGACGTTGCTCGGATAGATCTTCAGCCGGTCGGCGGTGAAGTCCGCCAGTGCGGCGCCGTAGTTGTTGAGCAGCGAGTGGTAGAAGGCATCGATGAACCGCTGCCGCTGCTCGGGGGTCGCCGTGCGCCAGTACTTCCCGAGCACGAGGCGCGCCGAATACTCCGTGTCGAAATGCGGCAGCAGGTACTTGTCGACCAGCTGGCCGACCTTGGCCGGGTCACGCCTGTAGGCGGCGCGGTCCTTGTCGAGATCATTCAACATGCTCTGGGCAGCGGCCTGTATCACTTCCGTCGGCCCCTGCTCCGTTACAGCGGCCGGCGCCGTGCCCGCCGGCCCCGCGGCCGGTGCACCCTGCCCCGGCTGCGGGGTCTCGCCCTGCGCGGCGGCGCAGCCCAGTGCCAGCAGCACGATGCCGCTCAAGCGGGAGGCTGTTGCCATGCTCATTTCCGTGACTCCGACTTGCCTGAATTATCCGTGGCCTTGCCAGGGGTGCTGGACGCCGCACCCTGGGAGCTCGAGTAGTTGGCGAAGAACTTGTTGATGAGACTCTCGAACACGATCGCCGACTGCGTCTGATCGATGCGGCTGCCGTCCTTGAGATAAGAGTCGAGCCCTCCGGGGCTCAGCCCGATGTACTTGCCACCGAGCAGTCCCTGCGTCTGGATGCTGGCGTAGCTGTCATCGGGAATCTGGTTGTACTGCAGGTCGATGCGCATGGTGACCACGGCCTTGAAGTCCTTGGGATCGAAACGGATGCCCGACACCTCCCCGAAGCGCACACCCGCCATGGTGACCGGGGACCCCACCCTGAGATCGCCGATGTCATCGAACTCCGCGGTCACGTGATAGCCCGCCTTGGCGCCGCCAAGCTTCAGGCCCTTCGCCGGCAGCTGCGTGGTGAGAAACACGAGCGCAGCAAAGCCGAGCAACACGAACAATCCGGTTCCGATCTCGAGTGTTCGATTGGCACGCATAAGACAAGGTTCCTCTTAGCGGAATGACGCCGTCAACACGTAATCAAGCAGGAGTATCAGCACCGAGGAGGCGACCACGGTACGCGTGGTGGCCAAACCTACGCCTTCCGCGGTGGGCTCGGCATGATAGCCCTCGTGCACCGCGACGAGACTGCAGGCAACACCGAACACCAGGCTCTTCACCATGCCTTCGCTGACATCGTGCAGAACGATCGCGCCCTGGGTCTGCGACCAGAAGACGCCCTTGTCGACACCCATCAGCTGCACACCGACGAGCTGCGCGCCGTAGAGCCCGATCACGCTGAAAATCGCCGTGAGCAGCGGCATGGCGATCACACCGCCGAGGAAGCGGGGCGCGGCCACGTAGCGCAGCGGATCGACCGCCATGATCTCCATGGCCGTGAGCTGATCGGTGGCGCGCATCAGTCCGATCTCGGAAGTGAGCGCGGTGCCCGCACGGCCGGCGAACAGCAACGCGGTGGTGACCGGCGACAGCTCCCGCAGCAGCCCGAGCGCCGCCGCCGTGCCGAGCGCCTCCTCGGAGCCAAAGCGCTGCAGCAGGTCGTAGCCCTGCAGTCCCAACACCATGCCGACGAACAGGCCCGAGAGCATGATGATGATGAGCGAGCGGGCGCCGGCGTTGTAGATCTGCTTCACCACCAGGTCTGGCCGTGCGAGCGTCGGCAGCGACTGCCCGAGCAGCTGCAGCAGGAAGAGCACGACTGAGCCCAGGCGCCGCAGGCCTTCGAGCAGGTAGTCGTTGCTGGGGGCGCCGTTATTCATCGTCGTCGGCCAGCAGTTGCGTGGCGTAGTCGGGGGCGGGGTAATTGAAGGCCACCGGTCCTTCGAAGCTGCCGGTCATGAACTGTTGCACCGCCGGGGAGCTGCTGGTGCGCAGCTGCTCGGGCGTGCCGGCCACGGCAATGCGCCCCTCGAGGAGCAGATAGCTCTCATCGGCGATGGTGGCGAGCTCGCGCACATCGTGCGAGACCACGATGCTCGTGATGCCGAGCGCGGAGTTCATCTGCTTGATGAGGCGCAAGATGACTCCGAGCGATATGGGATCGAGACCGACGAACGGCTCATCGTACATGAGAACTTCGGGGTCCATGACGATGGCACGCGCGAGCGCCACGCGCCGCGCCATGCCGCCCGAGAGCTCCGCGGGCATGAGGTGCGCGGCGCCGCGCAGTCCGACCGCCTGGAGCTTGGTGAGCACCAGCTTGCGGATGAGGGTCTCCGTAAGATCGCTGTGCTCGCGCACCGGGAAAGCCACGTTGTCGAACACGTCCAGGTCGGTGAGCAGCGCGCCATTCTGGAACAGCAGGCCGAGGCGCTGGCGCAGGGCGTAGAGGGCTCTGCGGTCGAGTGTTGCCACGTCCTGCCCGAACACCCGCACGCTGCCGCGATCGGCGAAGATCTGTCCGGTGATCAGCTTGAGCAACGTCGTTTTGCCGCCGCCGCTCGGGCCCATGATGGCGGTGATGCGCCCGCGCTGCACCGTCAGGTCGAGGCCCGCGAAGATCGCGCGCCCGCCAATGGCGTAGTGCACGTCGCGCACCTCGACGACCGCCTCGGTCTCCGCCGCGGCTTGCGCAGATGCAGGGCTTGTCACGCGAACGCGGCCGCCCGTCCGATACTTCAGGCTGCCTTACTTTCCATGTCGCTCGCGTAGCGCCCGGTGGTCGCGAGCGCGGTGAGCTTCGCACGCCGGACGAATTCCTTCTGGCCGGCGGTGAAGTTCGCGGCCGCTCCGCCCCAGGCTCTGAGCGCCTCGTCCTGAAGCGCGCGGCCGTAGCTGAAAGTGATCGACCACGGGAGCGGCGCGAGCTGATTGATCAGCGAGAGATGCAGCGTCGCCTCCGCCGGTGACTGACCACCGGAGAGGAAAGCGATCCCGGGCACGGCCGGCGGCACGTGATGCTTCAGCACGCGCACGGTGGCCTCCGCGACCGTTTGCGGTGGGGCGCGGTTGGCGGCCTTCTTGCCGGAGATCACCATGTTGGGCTTGAGCACCATCCCCTCGAGCAGAATGCGATGCTCGAAGAGTTGATCGAATACGCGCTCGAGCACCCGCTCGGTGACCTCGGCACAACGATCGATCGAGTGCGCCCCATCCATCAGCACTTCGGGCTCCACGATCGGCACGATGTCATTTTCCTGGCAGAGCGCCGCGTAGCGCGCGAGCGCGTGCGCGTTCGCCTCGATCGCGAAGGAGGTCGGGATACCCTCGCCGATGTCGATGACGGCACGCCACTTGGCGAAGCGCGCACCGAGGGTGCGGTACTCGATCAGCCGCTCGCGCAGTCCATCCAGGCCCTCGGTGATGGTCTCACCGGGGAAGCCCGCGAGGGGCTTGGCGCCGAGATCGACCTTGATGCCCGGCACGATCCCCTGGCGCGTGAGGTACTGCGGAAACGGCGTGCCGTCCTTGGTTTTCTGCCGAATGGTCTCATCGTAGAAGATGACCGCGCTCACCGACTCGGCGGCGCCTGGGGCCGTGAACAGCAGCTCGCGGTACGTGCGCCGTTGTTCCTCGGTCGAATCCAGGCGGATGCTGTCGAAGCGCTTCTTGATGGTTCCGGTGCTTTCGTCCGCCGCCAGGATGCCCTTGCCCTTGGCCACCATCGCTCCGGCGATGCGCGCGAGTTCACTCGGGTTCATGGCGATCGTTCCCTGCTGTGTGGAAACGCGAAGGATAGCAAACCCCTGCCGGCGCGAGGCGTGCCCGCCGGGCGATGCCTGTGGCGCAGCGGTTGCACCGCTTGGTTCCCGGGGTAATTAGTACTAAAATGGTCCTACTTTCCAGAGGTGTTCCTGCATGCTGCGCATCAGCCGGCTGACCGATTACGCGACGGTGCTGCTCGCGACGCTCGCGGGCGAGCCGCAGCGAGTGCAGACCGCGGCCTCGCTTGCCGAGCAGACCCATATCGCCGCGCCGACCGTGAGCAAGCTGCTGAAGCAGCTGCAGCGGGCGGGACTCGTCACCTCGACGCGCGGGCTCCACGGCGGGTACCAGCTCGCGCGGCCCGCCGCTCAGATCAGCGCTGCGGCCATTCTCGATGCGCTCGAG
The DNA here is from genome assembly GCA_035566915.1 of Steroidobacteraceae bacterium. GTDB lineage: Bacteria > Pseudomonadota > Gammaproteobacteria > Steroidobacterales > Steroidobacteraceae > 13-2-20CM-66-19. The sequence continues at coordinate 113,166 of DATMPW010000079.1, forward strand.
GGACCGGTCGCGCTCACCGACTGCTCGGTGGGACATGGTCAGTGCGAGATCGAGGAGAGCTGCCGCGTGGGCCGCGTGTGGCAGCGGCTGAACCTCGCCATCCGCCGGTCGCTCTACGAGGTCAGTCTCGCGCAGCTCGCGGGGCTCGATGCGCCGCCGGCACGGCTGCCGGCGCTCGACCGTGAGATGAAAGCAGCGGCGGCAAGAAGCCCGCTGCGCTGAGGAGTTGGATGCAGACATGAGTGAAAGTGCACGACAACTCGAGGACCTGATGGCCCGCGGCTATCGGCACGGCTTCGTCACCGACATCGAAGCCGACACCGTACCGCCCGGGCTCGATGAGGAGGTGGTACGGCTCATCTCGCGCAAGAAAAGCGAGCCAGCCTTCCTCACCGAGTGGCGCCTGAAGGCGCTGCGTCACTGGCTCACCATGAAGGAGCCGCACTGGGCGCATCTGAAGGTCGCGCCGATCGACTACCAGGGAATCTCCTACTACTCCGCGCCCAAGACGAAGAAGGACGGGCCGAGGAGCCTCGATGAGGTGGACCCGAAGCTGCTCGAGACCTACGAGAAGCTCGGCGTGCCGCTGCACGAGCGCGCGCGGCTCGCCGGCGTTGCGGTGGACGCGGTGTTCGACAGCGTGTCGGTCGCCACGACCTTCAAGGAGCGCCTCGCCGCGGCCGGGGTGGTGTTCTGCCCCTTCTCCGAGGCAGTGCGCACTCACCCGCAGCTCATCGAGCAGTACCTGGGCAGCGTCGTCCCCTACTCGGACAATTTCTTCGCGACGCTGAATTCCGCGGTCTTTTCCGATGGCTCGTTCGTGTACGTGCCGAAGGGTGTGCGCTGCCCGATGGAGCTCTCCACCTATTTCCGCATCAACGCGATGAACACCGGCCAGTTCGAGCGCACGCTCATCATCGCCGATCAGGGCTCCTACGTGAGCTACCTCGAGGGGTGCTCGGCGCCGCAACGCGACGAGAACCAGCTGCACGCCGCGGTGGTGGAGCTCGTGGCGCTCGATGACGCCCGCATCAAGTACTCGACGGTGCAGAACTGGTATCCGGGCGATGCCAACGGGGTCGGCGGCATTTATAACTTCGTTACCAAGCGTGGCGAGTGCCGTGGCCGCAATTCACACATTTCCTGGACACAGGTCGAGACCGGCTCCGCGATCACCTGGAAGTATCCGAGCTGCGTGCTGCGCGGCGAGGGCTCGATCGGCGAGTTCTACTCGGTGGCGACCGTCAACAACCACCAGCAGGCGGACACCGGCACGAAGATGATCCACATCGGCCGGGACACGCGCAGCACCATCATCTCGAAGGGTATCTCCGCCGGTCAGGGTCAGAACACCTACCGCGGGCTCGTGAAGATCCTGCCGAGCGCGCAGGGCGCGCGCAATTTCACCCAGTGCGATTCGCTCCTGATGGGCGGCAAGTGCGGCGCTCACACCTTCCCGTACGTCGAGGTGAAGAACCCCTCGGCGACCGTCGAGCACGAGGCGAGCACCTCCAGGATCAGCGAGGACCAGCTCTTCTACCTGCTCGCCCGCGGCATCGGCGAGGAAGACGCGGTCAACCTGATCGTGAGCGGCTTCTGCAAGTCGGTTTTCAAGGAGTTGCCGATGGAGTTTGCCGTCGAGGCGACCAAGCTGCTGGCCGTCAGCCTCGAAGGGGCGGTGGGTTAGCCCCTTTGGGGCAGCACGCGAGACATCCATGCTGAGCATCAAGAACCTTTCGGTCACCGTCGCTGGCAAGCCGATCCTCAATGGCGTGAATCTCGAGGTCGGCACTGGGGAAGTACACGCCATCATGGGCCCCAACGGCTCCGGCAAGAGCACGCTCGCCTACGTACTCGCCGGACGCCCCGGCTACACGATCACGGCAGGCACGGTGCACTACCTCGGGCAGGACCTGCTCACACTTGCACCCGAGGAGCGCGCGCGCCTCGGACTCTTTCTCGGCTTCCAGTACCCGGTGGAGATTCCGGGTGTCAACAACGTCTACCTCCTCAAGGCGGCCGTCAACGTGGTCCGCAAGCTGCAGGGGTTGCCGGAGGTGGACGCCTTCGATTTCCTCGCTCTGGTGCGCGAGAAGATGAAGCTCATGCACATGGAGGACAGCTTCCTCTCGCGCGGCGTCAACGAAGGCTTTTCCGGCGGCGAGAAGAAGCGCAACGAGATCCTGCAGATGCTGGTGCTCGAGCCGCGCCTGGCGATACTCGATGAGACCGACTCCGGGCTCGACATCGACGCCCTCAAGGTGGTCGCCGCGGGTGTGAACTCGCAGCGCGCGCCCGATCGCTCCTGCGTGCTGGTGACGCACTATCAGCGGCTGCTCGAGTACGTCGTACCGGACTACGTGCACGTGCTCGTGCGCGGCCGCATCGCCCGCAGCGGCGACCGCACACTCGCCCTCGAGCTCGAGCGGCGGGGCTACGACTTCATCGCCGGCGAGGCGGCGTGACCCGAGACATGAGCGCGTTGACCGACCGCATCGCCGAGGACTTCGCGAGCGCCGCGCGCGCGCTGCCGGGCAGCGGCCACGCGGCCGCACGCCGTCGCACCGCCCTCGAAGCGCTGGCAGCGAGCGGGCTGCCGAGCTCGCGCGATGAGAACTGGAAGTACACCAACCTGCGCTCGCTCGAGCGCGCTCGTTTCATCCCGGCGCCGCCCGGAGAGACGCCCCCGCCCCTCGGCGACCTGCCGGCAGCCATTCCCGCTATCGCGCGCTATGTGTTCGTCGATGGCCGCTTCGCACCGGCGGCCTCCGAGGCGCCGGAGCCAGCCGGAGCAGTGACGCGGATGGCGCAGCCGACTGCCGCCGCGCACGCAAGCGATGCGGTGCCCGCAGCGCACGCAGATGAGCGTTTTGCGCTCCTCAACCAGGCATTCGCCACCGACGGCCTCGTCATCGATGTCGCTGAGACGCGTGCCACGCCGCTGCAGCTCGAGGTGCTCTTCATCGCGAGCGCCGAAGCGCAAAACGGCGCCTCCTACCCGAGACTCGAGGTGCGGTTGCACCCGGACACGCAGCTTACGCTCATCGAAAGGCACCTGAGCGCGACGGCCGAGGGGAGTTTCGTGGCAAGCGCGGTGCAGGTGGATCTCGCCCGCGGCGCGCGCCTCGAGCACTACCGCCTGCAGGAGCTCAGCGCCCGCAGCACCCTCTTCGACACGCTGTCGGCTCGTCTCGCAGAGGGTGCGGCGTACCGGCTGCATGCCATCAGCACCGGCGGGCAGTCGGCGCGCTCGACACTCGCCCTGCGGCTCATGGGGGAGCGGGCCGATCTGTCACTCGCAGTCGCCGCACTCGGCGACCGGCAGCAGGTACAGGACGGCTATGCGGTGGTCGAGCACGCCGCCGCCAATGCTCGCACGGTGCAGACCTTCCGCGGCATCGCCGCGGCCCGTGCCCGCGTCGCCTTCAACGGCAAGATCATCGTTGCGCCCGGTGCGTGTGGCACCGACTCGCGCCAGTCACTGCGCGGACTGCTTGCGGGGCCGGAGGCGGAGATCGACGTGCGGCCGCAGCTCGAGATCTACAACGACGACGTGCGCTGCAGCCACGGCGCCACCGCAGGGAAGCTGGACGATGACATGCTGTTTTATCTTCTGTCCCGAGGCCTCGCCCGCGAAACGGCGCAGCGCCTCCTGAAATGGGCCTTCCTCGAGGATGTGATCGCGCAGATCACGCTGCGCCCGCTGCGGCGTCAGATCGAGGAGCGCCTCGCCGGTCACCTGCGCGATGACGCGCTGCGGGAGCTGCTGTGATGGCCGCGAATCTGCCCCTCGAGAAAAACCCGCCCGCATTCGACGCCGAGGCGGTGCGCCGCGATTTTCCGATTCTCGCGACGAGCGTGCACGGCCGCCCGCTCACCTATCTCGACAGCGCCGCCTCCTCGCAGCGCGCGCTTCCCGTGCTGCGCGCGGTGGAGAACTACGAGACGCATTCCCATGCCAACGTGCACCGTGGCGTGCACGCCCTCAGCCAGGCGGCCACCGCCGCGTTCGAGGGCGCGCGCGAGCGGGTGCGCCGCTTCATCAACGCGGCCTCCGTGAAGGAGATCATTTTCGTACGCGGCACCACCGAGGGGATCAACCTCGTCGCGCAGTCCTATGCGCGCCCGCGCTTCGGCCCGGGCGATGAGATCCTGATCACCGGCCTCGAGCATCACGCCAACATCGTGCCCTGGCAGATGGTGTGCGAGCAGACCGGTGCCAGCTTACGCGTGGCGCCGATCAACCGCCGCGGCGAAGTGCCCTTCGAGGAGTTTCTGCGGCAGCTCGGGCCGCGCACGCGGCTCGTGGCCTTCGCGCACGTCTCCAACGCGCTCGGCACGGTGCTGCCGGTGAAGCGCATGGTCGAGGCCGCACACGCGCATGGCGCCGTCGCACTGATCGATGGGGCGCAGGCGGTGCCGCATTCGCGGGTCGACGTGCGCGCGCTGGGCGCGGATTTCTACACCTTTTCCGGCCACAAGATGTATGCGCCGACCGGCATCGGCGTGCTGTATGGACGCGAGGGGCTGCTCGCGAGCATGCCGCCGTGGCAGGGCGGCGGGGACATGATCCTGACGGTGTCCTTCGAGAAGACGACCTACAACGAGCTGCCGGCGAAGTTCGAGGCTGGCACGCCCAACATCACGGGCGCCGTTGGGCTCGCGGCCGCCATCGACTACCTCGAGGGGCTCGGCATCGAGGCGATTGCGGCCCATGAGCAGCGGCTGCTCGAGCTCGCGACCTCCGAGCTCGCGCGCATGCCCGAGATCGAGATCGTGGGCACCGCGGCCCACAAGGCCGCGGTGCTTTCCTTCACCATGAAAGGCGTGCATGCGCACGATCTCGGCACCATCCTCGATGCAGACGGTGTGGCGGTGCGCACCGGCCACCACTGCGCCATGCCGGTGATGACCTTCTTTGGCCTCCCGGCCACGGCGCGCGCTTCCTTCGGCTGCTACAACACCGAGGAGGACGTGGCGCGCCTCACGAGCGCGCTGCGGCGCGCGCGCGAGGTGTTCGGCTGATGGATCTCAAGGAGCTCTACCGGGATGTGATCCTCGATCACAACCGCCACCCACGCAACTTCGGGCCGCTCGCGGGCGCAAATCACCACGCCGAGGGGAACAATCCGCTGTGCGGTGACCGCTTGTCGCTCACCCTGCGGCTAAATGGCGAGCGCATCGAAGATATCCGCTTCGAGGGAAGCGGCTGCGCGATCTCTACGGCCTCCGCTTCGCTCATGACCGAAGCCGTCAAGGGCAAGGACCGCTCGAGCGTCCGGCAGCTCTTCGAGCGCATGCACGCGCTGCTCACCCAGGCCGATGCCGCCCCGGATCCCGCGCTCGGCAAGCTTGCGGCCCTCTCCGGAGTGCGCGAGTTCCCGGCGCGCGTGAAGTGCGCGAGCCTCTGCTGGCACACGCTGAACGCCGCGCTTTCCTCGAACGCAGCGACGGTCTCGACCGAGTAGCGCGATGCGCAGACACGAGAACGAGCCCTTCGTCGTGAGCCGCGAGGTGCGTGCGGTGATCGTTCCCGCCGGTCAGGAGGTGCAGCTGAAGCCGGGCCAGGCAGGCTACATCACCCAGTCGCTCGGCGGCAGCTTCACCGTCTATCTCGAGGGGAATCTGTTTCGCATCGCGGGCGAGGACGCGGACGCGATCGGTCAGGAGCCGGTCAAGGCGCCGGAGCTGCCGCCGAATGCGCGCGAAGAGGACGTGAAGCGCCTCGCCTGGGACCTGATGCGCACCTGCTACGATCCTGAGATCCCGATCAACATCGTCGATCTCGGGCTGGTCTACGATTGCTCGGTCACGCAGAACGAGGACGGCACACGGACCGTGGACGTCACGATCACGCTTACGGCACCCGGTTGCGGTATGGGGGACATCCTGGTGGACGACGTACGCGACAAGATCGGACACATCCCGACGGTGCGCGAAGCGCGTGTCAGCCTCACCTTCGATCCGCCCTGGAACCAGAGCATGATGTCCGAGGCCGCGCGCCTGCAGACTGGAATGTTCTGAGCCCTCAGGCGCCCCAGAGCATGAGTTGGACGGATGTGGGTCGTGCCGACGCCCTCGGCGATATGGCGCCGCTCGCCGTGGAAGTAGCGGGCGTGTACCTCGTGGTCGTGCGCTGTGGCGATGCGCTGTACGCGGTCGAGGACCGCTGTACGCACGATGGGGAATCGCTCGGAGAAGCTCAGGTGGAGGACTGCCAGATCGTCTGTCCGCGTCACGGTGCGCACTTCTGCCTGCGCACCGGCGAGGCGCTCACCCCGCCGGCGTATGAGCCGCTGCGCACCTACCGCGCGCGCGAGCAGGACGGCCGCATCCTCATCGAGAATCCATCGGAGTGAGGCAGCCGTGAAGCGCTTGACGCTCATGCGCCACGCGGACGCGCGCTGGCAGGACGCGGGACTCTCGGACCTCGAGCGCCCGCTCAACCGCCGCGGCGCGAGCGCTGCCGAAGCGATGGCGCGACGCCTGCTCGAGCTCGCGCTCGTACCGGACCTGCTGCTCGTGAGCCCCGCACGCCGCACGCAACAGACCGGCGAGATCGTGGCGCGGGTGCTGTCGCTCCCGCCGCGCCTGGTCATGTCCGATGAGGCACTGTACCTCGCGAGCGCCGCTGACCTGCTGAAGGTCGTGCACGCGACCGGGCCGCGCGTCGCGCATCTGCTGGTCATCGCGCACAACCCCGGCGTATCTGAGCTGGTACAGCAGCTCGTGCCCGAGGCGGAGGCGAGTAGACTTGCGACGGCGGCGCTCTGCTCGATCGCTTTCGAGTGCGATCACTGGACGGCGATCGGTGTCGCCGCTGTCAAGGATGTGATGCGGGAGGCGCCGCCCGCCCGCGGGCTGTTTGGACTTTTCAGATGAGCGTAGCGGATGGCGCTGCGCCGCAAGCTCAGCACTCGGGTACGTTGACCGCGAGACCCCCCTGCGAGGTCTCCTTGTAGATGGTGGACATGTCGGCGCCCGTCTGGCGCATGGTGGCGATCACCTGATCGAGTGACACCTTGTGCGAGCCATCGCCGCGCATGGCGAGCCGCGCCGCATTCACGGCCTTGACCGCACCCATGGCATTGCGCTCGATGCAGGGGATCTGCACGAGGCCTGCGACCGGATCGCAGGTGAGACCCAAGTTGTGCTCCATGCCGATCTCGGCGGCGTTCTCGACCTGCTCGTTCGTTCCCTGCAGCGCTGCAACGAGACCGGCGGCGGCCATCGAGCAGGCGACCCCCACCTCACCCTGACAGCCCATGTCGGCACCGGAGATGGAGGCGTTGCGCTTGTAGAGCATGCCGATCGCCGCGGCGACCAGCAGAAAGCGGATGACGCCGGCGTCGTTTGCGCCCTCTTCAAACCGGCGGTAGAAGTGCAGCACCGCCGGGACGATCCCGGCGGCGCCGTTGGTGGGGGCAGTCACGACGCGGCCGCCAGCGGCGTTCTCCTCGTTGACCGCGAGCGCGTAGGCATTGACCCAGTCCATGACATCGAGCGGTTTCACAGTCGCGCACTCGGTCAACACGCGGTAAAGGCGCGGTGCGCGCCGGCGCACCTTCAGCACCCCCGGCAGCACGCCACTCTGATGGAAGCCCCGCTCGACGCACGCTTGCATCACCTGCCAGAGGTGCAGCAGCTTCGCGCGAACCTCGGACTCACTCGCCCAGGCGCGCTCATTCGCCATCACCAGCTCGAAGAGCTCCAGCCCATGCTCGCGGCCGAGCGCGAGCAGCTCCTCCCCGGAGGCGAATGGGTACGGGGGCGGCGCGCGCTCGTGCGTGCCGGCCGCCTCGGCCTCCTCGCCCCGGACGATGAAACCGCCACCGACCGAGTAATACTCTTCCTCGCGCAGCACGCGCCTTCCTGCGCCAAGAGCGGTGAATCGCATGCCGTTGGAATGCCGCGCGAGCCGCTCGTGCTGCATGAAAAGCAGCTGCATCGGCTCATCGAAGGCGATCTCGTGCTCGTTGGCGAGCCGCAGGCGGCCGCTGGCGCGGATGCGCCGGACCGTCGCCTCGAGGGAATCGGGATCCACGGTCTCGGGCTCAGCCCCCTCGAGGCCGGCAAGGATCGCGCGGTCGGTGCCGTGACCCACACCCGTGAGCGCGAGCGATCCATAGAGCCGCACCGCGATCTCCTGCGTTGCGCCGAGGAGTCCATCACGCTTCAAGCCCGCGGCGAACTCGTGCGCCGCGCGCATCGGGCCCATGGTGTGCGAGCTCGAGGGGCCAATGCCCACCTTGAAGATGTCAAAAACGCTTAAGCTCATGAGAACCAACCCGGAACCATCACGCGGGGCGGCAGCCGCGCTCGCTACATGGGGGCGCACGCACCAGTCTGCAACGCGCGGGCGTCCCCGACATGCTTTGCGGCGACCTCCGTCGGCTCAAATGCGACCGTTTCGAGGGCCGAAACCGCTGGCGCCTGTTCGATCGTCGCCGCGGCGGCGCAGCGGAGGGCTTCGGTATAATCCGCCTTATGAATCAGGCCTTTCTCGAGCGCCTCAGGGGCGACCTTGCCGCGCTCCGTCCGCAGGGGCTCTACAAGAGCGAGCGCGTGATCGCGGGCCCCCAGGGCGCCCTCGTGCACGCAGGCGATCACGAGGTCATCAACCTGTGCGCCAACAACTACCTCGGTCTCGCCAACCATCCGGTAGTGCGCGCCGCCGCCGAACGGGCGCTCGGGGAGCTCGGTTACGGCATGGCCTCGGTGCGCTTCATCTGCGGCACGCAGCAGATCCACAAGACCCTCGAGGAGCGCCTGGCGCGCTACCTCGGCAAGGACGATGCGATCCTCTACTCCTCCTGCTTCGATGCCAACGGCGGGCTCTTCGAGACGCTGCTCGATGAGCGCGATGCGGTGATCTCGGATGCGCTCAATCATGCGAGCATCATCGACGGCATTCGCCTCTGCAAGGCGCAGCGTCTCCGCTATGCCAACTGCGACATGGCGGAGCTCGAGCGCTGTTTGCGGGAGGCACAGGGCGCGCGCACGCGGCTGATCGCCACCGACGGCGTCTTCTCGATGGACGGCTTCATCGCCAAGCTGCGCGAGATCTGCGACCTGGCGGAGAAGTACGACGCGCTGGTGATGGTTGATGACTCGCATGCCACCGGCTTCATGGGACCTACGGGGCGTGGCACGCCCGAGCACTGCGGGGTGGCGCAGCGCGTCGACATCATCACGAGCACGCTCGGCAAGGCACTCGGTGGCGGAAGCGGCGGCTTCGTGGCGGCGCGGCGCGAGGTCATCGAGTGGCTGCGGCAGCGCTCCCGCCCGTACCTCTTCTCCAACAGCATCCCGCCGGTGGTGGCGGCGGCGACGCTGGCGGTGCTGGATCTCCTCGAGCACAGCCCGCAGCTGCGCGCACAGCTCTTCGACAACACCCGCTTCTTCCGCCAGGGGCTCGCCGCTGCGGGCTTCGACCTGAAGCCCGGCGAGCACCCGATCATTCCGGTGATGCTCGGTGACGCGGCGCTCGCATCGCGCATGGCCGACGCGCTGCTCGAGCGCGGCGTATACGTCATCGGATTCTCCTACCCGGTGGTGCCGCAGGGCCAGGCGCGCATCCGCACGCAGATTTCCGCCGCGCTCACGCGCGAGCAGCTCGTAGGCGCGCTCGAGGCATTCGGCCGCGTCGGCCGCGAGCTCGGCGTCATTCACTGAGAACGCATGAAAGCACTGGTCAAGCAGCAGGCGAAGCCCGGAATCTGGCTCGAGGAGATCCCGGAGCCCAAGGTGGGTCCCAACGACGTGCTCATCGAGATCGCGAAGACCGCGATCTGCGGCACCGACATGCACATCTACAACTGGGATGCGTGGGCGCAGAAAACCATCCCAGTGCCGATGGCCGTGGGCCACGAATACTGCGGACGCATCGTCGAGATCGGCTCCGAGGTCAAGGGCCTGAAGAAAGGCGACCGGGTCTCGGGCGAGGGGCACATCACCTGCGGCTACTGCCGCAATTGCCGTGCCGGCCGGCGCCACCTGTGCCGCAACACCGTCGGCGTGGGCGTCAACCGCCCGGGCGCCTTCGCCCAATACCTGGCGATCCCGGCCTACAATACCTTCAAGCTGCCGGACTCGATCTCCGATGACATCGCCGCGATCCTCGATCCCTTCGGCAACGCCACGCACACCGCGCTCGCTTTCAACATGGTGGGCGAGGACGTGCTCATCACCGGCGCCGGCCCCATCGGCATCATGGCGACCGCCGTGGCCCGCTTCACGGGCGCGCGGCACGTGGTCATCACGGACGTCAACGATTACCGCCTGGAGCTCGCGCGTCGCATGGGTGCGACACGCGTCATCAACGTGCAGCGCGAGTCTCTGGATCAGGCCATGAAGGAGCTCGGCATGCAGGAAGGATTCGACGTGGGGCTCGAGATGTCGGGCAACGCGGCGGCCTTCCGCGACATGCTGCGCACCATGCACCACGGCGGCTCGATCGCCATCCTCGGCATCCCGCCGGAGGACATGGCGATCGACTGGAACCAGGTGATCTTCAAGGGCCTCACGCTGAAGGGGATCTACGGCCGCGAGATGTTCGAGACCTGGTACAAGATGGCGAGCATGCTGCAGAGCGGGCTGAAGCTCGAGCCCATCATCACGCACCACTTCCCCGTACAGGACTACCTGCAGGGATTCGAGACAATGGGGTCCGGGAAGTCGGGCAAGGTCATCCTCGACTGGTCGACCGTCTAGGGTGCCCTCCTCCGCGGTCGCTAGTCGCGCAACTCGCAGAAGCAGTAGGCGTACAGGCGGTTTGGCGCGCTGAAGCGCGCGAGGCGCTGCGCCTCGCGCGTCAAGGGGTCGAACCGCTGCGCGAGCTGTGCAAGGGAAGCCTCGCCCGGACTGGCGCTCAGCAGCAGCGCGGCAAGATGTGACTTGAGCTGCATGGCGAGTGCCTGTGCCCAGGTGAGCTCGGGCTCGATGAACTCGAGCGCATAGTCGGTCACCTTGGCGCGCCGTGCTGCGGCCTTCGCGGCGTCGTTGAACGAGCCGAGCTGATCGACGAGGCCGATACGATGAGCGTCCTTGCCCGCCCAGACGCGACCCTGCGCGACCTTGTCCACCTCATCGCGGGTTTTCTTGCGGCCGCTCGCGACGCGTTCGAGAAACTCGTCGTAGCCACGCGTGACCGTCGATTGCAGCAGTGCGCGTGCGTCCTCACCGAGCGGCCGGTCGAGGCGCAGTTGCCCCGAGAGCGGCGTCGTGCCGACCCCATCGACACTGACACCCACCTTGCCGAGCGTGCGGTCGACCGTCGGGATGATGGCGAAGATGCCGATCGAGCCGGTGATGGTGGCGGGGCTCGCGAGGATCTCGTCCGCCGGGGCCGAGATGTAGTAGCCGCCGGAAGCGGCGTAGCCGCTCATCGACACCACGAGGGGCTTGCCGGAGGCACGCAGCGCGACGAGCTCCCGGTAGATCTGCTCGGAAGCGAGCACGCTGCCGCCCGGGCTGTCGACGCGCAGCACCACGGCCTTCACGTCCTTGTCGGTGCGGGCCTGGCGGATCAGCTTCGCGAGAGTCTCGCCGCCGATCGTCCCGGGCGGCTGCTCGCCATCGAGGATCTCCCCTTCGGCGATGATCACCCCGACGCGCGGTTTGCCATCGGCCTTGAGCTTCTTCTGCGCGTGCGCGTAGCGCACGTAATCATCGAGGAAGACGGCCTTGAAGGAGCCATTGTTGTCGTCCTTGCCGACGAGAGCGACGAGGCGCTGCTCGAACTCCATGCGCGTCTTCAGCGCGCTCACCAGGCCCGCCTGCAGCGCGACGCGCGCGGCATCGCCCCCTGCAGCCGGCACGGTCTTCGCCAATGTATCCACGTATTTCGTGAGCGCATCCGGCTGCAGCTTGCGCGCGCGCGTCACTGCCTCCTGGTAGCTGCTCCAGAGCGCCGTGAGGTAGGCGCGGCTCTCCTCGCGATCCTCGGCCGACATGTTGCTGCGGGTGAAGGTCTCGACCGCGCTCTTGAAGGCGCCGACGCGGAACACGTTGATCTCCACGCCGAGCTTGTCCAGCGCGTCCTTCAGATACATGCGGTAGCGGTCGTAGCCATCGATCAGCACGAAGCCCATCGGATCGAGCAGCACCTCATCGGCCTGCGCGGCGAGGTAATAGCGCTCCTGCGTCAGCTCGGTGCCGTAGGCAATCACCTTCTTGCCGCCGGCCCGGAACTCACGCAGCGCCGCGGCGAGCTCCTCCAGCGTCGGTTGCGTGCCGCCCTCGAACTTCTGCAGATCGAGCGCGATCGCCGGAATCCGCGGGTCGCTCGCGGCGGCGCGAATCGAGTCGGTGAGGTCCCACAGGAGCGTCTCGCGATGCGTTTCGCCGCGGCTCTCCTGCACCGCGCGCTCGAGCGGATCGCCGGAGAGCTGCTCAACGAGCTGACCCTCGGGGACGAGGAGCAGTGCTGCCTTCGCGGGGATGCGTGGGACGCTGCCACGCAGCACACCGATCAGGATGCCGAAGATCAGCAGCAGCAGGATCAGGTGCAGCGCCTTGCGCAGCCCATCGAGCCCGCGCCACAGGCCGGAAAAGAACGAGCGGAGCGTCATCGTCTACTCCCGCGCCATTGCCGGCGCCCTGGTGCCCGCAGGCGCCCTCAGATCTTCTCTTCGATCCTCGCCGCCTTGCCGGAAAGATCGCGCAGATAGTAGAGCTTCGCGCGGCGCACGCTCCCACGGCGCTTCACCGTGATGTCGCTGATCGCGGGACTGTAGGTCTGGAACACGCGCTCGACGCCCTCGCCGTGTGAGATCTTGCGCACCGTGAAGGATGAGTTCAGGCCGCGATTGCTCTTGGCGATGACGACGCCCTCGTAGGCCTGCACGCGCTCGCGGTCTCCCTCCACCACCTTCACCTGCACCACCACGGTGTCGCCGGGCTTGAATTCCGGGACCGTGCGGGTCATGCGCTGCTTCTCGATTTCCTGGATGATCTTGTTCATTTGCGTTCACCTCGATCGTCTCTGCTGGCCGGTGGGGGGGCCCCCACGGCGGCGCCAGCGCCTCCACGGGCCTTGATTTCTTTCAACACGCGCTGCGCCTCGTCCGCCAGCCGCGCGGTGCGCAGCAGGTCCGGACGGCGCTCAGCCGTGCGCGCCAGCGCCTGCTCGAGGCGCCAGCGATGGATGTCGGCGTGATCGCCCGACAATAGTACCGCCGGCACCGCCTTGCCCTCGAATATTTCCGGCCGTGTGTAATGCGGCCAGTCGAGCAGCCCCTGGGCGAAGGACTCCTCGACACTCGAACGTTCATCGCCCAACACGCCCGGCAGGAGCCTCGCCACCGCATCGATCACCGTGAGCGCCGGCAACTCTCCACCCGAGAGCACGTAGTCACCCACCGAAAGCTCACGATCGGCGCCGAGCTCAATGACGCGCTCATCGACACCCTCGTACCGCCCGGCGATGAGCAGCATCCCGGGGAGTCCCGCGAGCTCCTGCGCGGTAGCCTGACCGAAGCGCTCGCCCTGCGCCGAGAGGTACAGCCGCGGACTCCCCGCCGGCAATCGGGCCTGTGCGGCGCGTATCGCCGCCAGGAGCGGCTCGGGCTTCAGCACCATCCCGGGGCCGCCGCCATAGGGCCGGTCATCGACCGTGCGGTGCACATCGCTCGTGTGCGCGCGCGGATCCTCGGTGCCGACACTCAGGAGCCCGCGGGCGATCGCGCGCCCCACGACACCGCACTCCAGTGTTCCCGCGATCATGCGCGGAAACAGCGTGACCACCTCGATCTTCATGGAGCCTTCTATCCCAGCTCCGCCGGCCAATCCACCAGGACCTCGCCCGCTGCGAGGTCCACGCGGCGCAGGTGCGGCGGTGCGGCCGGCACCCAGTGCTCGTGGCCCTCCGCTCCCCGCGTCACCATCACAGCTCCCGCCGGCGCATCCACGAAGTGGCTCACCGTGCCGAGCTCCGCGCCCTCGAGGTTACGGACGCGCAGACCAAGGAGGTCCGCGCGGTAGTACTCGCGCGCCGGCAGGCGCGGCAGTGCCGCACGCTCGACCTCGATCACCCCTCCGCTGAGCGCCGCGGCCCTGGCGCGGTCATCAACGCCTTCCAGGTGCGCCACCAAGCCTGCCGCATGCCGGCGTCCCTCGACCACACGTTGCACGAACCGCTCGCCGCTGGCGCGCCTCAGCACCCACTCCCGGTGCCCAAGCAACCCTTCCGGCGGGTCGGTGTAGGACTCGACGTGGACCCAGCCTTTGATGCCAAAGGGCGCGCCCACGCGTCCAAGCTCGATCCACTCCACGGCCGTCTGGACGCCGCCATGCTGCGGCGGCGGCCTTCAGGCCGTCGCCTGCTTCCGGTAGGAGGCGACGAGGGTGCGCACCCGGTCCGAGGGTTGCGCGCCCTTGCCGACCCAGTAGTCGATGCGCGGCAGATCGAGCTTGAGCTTCTGCTCCCCGCGACGGGCGATCGGGTTGAAGAAGCCCACATGCTCCAGGCTCGGGCCGCCCTGGCGCTTACGGCTGTCGGTCACGACGACGTGATAAAAGGGCTGGTTGCGCGCCCCGCGCCGCGTCAGGCGAATGGTTACCATGGTCGTACTGCTCTCGCTCCGGCGGGTGGCCTCCAAAAAGGCCACCCAAAAAAGAGCGCGGATTCTACGCAACGTCCGAATCCAGCGCCACTTTTCTTGCCGCTAGCGGCCGGGAAATCCCGGCGGCACTCCCCCGCCCTTCAGCGCCCCCAGGAGCCCCCGCAGCCGTCCCCCCTTCATGCTCTTCATGACCCGCTGCATCTCCTGGAACTGCTTGAGCAGGCGATTGACGTCCTGAACCTGCACGCCCGAGCCTGCGGCAATGCGCCGCCTGCGCGAGCCATCGATGATGCCGGGGTTGCGCCGCTCGCGCGCGGTCATGGAGTTGATGATCGCGACCTGCCGCCGCAGCTCCCGGTCGCCCTGGTCCGCCGAGACCGCGCCCTTCCTGGTCGCCGTTCCGGGCAGCTTGTCGAGAAGCGCCCCGACACCACCCATTTTCTGCAGCTGCTCGAGCTGGCTCTTCAGGTCGGTCATGTCAAAGCCCTTGCCCTTGACGACCTTGTGCGCAATGCGCTGCGCCTCGGCATGATCGACCTTCGCGTGCACCTGCTCGACGAGGCTGACGACATCGCCCATGCCGAGGATGCGGGAGGCCATGCGCTCGGGGTCGAAGGGCTCGAGCGCCTCGGTCTTCTCGCCGACCCCGATGAACACGATCGGCTTGCCGGTGATCTGCCGTACCGAGAGCGCCGCGCCGCCCCGTGCATCGCCGTCGGCTTTGGTGAGGATGATGCCGGTGAGATCGAGTGCGGCACCAAAGGCACGAGCGGCGTTCACCGCGTCCTGCCCGGCCATCGCATCGACGACGAAGAGCCGCTCCGCAGCCCCGACCGCCGCCTCGATCTCGCGCACCTCGCCCATGAGCTCCGCATCGATGTGGAGCCTTCCGGCGGTGTCGACGATGAGTATGTCGAACACGCCGCTGCGCGCACGCTCGAGCGCCGCCTGCGCGATCTGCGCCGGCGTCGCCGTTGCGGGGGCGGCAAAGTACTCGGCGTGCACCTGCCCGGCGAGTCTCTCGAGCTGCAGCATGGCGGCCGGCCGGCGCACGTCCGTGCTCGCGAGCAGCACGCGCTTCCTGTCACGCTCGATGAGCCGACGGGCGAGCTTGGCCGCGGTGGTCGTCTTACCCGCGCCTTGGAGACCTGCGAGCAGCACCACGACCGGCGGCTGCGCGCGCAGCGCGAAAGCCCCGCCGCTGCCGCCCATGAGCTGCACCAGCTCCTGGTGCAGGATGCCGATGAACGCCTGTCCCGGAGTGAGGCTCGAGAGCACCTCTTGCCCGAGTGCCTTGGCCTTGACCGACTCGATGAAAGACTTCACCACCGGAAGCGCCACGTCCGCCTCGAGCAGCGCGACGCGCGTTTCGCGCAGTGTCTCCGCGACGTTCTCTTCGGTGATGCGGCCGCGGCCGCGCAGGTTTTCGACCGTGCGCGACAGCCGGGCCGTCAGGTTATCGAACATGCGAGCCGTGTATCCCGTGAACGAGCGGGCGATTATAGGGTGCGTCGCCGCATTTTCCCGCTGCCGCCCGCGAGCTTCTATGCTTAGGGGCAACAGGTGCTTCCAGGAATGCCGCATTGAACCTCACTGAGACACCCGCGCTCTTGCTGGCGCTGCTCCTGCTGCTCCTCGTGGTGGCCTTCTCCTCAGGCACCGAGGTGGCGATGCTCTCGGTCAACCGCTACCGCATCCGTCATCGTGCGCAGGCGGGCTCGGGCACGGCGCTGACGCTCGAGCGGCTGCTGGCGAAGCCCGATGAGTGGCTGGGTGCGAACCTCGTGATTCTCGCCGCCGCCAGCACCGTCGCCTCGGCGATCGCCACCATCCTGGCGCAGCGCAGCGGCTACCACTACGCGGTGCCTGTCACGGTCGCACTCCTCACGATCGTCGTCATCGTGTTCTGCGAGCTCGCGCCGAAGATCTACGCCGCCTCGAACCCCGAAGGCGTCGCGCTGCATGCCGCGCGGATCTACCGGGGGCTGGTGCTCGTCACGCGGCCGGCCCTGTGGCTCACCAATACCCTCGCCCACGGGTTCCTCTGGCTCGTGCGGGTCGGGCGGGCGCCGATGACCACCACGCACGCCCTGAGCGCCGAGGAGCTGCGCACGGTGGTGAGCGAAGCCGCGCCCGTGATCCCCGCCCGCCACCGGCAGATGCTGCTCTCGATCCTCGATCTCGGGCGCGTCACGGTGAACGACATCATGATCCCGCGCCAGGAGATCGCGGGGATCGACGTGAACGAGAGCTGGGAGGACATCCTCGACCAGCTGCGCCAGACACCGCACACGCGCCTACCCGTGTACGAGGGCGAGCTCGACAACCTGATCGGGCTCCTGCACATGAAGCGCATCGCGAACGAGCTGGTGCGCGGCACGCTCAGTCGCGAACTCCTCATCGAGATCGCGCAGAGCCGCGAGCCGTACTTCGTCCCGGAGGGCACTGCACTTTCCGTGCAGCTCGGCTTCTTCCAGCGCAATCGCCGCCGCTTCGCGTTCGTCGTCAACGAGTACGGCGACATCGAGGGACTGGTGACGCTGGAAGACATCCTCGAGGAGATCGTGGGCGAGTTCACCACGGATCCTGCGACCGTGACCCACAAGGACGTGCACCCCGAGCAGCCGGGCGTATTCATCGTCAACGCCAGCGCCACCATCCGTGCCCTCAACCGCGCACTCGGCTGGCAGCTGCCGATCGGAGGACCGAAGACGGTGAACGGCCTGCTCCTCGAGCACCTGGAGACCATTCCCGACAAGGGGACCATGGTGCGGGTGGGCAACTACGAGTTCGAGGTGCTGCAGCTCGGCGACAATGCCATCCGCACGGTTCGGGTGCGCGCTCCCCCACTTACGCAGGCGGCCTGAGGAATCCCCGAGCACGCGGGTGGCTCAGCCGCCGCGTGCGAGTGCCGCTTCGAGCGCTGCGGCGATGCGTGTCACCGCGATCACCCGCATTCCTGACGGTGCGCTGCGCGGTGCATTTCCCTGCGGCACGATGGCGAGTCGAAAGCCCTGCGCCTGCGCTTCGCGCAGCCGCTCATCGCCGTACGCCACTGGGCGCACCTCACCGGTGAGCCCGATCTCCCCGAAAGATACGAGCTGCGCGGGCAGCGGCTGTCCCCTGAGACTCGAGGCGAGCGCAATCAGCACGGGGAGATCGGTGGAGGTCTCGCCGATCTCGATGCCCCCCACGACGTTCACAAACACGTCGTGCTCCTGCAGCGACACCCCGGCATGGCGGCTTGCGGCGGCGAGCAGCATGGCGAGGCGATTGGCATCGAGCCCCTGCGCAATGCGTCGCGGCGCACCAAAGCGCATGCGATCGACTAGCGCCTGCAGCTCGATCAGCAGCGGCCGCCCACCCTCGCGTGCGACCGTGACGATGCTCCCCGGCGCGGGCTCGCTCGAGCGCGCGAGAAAGATGGCGGCCGGGTTCTTCACCTCGCGCAGACCGCTTCCGGTCATGGCGAAGAAGCCGAGCTCATTCACCGCCCCGAAGCGGTTCTTGGTGGCGCGGACGATGCGGTAACGGCTGCCCGCCTCGTGCTCGAAATACAATACCGTGTCCACCAGGTGCTCGAGCAGACGGGGACCGGCGATGGTCCCCTCCTTGGTCACGTGCCCGACGATGATGACAGCCGTGCCGCTCGTCTTGGCGAAGCGCACGAGCTCCGCCGTGCACTCGCGCAGCTGCGAGAGCGCACCGGCCGGCGCCCCTGCCGTGGCGGACTGCACCGTCTGTATGGAATCGATCAGCAGGAGTGAGGCGCCGCGCTCGCCAGCGAGCGCCAGGATCGCCGCAAGGTCGGTCTCAGCGACCACGCTGACCGCGGGCGCAGCGAGTGACAGGCGCTGCGCCCGCAGGCTCATCTGCGAGACCGATTCCTCGCCGCTCGCGTAGAGCACCATGCGCGATGCGGCGACGAAAGCCGCGACCTGCAGCAGCAGCGTCGATTTGCCGATGCCAGGATCACCGCCGAGGAGAATCACGGATCCCGGCACGATGCCGCCTCCGAGGACCCGGTCGAGCTCCTGCGCCCCGGTTGCGATGCGCGCCTCGGCAGCCGCCGTGGCAACACCGCTACTGAGCGCGACGGCTTTTGCAGCAGGTGTCGGGCGCGCGCTCGCGGCGCTGCGCTGCTCGAGCGAATTCCACTCACCGCACAGCGGACACTGACCCTGCCATTTGAGGGTTTCGCCCCCGCATGAGCCGCACACGTATGTGGGACTTGCGCGTGCCATCAATGCGCCTTCGGTCGACTTTCAGCTAGGATTCGCGGGGCCGGTGGTCCCGAATGGCGCCTTTTGTGAACAAAGCCATTCGGACCGCCAGGCGGCGATGCTAGCGTATGGCGGCTCGATCGGGGACGGGAAAGTGACGCGTATCACAGTTTTTGGGTCACGGGCGGTGCAGGGCGGAGCATGAGCTTGCGAAACAAGCTGCGCTTCGTGGGGCTCTCTGATACCGGCAAGGTCCGAGAACACAATGAGGACACGATTGCGGTAGATCCGGACATTGGCCTGCTCGTGCTCGCTGACGGCATGGGTGGCTATAACGCCGGTGAGGTAGCGAGCGGCATCGCAGTGAAGACGATCGTCAATCTGGTGCGTGAGCACGTGGAGCGTGAAGACCTGTCGGTGGCCGACGGCGAGTCGGGTCTGTCGCGTCCCAAGATCATCCTGCGTGATGCCATCAACCGCGCGAACAAGATCATCTACCAGACCGCGCATACCCAGGCGCAGTGCGAGGGGATGGGTACGACGGTGGTGGCGGCGCTGTTCTTCGACAACAAGGTCACCATCGCCCACGTGGGCGACTCGAGGCTCTACCGCCAGCGCGGGGACAAGTTCGAGCAGGTGACCATGGACCATTCGCTGCTGCAGGAGCTCGTCGACCGCGGGTTCTACTCGGCCGAGGAGGCGCAGCGGGCGGCGAACAAGAACTACGTCACGCGGGCGCTCGGAGTCGAGCCCCAGGTGGAAGTGGAGATCCAGGAGGTGCCGGTCAGCAAGGGAGAGGTGTTCGTGATGTGCTCGGACGGTCTCTCGGATATGGTCGAGGACGAAGATATCCATTTAACCATAAACACCTTTAGTGCTAATCTGGATACGGTCGCAAAACAGTTGATTCAATTGGCGAATGACAATGGCGGGCGCGATAACGTGTCCGTGGTCATGGCGCATATCCTGGATGCATTCCCGGCACGCACGAAGATTTTCGACAAGATCCTAGGTTGGTTCGGCTGACACGCGATAAAGGCAGACGCACATGGCTAGGTTGGTCTTGAGCCTGGATGGCCAGGTGATGGCGGAATACAACATGAACAAGGAGCGCTACACGATCGGGCGCCTCCCGGATAACGACATCCGCATCGACAATGCCGCCGTCAGCGGGCACCACTCGCTGATCATCAACATCCTCAACGACTCGTTTCTCGAGGATCTGAACAGCACCAACGGCACCTACGTCAACGGCAAGTTGATCAAGAAGCACGCGCTGCAGCATGGCGACGTGATCACCGTCGGTCATCACCAGCTGCGCTTCGTCGAGGACGACGAGGCACAGGACGAATTCGAGAAGACCATGGTGATCCAGCCCTCCGCGCGCCCCGTGGACAAGGTGCGTGCCGCGACCGAGGGGGCCGACAAGGTCTCGGGGTCCCTCAGCGCCACCGGCCGCTCACGCGCGCTGGCCGACGGCGCCGCGGCGGTGAAGAGGGCGAAGCTGCAGGTGCTCTCGGGCGCCTTCGCCGGCCGCGAGGTCGAGCTCAGCAAGGCCCTCACGACCTTAGGAAGGCCCGGCGTGCAGGTGGCCGCCATCACGCGCCGTGCCGAGGCGTACTACATCGTCCACGTCGACAGCGGCAAAGACGGCGACTTCCCCCTGCTCAACGGCACACCCATCGGCGCTCAGGCGACCAAGCTGAATGACAACGACGTCATTCAGCTCGCCGGGGTCAAGATGGGATTCTTTCTGAATTAGCGCAGCTCGAGCGGTACGCGCTGACTCACGCTGCAGAGCAGTTCGTAGGGGATCGTGCCCGCGTGACGTGCAATCTCCTCTACCGGAAGTCCGGGGCCCCAGAGGAGCGCAGCCGTCCCCACGTGCACGCCCGGCACGGCTGAGACATTCACCGCAGTCATGTCCATGGAGACGCGCCCGACGATCGGCGCGCGAACTCCATCAATGAGCACCGGCGTGCCCCCGGGAAGCCCGCGCGGCAGTCCGTCCCCGTAACCTGCGGCGATGATCGCAATCAGCGCATCGCCCGGTGCCGTCCAGGCCGCGCCGTAGCCGACGGTCTCGCCCGCCGCCACGCGCCGCAGCGCGATCACCGACGACTCGAGGCTCATCACCGGCTCGAGCCCGAGCTGCGCCGCGGAAGTGGCCGGGAGGGGCGAGGCCCCATAGAGGGCAAGCCCGGGGCGCACCCAGTCGCAGTTGAGCTGCGCGCTGCCGAAGATGCCGGCGGAGTTAGCGATGCTGACCGAGTAGTCGAGGCCGCGGATCGTCTCGCGGAAACGCGCGACCTGCTGATTCGTCATGCGGTTGTCGGGCTCGTCGGCGCACGCGAGATGGGTGAGGAGGCGGATCTCGAGCGGCGCGGTCTTCAGACGCCGCACGCGCTCGAGCGCCCCGGCGAACTCGCGCGGCGGAAAGCCGAGCCGGTTCATGCCGGTGTCGATCTTGATCCACAGCACGAAGCGGTGCGCGCCCGTCATCTCCTCGAGCAGCTCCACCTGCAGCGCGTCGTGCAGCACGAGATCGAAGCCGTGACGCGCCGCTTCGAGCAGCTGCTCCGAGGTAAACACGCCCTCGAGCAGCACGATCGGCTGCGTGATGCCGGCGGCACGCAGTGCCAGGCCCTCCTCGAGCCGCGCCACTGCGAAGGCATCGGCCTGCGGGAGTGACAGCGCGGTCGGCACGAGACCGTGCCCGTAGGCATTGGCCTTGACCACCGCCATGACGCGCGCGCGGCGCGCGCGCTCGCGGATGGTGCTCAGGTTGTGGCGCAGGGCGCTCGGCTCGATGACGGCCCGGATGAGCCGGGTCACCGCAGCACGCCCTCGGCGTAGGAATCCGAGACGTAATTGGCGAAGCGGGTGTACTGGCCCTGGAAGGTGAGCAGAAAGTTCGTCGTCTCGCCGTTGCGGTGCTTGACCAGATCGATCTCGGCGACGCCCTTCTTGGTGGTGTTCTTGTCGTACACCTCTTCACGATAGATGAGCAGAACCATGTCAGCTTCCTGCTCGATGGCACCAGACTCTCTCAGGTCTGACATCACCGGCTTCTTGTGCTCACGCTGCTCAACGGCGCGATTCAACTGCGACAGCGCAATCACGGGCACCTGCAACTCCTTGGCGAGGACCTTCAGCCCCCGGGAAATCTCCGCGATTTCCGTGGCGCGGTTCTCCTGAGTCCCCGGGACCTGCATGAGCTGCAGGTAATCGATCACGATGAGATTCAGGCCGTGCTCGCGCTTAACGCGCCGCGCACGGGCGCGCAGCTCAGTCGGGTTCAGGGCCGGCGTCTCGTCGAGGAAGATCTTCGCCTCGGAGAGTTGACTCGTCGCACCGGTGATCCTGACCCAATCGTCGTCGGAGATGCGTCCACTGCGCAGGCTGGCGAGCGGAACACCGCCGATCGACGCCAGCATGCGCGTGATCACCTGCTCGGAGGGCATCTCCATGCTGAACACGGCAACCGAGGCGCGGGTGTTGGGATCGACCGCCGCGTTCTCCGCCATGTTGATCGCGAGCGTCGTCTTGCCCATCGACGGGCGCCCGGCAATGATGACCAAATCCCCGGGCCGCAGCCCGCCGGTGACCTTGTCGAACTGCGTGAAACCGGTGGCGAGGCCGCGGAGCTTATCGGGGTTGGAGTGCCATTCGTCGATCTGGTCGATGACGGGGGGCAGGAGCTCGCGCACCGGGCGCGCGCCATCGCGGCCGCGGAAGGACCCGTCGGCGATCTCGAACACGCGCTGCTCGGCGCGATCGACCAGATCGCGCGCGCTCATGCCGTCGTTGTTGTAGACGGAGGAGGCGATCTGCGTGCCCGCCTGGATGAGCTGCCGCATGAGCGAGCGCTCGCGCACGATCTGCGCGTAGGCGCGCACGTTGGCGGCAGTCGGCGTGTCGCGGGCGATGGAGCTCAGGTACGCAAGCCCACCCGCCTTGTCGAGCTGGCCGTTGCGTTCGAGGTAGCCGGAGACGGTTACGACATCTGCGGGCTTGCCTTCGCCCGCGATGCCGGCGATGGCACCGAAGACGAGCTGGTGATCGGGGCGGTAGAAGTCTTCCTGACGCACCACGTCCGCGACCTGGTCCCAGGCCACGGGGTTGATGAGCAGACCCCCGAGCACCGCCTGCTCGGCCTCGACCGAATGCGGCGGCGCGGGCGCGTCAACCAGTGCGACCGAGCCCGAATCACGCGCCTTGGCGGAACCGGCCATCGGTTGCCCCCGGGGTTACTCTTCGGGGACGATCGATACCGCCAGCGGCACGTCGACGTCGGCGTGCAGGTGCAGACTGACCAGGTGCTCGCCCAGAGTACGCAGCGGCCCGCCTGCCAGGCGCACTTCGCTACGCTCGATCTTGAAGCCCGCCTTGCTGACGGCCTCGGCGATGTCGGCGGTGCCGATCGAGCCGAAGAGCTTGCCTTCCGTGCCCGCCTTGGCGGAAATCGTGAGCTTGAAATCCTTCATGGCCTCGGCGCGCTCGCTCGCGGAGGTGAGGTGCTCGCCAGCCAGACGCTCGAGCTCGGCGCGGCGCGCCTCGAAGCGTGCGACGTTCTCGGGCGTCGCCAGCGTGGCCTTGCCCTGCGGCAGGAGGAAATTACGCCCGAAGCCCGAGCGCACCTTGACGCGATCACCGATGTTGCCGAGGTTGGCAACTTTCTGAAGCAGGATGACGTTCACGGACGCGCCCCTTAATGCTGGTCGGTGTACGGCAGCAGCGCGAGGAAGCGCGCACGCTTGATCGCGACCGCCAGCTGCCGCTGGTAGAAGGATTTGGTGCCGGTGATGCGGCTCGGAACGATCTTGCCCGTCTCGGTGACGTAGCCCTTGAGCGTAGCGAGATCCTTGTAGTCGATCTGCTTCACGCCCTCGGCGGTGAAGCGACAGAACTTCTTGCGTCG
>DATMPW010000080.1:0-45986 GCA_035566915.1 Steroidobacteraceae bacterium
GCTGAAGCCGCTTGATCAGCAGAAGTCGTCCGTTATCGCGGCGGTGTGGGGTTTTGCAGCCGTAGTCACCGGCGTACTGCTCTTTCTCTGGATCAGCCGCCGACCCAAGAACGTCTAGGCTTAGTCGCAACAGCGACGGCAGCAGGCGTCCCCGACGCACCGTCCCAACGCCTACGCGGCACGCAGAATGAGCGCCCAATAGCTGGGGTGTTACCGCGTGCCTGGCCCAGAATTTTTTTTGAGACGGCAGATCCCTTGGGCGCCACAGCATGTCGACGTCGCCGTCCATGTGCCTGAACCGAAATGAGCAAAGCTTCAGGTCGCGCCGGAGTCGTTTCGGGCGTGCCGATCGAGAGTATCTTGTGGCACGGTCAAGCGGCGCGTTCAGATGAGCCAGCGCGACCGCTCCGTGGGTACGATTACGGGTACGCGCGAAAATCGAATTGCTGGAACTCGCTCTGAGTCAGGCGCTTAGGTCGTAGAATTCGACTCCGACCTCGGGCATTCAAGTAGAGGAGGCGGGAACGATCGAGCTCGCAAACAACCGCCGGTCACTATCCCTTCCAGAACAACAAGGGAGACGTCGTATGAACAGTAAACGCGCGTGGTATCTGTTAGGTGTGCTCGCGCTTACCGGTGCGATGAATGCGCAAGCCCAACAAGCTGGTGATGCCCACAAGAACCTCATGGATCTGGAGCATCAGTGGCTGGAGGCCGACAAGGCTAACAATCCGGACATGATCGCAGCGGCGATCTCGGACAAGTACCTCGCTACGACTTCGGAGGGCCAGCTCGAAGACAAGGCCAAGACACTGGAGGAGATCAAGACACGCAAGTACAACAGCGCCGAATACGAAGACATACGGATCACCGTGTTTGGCAACACGGCTATCGTGCGTGGCGGGTGGAAGGGCAGCGGTACTGAACCATCCGGCAAGCCATTTACCGAGCATTTGCGCTGGACAGATACCTGGGTGAAGACGCCGTCCGGCAAATGGCAGGTCGTCGCAACGCAATACACGCCCATCAAGGGATAAGAACGGTAACGGGCGCCCCGGTCGGCGCGGCTGCGCATCCGCGCGGGGACGCGGCGTGCATGCCGTTTCTTGCGCCCTTTCCGGCCGCGTCGACAAGGCCCGGCGGGCTCCGTATCCTGCCCGAGACACCATGAAATTCTGTAACCAGTGCGGCGCCCCGGTGAGGCTGCTCATTCCCGCGGGCGATAACCTGCCGCGTCACGTGTGCGATGCCTGCGGCACGATCCATTATGAGAATCCGCGCCTGGTGGTCGGCTGCGTCGCGGACCACGAGGGGCGGATCCTGCTGTGCCGCCGTGCCATCGAGCCGCGCCGCGGCTATTGGACGGTGCCGGCGGGCTTCATGGAGAACGGCGAGACGCTGCAGCAGGCCGCGGCACGCGAGTCACGCGAGGAGGCGCTCGCGGAGGTGACGATCGGCTCGCTGCTGTCGGTGGTGCACGTGTTGCACGCGCAGCAGGTTCACGTGTTCTTTCGCGCGGCGCTGCCGGCGGCAAGCTACGCCGCGGGCGCCGAGAGCCTCGAGGTGGCGCTGCTCGACCCGGCGGACATTCCCTGGGCCGACATAGCCTTCCTGAGCACGGATTTCACGCTGCGGCGCTATCTCGAGGACCGCGCGGCCGGCCGCGAGCCGTATCATTTCACCACCCTCGACCGGCGGTTGCAGCCGACGGGGTCCCCACGAAATCACGCGTCTCGCTCAAAGACGGATGCTCCCCAGTCACGCTAAGCGTGAATTCGCGGGGTGCCCTTCCCGCGGGCGGCTGATTCACCCGCTAAGCGCCGGCGTGGCACAATGCCCACCTCTCGCTGCGCGTTGCGCCGTGCCGCTGCCGTGCGCCGACGCATCCTGCTGAGGAAACCAATGACTTTCGTCGTCACAGAAAACTGCATCAAGTGCAAGTACATGGATTGCGTCGAGGTCTGCCCCGTCGACTGCTTTCACGAGGGCCCCAACTTTCTCGCCATCGACCCGGATGAGTGCATCGACTGCACCTTGTGCGAGCCCGAGTGTCCGGTGGAGGCGATCTTCTCCGAGGAGGAGCTGCCTGCAGGTCAGGAGCAGTTCAAGCAGCTGAACGCCGAGCTCGCCAGGAAATGGCCGGTGATCACCGAGAAGAAGGATGCGCCCGCCGACGCCAAGGAATGGGAAGGCAAGCCCGATAAGCTGAAACTGCTCGAGCGCTGAAGCGCGCCAAGCACCCGCGCTGAGCACCCCGCTACTTGCCGTCCTTCAGGTGCTGTGCCAGCACATCCGGCGGCACATACCCGGGCAGCAGCTCGCCGTCCGGCATGATGATGGCCGGTGTTCCCTCCAGCGCGAAGTTCTGACCGAGCGCATAGCTGCGCGCCACTGGGTTGTTGGGACAGGGCTTGGTCGTCAGCTGCTCGCCGAGCTTCGCGCGGGTCAGCGCGGCATTATGGTCGGGCGAGCACCACACCTGCTCCGACTTGGTCCAGGACCCGGTGTTGGGCCCGGTGCGCGGATAGAGGAGGTACCGCACGCGGATCCCGAGGCGGTTGTAGGCGCCGATCTGACTGTGCAGCTTGCGGCAGTAGGGACAATCCACGTCGGTGAACACGGTGACGGTGTACTTCGGATCCTTGGGACCGAAGATCAGCATGTCGTCCTCGGGAAAAGCGCCGATCGCCTTGGCGCGCAGCTCGCGCCGGTGCTGTTCGGTCAGGTTGCTGTTGCTCGCGAGCTCGACCAGATCTCCGGTGAAGGCGTACTTGCCATCGGCGGTCACGTAGACGATGTCGGCGCCGCGGGTGAGCTCGTAGATACCCGCCACCGCGGTCGCGTGCAGCTCCTCGGGGCGCGTGCCGGGAATGTGGGAGGCGACTTCGACGCGTGGGTCCGCTTTGGGCGGCGCCTGCTGCGCCTGCTGCGCCGGCACCATGCCCGCCGCGCCGCACAGCGCGAGCAACACTAGCAACCTGTTGGCAACCATGAATGACTTCCGGTGGGGAGTTTGGACCGCCACCGCCGCACGAGGCTCGGCCTCAAGGCAGCGCGGGTCGGTGCAGGAGTCTAGCACGCAGGAGCGGCGCGGGTGACCGAGGCCGTTCCTGCAGCTTCAGCCGCGCGGGTGATGCTGGGCGTGCAGCTCCTTGAGCCGCTCGCGCGCCACGTGCGTGTAGATCTGCGTGGTCGAAAGATCGCTGTGCCCGAGCAACATTTGCACCACGCGCAGGTCCGCGCCGTGATTGAGCAGGTGCGTGGCGAAGGCGTGCCTGAGGGTATGCGGGGAGAGCTCCTTGGCGATCCCGGCCTTGCGCGCGTAGCGCTTGATGATGTGCCAGAAGGCCTGGCGCGTCATACGATCGCCACGACGCGTCGGGAAGAGGTAGTCCGTCTGGCGCTCGAGCAGGATCTCGCCACGGGCGCCGCGGCTGAATTCCTTGAGCGCACGCATCGCCTCCTCGCCGAGTGGGATGAGCCGCTCGCGATCGCCCTTGCCGAGAATGCGGATTACGCCCTGATTCAGGTTGATCTGCCCCTGGCGCAGGTTCACCAGCTCCGACACTCGCAGCCCGGTGGCGTACAGCACCTCCAGCATGGTGCGGTCGCGGTTGCCGAGCGGGTCGCTCACCACCGGGGCCGACAGCAGCGCCTCGACTTCCTCCTCGGTGAGCGAGCGCGGCAGCGAGCGGCCGATCTTGGGCATCGCGATCTGCGCGGTGGGGTCCTCGCGGATCCCGCCCTCGCGCATGAAGTAGCGGAAGAAGCGGCGGAAGCTCGAGAGCTGGCGCGCAGTGGAGCGCGGGCGCGCACCGGCACGCACGCGCCAGGCGATGAAATCCTGCAGGTCGGCGCGCGTCGTGCGCATGATGGGCACGTTGCGCTCGGCCAGCCAGCGCGCGAGCGCCGTGAGGTCGGCGCGGTAGGCCGCCAGCGTATTAGGCGACAGACCCCGTTCCATCCACACCGCATCGAGAAAGCGCGAAACGGCAGGATCGGAATCGGTGTTGGCGGTCACGGCGATGGCGGTATTCGACAAACCTGATCTCGTTGGAGAGCTGAGCTCAACGGTCGCAGTACTTCAGCAGCCTATGAGCGGGCCTTCCCGATAATGTGGTACCCCAGTATGGTGAGCGCGGCCCTGCGATCGACGTGACCACCTTCACATCTGCAGTCCAGCATTAACATAAAGAGAACCTGATCACATTTCACAGCCGCCAGGGACACGCCGCCTGCACTCCAGCCGCCAACTTGAACACCCCATCCATGACCCGCTCGCTGCTCCGCGCCCCGGCGCGTCTCGGCTACGCCCTGTGGGCGCTGCTGGCATTCCTTGCGGTGGGCCTGTCCGCGCTGCTGCTGCTCATCGTGCTGCCCGGGGTCCATCGGCGCCGCGCCGCGGCGCGCGCCTCGGCCCGCACGTTCCTGCACCTCGCCGGCCTGCCTCTTCTCGTCAGCTTCCCCGAGCGGCTGCCGCCCGGGCAGTGCGTGGTGGTGTGCAACCACGCCAGCTACCTGGATGGCATCGTGCTGACTGCGGCGCTGCCGCCGCGTTTCGCCTTCGTGATCAAGCGCGAGATGGCGCGGGTGCCCTTCGCCGGGGCGGTGCTCAGGCGTTTAGGCTCGGAATTCGTCGAGCGTTTCGACCGGCACCGCGGAGCGAGCGATGCGCGGCGCGTGCTACGCAACGCCACCCACGGGCACTCGCTGGTGTTCTTCCCGGAAGGGACCTTCACGCGCGAGCCCGGGCTGCTGAAGTTCCACACCGGCGCCTTTGCCAGCGCGAAGCGCGCCAACTGTCCGCTCGTGCCGGCCGTGCTGCGCGGCACGCGCCGGGCGCTGCCGCCAAGCGACTCGCTGCCGCGCCCCGGTCCACTGGAAATGGAGCTGCTGCCGCCGCTCATGCCGGTGCCCGAAGCTGGCGAGCGCGGCGTGCGCGAGCTGCGCGACCGCGCCCGGGCGGCGATCCTCGCCGCGCTCGGCGAGCCCGACCTCACATGTTGCGACGATACTGACCGCCCACCTGATACAGCGCCCGCGAGATCTGCCCGAGCGAGCAGACCTTGACGGACTCCATGAGCTCGGCAAACACGTTGCCGCCGCTCGCCGCGACCTGCTGCAGCCGTGCGAGCGCGGCGGGTGCGCGCTCGGCATTGCGCGCCTGGAAGGCCCGCACCGCGGCGACCTGATCCTGCTTCTCCTCCTCGGTGGAACGGATCAGCTCGGTGCCCTTGTGCTCATCTACGGCGTCGGCGCCGGAGAGGAACGTGTTGACTCCGACAATCGGCAGCGAGCCATCGTGCTTGCGCGTTTCGTAGTAGAGCGATTCTTCCTGGATCTTGCCGCGCTGGTACATGGTCTCCATCGCACCGAGCACTCCGCCACGCTCCGCGAGCGCATCGAACTCGCGGTACACCGCCTCCTCCACCAGGTCGGTGAGATAGTCGATGGCGAAGGAGCCCTGCCAGGGGTTCTGTATCTTGTTGAGACCGAGCTCGCGATTGATGATGAGCTGAATGGCGACCGCGCGGCGCACGCTCTCTTCGGTAGGTGTGGTGAGCGCCTCGTCGTAGGCGTTGGTGTGCAGGCTGTTGCAGTTATCGAACAGCGCGTACAGCGCCTGTAGCGTCGTGCGGATGTCGTTGAAGGCGATTTCGCGCGCGTGCAGGCTGCGCCCCGAGGTCTGCACGTGGTACTTGAGCATCTGGCTGCGCGCGGACGCCTGATAGCGCTCGCGCATGGCGCGCGCCCAGATGCGGCGCGCCACGCGCCCGATGACCACGTACTCCGGGTCCATGCCGTTGGAGAAGAAGAACGACAGGTTGGGCGCGAAGTCATCGATCTTCATGCCGCGCGCCAGGTAGTACTCGACGATGGTGAAGCCGTTGGCGAGCGTGAAGGCGAGCTGCGAGAGCGGGTTGGCGCCGGCTTCGGCGATGTGGTAGCCGGAAATCGACACCGAGTAGAAGTTGCGCACGCGCTCGTCGATGAAGTACTGCTGCACGTCGCCCATCATGCGCAGCGCAAACTCCGTGGAGAAGATGCAGGTGTTCTGCGCCTGATCCTCCTTGAGGATGTCGGCCTGGACGGTGCCGCGCACCGCCTGCAGCGCCTGTGCGCGAATGCGCTCGTAGGCGGAGCGCTCGAGGAGCTGATCGCCGCTCACCCCGAGGAGCCCGAGCCCCGAGCCGTCGTGGTGCGGCGGCAGCGCACCCTTGTAGGCGGGCAGCGCCACGCTGCGTGCGGCACTTGCGGCGTGCAGCGAGGCGATCTTCTGTTCGGCCGCG
Organism: Steroidobacteraceae bacterium; assembly: GCA_035566915.1. Classification (GTDB taxonomy): domain Bacteria; phylum Pseudomonadota; class Gammaproteobacteria; order Steroidobacterales; family Steroidobacteraceae; genus 13-2-20CM-66-19. The sequence continues at coordinate 6,291 of DATMPW010000080.1, forward strand.
GGCCACTCGCCTTCGCCGCGCAGGTAGCGCTCGGCCTGCTGATCGATGGCGGTGTTCATGAACATCGCCAGGATGATCGGCGCCGGGCCGTTGATGGTCATGGACACGGACGTCGCCGGATCGCACAGATCGAAGCCCGAATAGAGCTTCTTCATGTCATCGAGGGTCGCGATCGACACCCCCGAGTTGCCGGTCCGGCCATACACGTCCGGCCGCGTGTCCGGATCCTCGCCGTAGAGCGTGGTGGAGTCGAACGCCGTCGACAGCCGCGGGCCGTGACCGTGCGCGAGGTAGTGGAAGCGGTGATTGGTGCGCTCTGGCCCCCCCTCGCCGGCAAACATGCGCGTCGGATCCTCCTCCTCGCGCCGATAGGGATAGACGCCGCCCGCGTAAGGGTAGTGACCGGGCAGGTTTTCGCCGAGGATGAAACGCAGCAGCTCGCCCCAGTCCTTGATGCCCGGCACCGCCAGCTTCGGGATCTGCGAGCGCGACAGGCTCTCGGTGTAGTTCTCGCCCGTTACCTCGCGCCCGCGCACCGTGTAGGTATAAGTCGCTTCGGTGGCCGCCTGGCGCCGCGCCGGCCAGGCCTTGAGCTCCGCCAACGCCTCGCTCCCCACCTCATCGAGCGCGCGATTGTAGGCGGCGCGCAGCTCGCGCCGCGTCGCATCCGCCGCCGCATCGTCGACCGCTTCCTGCGGAAAGCGCTCGAGGGGCGCCGGCAGGCGTTCATCCCGCAGCATCTGCAGTGACTCGTAGGCGCCGAAGGCGCGCCGTGCCGCATCGACCTGCAACTCGGTGCGGGCGCGGATCGAGCGGCCACCCTGGGCGATCTCCGCCAGGTAACGGGTGCGTGCTCCAGGAATGAGCGGCACACGCCTGCCGGGCTCGGTGGGACCTGAGTCGGCGAGCTCCCAGGAGCCACTGCCAATGCGCTTCTCCGCAAGCTGCGCGCACAGCGCGGCAAAGAGGCGATTGACACCAGGATCGTTGAAGCGGCTCGCGATGGTCGGAAAGACCGGCAGCTCAGCGTCGGCGAGCCGGGCGCGCTCGGGGTGGTTGCGCCGCCACTGCTTGCGCACGTCGCGCAGGCTGTCCTCCGCGCCGCGCTTCTCGCTCTTGTTGAGCACGATGAAGTCGGCGAAATCGAGCATGTCGATCTTCTCGAGCTGACTCGCCGCTCCGTATTCGCTGGTCATCACGTACAGCGACAGGTCCACGAGGTCGACGATCTCGCTGTCGGACTGGCCGATACCCGCGGTCTCGACGATCACCAGGTCGAAGCCCGCCGCCTGGTAGAGCGCGATCACGTCCTTGAGCACCGCGGAGGTCGCCAGGTGCGCCCGCCGCGTGGCGAGTGAGCGCATGAAGATGTTCTCGGACGAGAGGCTGTTCATGCGGATGCGATCACCGAGCAACGCCCCACCGCTGCGCCGCCGCGTCGGATCCATGGCCACTACCGCGACCTGCAGCTGCGGGAAGTGCCGCGTGAGGCGCGCGAGCAGCTCATCGGTGAGGCTCGACTTGCCCGCACCGCCGGTGCCCGTGATGCCGGTGACCGGCGCCTGGTGGCGCGAGCGTGCGAGGGCCCGGCGGATCTGCTCCACCTGGGCGCCACCTGAGCCCTCGTAGTCCGCGCCCTCGAGCACGCTGATGGTGCGGGCGATCAGCCCGTGATCGCGGGCATTGAGCGGGCGGAACTCGTAAGCGGGCTTGGCCGCGGCGCCGATGCGCGCAAACACATCGTCGATCATCCCGGCGAGACCGAGCCGCCGCCCATCCTCCGGCGTGTAGATCTTCTCCACGCCGTAGCGCTCGAGCGCCTCGATCTCATGCGGTGCGATGGTGCCGCCGCCACCGACCACCACGCGCACGTGCGCGTAGCCGCGCTCGCGCAGCATGTCAACCATGTACGTGAAGTACTCGTTGTGCCCGCCCTGGTAGGAGCTCACCGCGATGGCATCCGCGTCCTCGTCGATGGCGGCGCGCACGATGTCGGCGACGCTGCGGTTGTGGCCGAGATGGACCACCTCTGCCCCACGCACCTGCAGCAGGCGGCGGATCATGTTGATGGCCGCATCGTGGCCGTCGAACAGCGAGGCGGCGGACACGAAGCGCAACGGCGGCCGTGCGACGGCCGGCGCAGCGCCGGCCGCCGCGGCGTCAGTGCCGAGACGGGCGTTCATGGGCTCTGGTACCTGTTTCTTTACCCACGGGTAGGAATGCTATACTGTCCAGTATGATGCGGCCCTTGGGATCCAGTCAACGCAGCCCCAAGGGCGCTGCCTGCGCGGTGGCAACGTGACGCACCCGGCCGCTGCGCCGCTATAATACGCTCACGCCATGAACAGCCGTCGCACCAGCCCCTCACCTTCGGGCAAGACCGCCCCTGCCGCCGCCTCGCCCTGGCGCGGCAGCCGCGAGCGGCTGCGCGAGCGCGAGCTCAAGCGCGAAGCGGTCATCCGCGCCGCGGCACGCGAGTTCAACCGCAAGGGCTACCACAACACCTCGCTCGATGACATCGCCGCCGCCCTCGAGGTCACCAAGCCGACCGTGTACTACTACGTGACCAGCAAGGAGCAGTTGCTGTTCGAGTGCTTCGTGGCCGGCGTCGAGCAGATCCGCGCCGCGTTCCGCGAGGTGCGGCAGCTCCCGGTTTCGGCACGCGAGCGGTTGAATGCCGTGCTGCGTCATTACGGCGAGGCGGTCGCCTCGGAGTTCGGCTGGTGCATGGTGCGGGCGGAGGATCAGGATCTCTCCCCCGCGATGAGCCGCCACATCAAGTCCCTCAAGTCCGAGGTCGACCACGGAATCCGCCGGCTGATCCGCGAGGGCATCCAGGACGGCTCCATCGCGCTCTGTGACCCCAAGATGACGGCCTTCGCCCTCGCCGGCGCCCTCAACTGGATCGCCCACTGGTACCGTGAGGACCAGTCGCTCACCGGCGCGCAGATCGCGACCGCGTTCGTCACCATTTTCGAGGGGGGCCTGCGTCCGCGCCCCGGCGCCCTCCGCATCGATGCCCGCGCCCGCCACCGGCGGGTGCGCGGCTCCCTGGCGCGCTGACACGAAGTCAAAGCGAGGCTGCCATGTCCCCTTCAGATGTCGTCATCGTATCCGCCAAGCGCACGCCCATCGGTGCGTTCCTCGGCGCCTTGTCACCCCTGAGCGCCGTCCAGCTCGGCAGCGCCGCGATCAAGGCAGCCCTCGAAGCGGCGACCGTGAGTGCCACGGACGTGCAGGAGATCATCATGGGCTGCGTGTTGCCGGCGAACCTCGGCCAGGCACCTGCACGGCAGGCGGCGCTCGGAGCCGGAGTGCCGATCACAGCCCCTGCCACCACCATCAACAAGATGTGTGGCTCGGGGTTGAAGGCGGTGATGATGGCCGCCGACCAGATACGCGCCGGCGGCGCCAGTATCGTGCTCGCCGGCGGATTCGAGTCGATGAGCAACGCCCCGTACCTGCTGCCGAAAGCCCGCACCGGCTATCGCATGGGTCACGGCGAGATCATCGATCACATGATGAAGGACGGCCTGCAGAGCCCGTTCGACGGCAAGGCGATGGGCTGCTTCGCGGATGCGACCGCGAGCCGCTACAACTTCAGCCGCGAGCAGCAGGATGCCTTCGCTACCGAATCGGTGCGCCGGGCCACGCAGGCGCTGCAGGCGGGCGAGTTCGATGTGGAGGTGACACCGGTGACGGTGAGGGGCCGCAAGGGCGAGACCGTCATCGCGCGCGATGAGACACCGGGCACCTGCGATGTGAGCAGGATCGCCAGCATGAAACCCGCCTTCAGCAAGGACGGCACCGTGACGGCTGCCACCTCCTCCTCGATTTCCGATGGGGCGGCGGCGCTCGTCGTGATGAGCGGGCAGATCGCAGCCGAGCGGGGCCTCAAGCCGCTCGCGCGCATCCTCGCCTACGCGAGCCATGCGCAGGAGCCCGAATGGTTCACCACCGCACCCGTCGGCGCCATCCGCAAGGTGCTCACGCAGCTCAACTGGAGGCCGCACGATGCGGACCTCTACGAGATCAACGAGGCGTTCGCGGTCGTCAGCATGGCAGCGATGCGGGATATCGACATCGATCATGCCCGCGTGAATGTGAACGGCGGCGCCTGCGCCCTCGGTCACCCGATCGGGGCCACCGGTGCCCGCATTCTCACCACGCTGATCCATGCGCTGCGCCGTCGCGGCGGACGGCGAGGCATCGCCGCGCTCTGCATCGGCGGCGGCGAAGCGGTGGCGCTCGCGGTCGAGATGTTGAGCTGACGCGGCGTGCACCGAGCGTCCAGGGGGCTCGATGAAAATAAGCGATGCACGGGCCGTCATCACCGGCGGCGCCTCCGGGCTGGGTCTTGCGGTTGCACGGCATCTCGTGGCGGCCGGCGGCAAGGTGGTGCTGCTCGATGTGCAGGAAGCCCCGGGCGGGGCCGCCGCGGCCGCGCTGGGATCGGGCGCCGCCTTCGTGCGCTGCGATGTCACCTCCGAGGCCGAGGTCAACACCGCCATGGATGCGGCGCAGGCTTCGCTTGGCGGCCTGAACCTGCTGGTGAACTGCGCGGGCGTCGTAGGGGCCGGCCGCTTGCTCGGCAAGAGCGGACCCATGGCCGGGGAATTTTTCACCAAGGTGATCCGCATCAACCTGATCGGCACCTTCCTGTGCGATAAGGCCGCGGCCGCGCTGATGCAGTCCAACGCGCCTACGGCCGATGGCGAGCGCGGTGTGCTGATCCACACCTCTTCGGTTGCGGCCTTCGAGGGGCAGATCGGGCAGACCGCCTACTCCGCAACCAAGGCAGCCGTGGCCGGCATGGCGCTGCCGATCGCGCGCGAGCTCGCGCGCCTGGGCATCCGCTGCGTAGCGATCGCCCCGGGCATCTTCCATACCCCCATGATGGATGGCATGCCGAAGGAGGTGCAGGACTCGCTCGCCGCACAGGTGCCTTTCCCCCCAAGGCTCGGCCGGCCCGAAGAGTTCGCCGAGCTGGTCGCCAGCGTGTTCACGATTCCGATGCTGAATGGCACGACGATCCGCCTCGATGGCGCGATCCGCATGCAGCCGAAATAGATGGGCGCGGCGCAGGACATCGAGCGCGATTGTCTCCAATATGACGTCGTCATCGTCGGCGCCGGGCCCGCCGGGCTCGCGTGCGCGATCCGCCTGAAGCAGCTGAAGCCGGCGCTCGGTATCTGTGTGCTCGAGAAGGCTTCCGCAGTGGGCGCGCACTCGCTCTCCGGCGCCGTACTCGAGCCGGGGCCTCTCGAGCAACTGCTGCCCGAGTGGTCAAGGGAGTATCCCGGCATGAAAGTGCCGGCGACAGAGGACGATTTCCGCATCTTCACGCATAAGGGCTCCTTCAAGCCGGTGCCCGACTGGCTGGTGCGGCTCCTGCCGCGCTCGATGACCTATTCGACGCCGTTCGACAACCACGGCAACTACATCATCTCCCTCGGTGAGCTGACACCGTGGCTCGCCTCGAAGGCGGAATCGCTCGGGGTTGAGGTGTTTCCCGGCTTTGCCGCGGCCGCGCCACTCCACGATGAGGCGGGCGCCGTCAAGGGCGTGCGCATCGGCGACATGGGCCTCGACCGCAACGGCGAGCCGGGTGCGAATTTCACCCCCGGTGTCGAGATCCACGCGCCGCTCACGGTGCTCGCCGAAGGCGCACGCGGCTCGATTTCCAAGCAGCTCATCGCCCGCTTCGATCTTGCCCGCGGGCATTGCCCGCAGACCTTCGCTCTCGGCTACAAGGAGCTGTGGCAGCTGCCACCCGGGCGGGTCCGCCCGGGGCGCATCGAGCACGCGCTCGGGTGGCCCGCGGATCCCTACACCTACGCCGGCAGCTTCCTCTATCACCTCGACAACGACCGCGTGTACGTCGGCTACATCGTCGGTCTCGATTACCAGGATCCGCGCCTTGCGCCCTTCGAGGCCTTTCAGCAGTACAAGAACCACCCGCAAGTGAAGCCGCTCCTCGAGGGCGGTGAGATCATCTCGGCGGGTGCGCGCAGCATCGCCGCGGGCGGCTGGCAATCGACGCCGACTCTCGAGATGCCAGGAGCGATCCTCGTCGGCGATGCCGGGGGCACGCTCAACTTCGCCAAGATCAAAGGAGTGCACCAGGCGATTCGCAGCGGTGCACTCGCCGCGGAGCACATCGCCGAGACCGGCGGCGGTGCGGGGTTCGACGCTCGCTGGCGTGCGTCGCAGGGCGGACGGGAGCTACAGCGCGTCCGCAACTTCAAGCCCGCCTTCAAGCGCGGCATGTGGGTCGGGCTCGCGAACTCGGCCTGGGAGATGCTCACCGGCGGCCGCTCACCCTGGACGCTGAAGAACGGCGCAGACTGGTCGCGCTTGGCCAAGCTCGAAGAGTTCCACTCGCCCGATCGCGGCTGGGTGGAGCGCACACTGCCGCCGCGCGACCGGGTATCGTTCGTGTTCTTCGCCGGCAACGTGCACGAGGAAAGCCAGCCGGTGCACCTGAAGGTGGCCGACACCCGCATCTGCATCGAGCGCTGCACCCGCGAATTCGGCAACCCGTGCGAGCGCTTCTGCCCCGCCGGCGTCTACGAGATGGTCGATGACGGTAGCGGTGGGCGCCGCCTGCAGATCAACGCCGCCAACTGCGTGCACTGCAAGGCCTGCGACATCAAGGATCCCTACGAGATCATCACCTGGACCACGCCCGAAGGCGGCTCGGGACCGAACTACCAGTCGTTGTAGCATTCGGGCATGACTCAGCTGTGGCGTCCGTCACCCGCCCGCGTCGCGGATGCGAATCTGACACGTTTCATGCGCTGCGTGAACGCCCGGCGCGGGCTGCAGCTGCGCGAGTACGGCGACCTTTATGCATGGTCGCTGAGCTCGATGGAGTCGTTCTGGGTGGAACTGGCGCGCTTTGCCGACGTGCGCGCCACCTGGGGTTCAGGGCCGGTGATCGAGAACCCGACGGCCCTGCCCGGGGCACACTTCTTCGCCGACACCCAGCTCAATTTTGCCGAGAACCTGCTGCGTTACGACGATGAGCAGCCGGCGCTCATCTTCCGCAACGAGCGCGGCTCGCGCCGCACCCTCTCGTACCGCGAGCTGCGCGCCGAGGTCGCGCGCATCGCGGCGGGACTGCGAAGCGCCGGGGTAGCCGCCGGCGATCGCGTCGCAGGCTACCTGCCCAACCTCCCCGAGGCCGCCATCGCAATGCTCGCCACGGCGAGCATTGGTGCCATCTGGTCCTCGTGCTCGCCGGATTTCGGCGTGCACGGTGTGCTCGATCGCTTCGGCCAGATCGCCCCGAAGGTGCTGTTCACCGCCGACGGCTACTACTACGCCGGCAAGCGGCTCGATTCCCTGCAGCCGATCGCAGAAGTGCTCGCAAAGCTCGACGCGGTCGCACGCGTGGTCGTGATTCCCTACCTCGGCGGTCAGCCGCAGCTCGACTCCCTCGGGGCCGCCGCGCCGCGCACGAGTCTCTGGCAGGACTTCGGTGCCGCCGGTGCGCCGGCAGTGTTCGATCCGCTTCCCTTCAACCACCCGCTCTACATCCTGTACTCCTCGGGCACGACGGGCGTGCCGAAGTGCATCGTGCACGGCGCAGGCGGCACGCTGCTGCAGCACCAGAAAGAGCACCTGCTGCACACCGACCTGAGACGCAGCGATCGGCTGTTCTACTTCACCACCTGCGGCTGGATGATGTGGAACTGGCTGATGAGCGCACTCGCCACCGGCGCAACGGTGGTGCTCTACGACGGCAGTCCGTTCCACCCGGAACCCGGAGCGCTTTGGCGCATGGCGCAGGAGGAGCGTCTCACGGTTTTCGGGACGAGCGCGAAATACCTCTCATCGCTCGAGAAGAGCGGCTTCGTGCCGGCTTCCGCCGTGGATCTGACGGCGCTGCGCATCCTGCTCTCGACAGGCTCTCCCCTGCTCCCGGAGGGCTTCGACTATGTGTACCGGTCGGTGAAGAGTGATCTCCAGCTCGCCTCAATCTCCGGGGGCACGGACATCGTCTCCTGCTTCGCGCTCGGCTGTCCGATCCGCCCGGTCCATCGCGGCGAGATCCAGTGCCGGGGCCTGGGGATGGCGGTAAATGTGTTCGACGATGCCGGGCGGCCGCTGCTCGGTGCGCGCGGCGAGCTCGTGTGCACGGCCCCCTTTCCATCGATGCCGCTCGGCTTCTGGAACGATCCGCAAGCTGCGAAGTACCGCGCGGCCTACTTCGAGCGCTTCCCCGGTGTCTGGCATCACGGCGACTACGCCGCGATCACCGAGCACGATGGTCTCATCATCTACGGCCGCTCGGACGCGGTGCTCAATCCCGGCGGCGTGCGCATCGGTACCGCGGAGATCTATTCCGCAGTCGAGAGTCTGCCGCAGATCGCCGAGGCGCTGGCCGTGGGCCAGGACTGGAACGGCGATGTGCGCGTCGTGCTGTTCGTGCGCCTGCGTGGCGATGCGCAGCTCGATGAGGAGCTCAGGAAAGAGATCCGCAAGACCGTGCGAACCTACACGAGCGCGCGGCATGTCCCCGCCAAGATCATTGCGGTGCCGGACTTCCCGCGCACGCTCTCCGGCAAGCTCACCGAGCTTGCGGTACGCAACGTGATCCACGGATTGCCGGTGAGGAACGTCGATGCGCTCGCCAACCCCGGAGCGCTCGAGTACTTCCGCGGGCTGCCCGATCTTAAGTTCTAAAGCACGCGTGAGGAGCGAGGCACCCCCGGAGGAGGTCCCTGCAGATCCGGCCGGGGCCGGCGGCCCCGCAGACGCCGCGGACCTGCGGCGGCTGTACACCGCAGAGCTCGCAGCGCATCACTTCGCGAGTGATGATGCCCAGCTTGCCGTAGTAACCCGGCTCGAGGACCTGCGTCAGCGGGTGCAGGCGGCTGGACCCCACCCCGGCATTCAGATTCCACGCTGGCTCGCGACGCTCCTGCGCCATGACGCAGTGGCCCCGGTCAGGGGGCTGTACCTCTGGGGGAGTGTCGGCCGTGGCAAGACGTGGCTCGTGGACCTGTTCTGCGCAAGCCTGCCGCGCACACTCGTGCGCCGCCGTCACTTTCACCGCTTCATGCAGGAGGTGCATCAGCACCTCGGCCGGCTGCACCACCATCTCTACCCGCTCGAGCACGTCGCGCGCGCCATCGCCCGCGATGTGCGCGTGCTCTGCTTCGATGAGCTGTACGTGGCCGACATTGCCGATGCCATGATCCTCGGCGGTCTGTTCGCGGGACTGCTCCGGCGCGGTGTCACGCTGGTCGCGACTTCCAACGTGCCGCCGCACGCGCTGTACGAGGCAGGACTGCAGCGCCAGCGCTTCCTGCCCGCGATCGCGCTGCTCGAGCGACACCTGGAGGTGGTGCACCTCGTCGGTTCCGTCGACTACCGCCTGCGCCAGCTCACCGCCGCGGGCACCTACCTGCCGGCGGATGCCCCGGGCACGGCGGCCCGGCTGCTCGCGCTGTTTGGCCAGCTCGCACCGCAGGACGCCCGCGTGGGCGGCTCGATCGAGATCGCCGGCCGGGCGATCCCCGTGGTGCGTGTCGGCCCCGGTGTCGTGTGGTTCGAGTTTGCGGCTCCATGCGGGGATGCGCGCAGCCAGGAGGACTACATCGAGGTCGCGCGCGAGTACCAGTCCGTGATCCTCGCCGGCGTACCCGTGCTCGACAGCGCGCACGAGGACGAGGCGCGGCGCTTCATCGCGCTCATCGACGAGCTCTACGATCGCAACGTCAAGCTGATCGTTTCTGCGGCGGCGGCGCCCGCGGCGTTATATCGCGGCGAGCGTCTCGGCGCGCTGTTCGCACGCGCCGCGAGCCGACTTACGGAGATGCAGAGCGAGGAGTATCTGGCGCGCGAGCACCGGCCCTAATGCCACCCCAAGAAATCATGCGCGACACCACTGGCCAGACTCTCGCGGTCTGGCAAGACGCACGATTTCTTGGGGACCCCGGCGGGGGAGTCGGGCATGCCCTAAATCACGCCGCGTTCGATCTGGTCGCGCTCGATCGACTCGAACAGGGCGCGGAAATTGCCTTCACCGAAGCCCTCGTTCCCCTTGCGCTGGATGATCTCGAAGAAAATCGGTCCGATGACATTGCGCGTGAAGATCTGCAGCAGCACGCCCTCGCCCTTCGCCGGGTTGCCGTCGATCAGGATGCGCCGCGCGCGCAGCTCCGCGAGCGACTCGCGGTGCCCCGGAACGCGCGCCGCCACTCCTTCGTAGTAGCTGTCGGGCGCGTCCTGGAACGCCACACCCTGGCGGCACAGCACGTCCACCGTGCGGTAGATGTCGGCGGCAGCGAGTGCGATGTGCTGGATGCCCTCACCGTGGTACTCGCGCAGGTACTCCTCGATCTGGCTCTTGTCGTCCTGCGACTCGTTGATCGGGATGCGGATCTTGCCGCAGGGGCTGGTCATGGCGCGTGACAGCAGCCCGGTCAGCTTGCCCTCGATGTCGAAGTAACGGATCTCGCGGAAGTTGAACAGCTTCTCGTAGAAGCCGGCCCAGGTATCCATGCGGCCGCGGCCGACGTTGTGGGTGAGGTGATCGATGAAGGTGAGTCCCGCACCCTCGGTCGGCGTGCCGCGGGTCACGGGGCGAAAGTCGACATCGTAGATCGAGCGCTCGCCATACAGATCCACCAGGTAGATGAGCGAGCCGCCGATGCCTTCGATGCAGGGAATGTTCAGCTCCATGGGACCCGCGCTCTGCGGCCCGGGTTTGGCGCCGAGCGAGAGCGCACGCGCATAGGCCTTGGCGGCGTCACGCACGCGAAACGCCATGGCACAGGCTGATGGGCCGTGCACCCGCGCAAACGACTGCGCAAAGGACTGTGGCTCGGCGTTGATGAGGAAGTTGATCTCGCCCTGACGGTGCAGGGTCACGTTCTTGGAACGGTGGCGTGCTACCGCGGGGAAACCGAGCCGCTCGAACAGAGAGCGTAGCAATTGCGGGTCCGGGGCGGTGTACTCGACGAACTCGAAACCGTCGGTACCCATCGGGTTATCAGGCAGTCCGCTCATGAGCTCACCCTGCGCGCACCGATCGGGCGCGCCTTCGTTGCGCAAGCAATGATTATAGCTGCCCGTGACGCTGCCACCCGCGTCGCGCTGCGGGGTCCGGCGCCCGCGACGGCGGCCCCCAGGGTGATGCAGGCAGTGCGATGCCGGTGGCATGTATAATCGCGCGCCTCAACCCAAGCGACCTGCGGCCGCGCCGACCGTCCAACATGCGCCACGCGCACGCGACACCGCACGCTCCGCGACCAGGACGATCAGGCATGCGCGCGCCAAGACCACCGGTTGCTGCTGAAGACAACCACCTGCTCCACAGCATCCCTGCCGAGCGCGCAGCACTCATCGAGCGCATCGCGCGCGCCACCCCGGGGATCGGCCGGCGCAATGAGCTGCGTCAGCGTTTCCTGCGCGCCTACTTTCACGGTGTGGCGGAAGAGGACCTTGCCGAACGCACGCCGCGGCAGCTCTCGAGCGCAGCGCTCGCCCATCTCGAGTTCGGCGCCCGCCGCGCTCCGGGCCGCTCGCTGGTGCGCGTGCTCAACCCGCAGATAAAGACCGACGGCTTCGAGTCACCGCATACGCTCGTGCTCACGGTCACCGACGACATGCCGTTTCTCGTCGACTCGCTCGGCATGGCTTTCGGCCGGGCCGAACTCGCAGTGCACCTGATCGTGCACCCGGTGATGATGGTGCGCCGCGACCGGCGCGGTCAGCTGCTCGACATCGGCGCAAACGGCGCGTTGGCGACGCACCCCGAATCCTGGCAGCTCTACGAGATCGACCGCGTTACCGACCCCGCGCAGCTCGCGCGCCTGCAGCGGGACCTCGAGACGACACTCGCCGATGTGCGCGTCGCGGTCAACGACTGGATGGCGATGCGTGAGCGCGCGCGCGAGATCGTCCGGCGACTCGAGAGTGACCCGCCGCCGCTGCCGCCTTCCGAGGTTGGCGAGGCGGCGCACCTGCTCGACTGGATGGAGGCGCGGCACTTCGTGTTCCTCGGCTATCGTCATTACCGCCTCGAGCGCGGCCGCAGCGAGGACCGCCTGGTGCCCGATGCGCGCTCGGGACTCGGGATCCTGAGCGAAGCGCGCAGCCGCGGCGGCCGTCCGCGTGTCGCCGTGCTGCGCGGTGATGTGCGCACCCGCGCACGCGAGCCCGAGCTGCTGATCCTGACCAAGGCGAACTCGACCGCCACCGTGCATCGCGGTGAGCTGCTCGACTACGTCGGCATCAAGACCTTCGACGCGCGCGGGCGCGTCGATGGCGAGCATCGCTTCCTCGGCCTGTGGACCTCGACCGCCTACTTCGGCAGCCCGCGGGACATCCCGGTACTGCGCCGCAAGGTCGAGCGCGTCATCGAGCATTTCGGGCTCGATCCCGCGAGCCACGACGGCAAGGCCGTGCTCGCGGTGATCGAGACCTACCCGCGCGATGAGCTCTTTCAGGCCGCCATAGCGGACCTCATCCGCATCGTGCGCGGCGTGGTCAACCTCTACGAGCGGCGCACCGTGCGTCTGCTCGTGCGGCGCGACCCTTATCACCGCTTCTATTCCTGCCTGGTGTATGTGCCGCGCGACCGGTACAACACCGAGGTGCGCCAGCGCATCGAGCAGATTGCGCTCGCCGGGTTTGCGGGCACGAGCGTCGAGAGCCAGGGGCAGATCTCGGGCGCGAGCCACGCGCGGCTGCACGTGCTGGTGCGCACCGATCCGGGCCGGCGTCACCGGCCGGATTTCGACGCGATCGAGCGCCGCATGGGCGAAGCGGCGCTCACCTGGTCCGACCGCCTGCGCCAGGTACTCATCGAGCGGCGCGGTGAGGCGGGCGGGCTCGCACTCGCGGCCCGTTACCGCCATGCCTTTCCGATCGGCTACCAGGAGGATGTGACGCCGGCTGAAGCGCTCGACGATCTGCGGGTGCTCGAGGCGCTGCGCGAGCAGCCGCCCACGCTGCAGCTGAGCCTGCATCGGCCGGCGGGGCAGAAACCGCAGCGGGTGCACCTGCGGATCGTGCGCCTGGCCGAGCCGGTGCCCATCTCCGATGTGCTGCCGATGCTGGAGAACTTCGGCCTGCGGGTGATCTCGGAGCGGCCTTACGAGCTCGCCTGGCCCGAAGGCGGCGCCGCCTGGATCCAGGATTTCGAGCTGGAGCATCGCGATCGCCTCATCGTCGACATCGGGCGCGTCGAGGCGAGCTTCCGCGAGGCATTCAGCGCGGCCTGGAACGGTGCGATCGAGAACGACGGATTCAACCGTCTGCTGCTCGTCGCAGAGCTCGAGGCACGCGAGATCGTGGTGCTGCGCGCCTACTGCCGCTACCTGCTGCAGACCGGGGTGCCCTTCAGCCAGGCGTACATAGAGCGCGCACTTGCCGCCAATGCCGGCATCGCCAGAAACCTCGTGCGACTGTTTGAGACGCGCTTCGATCCGGCGCAGGCGAGCGGAGCGCGCGGCGAGCGCAGCGCCGAGGGCTTCGTGGCACAGATCCGCACCGGCCTCGATGCGGTCGCGAGCCTCGATGACGACCGCATCCTGCGCGCTTACCTGACACTGGTGCGGGCGACGCTGCGCACCAACTTCTACCAGACCGGGCCCGGCGATGAGCCCAAGAGCTACCTCTCCTTCAAGCTCGACCCGGAGAAGATCCCGGACCTGCCCCTGCCGAGGCCGAAGTTCGAGATCTTCGTCTACAGCCCGCGAGTCGAGGGCGTGCACCTGCGCATGGGCTACGTGGCGCGCGGCGGCATCCGCTGGTCCGACCGGCGCGAGGACTTCCGTACCGAGATTCTCGGCCTGATGAAGGCACAGAACGTCAAGAACACTCTCATCGTCCCGGTGGGCGCCAAGGGCGGCTTCGTGCCCAAGCGGCTGCCGGCCGGCACGCGCGAGGAGGTGCAGGCGGAGGTCATCGCCTGCTATCAGACCTTGATCCGCGGCCTGCTCGATCTCACCGACAACATCGTCGCCGCACGGATCGTCCCGCGGGCGCAACTGGTGCGTCGTGATGGCGATGACGCGTACCTGGTGGTAGCCGCCGACAAGGGCACGGCGACTTTCTCCGACATCGCCAACGCGATCTCAGCCGAGTACGGCTTCTGGCTCGGCGATGCCTTCGCCTCGGGGGGCTCTGCCGGCTACGACCACAAGAAGATGGGCATCACGGCGCGCGGTGCCTGGGAGTGCGTCAAGCGCCACTTCCGCGAGATGGGCGTCGACATACAGAAGACCGACTTCACCGTCATCGGCATCGGCGACATGTCCGGCGATGTATTCGGCAACGGCATGCTGTTGTCGCGCCACATCCGGCTGGTCGCCGCTTTCGATCATCGCCACATTTTCCTCGATCCCGAGCCCGACCGGGCGGTGAGCTTCGCCGAGCGGGCGCGGCTGTTCGGGCTGCCGCGATCGAGCTGGGACGACTACGATCGCAGCAAGCTCTCGCGCGGCGGTGGAGTGTTCGCGCGCTCCGTCAAATCGATCGTGCTGTCGCCGGAGGCGCGCGCGCTCCTCGGCCTGGACAGCTCGAGCGCCGCACCGAACGATGTCATCCGCGCCATATTGACGCTGCCGGTCGATCTGCTGTGGAACGGCGGCATCGGCACTTACGTCAAGGCGAGCGACGAGCGCAATGCCGAGGTCGGCGATCGCACCAACGACGCCCTGCGCATCAACGGGCAGCAGCTGCTCGCCAAGGTGGTCGGCGAGGGTGGCAACCTCGGCCTCACGCAGCGCGGCCGTATCGAATACGCGCTCGCCCGCGGGCGCCTCAACACCGACTTCATCGACAACTCCGCGGGCGTCAACACCTCCGACGTCGAAGTGAACATCAAGATCCTGCTCAACCCGCTGGTCGCTGAGGGCAAGCTCTCGCGCGGCGATCGCAACCGGCTGCTCGCGCGGCAGACCTCCGAGGTAGCCGCCCTGGTACTACGCAACAACTACCTGCAGAGCCAGGCGATCAGCACGCTCGAGCTGCAGGGCGCTTCGCGCCTGCCGGAATATCAGCATCTCATCCGCTCGCTCGAGCGTGCCGGGGATCTGAACCGCACTCTCGAGTTCCTGCCGAGCGATGACGAGCTCTCCGACCGGCGCAAGAGCGGGGTGGGACTGACGCGGCCGGAGCTCGCCATGCTGCTCGCCTACAGCAAGATCTGGCTCAACAACCACTTGCTCGCCTCGGACGTGCCCGAGGATCCGTATCTGTCCGCCGAGCTCGTGCGTTACTTCCCGGCGCCGGTGCAGCAGCGTTTCCCGCGCGCCATCAAGCACCACCGCCTGCGCCGCGAGATCATCGCCACCGCCACCACCAACAGCGTCGTCAATCGCATGGGGCCGACGTTCGTGCCCAGGGTGCAGGGTGACACCGGCGCAGAGCCGGCGCAGATCGCCCGCGCCTACACCGCCGCGCGCGAGATCTTCGCGATGCGCGCGGTGTGGGAGCAGATCGAGGCGCTGGACAACAAGGTGCACGCGCAGCTGCAGTACGAGGCTGCCTTCCAGACGAGCCGCCTGCTGCGGCACGCGACCTACTGGCTGCTCACCACGCGTCCCGGCGGGCTGC
This sequence comes from Steroidobacteraceae bacterium, assembly GCA_035566915.1. GTDB lineage: Bacteria > Pseudomonadota > Gammaproteobacteria > Steroidobacterales > Steroidobacteraceae > 13-2-20CM-66-19. The sequence continues at coordinate 21,870 of DATMPW010000080.1, forward strand.
AGGTGGACGCCGCGGTCGCCGAGTTCCGCAGCGGCGTGCACCAGCTCGAGACCGCAACGCCTGAAGTGCTCACCGGTGCAGAGCTGGCGCGCTTCGAGGAAGGGCGCAAGACCTACACCGAGGCCGGCCTGCCGGCATCGCTGGCGGAGCGCATCGCGAGCCTGGAGGCGCTCAACGCTGCGCTCGACATCGTCGAGATCGCGGCGCGCCATCGCGTCGGCGTGGTCGAGGCCGCGCGGGTGTATTTCGAGGTGGGGTCACGGGTCGGCTGCGACTGGCTGCAGGCGCGCATCGACAAGCTGCTGGTCGAGGGACCCTGGCAGGTGGTCGCGCGCACCGGGCTGCGCGATGCGGCGCTGCGGGTGCACCGCCGGCTCGCCGAGCGCGTGCTCGATCACAAGAGCCGTGGCAGCGCTCCGGCCCGCGTCACCGTCTGGATCGAGTCAGGCGGCAAGGAGCTCGCTCACTGGCAACGCACGGTCGCGGAGATGCGGGCCGCCGAAGCCGCCGACTTCGCTACGCTGACGGTCGGCGTCGAAGCGTTGCGCAAGCTCGCCAACTGATGAACCCACAACACTACCTTCAGGACTGACCGTGCCCGGCAAGCTGATACTGGTCCGCCACGGCCAGAGCGTGTGGAATCTCGAGAACCTCTTCACCGGCTGGACGGACGTGGATCTCTCGGCCCAGGGGCGGGCCGAGGCGATACAGGCGGGCAAGGAGCTGCTCGAGGAGCATCTCGCCGCGGACATCGCCTTCACCTCGGTACTGAAACGCGCCATCCGCACGCTGTGGATCATGCTCGATGAGATGGACCGGATGTGGATCCCGGTGGAGCGTTCCTGGCGGCTCAACGAGCGGCACTATGGGGCGCTGCAGGGACTCGACAAGGCGCAGACGGTGGCGCAGCACGGCGAGGCGCAGGTGAAGCTCTGGCGCCGCAGCTACGACATCGCGCCGCCGCCGCTCGGGGTCGACGATCGTCGGCATCCGCGCTTCGACCCGCGTTACGCCGCGATCGACCCGAAGGAGCTGCCCGCAAGCGAGTCGCTCAAGGACACCCTGGTGCGCGTGCTGCCGTTCTGGCACGCGCGCATTGCGCCCGAGCTCCGCCTGGGCAGAAACGTACTCGTGGTGGCGCATGGCAACAGCCTGCGCGCGCTGGTGAAGATGCTCGACAATGTGGCCGACGGCGACATTACCGAGCTCAACATTCCCACCGGCGTGCCGTTGCTGTACGAGCTCGACGGCGAGCTTCGATCGTGCGGCAGCCGCTACCTCGGAGAGCCGGCGGCCATCGCCGCGGCGACCGAGGCGGTCAAGCGCCAGACCGAGAAGCGCTGAGCTTCGGTTACGCCGCCCAGCCGTCGTAGCGACCGTGAAGCTCCGTGGCGAGCGCGGTGAGGCGGCGGCTGATCTCCTGCATGTCCGGCACCACGAGCCGCATGGTTTTGGTTGCATGCAGGCTGTAGGCGAGCTCGGGATCGCTCTCGAGCGGCTTCACGTCGACGCTGAATTCGGGCTCGAGCCGCGCGCGCGCGCCCTGGCAGGCCGCCTCGTTCGGCAGCGCGAGAAAGAAGTCCACGCGGTAGTCGTTGAAGGGAACATAGCCCTGGGAGCGCAGGCGCCCGATGATCTGCTCGTCCCAGGATTCGGCACGCAGCGTGCGTGCGGTGCGCAGCTTGAGGTAGATGCGCAGCGCGATGAGCGCGAGCACCGCGGCAAGTAACAGTACGGTCCAGCTCATGAGCGCGACGCGCGGTCAGCGCGACTCTGTCTTTGGGAAGCGTGGCTTGCGCTTCTCGAGGAACGCGTCGATCCCTTCCCTGCCTTCCTCACCAACGGCATGGCGGGCAATGGTCTCGCTCTCGAGCACCATCTGCGACTCGAGCGCACCGATCGAGTGCGCGATGAGGCGCTTGGTGGCTCCGAAGGCGCCGCTTGCGCCGTGAGCGAGCTTCTCCGCGATCTCGAGCGCACGCGGCAGCAGCTGCTCATCCGCCACCACCTCGTTGACGAGTCCCCAAGAGAATGCCTCCTCGGCCGCCAGCGAGCGATTGAGCAGCAGCAGCTCCATGGTGCGCTTGAGGCCGAGCATGCGCGGCAGCAGGAAGGTGGTGCCGGCATCGGGCGTGAGACCCGCCTGGGTGTAGGCGAGCTTGAACTTCGAGCTCCGCCCGCACAGCGCCAGATCCGCCATCGCCACCAGGCCCACCCCGGCCCCCGCTGCGGTCCCATTCACCGCAGCGATCACCGGTGGGTCCATGCGCACGAACTGCGAGATCGCGGCGTGCAGGTAGGTGGTGAGCTCGCGAATGTAGTCATCACCGCCCGGCGTTTGCGTACCGAAGGCACGCAGGTCGCCGCCGAAGCAGAAATGGCTGCCGGCACCACTCAACACCACGGCGCGCACCGCGGCGTTGCGGGCACAGGTCATCGCCGCGGCGAGCAGATCCATCGCCACCTGCAGATTGAGCGCGTTGCCGCTGTCGGGACGGTTGAGTGTGACCAGCGCGACTGCGCCGCGGGTGTCGACCTGCACTACGGGGGCGGACATAGCCTACTCGTCGGGTGCGATGCGCACCCGCAGCCCGGTGAGCTCGGCCGTGAACTCCAACTGGCAGGACAGGCGCGAGTTGTCCTGGTAATGGGTGAGCTCGGAGAGCAGCTCGCGCTCATCGGACATGATCGCCGGTAACCGCGCCTGCCAGTCCGGGTCGACGTACACGTGACAGGTCGCACAGGAGCACATGCCGCCGCAGATCGCCGCCACGCCGTAATCGAGCTCGCGCAGGTTCTCCATCACCTTCAGTCCGGTCTTGGCCTCGACTTCGTGCTCGACTCCGTCGCGATCCACGACTCGCAAGAGCGCCATGCTGTCCCCTACTCCACTGAGCCTGAATTGCTTGCGGCGAGAGTGCCCGGGATCTGGTAGTTTGCCGCTTCGCCCTGCGGGCCGCCAGAGGCGCACGCCGCGAGCGTCACGCCGGCGGCAGCGGTCCGAGGATCTTCATCACAAACACGGCCTTGTCGTTCGCTGCCGAGAGAGCCTCGAACGTGGTGCGCAGCTCATCGCGCAGAACCTGCATGACGGCATCGTACGGGCCGAATATCTGCGTGCTCATGCTGTTCGTCACGACGCGCAGCTCGCGTGCGCGGTTCAGATGCTCGAGGAACTCGTGAACAGCGGGAACGAAGTCCGCTTTCAGGGGATACAGGCTGATCTCGACACCGATGTCCATGAGTGCCGCCTCCGCTCGACGTTGGCGTCAGTATTGCACGCGCACCCCATGCAGGCTGCGGCTATCATCGGAGCCTCCGGGGGTAGAATTGACCGGTCGGAGTGGAAACGGCGGATGAGCACATGACGCGGAAGGTTCAGGTCCATCAGGTCGATGCCTTCACCCGTGAGCCCTTCACCGGCAACCCGACCGGAGTCGTGCTCAACGCCGATACGCTCTCGGAGGCGCAGATGCTCGCCATCGCGCGCGAGCTCAACAATGCGGAGACGGCCTTCATGCTTGCTCCCGACGCCGACGATCACACCGTGCGTGCGCGCTTCTTCACTCCGCGGAGTGAGGCCGGGTTCGTCGGGCATGCGACGATTGCAGCGCAGTACGTGCTGTCACGCCGGCACGAGGCGCCGCGCTGGCAGCGGCAGAAATCCAAGGCCGGCATCGTCGATGTCGAGGTGCGCGGGAGCGACGAGGACCGCCACATCGCCATCCGCCGCAGTCCTCCGCCGATCGGCCGCGAGCTGAACGACCGCGAGCGCCTCGCGGTGCTCGATGCCCTGGCGCTCGCCTCCGAGAGTCTCGACACCCGCATCCCGCTGCGCATCGTCGGTGCCGCCGGCACGCGGCTGCTGATCGGGGTGCGCGGGCCCGAGCCACTCAAGCAGCTCAAGCCCGACCTCACCCGCCTGACAACGCTCTCGGCACAGATTGGCGCCGGGGGCTACTTTGTATTCACCCTCGTCGCCAACGCCACCGATCACCTCACCGAAGCGCGCATGTTCTGTCCGGCACTCGGCATCGCCGAGGACCCGGTGAGCGGCAACGCGCACGGGCTGCTCGGCGCCTATCTCGCGTGGCTCGGGCTGCTCGGCCGCACCGGCGAGCGCGCGCGCTTTTGCGGCGTGCAGGGGTACTCGCTCCATCGCCCTGGTCGCGTGGAGGTCGAGCTCGAATTCGCAGGCGCCGAGCTCGACGGTGTATGGATCAGCGGTCAGGCCATCTCGATCTTCCAGACCGAGATCGAGTTCTGACCCGTCGGCCGGGAGTTAGGTGAGCTTAGTCGCGCGGCGCACCAGGTAAGCCGCCGGCAGCGTGACGCAGGCGCCGACGAGGAAGGGCGCCGCAGGTCCGAGCGCCGCGTACAGGGCTCCGGAGCTGAGCGGGCCGAGCACACGAGCGAGACTGGCACTGGCCACGTAGGCGCCCATCACCGCGCCGCGATCGTGACCGCGCGATTGCTTGGAGGCGAGTGCCGAAGCGCTCGGGTTGTAGGCCCCGAGCCCGACTCCGCATAACAGCAGTCCGCTCACGGTCGCACCGAGTGCACCTGCATAGCCGAGGAACAGCAGGCCCGCCACGTAAGCCACCACCCCCGCGCTCGCGAGACGTCCTTCGCCGAGCCTTGGTACCAACAGCCGCACCAGGCCCCCCTGCATGAGCAACGCCGGCAATGCGACGGCAAACAGCAGGAAGCCGACCACCCGCGGTCCATAGCCGTAGCGATGCAGCGCCCAGATGGCGAAGATCGATTCGAGGATCGACTGCGAGTAGGTGACCATGAGCGTCGCCGCGGCGAGCAGTGCGAGTGCCTTGCGCGCAGCGAACAGCCGCCACGCGCTCCGTCGCGGCTCATGCTGATCTTGCCGGCGGTGCTCGGCGGTGTGGCTTTCCGGGAGCACGAATCTCACCAGCAGAATGGCCACCAGGCTCGTCCCGACCGAGACCGCCGCGGGCAGGCTGAAATTGGCCGTGTGCGGATCGCCGCCGGCGAGGAGGCCACCGATGGGCTGACCGAGTGTGAAGCCGATGCCGATCGCGGCGCCGACCACCCCGAGCGCGGCGGCGCGCTTCTCCGGCGCACTCACATCCGCTGCGTAGGCGAAGGCGGCGGCGATGTTGCCGGCCATGGCGCCCGCGAGCATGCGCGAGGCGAGCAGCCACCAGATGTTCTCTGCGAAGCCGAGCAGCACGTACGAGACGCATGCACCGCAGAGACTGCTCATGAGAACCGGACGGCGGCCGTAGCGGTCGCTGAGGCGTCCCCACCAGGGCGCGGCGAGCAGCTGGCACAGCGAGTAACTCCCCAGCACCGGCGTGATGAACTGCGTAGCGGTGCCGAAGCGATCCGCCATGTACGGAACGAGTGGGATCAGGATGCCGAACCCGAGCGTGTCGATGACGCAGAAGGAGAAGAGCGCTGCGAGTTGTCGCGGCAACCTGGAGCGATCCGCCGGAGTCTAGTGCCCGGGCACGAGCGCCGAGATCTCCGCACCGGGTTGCGCGGCCGGCGGCAGTGCATCGCGCGCGGCGTGAATGACGAGGTTCGGCAGACGGTTGTCGTCCCAGTCCGCATCGCGCCCGCCTGCAGCGCCGGTGCACAGTATGGCGATCTGGAGCGAGGGGACGAGCCATAGCCGATTGCCGCCCTCACCCTCGACCGCGAACACATCGCGCGTTGCGGGCGCCTCGCGACCGGGCAGCGGGGGCCAGCGCACACGCACATAGGCTCCGTACTGCGGATCCGACTGGGCGGGCTTGCGCATGAGGGCCACCCAGCCTGGCCGGATGACCTCATCGCCTCGATAGTTGCCATCCCCCAGCAGCAGCTCCCCGATGCGGATCCAGTCGCCCTGGTGCGCGAGCATGCAGCAGTCAGCCCGTGCAGTGCCCTCGCGGCGATCGAGGGTGAGCCAGGCATCGGCCGCCCCGATGCGTCGCCACAGCGCCTGCGACAGGTAGCTGGCGTAGCGCTGCCGGCTCGCCCGCTCGATGACCAGGGCGAGCAACTGCGGATCGCTCGCCTGCTCCACACGGGTGACACCGGGAGTGCGGGCGAGCGGGGTGCGCAGCAGCGCCGCGGTCAAATCGCCCGAGCTGCGACCATCGCTGCTGCCGGCGAGGCCGCTCGACATCTGCAACAGGTTGCGCACCGTGATCTCGCCGCGCGCGTCATGGCTCCACTCGCCAACCAACGCGCCGACCGGCTCATCGGGCCAGCCGATCAGCCGATGGGAAAACGCCGCACCCGCGGCAAGCGCCGCGAGCAGCCGGGTGAAGGACTGCGCATCGGTCGGTGTGTCGAAACCCGTGCCGCCCCAGTAGCGCTCGAACACGATGTGATCGTGGCGACTCACGATCAGAGCGAGCGAGCCGTGCGCAGCGGCGTAGCCGGCTGCCGCCTCGAGGGCCGCCGGATCGAGCTGCTCGGTCTCCGGCGCGACCCGCGGCGCCGGCGGGCTGTTCCCTCCTGCAACCAGCTCGCGCGCGAGCTCGACGTGCGCCCACAAGGCGTGGGGCGGCGGAAGGAACCGCTTCCAGAGCACTGCACCGAGGACTGTGGCGAGGAGCGTCAACGCCGCCACCACTAACGCGTTCCGTCTTTTCGGTAACGCCGTTTGCATGCGCCGCATTGGAACACAGTTGCTGCCCTGGAATCGGGTATTCTCGCTGCCAAATCGTCGGTCATGCTCCCGGGGTATCCATGCGACTGCGGCTGTTCGCCCCACGTTATTGGCTCACGTGGGCGGGCCTCGGGTTGCTGCGCCTGCTGGCGTTCCTGCCCTTTGGCGCGATCGTGCACGTCGGTCGCGGGCTCGGCGTCGTGCTGCGCTATTTGCCGCTCGGCTTCGTCGGCACCGCGCGGCGCAATCTCGAGCTCTGCATGCCGGAGCTTCCACCGCCGGCACGCGAGCGACTGCTGAAGGAGCATTTCGCAGGCCTGGGTGTGGCGCTGCTCGAGATCCCCTTCGTCTGGTGGTCACGGCCCGAGCGCTTCGCGAAGCTGCTGCGCATCGAGGGCGCCGAGCATCTGCACGCGGCGCTCGCACGCGGACGAGGCGCCATAGTGCTCACCGCGCATTTCACCTCCATGGAGATGGCCGCGCGCGCGCTCGTCACCGTGACGCCGGCCGGCTTCCTGTACCGACCGCCGAAAAACGAGGTAATCGCGTACGCCTTCGAGCGCTATCGCGCGGTCTACGGTGCGCGCGCCATCCCGCGGGACGACATCCGCGCGTTCATATCGGCGTTGAAGCACAACGAGTGCGTCTGGTATGCGCCCGACCAGAGCTACCGCAAGAAGGGCGCGGAGATGGTGCCGCTGTTCGGCATCCCGGCGGCGAGCAACACGCTCACCTCGCGCCTCGCACGCATGACCGGCGCACCGGTTCTGCCCTATTTCTTCCGCCGTCTGCCCGGCACGCAGGGATACGTCGGCGTGATCCACCCGCCGCTCGAGAATTTCCCGAGCGAGTGTGCGGTCGCCGACACCGCGCGCTTCTATCGGATGATCGAGGCGCAGGTGCGCCTGGTCCCCGAGCAGTACCTGTGGATTCACCGCCGCTTCAAGGGGCTCTCCGCCGACTATCCGGACTACTACGGACGGCCAGCGCCGCGCCACACTAGCCCATGATTGAGCCCGGTGGGCGTGAGCGGCGCTGAGGCGGCAAGCTGCGACCTTCTGGTCGTTGGCGGTGGGGTCAACGGCACCGGCATCGCCCGCGACGCGGCTGGCCGCGGACTATCGGTGATTCTATGCGAGCAGGACGATCTTGCGTCGCACACCTCTTCCGCCAGCACGGGGCTCATCCACGGCGGCCTGCGTTACCTGGAGGAGTACCACTTCGGGCTCGTGCGCAAGGCGCTGCGCGAGCGCGAACTGCTGCTCACCGCTGCGCCGCACATCATGCGCCCGCTGCGCTTCGTCATGCCGCATGCCGCACACCTGCGCCCGGCGTGGATGATCCGTGCGGGACTGTTCCTCTACGACCATCTCGCCTCGCGCGAGCGCCTGCCGGCATCGACAGTCATCGATCTGCGTACCCACATCGCCGGCGAGCCACTGCAGGCGCCCTACCGGCGCGGCTTCGTGTACTCGGACGGCCAGGTCGATGACGCGCGGCTCGTGGCGCTCAACGCGCTCGATGCGCAGATGCGTGGCGCCACGATCCTCACGCACACGCGCTGCGAGCGGCTCGCCCCGAGTGGCAGCGGCTGGCAGGCCACACTGCGCAATGGGATCGGCGAGCGAGCGCTGCGCGCCCGTGCAGTCGCCAATGCAACGGGCCCCTGGGCAGGTCGTTTCCTCGCCGCGGCCCTGCCGGGCCGTGCACAGCATCAGCTGCGCCTCGTGAAGGGCAGTCATATCGTGGTGCCGCGGCTCTTCGAGCACCGCTTCGCGTACGTGTTCCAGAATGAAGACCGGCGCATCGTCTTCGCCATCCCCTACCAGCAGGACTTCACGCTCATCGGGACGACCGACGTCGACTTTCACGGGGACCCCGCCGTGGTGCGCATCGAGACATCCGAAGTCACGTACCTCTGCACGCTCATCAACCGCTACTTCCGCCGGCAGATCCGCCCGGCCGATGTCATTTGGAGCTACTCCGGCGTGCGCCCGCTACTCGAAGATGAGTCGAGCGATCCAATGCGCGTGACTCGCGACTATGCACTCGAGCTCGAGCGGCAACCCGCGCCACTCCTCTCGGTGTTCGGAGGCAAGATCACCACCTACCGTCGCCTCGCCGAGGACGCCGTCAACCTGCTCGCGCAACCGCTCGGCTCGCGCGCCGCGGCCTGGACTGCCGCGGCGTTACTGCCCGGCGGTGAGCTGCCGCAGGGTAGCTTCGCCGTGTTTCTCCGCACGCTCGCGCGGCGCTACCCGTGGCTTCCCGCGCCTCTGCGGCGGCGCTACGCGCATGCCTACGGTGCGCGTATCGAGCGGCTGCTCGGCGCCGCCGCAGCCGTCACCGACCTCGGGGAAGAGCTGCTGCCGCAGCTGTACGAGCGCGAAGTCGAGTACCTGTGCCGCGAGGAGTTTGCGCACACCGCTGCCGACATACTTTGGCGGCGCTCGAAGCTCGGTCTTCATCTCCTGCAGGCGGACTTGGGTCCGCTCGAGCGCTGGCTCGCCGCGAACGCGATCGGTGAACGCCGGCCGATCGGCAGGTGCGGTCCTGTGTGATGCGCATCGCGTTTTTTGGATGAGGGGCGCACCCGCGCGGCTGCCGGGCGATCGGCCGTGCTAGCGTCGCGGGAGAGCTTGCCGCGGAAGCGCCCATGTCCATACCCGACTCAGTGCTCGCCGCCATCATCGCGGGAACCGCGACGCTGTCGGCGTCGTTCGTACAGCTGCGCTCCGCACTGCTGCGCGAGGCCGCCGCCGGCCGCTCCTCGGCCTCCGCGCGTCGCCGTAACCGCCTGCAGCTCATCATCCTGCTGGCCGTCATCGGCGCAGCCGGTGTGTGCGGGTTCGCGCTCTCGCAGTGGCTCACCGCGGGCGAGCGCGCCGCGCAGGCGGTGATGCAGCGGGAACTGCAGGCCCGGGTTTCCGAGATCAGCCGCACCGCGAGTGAGCTCGAGCTCACGCGCGGGAGCCAGCGCGCCGAAATCGAGAGCGGCGTGCTGCGCCGTCTCGGCAACGAGGGCATCGTGGTGCTGGCAAACGTCCCCGCCTGCCGTCCACCCCTCGCATTGCCGGCGGCAGCCGCCACGGCAGCAGGCTCGGCCACATCCTCGGGTACGGTCCCGGCAGCGGGCCCGGCTACTGCGCCGGCCACCGCTGTGCAGCCTTCCGCCGACGGGGCAGCATCGCCCGCCCGGCCCTGCACCGAAGCCGAGGCGAGCCCGGTAGCGCTCTGCGCGAGCATTCCTGCCAATGCGAGCGTCACCGAGGTCGCGCTCTTCAGCCGCCCCCCCGACTCCAATGCCCCGTGGAGCGCCAGCCGCTATCTTCCGGGGCAGGAGTCGGGCGAGGCACGCTTTGCCTCATCGTATTCCGAGAGCGCCTCCGAGGCCGGCACGCGCCTGGTGTGCCAGGGCTTTGCTCACTGGGCGAGCGATCATGCCCGCATCGTGCGCATGGTGGTGCGCTACTCCCTGCCGACCTGACCTGCGCAATAATCCCGTCACGATAACGTCGGGCCCTCGAGGGGAGCTGTTGGTCACATCGCCGGGTTCGTGGGCGCTAGCTCGCCGCGCAGGTCCGCTGGCCGTGCTGGCGCTCGCGCCGCTGTGGCTCGTCGGAATCTTCGGGCGGGGCCTGTGGACCCCCGATGAGCCGCGCGAGGCCGACATCGCCTGGCGCATGAGCCTGCAGAGTGACCGCACCCTGCCGCAACTCGCCGGTGTGCCATTTCTCGAGAAGCCACCGCTTTCGTACTGGATGTCGGCGGCAGCTTTGACTGCGTTCGGAGACTCCGCAGCCGGCGCACGTGTACCTAACCTGCTCTATGCCGCGATCGCTGCGCTCAGCGTGGTGGCCCTCGCGCTGGCGATGCAGGCCGGCTTGGGGGCGGCGGTGGTGGCTGCTCTCGTTGCGATGAGCGCGCTCATCGCGTTCCGCGTCACCGTGTGGCTTGCGCCCGATGCCTGTCTCTTCGCCGGCTGTGCTCTTGCGCTGCTCGGTGCGTGGCTGGGCTATCGCGCAGCGCCGGGGGGACCGAAGGCGGGCGGCTACGCGCTCATGCACCTCGGCTCCGCCATCGGCTTCATGGCCAAGAGCGCCCCCGGGTGGCTGGTGCCGGCGCTAGCGCTACTCGCACTCATCGCCTGGGAAAGGCGCTGGCAGGAACTGCGTCGCTGGGAGCTGTATGCGGGCTTGGCGATCCAGGCTCTCCTCATCGGTCCCTGGCTGATCGCTGTTCTGCACGCGGCCAACGCCGGCGAGACCCTGAGCGCGCTCTTCTGGCACAACATCGTCGGCCGCTTCACCAGGGTCGCCTCTCCCGCGGCGCTCGACTACACGAGCGGGCATCACAACTCGCCCGGCAAATATCTGCTGGAATTGCCGCTGTACCTGCTGCCGTGGACACTCGCGGTGGCCGCGGCACTATGGCGCGCGTGGCAACGCGTGCGTCACGGCGCGACTGATGTCGCTGCGTGGCGTTTCGCACTTTGCGCGAGCCTGCCGTTCCTCGCGCTATTGTCGGTCGCTGCGACCGCCCGCGATGTGTACGCGGCGCCCGCGCTCCTCGGCTTCGGTCTGCTCGCAGGTCTTTGGGCGCACGATGCGCAGCAGTCACCCAGCCGCCTCGACCGACTCGCCTTGCGCCTCAGCCGCTACTTGACGGCGCTCATCGCCTGGATGCTGGCCGGCGCCCTGGCGGTGTTTGCCGCCGCGGGTGAAGCGCGGTGGACGACATGCACCGCCATCGCGCTCGCACTGATTGCGGCGGTGCATCTCGCGCTGCTGTGTGCCGCGCGCGCCGAGCGCTCCGGCGAGTTCCAGCGGAGCCTCGGCTGCATTTACGGCGGCTATGCGGCGGCACTGTGCCTCGCGGCGCTGGTGGTGTTGCCGATCATCGACCGCTGGCAGGACCTGCCCGCTCTCGCGCGGCGCATCCATGCCGACACTGCGCACGAGCCCCTGGCGTTGCTCGACCCGGACGAGACCACGATCGCCATGCTCGATCACGGCCTCGAGACGCGGTTCACCGTTCTGTCGACAGCGGCGGATGCGCCAGGTGTACGCAACGCAGATGCCAGCCGCGCTACCGGCGCGGCCAGCGAGTCGAGGAGTGCGCAGCAGGTCGTCGCCAACTGGTTCCACACCGCAGGCCCCACGGCGCGCGTCCTGGTATTGCTCCCCGGCCACGCGCCAGGGGCCCTGTCGTACCGGCTCGAGCGATTTCGTCCGCGCGCTGCGGCGGGCGCTGGCCCGGCAGGCGCGCTCACTGCAGCGGGCGCCGCTATCCTCGTGCAGCGCTACGAGCTGCCCCAGGGACGGCGCTACGCGCTGCTCGGTCCGCCACCCCAGAACTGACGCATACGGAACCTAAGCTCATGTCGCAACCCGAAACCTCGCTCGCTCGCAACCTGCGCAACCGCCACATCCAGCTGATCGCGATCGGCGGGACGATCGGCGTCGGGCTGTTCCTGGGCTCCGCCAAGGCGATCCACGAGGCCGGCCCGGGACTGCTGCTCGCCTACGCGGTGGGTGGTGTGGCGATCTTCTTCATCATGCGGGCGCTCGGAGAGCTGCTGACCTATCGGCCGGTAGCCGGCTCTTTCGCGACCTACGCCGAGGAGTTCTGCGGACCGCTGCCGGGGTTCATCACCGGCTGGTCCTACTGGTTCGCGTGGGTAGTCACCGTGATGGCGGAGATCACGGCCATCGGCATCTACGTGGATTTCTGGCTGCCGCAGGTACCGCAATGGCTTCCACCGCTCGTGGCTCTGCTCGTGCTCTACGGGGTGAACCTGCTGGCGGTACGGGTATTCGGCGAGCTCGAGTTCTGGTTCGCGCTCATCAAGGTGGTTACCATCGTCGCGCTGATTCTCGCCGGTCTGCTGGTCATTCTCTTCCACGTTGGTTCCCTCGGTCCGACCGCCCGTTTCTCCAATCTCTGGTCGCACGGCGGCTTCCTGCCCGCCGGCCTGTTCGCCGTGCTGCTGTCGCTGCAGATCGTGATGTTCGCCTACGAGGGTGTGGAGCTGATCGGAGTGACCGCGGGCGAGGCCGAGAACCCAGCGGTGGTTCTCCCGCGCGCGACCAACGGCATCATTGCCCGCATTCTGATCTTCTACCTCGGGGCACTGCTCATCATCATGTCGCTCGTGCCGTGGACGGAGCTCGATCCCAAGGTGAGTCCTTTCGTGTTCGTCTTCGGCAGACTGGGAGTGCCCGGCGCCGCGAGCATCGTCAACCTGGTCGTCATCACCGCGGCCGCTTCATCGTGCAACAGCGGACTCTTCAGCACCGGTCGCATGCTGTGGACGCTGGCCCAGCGGGGGCAGGCGCCGCGCGCCTTCGCAGCGCTGAATCGGCGGCAGGTGCCTGCGGCTGGCATCCACGCCTCGGCCGCGGTCATGCTGATCGGTGTCGCGCTCAACTACCTGGTCCCTGAGCAGGTGTTCACCATCGTCACCAGCGTCGCGCTCGTCGGCACGCTCTGGACCTGGGGGATCATCCTGGTGTCCCACGCCAACTATCGGCGCGCGGTGGCTGCCGGACGGCTACCCGCGGCGCCTTTCCGCATGCCGGGCGCGCCGGTCGCCAATTGGCTGGTGCTGGCGTTCCTGCTGCTCGTCGCGGTGCTGCTGGCGAAACGGCCCGACACGCGTGTCGCGCTGTACGTCGCGCCGTTCTGGTTCGGCTTGCTTATCCTGAGTCATGCGCTGCTGCGAGGGCGTGCCGCGCCCGCCGAGGCTGCGTGATCACTCGCCGCCGCTGATCAGACCGCCACCGTCGACGACCACCGTCTGCCCGGTGATGAAGTTGCCGGAACGCGCGGCGAGCATCACTGCTATGCCGGCGACATCGTCCGGCTCGCCGAGGCGGCGCAGTGGATAGCGGCGCGCCAAGGCTGCCGCACGCTGAGGGTCCGCCCACAGAGCCTTGGCGAAGTGCGTGCGGATGACCCCCGGTGCGATGCAGTTGACGCGGATGTTGTGCGGTCCCCACTCGACCGCGAGATTGCGTGCCAGCTGCATGTCGGCTGCCTTGGAGATCGCGTAGGCGCCCAAGAGATTAGTGCCGGTGAACCCGGCCACCGACGAGATGATGATCACCGCGCCATCCTTGCGCTCGGCCATGCCCGGCAGGGTCAGGTTGCACAACCAGACGTTGCTGTAGAGGTTGGTCTGGATCACCTTGTCGAGCGCCGCGTCAGTGATCGAGATCGAGGGACCGAAGTGGGGATTGGTGGCGGCGTTGCACACCAGGACATCGATGCGGCCCCACCTGGTGGTAGTGCTATCGACGAGCGCCTTGAGCTCTTCCTTGTGGCCAACGTGAGCGGCGTGTGCCATCGCCGTGCCCCCGGCGGCGGTGATCTCCGCAACCACCGCCTCGCAGCTCTCTGGTTTGCGGCTCGAGATCACGACTCGCGCGCCATGCAGCGCCATCTGCACCGCGATCGCCTTGCCGATGCCGCGGCTCGAGCCGGTGACGATGGCTACCTTACCCGACAGGTCGAAAATGCTCATGCCAGTGCTCCGAAGTTGCGTGACTGTCAGCGCGCCGTTGCAGGGGTAGTCATCCTCATGGTCCGATACCTGCACGTCGTTTGTGGATTCCGCAGGTATAACTCAGCGCCGCTGCGCGTGGCCAGCAGCCGTGGGGCGTCAATCGGAGCGGGATGTAAGGTCGATCGATCTCAGGTGCGCACGAGCTCGAGCTCCGAGGTGAGACGCACACGCTCTTGTGCACTGATCGACCAGAACCCATTGCAGACCACACAATAGGCCTCGATCGGCCGACGCTGGCTGAGAAGTCTCAACAGGGCGCGGGGGCTGTACCCCAGTTGCGAGCGCGTGTCGTTGCAGGTCGGGCACCAGGCGCTGAAACGCGCCGAGTCAAAAAATAGGCTCCCGGGAGGCGTCCGGGTGGTCATGGCAGGCGGCGTAAGGTGCACTATTTTTGCTGTCATTCTTAGCCCCGACTCGTACCCTACTCCGGCAACCTGAATCGCCGCTGAATCCCAGGCTGCCCGACGGAGCTCCCGAGGCGCTCATGCAAAATGCGAGCCATGGTAGTGCTGTCCGCACCGGCAACTTTATTGTTGAGCCGGTATTCTGCGCGCGAAGAGAAGGGCTCCCGGTACGCGCTTTCAAGGCCTTGGTGTAGGGTTTGTCCTACCTGCCCGGGTGGGTCGCTGCACAGGCAGTACCAACGCAACACGAGCCCAGAAGCGTGTAAGTGTTGTGTTAGAGAAGGCCAGGCCACCTGCGCTGCCACGGGAGCACTTCTGCACGTCAATATCTTGGCCGACCGCTCTTTGCGGCCCTGCGTCAACGCTAACCAACTTACTGTCGAGCCGAACGCGCGAGAGCGGCGCTGGCATATGCCGCAATCTGGCGACATTTTTTCGCTGAGTCCGGAGTGGCATGCTCGAACTGCGCTGCGCTTACCGGTCCATCTGTGAAACGTAGCAAGTT
This sequence comes from Steroidobacteraceae bacterium, assembly GCA_035566915.1. Taxonomy (GTDB): domain Bacteria; phylum Pseudomonadota; class Gammaproteobacteria; order Steroidobacterales; family Steroidobacteraceae; genus 13-2-20CM-66-19. Next base: position 36,983 of record DATMPW010000080.1, read on the forward strand.
CCACTCTTGTCAATGTTGCCATGATCAATATGTTGGACCATCCGGCCGCAGGGCTTGGTCTGTCCGGATTAACCACGAGGAAACTACATGAGCATCTGGGTATTGATAACGTACATGCTGAACCCACAGGCTGTGGTAGTCGTGCCCGGTCAAGATCCGCATATTATTTCCCAGCTCGAGTTTCAGACTCGCGAACTGTGTGACCACGCAAAGCAGCTGCAGGCACGTGAGGATGCAAAATACGGAATGGCAGACCAATTCGTGTACAAGTGTGTAGAACGGAAGACCTAGCAACTTGAACCCGCGAACCCGAAGCAACAATCGCACCAGGTCGCCAGCCAGCGTGGTCGCCCGACGAGCGCGGCAACCGGCGGAGAGATGGGTTGGTCGGATTTCCGTTCGTGAGTCCGTCGTGCGAGGCTTTCATAGTCAGCAGCCAGAGCGAAGAGCTGATCGCGAGCTTCCGCAGAAGGGACTAGGGGAATTTGCGCGCGGCTGAAACGATCCGCGGGCGGCTCAGGCGGCGCATGTTGTGGTCGAACACGACCCTGGTTGCGATTGCCTTTTTCGGTTTCGCGCTCCCGCCGCTGCTGCCACTCGAGCCCGACACACGTCGTTTGACGATAGCCGTAGGCGCCGTGTGCCTCGTGGCTTGGGCAGCATTCGCCAGGAGATTCCCATGTCCGAAGTGCGGAGGGGACATTGGTGGGATGTTCGGCAACCGTGCCAGCGGCTTCGCACCTTCGGGTCGGAACGACAAGCCTGCCGACCGCTGTCCGCACTGCGGCGTGAGCCTGGATGTACCGTGGCCCTGAGGTCCCACGGCTGAGACGATCAGACCGCCTCAGACGGCCTACGCGGCGCTCTCAGCGCCGCCCCCACTTGGGCGCGGGTCCAATCGGCTCCGAAGCCGCCAAGTGAGCACCATTCACGGGTGGGGTACTCACTCAAGCGGCTCGAGGACTGTTTCGGGTAGTTTCCGGTTGTGCGTGAGCTGGCAGGTGCGGCGCCTCGTACTTCACAAGTCCCTGACCCTGCTCGATCCAGGTGCCCTCGGACCCGTTGAGCTCGAGCGACGCTTCGCTGCAGTCATCCTCCGCGTGCCGATAGCCCGCGCGGTAACACGCAAGCAGCGCACGAAAAATGTTCTTCGTGGTCAGGCCGTCCATGTCCAGAGCTACTCGCTGGATCGTGTCAGATTCTCTGTTGTCGAACATCGTTCCTCCTTGAACGCAACTCGAGCTCTAAATTCTGGCGAGACTCCCTCGGCTGCGTCCCATTTTAACGCCAACGACGGTGAGCGCCTGTTCGCTACCGCACAGACTTGCTCGCGTTTGGCGGGGTAGCGTTAATAAGCTTGAATCCAGACCTCCCTGGAAACAACGTCGCCCGCCAAGGGCGGCTTGTTCGATCGGATTCAGCATTGGACCGCCGGCGCGGACATCCACGCCGGCGGCCTTGTTTGTTGGCTTCGCTGCTAGGACCTAAGAACGTCCGAACAACCTCTCAGCACGGCCGGATCGTGGCCTGCCTCAAACACATATTCCGGCTAATGCTGCTGCTCGGGCTTCTCGGGGGGCCTGCAGCGGCGGTGTAGGCGGTGCCCTCCGTCCCCGCCCGGCTGTAGAAGGATGGGCGACGATGGTGGTCGGCGCCGCCGTTCTCAAGACCGCTCATTGTCGCCGCCGCATCCCGCTCGCCAAGGAACTGCTGCGACAGTTAAGGCTGCATCGCCAGCGCACCAGGGAGAGTTCGTGTTCCCCGGACCCAAGGGAAAGCCAATCGACTATCACAACTCGCGTGCACGTGGGGGAGCCCCTGCTGAAGAAACCGGGCGTCAGCGGCACGTTTCACATACTGCGGCACTTCTTCGTCACCGCGCTGATTCAGTCAGGCGTCAATGCGAAGGTCGCGCAGACTGTCGCGGGCCATCACTCGGCGAGTTTCACGCTCGGTCAGTAGCGGACGCGGTCCCGGAACAACTCGAGGAGGCCGGCGAGAAGGTCACCGACGTGCTTCTGAAAGCGAGTGGTAGCATTTTGGTAGCGGCGCCGAAACAGGGTGATGCTAGAACTGCGCAAGTGCTTGAGATTGAAAGCGCGCCCGGAGAGATTCGAACTCCCGACCCTCAGGTTCGAAGCCTGATGCTCTATCCAACTGAGCTACGGGCGCGAAGCGCGAATTCTACTACGGCGGACCCTGAACCCCTGCGGAGACTGCCGGCCACATCCGCTGCATGAGTCGGTCGCGTCGCACGAACTGATGCCATAGGGCAGCAAGCACGTGCAGGCCGATCGGGCCAAACAGGACGTACTGCCAAATGAAAGTCACGATGCCGACGAGCGGTATCACGAATACCAGCAGCGGCAGCAGCAGGCGTACGGCTAGGCGAGCCGGCAGGTGAGTAACCCGGTCTGTGGCGATCGCGCCCGGCCGGAAGCGGCGACGCCGGTGGCGCTCGGGGCGCCGGAACCGAGGAATACCCGTAGTAGAATCCGCGTCAACACCGAGGGTCGGGAGTTGAATCTCTCCGGGCGTGCGAGTTCACGGCCTGATTCGGATTGAATTCAGAAACGCGTGTTACGGTCGTATCCCCATGCGGGGCCATTCTGTCATGTGTTGGCGGTGAGATTTCCTGCAGAGGGCAAAGGTGCGGCATGCGGCCGCTCACTGGCAGCAGCTGCGCTGGCTGCTGTGCTCGCGTGCGGCTGCGCTACCGAGAGCGCGCCGCAGCTGCCCCCCGTCACGCCCGTCGCATTTGAGCACAGCACTGCGGCTCAGAGCGCGTCGTGGCCCGCCCAGGACTGGTATCGCGGCTTCGGCAGCGATGAGCTGAATGCCCTGGTTGATCAGGCCGTGCGCGACAACACTGATCTGACGGGCGCCCGCGAGCGTGTCGCCCAGGCTGACGCGCGCGCACGCCAGGCAGGCGCCGCGATTCTGCCGAAAGTCAGCCTGGATGCGAACGGCAACTATCTGTCGGGACATTCGGAGCAGGGAAGCGGCCACGAGTTTGACTGGTTCGCGATGCTCTCCGCCAGCTATGAGGTGGACTTCTGGGGCAAGAACCGCGCCGCCGCCGACGCGGCACGACTCCAGGCGGGCGCATCGCACGCTGAGCGTGACACGGTAGCGCTCACCCTTCTCGGCGGCGTAGCCGGCGAGTATTTCCAGGTGCTGGCCTTGCGCGAGCGTCTGGCGATCGCTCGATCCAACCGCGATGCGACGCAGAAGATACTCGAAGCCGTTCAGGCGCGTTTCGACGCGGGAGTTGCCAGTCCCACCGAGCTCGCCTCGCAGAAAGCCGCCTGGTACACGGCGCAAATCGCCATATCCGACCTCGAGCAGCTGGAGATGGAGGCGCGTGCCGCGCTCGCGGTGCTCCTGGGTCGTCCTCCGGAGAACTTCGAGGTTCGGGCGGACAATCTCGATTCGCTGCGCGAGCCCGTGGTCGCGGCGGGGCTGCCGTCGGAGCTGCTGACTCGCCGCCCCGATGTAATGGTCGCCGAAGCGAATCTGCGGGCCGCGCACGCGAACCTCGCGGCGGCGCGCGCCGCGCTGTTTCCGAGTCTTACGCTCACCGCTGGCGCGGGTGTGCAGAATCCCGCGCTGCCGGCCACCGTCCTCACCATCCCCGGCGTCGGTCCCTCGTTCTCGGCGGTCGCCGGCCTGACGCAACCGATTTTCGATCATGGGCGTTTGCGGGCGCAGCGGGACGAAGCGGCGGCGAAGGAGCAGGAGCTGCTCGCAACCTATCGCGCAGCGATCATCGCATCGCTGGTCGATGTCGAGAAAGCGCTGGCAGCCGTGCAGCGTCTGGTCGCGGTGCGCGAATTCCAACAGGGGAGCGTGGCGGAGAGCGAGCGCGCCTTCGAGGGAGCGAGGTTGCGCTACCAGCGGGGCTCGGGCGATTTCCTCACGCTGCTGGAATCGCAGCGCACCCTGTACGCCGCCCGTGACCAGTTTGCGCAGTACCGCCTGGCACGCCTGCAGGCGCTGGTTGCGCTGTGCAAGGCTCTGGGTGGCGGCTGGAATGCATCCTCGGCCGCGGCACAGGGGCTGCAGGTCGCACCCGCTGCCACGAGCACCCCTGGGGTCGCCTCTCCCTAGAGTCAGCCGCCGCCCGCTACCCGCATGAAAGGCCTACCGATGAATCCCGCCCGACCTTCCTTCCGAACCCCGCGCACGCGAATTCGCCCGGGGGAGTCGGCGGTGATTCTGTTGATCGTGGCTGCGTGCATCACCGCCCTGTCGCTCGCGGGCTGCCGGCGGGCGCCCTCTGCGGCTGAAGCGCCGGCGGCCGAGGCGAAGGACAAGGCGGCTTCGGAAGCCGAAGGCGTGGTGCTCAAGTCCGAGGAGATCGAGAAGGCCGGCATCAAGACCACCACGCTGCCGGCCTCCAGCCACGCGCCCGAGAGCACCGGTTACGCGGTCGTGATCACGCGCGAAACCATCGCGCAGGCGGCTGCGGACCTCACCAGCGCAGCCGCGGTCGAGCGGCAGAGCCGCTCGACGCTCGCGCGCGACCGCAGCCTCGCCGGCACACCGGGCGCCATGCCGATCGAAGCGCAGGAGGCCGCCGAACGTCAGGCGACCGTCGATCATGCGGCCTTCGTGCTCGGCGAAAGGCGTCTCTCGGCGACCTTTGGGCAGAATGCCCCGTGGAAGGAGAACTACCAGAGCCCCTTGTTGACTTCGCTCGCGCGCGGTGAGACCAAGCTGGCGCGCGTGACTTTCCCGCTGGGGGCACTGGGATCCACGGTGCCCGCGAAGCTGCGGCTGACGCATCTCGGCGAGGCTCAGGGCTCGAAGAGCATCCAGACGCTGGCGGTGTGGGGCGCACCGGCCGACGCCACCATTCCCGGCAGAAGCTTCTTCGCGATTCTTAAGGGCGACGATGCCAGCGAGGGAGAGCGGCTGATCGCGCACGCGGCGGTCGGCGCCGCCGAAAATGGCGTCGTCGTGCCCTACTCGGCGGCCGTCATCAGCGGCGGCAAGTACTGGTGCTACGTCGAGGAGAAGCCAGGCGTCTTCGTGCGAACGGAGGTCGACCCTGGCATGCCGACGGATGAGGGCTACTTCGTCAAGGAGGGCATCGAGCCGGGTGCGCAAGTCGTCACGACCTCGGCCGGATTGCTGCTGGCGCGGGAAACCAACCCCAGCACTGCGGCGGATTGACCCGTCATGCACGCGCTGGTCGCACTCTGCGTGAGGCATTTCGGCACCGTGACCGCGCTGACGGTCGTGGCCCTGGTGCTGGGCTCATGGAGCGCGCTGCGCGCACCGCTCGACGTATTTCCTGAGTTTGTCCCATCCCAGGTCACGGTGCAGACCGAGGCGCCCGGCTTCGCCCCGCAACAGGTGGAGGAGCTGGTCACCCGGCCGATCGAAAACGCCGTGAATGGCGCCGCCGGACTCGCGACCCTGCGTTCAGAATCCATCCCGGGGCTGTCGGTGGTGACCATCACCTTCACCCGGGATGTCGATGTGCACGTCGCGCGTCAGGGAATTTCGGAGCGCCTGTCGGAGCTCGGCAGCACCCTGCCCGCCGGCGTCGGGACCCCGAAGCTCTCGCCGCTGGTGTCGAGCACCATGGACCTGCTCAAAATCGGCCTGCTGTCGGACAAGGTCGATGCCTATACGCTGCGCGACGCCGCGGACTGGGTGATCAAGCCCCGGCTGCTCGCGGTGCCCGGGGTCGCGCACGTCATCGTGTTTGGTGGCCAGGTACGGCAGATCCAGATTCTGCCGGATGCGCGCAAGCTCGCGAGCTACAACATCACGATGAGCGAGGTTTCGGATGCCGCGCGCACCGCACTGTCGTTGCGCGGCGCCGGCTTCATCGATCTCGCTGCGCAACGCGTCCTGATCAAATCGCCCACCCCCGCGCCTGACGTCGCCGCGCTCGGCGAGGCAGTGATCGCGGTGCGCAACGGCACGCCGGTGCTGCTGCGCGATGTCGCAACGGTGGAACAGGCTCCGGCGCTGCGCTTCGGCGACGCGCTCATCATGGGCAGGCCGGGGGTGATGATTTCACTCGCCAGCCAATACGGAGCCAACACACTCAGCGTGACGCTCGCGGTCGAGCGTGCGCTCGCCGCGCTCGAGCCGGCGCTCAAGGCCCAGGGCATCACGCTCTATCCGGAGCTGCACCGCCCGGCGAATTTCATCGAGCGCGCGCTCGGCAATCTGAAGGAGTCGCTGGCGCTCGCCGCGGTGCTCATTCTCGCCGTGCTGTACCTCTTTCTGCGTGATTGGCGCGCGGCGCTCATCGCCTTCACGGCGATACCGCTGTCGCTGCTCGCCGCGGTGGCTGTCCTCAACCGCATGGGTCTCACGCTCAACACGATGACCCTCGGCGGGTTCGCCGTCGCGCTCGGCGTGCTGGTCGATGACGCCATCATCGGCATCGAGAACATCATGCGGCGCCTGCGCGAGAACGCCCGCCTGGAAGCCCCAAGGCCGCGCCTCGAGATCATTCGCGACGCCTCGCTCGAAGTGCGCGGTCCGGTCATCTACGCCACCGCAGTGGTGATCGTGGTCTTCATGCCGGTCCTGTTCACCTCGAGCGTCCAGGGACGGTTCGTCGGCCCGCTCGCGCTGTCATTCATTTTCGCGGTCATCGCCTCGCTGGTCGTCGCACTCACCTCGACGCCGGCGCTGTGCGCTCTGCTCCTGCGCGATCACGAGCAGCGCCCGGAGGCAGGCTGGCTGCAAACCCTCAAGAGATGGCAGCGCCGCTCGGTGCAGCGCATGAGCGCGCACCTCAAGCTGACGATGCTGGTGCTCATCGGCCTGGCGGTCGCCGCGGTGGCCGCATTGCCATTCCTCGGCGGCACCTTCATGCCGGACTTTCGCGAGGGACACTTCGTCATGCAGATGTCGAGCTCGATCCCCGGGACCTCGCTCGATGAGATGCTGGCGCTCGGCCGACGCATCAGCGCCGAGGTGCTCGCGCTCCCCTACGTGAAGAGCATCGAGCAGCAGGTCGGGCGTGCCGAGCTGGGCGAGGACACCTGGGGGCCGCACCGCAGCGAGTTCCATGTCGAGCTCAAACCGGACGTAAAAGTCGATCAGGGCGCCGCCCAGGAGGCGCTGCGGGGGATCCTCGAGCACTATCCGGGCACGCAGGGTGAGGTCGTCACCTTCCTCGGCGATCGCATCAGCGAGAGCCTGAGCGGCGAGACCGCCCAGGTCGCCATCAAGGTGTTCGGCAACGACCTGGACGCGCTCGATGCAACCGGCGACAAGGTGGTCGCGGCCCTCGGTAAGGTCAAAGGCATCGTCGATCTGCAGTTCAAGCGGCAGGGCGGCACCCCCGCGCTCGCGATCCAGCTTTCGCCCCAGGCACTCGCCGCGACCGGACTGCGGGTCCAGGATGTCCTCGACACCATCGAAACCGCTTACGCGGGTGCACGCGTGGGACAGACCTTCCAAGGAACGCGCACCGTCGATGTCGACGTGCTGCTGCCGGAAGCCGCGCGCCATCAGCCCGCGCAGCTCGCACGGCTGATGATCGCGAGCCCCCTGGGGCCGGTGCCGCTGTCACAGGTCGCCCGCATCGATGTGAGCCAGGACCGCTACAGCATCGAGCACGACGGTGGTCAGCGCCGCATCAGCGTAACCTTCAACACGCGTGGAGCCTCGCTGCAGAGCGTGGTGCAGCAGGCGCAGCGCGTCATTGCCAGCTCCGTGGCGCTGCCTGCGGGCGTGTATCTGGAATTCACCGGGGCCGCGGCGGCGGAGCAGCAGACCCGTAACGAGCTCATGCTGTATTCGGCGCTGGCACTCGCGCTGATTCTCGTGATCCTGTTCGTCTCGTTCCACTGGCGGGCCAACGCCTGGCTGGTGCTGGCCAATCTGCCGTTCAGCCTGATCGGCAGTGTGATCGCGATCGCGGTCACGGGCCTCGGCATTTCGATCGGCACCGTCGTCGGCCTCGTGACGGTCTTCGGCGTGAGTGCCCGCAACTCCATACTGCAGCTCGCACACTATGAGCATCTGGTCGAGGTCGAGGGCGAGGCGTGGACTCCGGAGCTCGTTTTGCGCGGCGCCAACGAGCGGCTGATCCCGATCCTCATGACCGCCGCCGTGACCGCGCTCGGCCTCGCGCCGCTCGCCTTCGGCCTCAATCGTCCCGGCCAGGAGATCGAGGGGCCGATGGCCGTGACCGTCCTCGGCGGCCTCATCTCCTCGACGCTGTTGAACCTCCTGGTGCTGCCGGCGCTGGCGCAGCGCTACGTGCGCGTCACGACGCCAGCGCGCGTCGCCTCGCCCGCCTGAGCGGCGCTCAGCAGCGTCGCCACCAGCGCAACTCCCGCGGCGATCGACAGCCAGGCACCGGGCATGGCGCGGTTGCCCGTCGCATGGATGAGGGAGGTGACAATCACCGGGGTCGAGCCGCCGATGGTCGTCGCCAGGCTGTAGGCGAGCGAAAATCCTGCGGTGCGCACCGCCGCCGGTACGATCTCAGTGAGATGCACGACCATCGCGCCGTTATAGCCGGCAAAGAGGAAAGAGAGCCACAGCTCGACCACCAACAGTCTCTCGAAACTCGGCGCCACCGCCAGCCACGTCATCACCGGATACGCGGTGAGCGCCGCGGCGCTCGCGAAGGCGATGAGCACCGGACGGCGTCCTATCCGGTCCGAGAGTGCGCCGCTCACGGGCAACCACAGGAGATTCGACAGCCCCACGCACAAGGTCACGAGCAATGCATCGCGTTGCGAGAGATGGAGAACCTCGCGGCCGAAGGTCGGCGTGTAGGCGGTGATGGTGTAGAAGGAAACGGTGGTCATCAGCACCATCGCGACACCCGTCAGGATGGTCCGCGAATGGGCGAGCAGGCTCGCGTACGCTTCCCGTGCGGTCGGGTGATGCTTGCGGGCGGCGAATTCTTCCGTCTCCTCGAGCGTACGGCGGATCATGAAAATGAACGGAATGATCAGGCAGCCGATGCCGAGCGGAATACGCCATCCCCAGGCCTGCAGCTCCTCGGGAGTCA
>DATMPW010000081.1:0-49067 GCA_035566915.1 Steroidobacteraceae bacterium
AGATCACGAATTTCACCAGGTCGTGCGGCAGAAGCCGCGCGAGCTCCTCGTAGCGATTGCGCCGTTCCTCACCCGAGCCGGGCGTCTTGACGTCCACGACCTTCACCACCCGCGGGTCGACATCGCCGAGCGCCATGGCGCCACTCGTTTCGAGCGACACGCGCAGCCCCGCCTCGCACAGCGCGGTGAGCAGCGTGGTGCAGCCCTTTTGCGCGAGCGGCTCCCCTCCGGTGACACACACGTAACGCGTCGCGTACTCGCGCACACGTGTCAGGATCGCCGGTACTTCCCACCACTCCCCGCCATGGAAGGCATAAGCGGTGTCGCAGTACTGGCATCTGAGCGGACAACCGGTGAGGCGCACGAACACCGTGGGAATGCCGGCGGTATCGGCCTCACCCTGCAGAGAATGGAAGATTTCGGTGATCCTGAGACGCGTCATGCTGGGGCCGTGACATCGCGTGCGGCCGGCTCTACGCGCTGTGGGCCGTTGTGCTGTGGACCATCATGCCGTAGGCGATCACTGCGAGGGCTGCGCCGGCATGCGGCGCAGGCGCTCCGCGGCGAGCTTCGCCGACTCCGTGCCGGGGTACTTCTTCGTCACCTCATCGAGCGTCGCCCGTGCGGCCGGGTACTGCTTCTGCTCGAGCTGCGTGTAACCGAGCTTCAGCATGGCATCGGGGGCCTTGTGCGAATCCGGCCACTTCTTCAGCACCGTGCGGAAGGCACCGGCGGCGGAGTCGTACTCGTGGCTCACGTAGTAGGCCTCGCCCAGCCAGTACTGCGCGTTGTCGGCGAGCGAGCTGCTCGGATACGTGTGCAGGAAGTCCTTGAACCCGGTGATCGCGGTCGAATAGCTGCCCGCCTTGAGCGCATCGAAGGCCTGGCCGTACACGGCCTGCTCGGTCGGCGAGGGTGCGTTGCTGCCCGCCGCGGCCGCGTCTGCAGCAGCTGCGGCACCCGCGGCCGTCCCCCCCGCCGCCCCCGCAAGGGCCGCACCCGCGGTGCCTCCTCCCGCCGTGTTTAGCCGCCGTTCGAGATCGCCGAACAGGTCGCGCTGCTGCTTGCGGAGCGAGTCGTTGTTGTGCTCCAGCTCCTCGAGCCGGCCACGCAGCTCGCGCAGATTCCCCTGCACTTCATCGAGGTTCTGTGAGACCTGCACCTCGTTGGCGACGATGCGCTCCATGCGCGTGACGCGTGCCTCGAGATCGTTGAGCCGCAGTTGCACCGGATCCTTGTCGGGGGTACTGGCGCAGGCGGCGAGCATCGCCGGCAGTGCCCAGAGTGTTACGCGCATGGCACTCCCTCGCCTCAGGGCTTTGGCGCCGGCGCGGCGCCGAGGTACACGATCTCGACGCGCCGGTTCTTGGCCCACGCCGTCTCGTCGTGTCCCGCCACCGCCGGACGCTCCTCACCATAACTCACCGTGGAAATCTGCGCGTCGGCCGCGCCCTGCAGCAGCAACGCCCGGCGCACCGACTGCGCACGCCGCTCACCGAGACCGATGTTGTATTCGCGCGAGCCGCGCTCGTCCGTGTGCCCTTCCAGACGCACGCGCGCGCCGTGGTTGGCTGCCAGGTACTTGGCGTGCACAGCGACGATGTCGGTGCCCTCGCCCTTGATCTCGCTGCTGTCAAAGTCGAAATACACGGTGCGCTTGGCCAGCAGCCCCGCCTGCGGTCCGGCAATTTCATCATCGCCGCCCGAGCCGCTCGCGTTGGGGTTGGCGGCGCCCGATCCTTCCCCTCCCGTACTCGCCATGCCAGCCTCGTCGGAGGCGGCCGGCTTCGGCGGCTTGCTCGCGCAGGCGGTGAGCGCGCATACCGACACGAGCAGCAGCACGGCCATCACTCGATGCATGGATACCTTCTGCGACATTCCGCTTCCTCCGCAATCGCCAACTGCACGCCAGGGCGCCTCAGGGGCTGAACGGGCCCCACGCCGGCTCCCGAACCTCTCCCTGGGAAGCCTTCAGCCGCAACCCCGTCAGGCCGTCGGTAGATACCGTCGCCAGCGAGCCGCGGCTGCTTTCGCGCTCCGAATAAATGAGTGTAGCCCCGTTCGGGGCGAAACTCGGCGATTCATCGAGGTGCCCGTGAGAGAGCACGCGCACCGTGCCGCTGCCGAGATCCTGGATCGCAATGCGGTAGTTGCCGTTGTCGAGCGTCACCATCGCGAGTTGCGAGCCATCGGGCGACACCCGCGGACGGGCGTTGTAGTTGCCGCCGAAGGTGAGCCGTTTGGGACGCGCGCCTGCGCTTGTGCCGATCTGATAAATCTGCGGCGAGCCGGCACGGTCGGAGGTGAAGAACAGTGACTTCCCATCCGGAGCCCATTCCGGCTCGGTATCGATCGCCGGATCGTCGGTAATGCGCGTCAGATCCTGAGTGCCCAGATCGAGGATGTAGATGTCGGGATTGCCGCTGCTACCCCCGAGAGTCAGTGCGAGCTTGCGGCCATCGGGCGACCAGGTGGGCGCACCGTTGACGCCGGCTCGCGCCGAAACCTGCCGCCGCTCCCCGCTCCGCACCAGCTGCACGTACACCGCTGCGTGCTTGGTCTCGAAGGAGACATAGGCGAGCCACTGCCCATCGGGCGACCAGGCGGGCGACATGAGCGGAAAGCGCGACTCGAGGACCATGTGCTGGTTGGCGCCGTCCGCGTCGGCAACGATGAGCTGATGGCGCTGCGCGGGTGGCTCGCCGTCCACCGCCACGTAGGCGATGCGGGTGGCAAAGGCGCCGCGCACGCCGAGGATCTTCTGGTAGATGACATCGCTCACCCGATGCGCCGCGTTGCGCATCGCGCCGGGCGCGCCGGTAAAGCGCTGCGCGCCGAGCCGCGCTCCGGTGAGCGTATTCACCAGCTCGAAGTCGACGGCGAGGCTGCCGTTATCGAGTGTCATCGTGCGTCCCACCACGACGTAATCACTGCCGACAGCTTTCCATGAGGGGCTCGCCACCTCATCGGCGCGGCTGGGTGTCGCCGGCATGCGCTCGCGCGGAAGCGCGCGGAAACGTCCGCTGCCTTCGAGGTCGTGCTGCACGATGCCGGCAGCGTCGAAGTCGCTCGCCGCCGCCCCGGGAGACGCAAAAGGCACGATCGCGATCGGCACCGGATCGCGCACGCCGGAGGTGATCTCGATCTGGAGTTCGGCACGTGCCGGTGGGATCGACCCGGTGAGACAACCGCTCAGCACCGCAGTCCACAACAGCACGCGCCGCTGGCGCAGGGAGTCGCGAGCCTTCATTTGCTTCATGGCTTCAGTCCGGCTTGAAGTCGATGCGCAGGTGGCGGTCGAACAATGCCGGATCGGGCGGCGGAGGAAGCGGCGAGGCGCGATATACGGCCGCCTCGATCGACTCGCGCACCGCCTGGTCGCCGTTGCATTCACCGATGCTCACTTCGGTCACTTCGCCTCCAGGTACCTGCGTCACATTCAACATGCATTCTATGCCGGGCCGCGCCGTCGGCGGGCGCAGCCACGCGCGGTTGATCTTGGCAGCAATCTGCGACTGCCAGCTGGCGAGCGCAGGTCCCGCGCGCGCTTTTCTCGCCTGCTCCTCGGCGGCGAGGCTACGCTGCAGATCCTCCTCCCGTTGTGCCTGCTCCTTCGCATCCGCCTGCCGCTGCTGCTCCTCGGCGGCGCGCTTTTGCGCCTCGGCTTCCTCGCGCGCCTTGCGCTCGGCCGCCGCCCGCCTGGCCGCTTCGGCGGCCGCCGCCTCGGCTGCGGCCTGTTCGGCGGCACGCTGCTGCTGTTCGGCGGCCGCCTGCTCCTGCTGCCGCTGCTGCTCGCGTTGCGCCAGCTCCTCGGCTGTCGGCTGCGGCGGTCCCACCGGCTCCGGCGGCGCCTCGGGCGGAGGCGCGGGTTGCGGCGTCGTCTGCAGCGCACCGCGGACGCTGCGCGCATCGACTATCCGCGCCTCGATGGCGAGCGTCGGTGCCGGGCGTGGCGGCCGCCGGAACAACCACCAGCCGTAAACCAGCGCGCCGAGCAGCGCCGCGTGCAGCAGCACCGACAGCGCGATCGACACCGAACGGTCACTCATCCGTTGCATGCGAGAACGCGCATCAGCTCCCGCGACGCCCGCTGTCCGGCAACGGCTCGGTGATGAACCCCACCGTGCGCGCCCCGGCGCGCTGCAGGATAACCATGGCCTGCACGACACGCCCGTAGGCCACGGCGCTGTCGGCCTTCACCAGTACCTGCGTCTGCGGATTACGCTGTAGCGTGGCGCTGGCGCGGGCTGCCACCGTAGCCTCATCGAGGGGCTGCTGCGGCTCGGGACCGACGTTCAGGTACAGCCGTCCGGCACGGTCCACCGACAGCACCAGTGGTGGGATGTTCTGCGCCTCGATAGGTTCCGCAGCGCCCTTGGGCAGGTCCACCTTGACGCCCTGCGTCAGCAGCGGCGCCGTGATCATGAAAATGATGAGCAGGACCAGCATGACGTCGATGTAGGGCACGACGTTGATCTCGCCCATCAGGCGGCGGCCGCGAGATGTCTGGGCCATGCGGTTCAGCGCTCCGGCCCGGCCGCGCCGGCGCGCGCCGCATGGCGCTGCAGGATGGTGGAGAATTCCTCGATGAAGGCATCGAAGCGCATCTCGAGGCGCGTCACCTGGTCGGCGAAGCGGTTGTAGAAGATCACCGCGGGAATGGCGGCAAACAGGCCGATGGCAGTCGCCACCAGCGCTTCGGAGATTCCCGGTGCCACCATCGCGAGCGTCGCCTGCTGCACGTTACCGAGCGAGGAAAAGGCGCTCATGATGCCCCACACGGTGCCGAAGAGCCCGACATAGGGGCTCGTGCTGCCGACGGTGGCGAGCGTCGCCAGGTTGTGCTCGAGCCGGTCGATCTCCTTCAGCTGCGCGACGCGCATGGCGCGCCGCGCGCCCTCGAGCAGCTGCTCGCTGTCGGCCGCGCTCTGCCGCAGGCGTGCGAACTCGCGGAAGCCGAACTCGAAGATACCGGCCATGCCGGTGGCGCCGCCCTTCGATTCGATCGCGCGGTACAACGTCGCGAGGTCATCGCCCGACCAGAAGCGCCCCTCGAAGCGATCGGCATCGCGCCGCGCGCGGCCGATGATGCGCCGCTTGCGAAAGATGATGTCCCAGGAGGTCAGCGACGCGAGCAGCAGCAGCGCGATGACGATCTGCACGGGTATGCTCGCTTGCGCAATGAGCTTCAGGATCGAGAGCGGCTCAGCCACGGGCGACGGCCTCCGCGGCGAGAGCTGCGTGCAGAAACTGCGGCAAGCGGCGCGGGCGCATGCTGGCGGCATCGACACAGGCCACGCGCACCTGCGCCTCGACCAGCAGCTCTGCGCGCCCTACCTCTCCGGCGCGGTAGATGCGCTGCGCAAAGCGCAGCGTCGCTGCACCCTGCGCGTGCGGCTCGCAGGTGATCTCGAGCTGGTCATCGAGCCTCGCCGGTGCGCGGTAATCGACCTGCACACTGACCACCATGAACAGAATCCCCGGCTCGCGCGCGAGGGCAAGCTGCGAGTGGCCTTGTGCGCGCAGCCATTCGGTGCGCGCCCGCTCGAGAAAGCGCAGGTAGTTGGCGTAATACACGATGGCGCCGCCGTCAGTGTCTTCCCAGTACACCCTTGCCGGCCAGGAAAACGCGCTCACCGCTCGCCCTCGAACAGCGGCAGCGTCGTGGCGCGCTCGGGCGGCTTCACGCCGAAGTGCAGGTACGAGGCGCGCGTCACCATGCGACCACGCGCGGTGCGCACCAGGAACCCCTGCTGGATGAGGAACGGCTCGGTCACATCCTCGAGCGTGTCGCGCTCCTCGCCGAGCGCGGCAGCGAGGCTGTCGATCCCGACGGGGCCGCCCTCGAAGCGCTCGATGATTGCCGTGAGGAGCTTCCGGTCGAGCGTGTCGAAACCCTCGCGGTCCACCTCGAGTAGATCGAGCGCGGCATCGGCGATCGCCTCGCCGATGCGGCCATCGGCCCGCACCTGCGCATAATCACGCACCCGCCGCAGCAGACGATTGGCAATCCGCGGGGTGCCGCGCGAGCGTTGCGCGATACGGCGCGCCCCGGCTTCATCAATGCTCACTCCGAGAATTGCCGCGGAGCGCTTGACGATGCTCTCGAGGTCCTCGACGCCATAGAACTCGAGCCGCTGCACGATGCCGAACCGATCGCGCAGCGGCGAGGTGAGCAGGCCGGCGCGCGTCGTGGCGCCCACCAGCGTGAAGGGCGGCAGACTGAGCCTGATCGAGCGCGCTGCCGGTCCCTCACCGATCATGATGTCGAGCTGATAGTCCTCCATCGCCGGATACAACACTTCCTCCACCACCGGCGCGAGGCGATGGATCTCGTCGACGAACAGCACATCGCGCGGCTGCAGATTGGTGAGCAGTGCCGCCAGGTCGCCCGCTCGCTCGAGCACCGGGCCCGAGGTCTGCCGCAGGTTCACGCCGAGCTCCGCCGCCACGATATGCGCGAGTGTGGTCTTGCCGAGGCCCGGCGGCCCGAAGATCAGCACGTGGTCGAGCGCCTCACCACGGGCGCGCGCCGCGCTGATGAAGATCTCCAGCTGCGTCTTGACGGGCTTCTGGCCGATGTACTCCTGGAGCCGGCGCGGGCGGATGGCGCGCTCGACGGCCTCCTCCTCCACACTTGCCGCGCCGCTGATGATGCGCTCTGCAGTCACTTTAGGGGTTCGACTCCCGTGCCGCGCCCTGCAGGGCCCGGCGAATCAGTTCCTCGGTCGAATGTGTACCGGGACCGACCGCTTTGAGCAAGCGCGTGGCCTCGGCCGGACGATAACCGAGCGCCACCAGCGCACCGTATGCCTCGCTTTCCGCACTGGTGCCCGCAGCGACCGCCGCGACGCCACTCCCTGCGTGCAGGGCCGAAAGCCGATCGCGCAACTCGACGATCAGCCGCTCGGCGGTCTTACGGCCGACGCCCGGGATGCGTGTCAGGGCGGCGATATCCTCGCGCTCCACGCACTCGGCAAACGCCGCGACGCTGATCCCCGAAAGCAGCGCCAGGGCGATCTTCGGGCCGACTCCAGATACCTTGATGAGGCTGCGAAACAGCCGCCGCTCCTCCTCGGTGGCGAACGCATACAGCACGTGTGCGTCCTCGCGCACCACGAGGTGCGTGAGAAGCCGTACCTCCTCGCCGACCGGCGGCAGGTGAAAGAATGTCGACATCGGCGCCTCGAGCTCGTAGCCGAGCCCGCCGACATCGACGGTGACTTGCGGGGGTGTCTTGGAGGCGATCCTGCCGCGTACCGAGCCGATCATCACTTACGCCCGCGACCAGTGCGGGCCGCTGCCGCAGTGGATGCGCGCGTGCAGCTGCCGCTGGTGCGCGTGACAGACGGCCACGGCGAGCGCATCGGCCGCATCGGCAGCCGGTCGCTCGGCGAGCGACAGGAGCGCGCGGATCATCTGGGCCACCTGAAACTTTTCCGCGCCTCCG
The DNA here is from genome assembly GCA_035566915.1 of Steroidobacteraceae bacterium. Classification (GTDB taxonomy): domain Bacteria; phylum Pseudomonadota; class Gammaproteobacteria; order Steroidobacterales; family Steroidobacteraceae; genus 13-2-20CM-66-19. The sequence goes on from DATMPW010000081.1 coordinate 7,451, forward strand.
GAACCGACGATGGCGAGCTTGATGGCGCGCGGCGCGTACTCGAACACCGGCACCTCGGCGGGAATCGCGCACAGCGCCGCTCCGCGCGCCTGCCCGAGCTTCAATGCGCTGTCCGCGTTGCGGCTCACGAATACGCGCTCCACCGCGACCTCGGACGGGCCGTGCTCGGAGAGCAGCGTGCGCAATCCCTCGAAGATCAGTCGCAGCCGTGCGGTCGGTGCCGCGGAGGCGACGTTGAGGCAGCCGTGCGCCACCGGCCGCAGCTCGCTGCCGCAGCATTCGATGACGCCGTACCCCGTACGCCGCGAGCCCGGATCGAGGCCGAGAATGGTCACGCGCAGGGCTGCCGCGAGCGGGGTGGCCGCCGCGGGATCAAAGGCGCGCCAGGACCTCGTCCGATATCTCGACATTCGAGTACACGTCCCGGCTAGGCGGTGACTGAGCCTGATTGAGGATGCGCAAGGGTAGCGGAAAACAAAGACTTACGCATTCCCCGGTCGTTCTCAGTCACCCCGGTTCTCGTCGGGACATTAGATTTCCGTTAGACGCAAATGGCCACACTACTCCCCGCTCGCAGCCGGCTGCAGGAGGGCGCCCACGCCGCTCCAGCCGCAGCGCTAGAACGAGTAGTCGGCAACGCATCGTCCGTCTCGCGGCAGGTCTTCAAACGTATCCAATCCGTCGAAGGGGTCGATGGGTATCGTCGCCACAGCCTGTGGTTCAGCGAGACGGAGGTTGACCGCAATGCGGCGGCGCCCCTTCTGAGACTTTGACACCTGCACCGTCGTAGTCATAGGCCCAGAGGACGCCGTAGCGTCGACATACCGTGCAGTTGCATGCTGTTGCTCCCTCTGGTTGGCTTTCGAACTGCCATTGAACTGCGCCGCAGTGGCAGGACCCTTGGATCAATTCAATCTGCCTCCTCTTTGAAGGGTTACACCCCCCACGTCCTCCCATCTACCGAATCAGCAGGTCCAGTCGGCGCACATCAAGGTCGGTCTCTCGGTAGTACTTCCGGCACAGCTCGAGCAGACTGAATCCGTCCTCGTATGCCGCCATGCCGCCGTCCGTCGGCTTATCCAGGTAAATCAGGCCAGCCTCGACCATAAATACAATCTGAGCCGGCTCGGGCGAATCGTCGGTGACGACCAGAGTATGAGCTTCACCCGCGGGTTCGTAGACGAACGTTCCTGGCTTCGCAACCCAGTCATGCTCGAGATATCTCCAATGGCCGCACATCGTGTAACCGCGAACCGTGCCGACGTGGTAGTGAACGCCAAGCTTCGCGCCCGGCAAACCCTTCAGGAGCACGCTGAATCCCCCTGACGTCACGTTGAAGCAACAAGGTTGAAACCAAACGCCTTCCGCATAGGGCACCCAGAGACGTTCGTCGTCAACGTCGATGTTGGTAATGAAGTGGCCGCGATTCCGTCGATTCGCATCGAGGCCATCATCCACACTGCTGAACGTTGTGATCGGCATGTTGTTCTCCCCCCGGTAACGTGACAACAGGATTCGATGTCAGTCTCTGGCCGGCAAAGGATGCACCGAGGGCCGGTAGTGGGCAACACGGCTCTGCGATCGTGCGCATTACCGCGGGACCATGACCGCCTTCGGAAAGGTCGCGCGCGACATCCCAAAGCCCGCCCGCCCCCGCTACCATTTTTCCCCAGCGCGCTTGAAGACTGAGCAGGCGGATGGCTTATCCGCGCGATGATGCCTGCTCTTTTCCGTCACTGCCGGTCGCGAGCGGCAAGTTTCGTGCTGGCATCTATAATGTGCCGGCGCGGTTGTCGCGCCGCGCTCAATTTCACCAGGGAGTCCGGCGTGGTCAAACCTTCGAAGCTCAGTCTGTTGGCCGTCTTCCTTATCTGCGGTCAAGCTTCCAATGATTCAGTCCAGGCAGCAGGGGCGACCGAGCGTAGCGGAGGACATTACCTGTTGGTCTGGGCGGGTGATCGCGCTCACAAGGGCAACGATTTCCTTATCGTCATCGATGGCGATCCGGACTCCGTCTCTTACGGACGCATGGTGACGACCCTTGCGACGGATCAACCAACAGTCCGCGTGCATCACACGGAGTACACGATGCCCGAGAGCGGGATGCTGTTCGCCAATGACCATGACGTCGGTCGGACATTCATATTTGACGTGCGCGACCCGGTGCACCCGAAGGTGGCGGCATCGTTCTTTGACTTGGCCGGATACATGCATCCGCATTCGTTTGTGCGAATGCCTAACGGGCATGTGCTGGCCACGTTCCAGCACAGACACGGCCGAATGTCCGACGGGCAGATCGACAAGACCGGTGGGCTAGTGGAAATTGACGACCGCGGCAATGTGATACGCGCTGCGAGCAATGCTGATCCGAATTTTGCCGACGCGCTGCTGATGCCGTACGGCCTGGTCGTGTTGCCAAACCAGGATCGCGTCGTGTCCACAAATTCCTCGATGCACGACCCGGACATCTTTAGCGGGACCACCTACCAGGTCTGGCGACTCTCCGATCTAAAGCTGCTGAAGACCGAGTACCTGGCCGTGGGCCCGAATCGCTATGCGCAGATCAGTCCCGAGGAGCCGCGGTTCGGCCCAGACGGTTCGGTATTCGTACAAACGCTCGCCTGCGGGCTGGAGCGCATCACGCATCTGGACGCGGGCGAGCCACAATCACAATTGGTGTTCACCTTCCCCGGCAATTGGTGTGGCGTGCCCACAATCGTCGGCCATTATCTGGTGCAAAGCGTGCCAGAGATACATGGCTTTGTCGTACTCGATATCACCAATGGGGCGAAGCCGGTGGAGGCATCACGGCTCACGATAAGCGACACATACCGGCCACACTGGACCGGATGGGATCCGGGGACGCAGCGCATCGTCGTGACCTCTGGCGAGACCCCAGGCGATCGGACGTATTTGTTGAAACTCGATCAAAGAATGGGCGCCCTCACAATCGATAACGCGTTCCGTGACACTGATGGACAATCAGGCTTCAGCTTCGCCGAGCGCGAGTGGCCGCACGGCTGGAAGGGAGTGGGCATGCCCCACGGGGCAGTCTTCACTCACTGAAAGACTGGGATCTACTGCCTGAACTGAGATAGCGGGCCAGTGGCCGCACTGGGCATGCGCGATTCTGATTGGAGCGCACCGCAAGCCGCGCAGCACGCGCGTTCGGGTACTCGTCCGTGAGCAGCCTTGCCGGCCTGCGGTTGAAAGTTCCTTCAGCCACGGCCGCCCGCGTTGACAGTCGTAGCGAACATGGTTCATAAGCTCGATGGTGAAAACCGGCCGTCAGGTCCAAGGCGCGAAGCTGCGGCGTAGAAAGACGTCGGCGGCAAAGGGCCAACCGCGTGCCACATTCATTGGGACTCGTCCCCGGACCTTCACGATGACGCTGCGCGGACAGGCCGTGGACGTGGAAGTGATCCCAGCGGTCGGCACGACGACGCACGTGAACTTCGAAATCACCATCAGCCGCCACGGCAAGATCCTGGATTGGGTGCCGACCCGTGCGGAGTTAGAGGGCATCGGCCGCGCCGCTGGGATGCACACCAAGCAGGAGACGAGTCACTGAGACTTGGGCGGCCACGCAGCAGATCTGCGATGCTGATGACCGCAGGCGATCACCAACGCGCAAAGGCGCACGCGAAGTGAGCAAGGGCCGAGTGGAAAGCGCCGTCGCCCGAGAGAGTAAGACCCGTGAAGCGACGTACAATTGCTGCGGTGTTGCTTCTGGCCCTGACTTTTCAGGGGCCTATCCTCGCCTACTTGCCGGTGCTCGTTCCGTGCAGCAGCATGCCGGAAGGGAGCAACTGCGATTTCTGCTGCTCCCACGGGCAATGCGCAGCCTTATGCGCAAACTCCTTTACCGCAATGGTCGCTATCCCGCTAGCGCCAGCTAATCTGCGCGTCAGAAACACAACGATTCCGGACCCCAGGATTGCGTCATTCCTCCGGGTCGATCCGGCACCACCGTTCAGACCTCCGATCGTCTGATCCGTCTCACAAGTTGAGAAGGCCGGCTGCCCGCGCCCCGCGACTTCCGTTCTCCCGTTTCGAGTGGAAGTCGTCCGACGATATCCGGAGGCTCCTCATGTCCCGATGGACCGAGAATGGTATCGGCGCTTGTGCTCACAACGCAGGCGCTCGACGCACGCTGCAGAAATCAAATCAGGGGGATGCGCCATGCTCATTCTGAGCAGACGTCTCGGAGAGTCTGTCAAGATTGGCGATGAGGTGACCGTCACCGTGCTCGGCGTGAAAGGCGGCCAAGTGCGCCTCGGCTTCACCGCGCCGCCAAACGTCGCCGTGCATCGCGAAGAGGTGTACGAACGCATCCAGGCCGAGACAACCACGAGCATCTCGAAACGAGAATCGTCGTCACCTTAGGTTCAGGAGCCCTCAGGCCCGCTGGCCGGCCGGTAACCCGCCCATGACGCGGAGGCCTTCGGAAGGATCTGGTCGTTGGCCACGCGCGCGCTCTCGTCCATGCCTTCAAGTCGGTTCGAGCAGACCGATGACCTTCCTCTGGTCGAAGAACGGAATCGAGGCTAGCGCTCGGCCGCGGAGCTGGATCCCGCGTGCATAATGCTGGCCTGAAAACACAAGGTTGCCGGCGATCCGCGGGCGTGCTTCAGCACGCCGGGCGGACAACGGGGAGAGTTATGGTCCCATACCTTCGCGAGGCGCTGTGGTGCGCCCTTCTGCTGGCAGCGGCCGCAGCCGTCGGCGCCGGAACACCGAACTACACCAAGCCGAAAGTGCGCGCCATCACCGCTTTCGTTCGTCTTGAGCGCGGGAGCTATGCGCCTCAGATTGCCGAAGCCTTGCAGGTTCTGCGCGCTGCCAGGCAGGAGTTCCAGCGGCAGGGATACGAGGTCGAGACGCTCCGCATCGTGACCGAGCCGCTAAGTGAGCTGGTCGCCGGCCTGTCGGATGCCGAGGCGTTAACCTTTCTCAAAAGTCTCGACGACCTGTCGGTCAAGGAGGGCTTCATCCCCAATGTCGGCCCGGCGATGCTGCGCGACGCCGACGACCCGCATGCGATGCGTCTGTTGGAACGGGTGCTGTCGACGCTGCCCAACATCGAAGGCAATGCCATTCTCGCCGATGAGGAAGGGATTCACTGGAAGGTCATCCACGAAAGCGCCGCGCTGGTGCGCTACGTTACGGATCACAGCCCGCACAGCCAGGGAAACTTCAACTTTACCGGCACCGCCATGCTCAGGCCTTATGGGCCCTTCTACCCGGGCGCCTACCACACCGGTGCGGGCCGGCAACTCTCGATCGGGCTCGAGGGCGCGAACGTCGTGCGGGAAGTGTTCACGCGCACGCACGGTGAATTTGCGGCTGCAGTGGACGAGCTCACCCGGCAGCTTACCCTTCACGCGAAGATCGCCGAGTCTGTGGGCGACAAGATGGCCACCGGCAGCGGCTGGACTTTCATGGGCGTCGATCCGACACCCGCACCGCTCGCCGATATCTCCATCGGCGCCGCCATCGAGGCCTATACGGGCGCGAAGTTCGGCTCCAGTGGCACGATGACGGCGGCGCTCATCATTACCAGCGCGGTCAAGGCGGTCCCGGTCAGGCAGATCGGCTATTCGGGACTCATGGTCCCGGTGATGGAGGACAAGCTGCTCGCGCGCCGCTGGGCGGAGAGCAGCTACAACATCGATTCGCTGCTTGCCTACTCCGCCGTCTGCGGCACTGGCCTCGACACCGTCCCGTTGCCGGGCGACATCACCGAGGAGCAGCTGGCGCGCATGTTCGGGGACGTCGCCTCACTCGCGTGGAAATGGCACAAGCCGCTGTCGGCGCGGCTGCAGCCGGTCAAGGGCAAGAAGGCCGGGGATCGGACTGAGTTCGCGGATCCGTACCTGTTCAACACTACGGTGCATGAGCTGCCGTGAGCGAGCGGCCGGGGAGAGGCAGTGTCTCGGAATCTTGAAGACCGAAACTAGTTGATTCCGCAGCGAGACAGGACCTCGTCCGATATATCGACATTCGAGTACACGTCCCGTACGTCCTCGAGCCCCTCGAGCGCCTCGAGCAGCTGCATCATCGCCTCGGCGTCCTCACCCGAGAGCTCGAGCGAGGTGGCCGCGCGCCGTGTGACTTCCGCGGTGGCCGGTGCGAAGCCCCGATGCGTCAGCACTGCGCGCACCGTCGCGAATTCGACCGGGTCCGCCAGCACCTCGACGCAGGTGTCGGCGTTCGGCACCACGTCTTCCGCGCCCGCTTCCAGTGCCACCTGCATGAGCCGCTCCTCGTCGGTACCCGGCGGATAGGTGAGCAGTCCCACCGTGTTGAACAGGTAGCTCACCGAGCCGTCCGCGCCGAGCTGACCGCCGTGCTTGACGAAGGTGCGCCGCACCTCCGCGCCCATGCGCTTACGGTCCGCGGTGATGCACTCCACCATCACCACCGCCCCACCGGGCCCGTAGCCCTCGTACTGCACCCGCTCCCGCCCCCCGCAGGGCTCGTCAACGGCGTGCCGGCAGCGCGTAGCCGCCCGGGCACGTCGCTGGAGGTTGGCCCACTTGCTGTGGCCCGTCATCAGTGAGCGCTCCACGCCTTAAAAAACGACGTTATGATAACGGCAAAGGCACGCGGGCGACACGCCAGCGCACGCGGCCCGCTGCCTTGGCACCAGGCCGCCGCCACCATGGAAACCAGTCAGCTCTGCCCGCCGCGCGTTCGCGACGCCATCATTGGCGCACGCACGGCGCTCGAGCGCGCCGGCGTCTCGATCGCAGAGGATCTGGGCTTCGCCACCGAGGCGGCCGAGATCATGGGCGGGCTCACCGAGAGCACTGAGCTCGCGCATGCGCTGCTCGCCCGGCCGGTACTGGCCAGCGCGCGCCTCACCTCCGAGCAGGCGGCGGGCATCGTCGGACAGGGCGCCACCGACATCGCGGTCGCCCTGCAGCGGCTCGGCACACTCGGGCTGCCGCGCGACTGGTCCCCGGCACACGGACTCGACACTCGCCAGACTGAGACGCTCCGCAAGATGCTGCTTGCCGTGGTGAGCGATCCGCGGCTCGTCCTCGCGCGCCTCGCCGAGGAGCTGGTCGCACTCCGGCATGCGCGCGCGCTGCCGGAGGCCGAGCGCAGGCGGCGCGCGCTCGAGGCCCGGGCGATCTACGCGCCGCTCGCGAACCGGCTCGGCGTGTGGCAGCTCAAGTGGGAGCTCGAGGACCTGGCCTTCCGCTACCTCGAGCCCGAGGAATACCGCCGCGTCGCGGCAGCGCTGAACGAGCGCCGCGCGGACCGCGAGCGTTACATCGACGCGCTCTGCGGCGAGCTGCAGGGGGAGCTGCGCACCGCAGGCATCGCGGCCGAGGTGTACGGCCGGCCCAAACACATCTACAGCATCTACCGCAAGATGCGGCGCAAGCAGCTTGCGTTCGAGCAGCTCTTCGATGTGCGTGCCGTGCGCATCGTGGTGGGCTCGATCCCCGAGTGCTACGTGGCGCTCGGCGTCGTGCACGGGCGCTGGCCGTACATCCCTGGGGAGTTTGATGACTACATCGCAACGCCGAAAGGCAACGGCTACCGCTCGATCCACACCGCGGTGATCGGACCTGTGGCGAAGAGCGTCGAGGTGCAGATCCGGACTCCGGAAATGCATGAGCACGCCGAGCTCGGCGTGGCGGCGCACTGGACGTACAAGGAAGGCGGTGTACGCGACGCCGACTACCAGCGCAAGATCGAGTGGGTACGGCGGCTGCTCGAGCCCCAGGAGGGCCTTGCTGAGGGCGCCGAGGCCGACCGCGATCTCATCGAAGGCATGCGCGCGGAGCTCTTCGAGGATCGGGTCTACGTGCTCACCCCCAAGGGTGAGGTGATCGATCTGCCGCGTGGCGCGACGCCGCTCGATTTCGCCTACCAGGTGCACACCTCGCTCGGACATCGCTGCCGGGGCGCGAAGGCGAATGGCCGCATCGTGCCGCTCAGCCACGAGCTCGCCAACGGCGAGATCGTCGAGATCATCACCGGCAAGCACGAGGCCCCGAGTCGCGACTGGCTCGCGCCCGAGCAGGGGTATCTCGCCTCGCCCCGCAGCCGCAGCAAGGTGCGTGCCTGGTTCCGGAAGCAGGACGTCGGCGCCAACCGCAGCGCCGGCGCGGTGCTGGCCGAACGCGAGCTCTCGCGCATCGGCGCACGCCCCGAGCAGCTGGCCGCATTGGCACGCGAGCTGCGGGCCCGCGACGTGGATCACCTTCACCAGCTCCTCGGCGAGGGCGAAATCACGGTCACGCAGCTCATGCATGCAGCGAATCGGCTGTTCGAGCCGTCGCCGCCCGCGCGCATCGCGCGCGCGGCACGCGGCGCGGCGGCACGCCGCCGCACCTTGCCGGTGGAAATCGAGGGGGTCGGAGATCTGCCAACCACGCTCGCGCGCTGCTGCGCGCCGCTGCGGCCGCAGCCGATCGCCGGCTACGTCGCGCTCGGCCGCGGCGTTACCGTGCATCGCAGCGACTGCCCGGGCTTCGTCCGCATGGCGGCCTTGAAGCCCGAGCGGGTGCTGAAGGTCGACTGGTCGAGCGCCGATGACGGCGCGCTCGCCGTGCTGCTCGCGGCGAGCGCCTATGACCGCCGCGGCCTGCTGCGGGACCTGACGGACGTGCTGGCGGTGGAACGGCTGAGCATCGACGCCGTCACCTCGCGCACCGATCACGAGACTGGCATCGCGTACTTCTCGCTAGCCGTTGCCGTCCACGACCTCGAGCAGCTCGCGCGGGTGCTGCGCCGGCTCGCGGCGGTGCCGAACGTGATCGAAGCGCGCCGCAGCCACTAGCGCGCCCGTACATTCCGGCCGCGCGTGCGGGCTGAGGCTTTCAGCGGTTTATTCCATCGATCGAGCGCTTATCCGCCGCAAGCGCCGCCTCGTGCACCGCTTCGGCGAGCGTCGGGTGCGCATGGATGGTGCGCTGCAGATCCTCGCTGCTCGCGGAGTACTCCATGGCGAGCACCGCCTCGGCGATCAGCTCGCCGGCGAGCGGGCCGACGATGTGCACGCCGAGGATTTCATCGTCATCGCGCGCGGCGACGATCTTGGCGAATCCCTGCGTCTGCTCCAGGGCGCGGGCGCGGCCGCTCGCGAGGAACGGGAAGGTGCCGGTCTTATAGGCCCGGCCGCTCGTTTTCACCTGCTCCTCGGTGAGGCCAACCCAGGCGATCTCCGGGGCGGTGTAGATGACTGCTGGGATCACCTTGTAGTTCATCTCACCGTAGCGACCCGCGATGAGGTCGGCCACCATCACGCCCTCCTCCTTGCCCTTGTGGGCGAGCATGGGTCCGCGCACGCAGTCCCCGATCGCCCACACGTTCTCGACGCCGGTGCGGCAATGGTCATCCACCCGGATGAAGCCGCGCTCATCGAGCTGCACTCCGGTGTCCGCCGCAAAGAGGTCCTTGGTGTAGGGTCGGCGGCCGATCGCGACGACCAGCCGATCGACGCTGAGCCGCTGCTCTCCCTTGGCATCGCCGTAGGTCACTGAGACTGACCCGTCGGCGACCGTTGCACCGCTCACCGTGGCGCCGAGGCGGATGTCCAGGCCCTGCTTCTTCAGGTGACGCAACGCCTCGCGTGCGAGCTGTTGATCGGCGAAGGTGAGGAAGTCCGGCAGCGCCTCGAGCACGGTGACCTCCGCGCCGAGCCGGCGCCACACGCTGCCGAGCTCGAGCCCGATCACGCCCGCCCCGATCACGCCGAGACGCTTCGGCACCGTCTCGAACTCCAGTGCGCCCCAGGAGTCGACGATGTGCGGGGACTTGAAAGGTGCCGAGCGCAGCTCGATCGGCGCGGAGCCCGATGCGAGCACCACGTGTCGCGCACTGAGAGTGCGGCGCGAGCCATCGTGCGCAGTGAATTCGACCTTGCGGCCGGCGAGCAGGCGCCCGTGACCCTGGAGACCAGTGACGCCTGCGGCCTTGAACAACGCGACGATCCCCTGGGTCATCGCGCGCACGACGCCGCTCTTGCGCTTCTGCATCTGCGCGAGATCGAGCTCGATCCCGGACGCCTTGATGCCATGGACTGAGAACTCCTCCTGCAGGCGGTGATAGAGCTCGGTGGACTCGAGCAACGCCTTGGACGGAATGCAGCCCGCATTCAGGCAGGTGCCACCGAAGGTGGCCGTGCCATCGTGGTTCTTCCACTCATCTATACAGGCGACGCTGAGCTTGTTCTGCGCGGCGCGGATCGCCGCCGGGTAACCGGCCGGCCCCGCGCCGATGACGATCACGTCGAAGGAATCAGTCGCGCCCTGCGGACGCTTGTCGTCGGTGGCCATGGTTCTCCTCTAGGTCGGGACGGAGGCCCCTTTATTCAAGCTCTTCCGCTGCCGGGAAGGCCTTGAAAAATAACACGAAGCTGGCGTCCGCGGGGCCGTAAACGCAGGCGTCATAAATCGGGCACATGTCTGTCATACGCTGCCCGTCCCACAGAACTACGAGTACGCGCTCATGAGCAGCGTCGCCGCCCGAACCGTCGCCCTCCCTGCCTCACGACCGATGCTCGATCGCAAGCCGAGCCGGGCGACTATTCTCTTGTTCCTGCTCCTGTTGGCACTCGGCGTTGGGTACACGGGCTACAGCCTCGTGAGCGACGTTCACAGTGCGATGCCGCATGGACTCGCCATCCTCTCGTTCTTCCTATTGGCCGTCGCGCTCCTCATCGCACTCGGCTTCGAGTTCGTCAACGGCTTTCACGACACCGCCAACGCGGTGGCGACCGTGATCTACACCCATTCGCTGGCGCCGCATTTTGCGGTGGTCTACTCGGGAACACTGAACTTCCTCGGTGTGTTGTTTTCAAGTGGTGCGGTGGCGTTCGGCATTATCACGCTGCTGCCGGTCGAGCTGATACTGCAGGTCGGCACCGGGGCCGGATTCGCCATGGTGTTTGCGCTGCTGATCGCCGCCATCCTCTGGAACCTCGGCACCTGGTGGCTGGGACTCCCGGCCTCCTCCTCGCACACCCTGATCGGCTCGATCATCGGCGTCGGTGTCGCGAATGCGCTCATGCACGGCCGCGACGGCACGAGCGGTGTGGACTGGGCACAGGCGACCAAGATCGGCTGGTCACTGCTGATCTCGCCCGTGGTCGGGTTCGTGTGCGCGGCGCTGCTGCTGCTCGCCCTCAAGGCGTTGGTGCGAAACCGCGAGCTGTATCAGGAGCCGCGTGGCAGCGCGGCACCGCCGTGGTGGATCCGCGGCATCCTCATCCTCACCTGCGGCGGCGTGTCGTTCGCGCACGGCTCGAACGACGGGCAGAAAGGCATGGGCCTCATCATGCTGATCCTCATCGGCACCGTGCCGCTCGCTTACGCGCTCAATCGCGCCATGCCCGCCTCGCAGACCGTTCCGTTCATCGCGATGGCCACCACGACGCAGCAATCGCTGAACCGCTACGTCACGGCGCCGACACCGGCGGATCCGCGCGCGACGCTCTCCACCTACATCCGCACCCGCTCCTGGAACGAGGAGGTGCTGCCTGCCATCGCCTCCCTCGCGGGCAGCATTGCCGATCAGGTGAGAGCGAGCGGTAGCTTCGCGAAGGTGCCGCCCGAGAGCGTCACCAACGTCCGTAACGACATGTATCTGACTTCGGAGGCGATGCGGCTCTTCGACAAGGATCCGCACAGCAAATCGCTCGACGCCGAGACCCGGGCCAATCTCGGCGCCTTCAAGAAGCAGATCGACGCCGCCACCAAGTTCATCCCGCTGTGGGTGAAGGTCGCGGTCGCGATCGCTCTCGGCCTCGGCACGATGGTCGGCTGGAAACGCATCGTCGTGACCATCGGTGAGAGGATCGGCAAGACCCACCTCACTTACGCCCAGGGCGCCTGCGCCGAGCTCGTCGCCATGAGCACCATCGCCGCGGCCGACATGTTCGGGCTGCCGGTCTCGACCACCCACGTGCTCTCCTCGGGCGTCGCCGGCACGATGGCCGCCAATCGATCGGGGCTGCAGCTTGTGACGCTGCGCAACCTGTTGATGGCCTGGGTGCTGACCCTCCCCGCAGCCATCATGCTGTCCGGGGTGCTCTACTGGTTCTTCCGGCAGCTGTTCTGAAATAGCACCCCGCGAAATTTCGCGGGGGCCCCGCCGCGCTCGCTTCAAACGCCGAGCAGCATGCGGCCGGGGTCTTCGAGCGCGTCCTTGATGGTCACGAGGAACTGCACCGCCTCACGGCCATCGATGATGCGGTGATCGTAGGTCACCGCGAGGTACATCATCGGCCGCACCGCGATCTGGCCGTTCACTACCATCGGGCGTTCCTGGACCTTGTGCATGCCGAGGATGGCGCTCTGCGGCGCATTGACGATCGGCGTCGACATGAGCGAGCCGAATACCCCGCCATTGGTGATGGTGAAGGTGCCGCCGGTGAGATCCTCGATGACGAGCGAGCCCTCGCGCGCCTTGCGGGCGTAGTCCGCGATCTCCTTCTCGATCGCGGCAAATCCCTTGGTGTCGGCATCGCGCACAATCGGGACCACCAGGCCCCGATCGGTCGAGACGGCGACGCCAATGTCGTAATACTCGTGATAGACGATGTCGTTGCCGTCGACCGAGGCGTTCAGCACGGGGAATTTCTTCAGCGCCGCTACTCCGGCCTTGACGAAGAACGACATGAAGCCGAGCTTCACCCCGTAGTCCTTCTCGAAGCGTTCGCGGTAGCGCCCGCGCAGCTCCTGCATCGCCGTGAGGTCGACCTCGTTGAAGGTCGTAAGCAGCGCCTGCGTCGACTGTGCCTCGATGAGGCGCTGGGCAATGCGCGCGCGCAGGCGTGTCATCGGCACCCGCTGCTCGGTGCGCCCGGCGGCCGCCGGCGCGATGGGACGCGCGGCCGGAGCGCGCGCGAGAGAGCTCGCCGCAGTGATGGGCGTCGGGGCGGTGGCCCCGGAATCCGCGGCAGCCGCAGCCGCGGGTGCCGGAGTCCTGCCGAGGTAGTCAACGACGTCGGCTTTGGTGAGGCGGCCGTCACGGCCGGATCCGCGGATGGTGGCCGGATCGAGGTGATTCTCCTCCACCAGGCGGCGCACCGAGGGGCTGAGCCGGCTGCCCTCACGGGCAGCCTCCGCGGCAGCGGCAGCGACCGCGCTCGCCACCCGTGCGGGTTCAGCGGCGGCCGAGGCCGTCGCGGGAGCCGTCGCTCGCGCTGGTGTGGCGGGCGGAGCCTCGCGAGCTGGCTTCGTCACTGCGGCGGCGCGAGCTGGCGTCGCGGCTGACGCCGCTGCGCTCGCTTCCTCGATGACCGCGAGCACCTGGCCACTCGTCACCACCGTGCCGCTCGGCACGCGGATCTCCTGCATCACGCCGTTGGAGGGCGCGGGCACTTCCAGCACCACCTTATCGGTCTCGAGGTCGGCGAGATTCTCGTCGCGGCGGATCGGATCTCCCGGTTGCTTGTGCCAGGTCACCAGCGTGGCATCCGCCACCGACTCCGGTAGCTGGGGGACGCGGATTTCCGTGCTCATGAGCGCTTTCTCATCGGCGTGGCGGGTGGAACTACGGTCGCTCCTGTGCCGGCGGGCGGTGCCGCGGCCGTGCCGGGCGCGGGCGGCGTGAGGCGCGTAGTTTCGCGCGCCGACTCCTCGGTGGCGGTCGAATGCAGGGCGGCCGACACCAGCGCCTGTTGCTCGAGCTCGTGGATCTTTACGATGCCGGTCGCGGGAGCCGCGGCGGGCGCGCGGCCCGCATACAGCACCGTGCGGGGCACGAACTCCTGCAGGCGGTGCCGGATCTGGTACCACGCGCCCTGGTTCTGCGGCTCCTCCTGGCACCACACCACCTCACGCAGGTTGGCATAGCGGTTGAGGACGGCCTGGTATTCCTCGCCGGGGAAGGGATAGAGCTGCTCGAGCCGCACGAGCGCGACATCGCGCAGACCTTCCTTGCGGCGCGCTCGCAGCAGATCGAAATACACCTTGCCGCTGCAGAACACGACGCGGCGGATTTCCGCCGGCGGCAGCTCATCGATCTCGCCGATGACGCGCGCGAAGGCACCACGGCTCAAGTCCGCGAGTGCCGACACCGACAGCTCGTGGCGCAGCAGGCTCTTCGGCGTCATGACGATGAGCGGCTTGCGGAAGGACTGGTGCATCTGCCGGCGCAGCATGTGGAACATCTGCGCCGGGGTGGAGGGCACGCACACCTGCATGTTGTTCTCCGCGCACAGTTGCAGGAAGCGCTCGAGGCGCGCCGAGGAATGCTCGGGCCCCGCGCCCTCGTAGCCGTGCGGCAGCAGCAGCGTCAGGGCGCAGAAGCGCTCCCACTTGGCTTCGCCCGAGCTGATGAACTGGTCGATGATGACCTGCGCGCCGTTGGCGAAGTCGCCGTACTGCGCTTCCCAGATCACGAGCGAGGCGGGCTCGGTGGTGGCATAGCCATACTCGAACCCCATGACCGCCTCTTCCGAGAGCACCGAGTCGATTACCTGCACGCGCGGCTGAGGGTCGGCCACGTGCTGCAGCGGGATCCAGGTAGCGCCGGTGTTCTGATCGTGCAGCACGGCGTGACGGTGGAAGAAGGTGCCGCGGCCGCTGTCCTGCCCGCTCAATCGCACGCCAAAGCCTTCCTCGAGGAGCGTCGCGTAGGCGAGCGTCTCCGCGCAGCCCCAATCGAGGGCCTGCGTACCCTCGATCATGCGGCGGCGGCTCGCCATGAGCTGCGCGACGCGCGCGTGGAGCTTGAAATCCGCCGGCACCTCGGTGATGCGCTCACCGACCGCCCGCAGCCGTGCACCGTCCACGCCGGTCGCGACACGCTCGGTCCAGTCCACCTGCCCGTACGCGCTCCAGTCGACGGTGTACTTGTTGCCGATCATGCCGAGCGATGCGCGTGCCTGGGGCCGCCCCTCATCGAGCCCGGCACGGTACTGCTCGTACATCGCCTCGATCTCCGACTCCGTGAGCACACCCGCTGCGAGCAGCCGATCGGCGTACAGCCGCCGTGCGGTCGGCCGCTGGCGGATCACGCGGTACATTTCCGGCTGGGTCGCGGCCGGCTCGTCCGCCTCGTTGTGGCCCTGGCGGCGATAGCCGACGAGATCTATCACCACGTCCTTGCGGAAGCGCAGACGGTACTTGAGTGCGAGACGAGTGACGAAGACGACCGCCTCCGGGTCGTCGGCATTCACGTGAAAGATCGGCGCCTCCACCATTTTCGCGACGTCGCTGCAATACATGGTGGAGCGTGCATCGGAGGCCTCGGAGGTGGTGAAGCCGACCTGGTTGTTGACGATGACGTGCACGGTGCCGCCGGTGAAGAAGCCGCGCGCCTGCGACAATTGCAGCGTCTCCATCACCACGCCTTGCCCCGCGAAGGCTGCATCGCCGTGGATCAGGAGCGGCAGCACGCGCTCGGCGCGCTCATCCCCGCGACGCTCCTGACGGGCGCGCACCGAGCCTTCGACCACCGGATCGACGACCTCGAGGTGCGAGGGATTGAACGCCAGCACGGTGTGCACATTGCCCGCTGCGGTACGCAGGTCCGCCGAGAAGCCCTTGTGGTACTTGACGTCGCCCGAGCCCTTCAAACGGCTCGTGTCGTAGGCCCCTTCGAACTCCGAGAACAGCTCCGCCGGCGACTTGCCGAGCAGGTTCACGAGCACGTTGAGCCGCCCGCGGTGCGCCATGCCGATGACGACATCCTCGACACCCGCATCCCCGGCGCGCTGCACGAGGTCATCGAGGAGCGGAATGAGTGCGTCGGTACCTTCCAGCGAGAAGCGCTTCTGACCGACATAACGGGTGTGCAGGTAGCGCTCGAGGCCTTCCGCCGCCGTGAGCTGCCAGAGGAGGTTGCGTTGCTCCTCGGCGGTGAAACGCTGTCGCAGGCGGCCCTGCTGGAACTCATCCTGCAGCCACAGCCGCTCCTCGGAATTCGAGATGTGGGCAAACTCGGCGCCCACGGTCCCGGCGTAGATCTGCCGCAGCTCCCCGAGGATCTCACGCAGCGGGAGGCGCTGCGGCACCGCCTCGATACGGCTGCCGGTGAAGAACTCCGTATCGAGATCGGCGCTGCTGAGGCCGAAGTATTCCGGGTCGAGCGCACGGGGATGCGGCCGCGGCATGAGTCCGAGCGGATCGATGTTGGCGATGAGGTGTCCGCGGTTGATCCATACCTGGATGAGCCGCGACACCGCCGCCTGTCGGGCATTGCCGGCCGTGTCCGCGGGTGCCGACGCACGGCCTGCGGCCGCCCGCCCGGCGATGGCCTCACGCAATGGCTCATGCGCGCGCTCGCCGGAAGGTCCGCCCATCTGCGCAAAGTAGCTCCGCCAACGCTCCTCGACGCTGCCCGGATCGCGCAGATACTGCTCGTAGAGGGCGTCGAGAAACTCGGCGTTGCCGCCGTAGAGGGGTGTAGGTTCGAGCATGGGGAAAACTACTGGCAGGCCAGTAGTTTAGCGGAAAGGTCAAGCGGCGAGAAAAGCCGCCCCGGTCTGCGCGGCGCTACAGGAGGTTGAGCATCCGGAACTCGTACAAAATCAACGTTCCGTAGAGCACCAGGACACTGTAGAGGATCAGGCCGACGGGTATCCGGCCGAAAGTGCGCAGCCGCGCGAGCTGCGTGAGCAACACGACACCGGCGGCGGTCAGCCCGATCTTCACGAGCGCAAACCACGTGGCCGAGCCGCCAATCAGCGAGGCCATGAGCGGGTTTATCTCGTAGGCACCGTTCGACATCAGCATCAGCGTGAGCAGCGCATCGCCGCACGAGCACGCCACGATCAGCACGCCGATGGCGAGCCACTGCGGGTGATGCCAGTCGACCGCGGTCAGGAGGTTCTCGCCCTCACGCCGCGGACCGCGGCGGCGCGGATTGAAACTGCCGTACACGAGCGACCACAGCACACGCTTGCGGCGATCGCCACCGCGGCGCTGCTGCACCACTTCGACCGGTTTCTGACGCTCATTGAGTTGCATTGGGGTGTTGTTGTCGAGTTTCAAGCGCCGCTGCTCGCATCATTGTAGCGGACGCCGGTGCGGTGCAGAACGTGACGGCGATCACGCAAGCAGCCTCGAACCCATGCAACGGAGTGTCACGGGTCGCAGCGCAGAGGCAACCACGCCCGTCTCTGCCACGTTATGACAGCGTGCCCGAGCGACCATGCCTTTATGATGGGGCGGTGCCCGCCTCCAGCGCCGCCGCCGCCCCGACCCATCCCGACGGGTTACCGGTCCCGCGGCGCTACTGGGCGATCGCCGCGATCGCGCTCGCGATCACCATGTCGGTTCTCGACAGCACCATCGTGAATGTGGCGCTGCCGACCATCGCGCGGGACTTCAGGGCAACATCGGCCGCCTCGATCTGGGTGATCAACGCGTATCAGCTTGCGATCCTGGTGGTGCTGCTGCCCTTCGCTTCACTGGGCGAGATCGTTGGCTACCGGCGCGTGTCGCAGGCCGGACTCGCCGTCTTTACCCTCGCCTCGCTCGGCTGTGCGTTTGCGCCGAGCCTGCTGGCGCTGAGCCTTGCGCGGGTCGTCCAGGGCATAGGCGCAGCCGGGATCATGAGCGTCAACGGTGCGCTCGTACGCCACACTTACCCCTACCGGTACCTCGGCCGTGCGGTCGGCATCAACGCCTTCGTAGTCGCTACCGCCGCCGCCATCGGCCCGACCATCGCCTCGGCGGTGCTGGCCGTGGCGCACTGGCGGTGGCTCTTTGGCATCAACGTCCCGCTCGGCGTGGCGGCGTTCACCATCGCGCTGTGCGCGCTGCCCGACAGCGAGCGCACCCCGCGCAGACTGAACCTCGTGGGCGCGGCGCTCTATGCCGGCACGATGGGACTCCTGCTGAGCGGGCTGCAGACTCTCGCACACCGCGCGGCGGCGTGGCTCGCGCTCCTCGAGATAGGAAGTGGGGGACTCCTGGCGTGGCTGCTGGCGCGGCACGAGCGCCCACGGGCGGCACCGATCATTCCGTTCGACCTGCTGCGCGTACGCATCTTCAGCCTCTCGCTCGCGACATCGGTGTGCAGCTTCAGCGCGCAGATGTCGGCACTGGTCGCGCTGCCTTTCGAGATCCAGCGGTTCGGCCACAGCGCAGTCGAGACGGGCCTGTTCATCACTCCCTGGCCAATCGCCCTCGCTATCGCGGCGCCGCTCGCCGGCCGGCTCGCCGATCGCTACCCCGCGGGACTTCTCGGTGGTGCAGGCCTCGTCACGCTCGCCGGAGGGTTGTGCCTGCTGGCGCTCTACCCGATAAGCGGTGACGCCACGGGACTGTTGTGGCGCATGGCGGTCTGCGGCGCCGGCTTTGGCTTCTTCCAGGCTCCCAACAACCGCACCATCATGGGCGCCGCTCCGCGCCAGCGCAGCGGGGCCGCGGGCGGAATGCTCGCCGCCGCGCGGCTGATCGGACAATCGCTCGGGGCCGCCGCCGTCGCGATCCTCTTCCGTGCGTACGGCGAGGCGGGTTCCAACGACGCCCTGGTGCTGGCCGCGCTGCTCGCGCTCGCCGGAGCCGTACTCAGCGTGCTCCGCCTCGCGCCCAGCTCTGCCTCTACACCAGCGCGCTCTTGAAGAGCACCAGCATACGGCTCCAGGCCCTCTCGGCCTGGTCGTGGTTGTAGACCTTGGCGTCGATCGGGCACCACCCGTGGATGGTGCCGGCATACACCTCGATCTCAGCCGGCAGTTTGGCGTTCGCAAAGGCCTCGCGCAGCACGTCCTTCGCTGCGGGCTCACGCTTGTCGTCGCTCTCCGCGATAGCGATGAGGTACCGTGCCTTCATCTTTGGAATCAGCAGGTGCGGACTGTCGGGCTGATCGGTCACCAGCCCGCCACCGTGGAACGAGGCTCCGGCGCCGATGCGCTCGGGCAGGGCCGCGGCGGTCCGCAAGGTGAAGGGACCCGTCATGCAGTAGCCGGTGGTCCCCATACGCTTGCGGCGATCGACCGCCGGTTGTCCCTCCAGCCACGGCACGAAAGCCAGCGCATCAGTCTGCGTCGTCGCCGGCGTCAGCGAGTTCCTCAGGTCCATCAGCGCGGTGCGGGTCGCCGGGTCATCGAAGTCGGCGTGCTCGGGCGCGACGGGCGCGTGCTGCCGGCGGTAGTAGGGGTTCACGACCAGCACCGCGTAACCGGCCCCGGCCAGGCGCTTGCCCATCTGCCGGAAAGCCGGCCGCAATCCAAAGATATCCGGCCAGACGAGGACCGCAGGATGTGCACCTTTCGAGGGGTGGACGAAATAAGCGTCTGCAGTGCCATCGGGCGTGCGGATGTCGACGTCGGATTCAGTCACGGCGAGCTCATCGCCACGCGCCATGGGGGCCAGCATGGAGGTGAGACCCGCGCCGAGGGTGAGCGCGCCGAATTCCCGGCGCGACAGACCGCTGCGCAGCTGATACTCGATCGTGTCCTCGAGCGTATGCAGGTCGCACATGAGCTCTCCGTTCCTGACTTGATGCGCCGCGGGGCGCGGCGTCTGCGCGAAATGTTGGCCCGAGCCGGCGCAGCTCGCAAGCCGGGACTTACGGCACGCCGCGCCGACTCCCCAGCACGGGGTGCTCCCCAGGATGCGCCGGGAAGCATAGACTGCATGGGTCTGCGCGCCCGGGGGTGCCGCCCCATGCGCGACCAAACAAAGCTCCCGGCAGAGGAGGACACACTATGCGCGTCATCTGGGCACTCCCGTTCACTGCATTCGCAGGCCTCGTGGTGTTTCTCGTGGTGCCGCGCCCCGGTCATGCGGACGTGACGATCCAGCAGCAGACCCAGTTTGACTTCGCCATCATCAAGTCACACGGCACGAAGACCGAGCTCACCACCGCCGACAAGCGACGCAGCGACTCGGAGATGCATTGCGAGGGGCTGATGTCGATGTTCTGCGGCAACTCGCAGAGCGGGGAGATCATCCGTCTCGACCGCAACCTCGAGTGGGCGCTGGAGCCGAAGAAGATGGAGTATCGGGAGACACCCCTGCCGACCGCAGCGCAGCTGCTCGCCGCGCGCCAGGAGGCGCAGGCGATGATGGAAAAGGTCAAGCAGTGCCCAGCCATGGCGCAGCATACGGCGCCGGCCCCGGACACCTCGCACTGCGAGATGTCGCCGCCGCGTGTCGAGGTGAAACAGCCCGGCACGCACGCGACACTCGCCGGACACGATACCCAGCTGACGCAGCTTGCGCTCACCGAGAGCTGCGCCAATAAGACGACTGGGGATGTGTGCGACTTCGTTTTTGCGCTGGACAGCTGGCTCACACAGGACCAGATCGCGGGACTCGCGGATCAGAAGGCGTTTCTCCAGGCCTATCAGGCCAAACTGGGGCTCGATCCGAGCGACCCCGCGATTCAGAAACAGATGCGTCAGTTCCTGGCCCCATACGCGGACGTGCTGAAGCAGGTCTCCGCCAGGTCGGGCGAGCTCAAAGGCTATCCGCTGAAGACCGTGCTGCGCATTGCCTACGGCGGTGAGCATTGCGCTGCCGTGAAGAACCAGCCGACGGGCGCCAGCGGCAACGCGCTGGGCGACGCCAGCCAGGCCGCGGGCAACGCCGCCGCTGCCTCCACTGCCAGCGCCGCAGGTTCGGCAGCGGGAGCCGCGGCCGGGGACGTGGCCAAGAACTCGGCCGGCAGTTCGATCTTCAGCTCCGCCGCAAACGCATTCGGCAGCAAGCTGGCGAGCGGCTTATTCAAGAAGAAGGCCGATACGGCTGCGCCCGCACCGGGCGGCGCTCCGGACACCGGGCTCCCGCCTGGCATGATCCAGGCGGCGCAGATCAGCATCGAAACGACCTCAATCGACGCGGCGGCTGTGTCGCCGGAAAAGTTTGAGATTCCTGCCGGCTGGAAGAAGGTCGAGCCGAAAGCGAAGGAGACTGCATCGAAGGAGTTCGCCTGTCCGGCATCGGGCTCGTGATCCGTGGGTGCGGTAATCGCTCCGCCTGTGGCCGCTTCGTTACCATATGCGGGCGATGCGGATCGTCACCTACAACGTCAACGGCATCACCGCACGGCTGCCGAACCTCGTGCGCTGGCTCGATGAAAGAGCCCCCGATGTCGTCTGTCTCCAGGAACTGAAAGCACCGCAGGAGAGGTTCCCGGAGCTGGCCATCCGAGCGGCCGGATATGGAGTGATCTGGCACGGCCAGAAAAGCTGGAACGGGGTTGCGATACTCGCCCGTGGCCGTGAGCCCAGTGAGATCCGCCGCGTGCTCCCCGGCGATCCCGAGGATGCCCACAGCCGCTACATCGAAGCGAAGGTCGGCGAGATCATCATCGGCTGCCTGTATCTGCCCAACGGCAACCCGGCGCCTGGTCCGAGATTCGACTACAAGCTGCGCTGGCTCGAGCGGCTGACGCGTCATGCCGCCGAGCTCATCGCGAGTCCCTCGCCCGTGGTGCTCGCCGGAGATTTCAACGTCATCCCAACCGAGCGGGACGTGTACAAGCCCGAGCGCTGGGTCGATGATGCGCTCTTCCGCGTCGAGACTCGTGAAGCCTTCGCTCGGCTCGTGCGGCAGGGCTGGACGGATGCGATCCGTTTTCTGCATCCCGAAGAGCAGATCTATACGTTCTGGGACTACTTCCGGAACGCTTACCAGCGCGATGCCGGACTGCGCATCGATCACCTGCTGCTGAATCCGCCCCTCGCCAGGCGACTGCGCCAGGCGGGGGTCGATCGCGACGTACGCGGCTGGGAGAAAGCGAGCGATCACGCGCCGACCTGGGCCGAGGTGCCAGAGACCGAAACGTGAATTAGCCACTCCCGCATCTTGGGCGAAACCGCAGCGGTCACGCCACCGAGCCGTGGCTTGGCCTCCACGGCTGTCGCAGGCGGAAGTTTTTTCGGCTGCGGCGGCCGCGGAACAGGAACTCTCTCAACTACGTAAGCATCAATCCTCATGCTGCGTTAATTTTTGTTACCGCAGGGGGCTGCAGTGCCTTGGCACGGCAGCGCCCGGCGACAAAGGGGGTGCCATGGCGGTGCCCCACCGAGTCGGGGGCGAGGTATGACTACAAAAGTTCTCTGGGCGCTCGCGCTGGCGCCGCTTGCAGTCTCCACATCCGCAATCTCGCAGCAGCAGCCCGGCTACCCGCCGCCTGCGAGCTACCAGCAGCCGCAGTATCAGCAACCGCCCCCTAGCTACCCGCAACAGCCTCAGCCGGGTACGTACCAGGCACCCCCGGCGACGAGTTACCCGCCGCTGCAGTCACCGGCGGGCTATCAGGCGCCGGCACAGACGCCGAGCTACCAGCAGCCACCGCCGTCCAGTTACCAGACGCCACAATCGGCTCCCGCTTATCAGCAGCCCCCGGTGAGCTACCAGGCGCCGCAGTCGGCGCCGGCGTATCAGCAGCCATCGGCCAACTACCAGCAGCCCCCCAACTACCAGCAGCCGCCCCCAGGCTACCAGCAGCCGACGGGCAGCTATCGGCCGCAACAGTCACCTGCGGCCGGATATCCGCAGTCACCGCCGGGCTACCCGCAACAGCCATCGGTCAACTACCAGCAGCCCCCCTCCTCGGCGGGCTATGCGGTGCCGCCCTCGACGAGCTATCCGCAGCCGCAAGGCGCACCGGCCGGCTATCAGCAGCAGCCCACCGGGTACACGCAGTCCGCCAACACTGCGCAGGCGCAATTCGCTTCCGAGGACCAGATCGATCCGCATCACAAGCACCAGGACGCGCGGCACAGCCACAACCACGTCTATCCGGACCGCGGCACCGTCGTTCACAACCTCCCTGCCGGAGCGACCGTGGTCAACTACGGCGGGCAGTCGTACTGGTTTGCCGACGGAGTCTGGTTCGAGCCGCGCGCCGCGGCCTACATGGTGATCGAGCCGCCGATCGGTCTCGTCGTCAACGCCCTTCCCTCGTTCGCAACCGCGGTCGTGGGA
Source organism: Steroidobacteraceae bacterium (assembly GCA_035566915.1). Classification (GTDB taxonomy): domain Bacteria; phylum Pseudomonadota; class Gammaproteobacteria; order Steroidobacterales; family Steroidobacteraceae; genus 13-2-20CM-66-19. The sequence continues at coordinate 30,310 of DATMPW010000081.1, forward strand.
AGCGCAGGGCTCTATTTCTACGCCAACGACACCTACTATCGGCCGCGGCCGGACCTTGGTGGTTATGAAGTAGTGAATGACCCCGTGGATTCAGCGCCGGCGGGCGCGGGCTCCGCCGGCAATGTGGGGGTCGCCGCGCTGCCGGCTCCGGGGCTGGCGGCGTCGGCGGCGCCAGCCTCTGGTTACGCACCACCTGGTTACGCGGCACCGGCCTCTGGTTACGCAGCACCTGGTTACGCAGCACCTGGTTACGCGGCACCGGCCGCCGCCGGAGCGGCGCTGGTAGCGGCACCCGCCGCCGCATCCATGGCAGCCGCTCCGGGCGCGTTCGCAGCGCCAGCCTCGGCCTCCCTCGGCACCGCGGCGCCCGGTGCCCTGGCGGCGCCTGCGGCGGCGGGACAGTTCACCTCGCGCCCGCCACAGATGGTCTCGCTGACGCCCAACAACGGCCAGACACCCGAGCAGCAGGCGCGTGATCGCTATGACTGCTACCGCTTCGCCCTCGGACAGAGCGGTTTCGATCCGCTGCATCCGAAGGGCGGTCTCCCGAGTGCCCAGTCGAGCGAGCAGGAAGCCGCTTATGACCGGGTACGGACCGCCTGTCTCCAGCAGCGCGGTTACACGGTGCAGTAACGGTCGCCGCCGCGCGCCGCCAGGTCGCGCCTGCTAACATACCGCCGCTCGATTCGCGCGGCTCATCAGCACAGCGCCCGACGCTACGCATCGGGCGCTGCTCGCATGAGGTGTCCCGAGGCCGCGCACGCGACAGACGAACAACTTAACAATCTGCTGTCTGACAGGGGGCGACATGAATTCGATCGTGCGTTCCATACTGCTGAATGGAGCATTCGCGCTGGCCGCGCATGCGGTGGCGGCGGACATCACCTCGAAACAACTCGGTGACAACACCGGTGAAGACTGGGAGCCGGCCATCCTCGCCGACGGCGGGTACGTGTACGCGCTGTGGCCGCATTACCTCGCCACCTCACTCCACGACTCCTCCGGCGCGACCTGCATGCCCTTCTCCACCAAGGGTGGCGGCAAGAACAACACCACCTCCTCTTATATGTACTTCCAGTCCTCGAGTGACGGCGGCACTACCTGGAGCAGCGTCACCGTTCCGCGCTGTCCGGTGAACGGCAATGTCGTCGATGCGCAGCTCGCGCTCGGCGCCAATCACCGCATCTATGCGGGTTACATGGACGGTAATGCGCAATACACGCCCATCATGGTGAGCTACTCGGACGACCACGGCGTCACCTGGAGCACGCCCGTCGACGTCACCAGCGGCGGCCGTGGCGACAAGGACATCGTTCTGGTCGACGGCAACGATAACGTCATGGTGGCCTTCGAGAACGGCGGCAAGCAGTATGTAAGCGTCAGCACGAACGGCGGAGTCACTTTCACGGTGAAGCGAGTGAACATTGCCCCAAGCGGGGTGGCGCTCGCTACCGGCGGGGTGCGTGACACTCAGGGCAATACGTACTTCGCATGGTCGGGAACCAACAACACCGGCAAGGGCCCGACGACCTTCTACGTGCAGCGCTCGAGTGACCTCTTTGCGACCTACTCCGTGAGCACCGTGGATGAGGGCCAGGGGGAGCCTGTGGTCCCGAACGCCGGCTGGGACTACTGGGGCGGCTCGATTCAGATCGGCGTGCAGGCCCGAACACCGCCCGCGAACGACCGGGTGATAGTGGCCTATAACGCGGGCGCAGGGCCGGCCGGCGCGCCCGAGCGCATCTACACCAAGTACTCCGACACGCTCGCGGCAACCTGGAACATTCCGTATAGCAGTAGCAACTGGCCGAACGGCACGCAGCTGTCGCTCGCGCCGGCGGGTGTCTGGCACGGATTCCCCTCCGTGGCCGGGACTTCCTCCATCGTCAAGGTGATCTGGATGGATAACCGCGCGACCGCCGGGGGCAACTACACCTGTCTCAACTCCGGAGTGACCGCAGACTGTGGCGCGTGGAACCTGTACATGCGCAGCAGTGCCGATGGCGCGACCAACTGGAGCAGCGAATCGCGCATGTCCGTGCCGACGCCCTACCACGACTACCAGGCCGTCACAGGCTTCGACCACCCGTACGGTGACTACACCGAAACCGTCACCGACGGCAGCGGCAACTTCTTCAGCATCTGGGCGGAGGGGGAATCCAAACTGGGTTCCGGCGACGTCTACTACGCGAAGTATTGACCGCGCTGCTCGCTTCCGAGCTGCTCGACCCGACGGGCCGCGCCCGCACGCGGCTGCCGCCTGAGGGGCGGGGCCGTGGGCGACGCACGAGGAATGCACAGGGAGACTGGCAAAGGAGGCGAGCCGTGGTCTTGATTCAGCGAGCCACTGCAGTCGGCGTGTTATGCCTGGCGGGAGCTGCCACGGCCGCCGCACCGGCTGTGGCCGAGCATCCGCACCGCGAGGTGCTGGCGGACAACGTCGTTCCGCTGCACTACGAGCTTGCGCTCACACCCGATGCCGCAGCGCTCACCTTCAGCGGCAAGGTTGCGATCACCATCGACGTCATCAGCGCCGCGCCGACCATCACGCTGAATGCGGTTGGGCTGACCTTCGATCATGCTGCCATCGATGGTGACGCGGATGCCGCAGTGAGTTTCGACACTGCGCTCGGGCGTGCCACGCTGACTTTCGCGAAAGCCGTTACCCCCGGACAGCACATCCTCAATATCGGGTATCACGGGACCATAGGCCGCACGACCGTCGGCTTCTTCGCCATGGACTACGCGGGTCCCGACGGGCCGCGCCGTACGCTCGCGACCAATCTCGAGCCCGCGGAGGCGCGCGCTCTGCTGCCCTGCTGGGATGAGCCGGCTCGCAAGGCGACGTTCCTCGTGTCCATCGATGTGCCGACGGACCGCATGGCCGTCTCCAACATGCCCATCGCGCAGGTCACCGCGCTCTCGCCCACAACCGAGCGTGTGCGCTTCCAGCCGACCCCGAAAATGTCGACCTACCTGCTGTTCGTCGGCGTGGGGGACTTCGAGCGCATCGAGAGGCAGGTCGATGACGTGAACATCGGAATCGTCGTCAAGCGGGGCGATACTGGTAAAGCCGCATACGCTCTCGATCAGGCCGCCAAGCTTCTGCACTACTACAACGAGTATTTCGGCGTGCGCTATCCGCTAGCGAAGCTCGATCTGATCGCAGCCCCGGGAGAGATCGAGGGCGGCTCCATGGAGAACTGGGGCGCGATCTTCTATTCGCAGAACCACCTGCTGTTCGATCCCGCAAGCTCGACCGAGCAGGATCGCCAGCTCGTGTTCCTCGTGGTCGCGCACGAGATGGCCCACCAGTGGTTCGGCGACCTGGTGACCATGTCCTGGTGGGATGACCTGTGGCTGAACGAGGGTTTCGCACGCTGGATGCAGACCTATGCGGCTGATGATCTGCATCCGGAGTGGGAGACCGGTCTTCAGGCGGCCGCCATCTTCGAGGAGGGCAAGCAGGCCGACTCCGTTCCATCGACGCACCCGGTGGTGCAGGAGGTGAACACCGCCGACCAGGCGCAGCAGGCCTTCGACTACATCACCTACGACAAGGGCGCCGCCATCATCACGATGATCAATGGTTACGTCGGCCGTGAGCGCTTTCGCGAGGGCGTGCGGCGCTACATGCGCGCACACGCATACGGCAACACCGTGGATACGGATCTGTGGGGGCCGATGCAGCAAGCGGCCGGACTGCCGATCCTTGGAATCGAGCAGGACTTCACGCATCAGGAGGGTCTGCCGCTCGTGAGCGTCAGCCGCAGCTCCAGGGGCACGAGTCTCGTGCAAAGCCGCTTTGCGGATGATCCGGCGACACTCATCGGGGTGGCACCGCAGAAGTGGCGGCTGCCGCTCGCGGTGGGACCGGTCGAGGGGGCCAAGCACCATATTCTGTTGCGTGGCACGGCAGCGGCGTCACAGTCGCCGCCCCTGCTGGTGAATGCGGGGCAACTGGGCTACGCGCGTGTGCTGTACCGCGCGCAGGTGTTCGATTCGCTGAAACCACACCTCGTGGCACTCGCTGCGGTGGACCAGCTGGGCCTGCTGAATGATTCGTGGGCATTCGCGACCGCGGGAGATGCTCCGGCAAGGCAGCTGATGGATCTCGCCTCGCTCATGCCGCCGGGCGCCAATCCGGTCGTCTGGGACCGGCTGCTCGATATCTTCGAGCAACTCGACCGCCGCTACCCGGCTGACGCGCAGCGCGCGGCCTTTCGTCGCTGGGTGCTCGGCCTGCTCGCACCGATGGCCGAGCGGATCGGTACGGGCGACCGCCCCGACGAAAGCTCCAACCTGCAAATACTCCGCAATCAAGTCCTGCAGATCCAGGGTCGGATGGGTGATGACGCGGTGATCGCAAGTGCACATCAGCAGCTGAGTGCGCATGCAGGCACGGCCGCCGCACAGCGCACGGCGCTCAACATCGTTGCCGCACAGGCCGATGCGAAGACCTTCGATGCGCTCTTGTCGCGTGCGCAGCAGACCCCCGATCCGCTCGAGAAGGCACACCTGTACCAGGCGCTGGCGTGCGTCGCCGACCCCGCGCTCGCGCGACGGATGACCGACATCGCGCTCAGCAACCAGGTTCCCGCCGGCAGCAACGCAGGCCTGCTCGAGAGACTCGCGCGCCGGCATCCGGATCTCGTGTGGGAGGTCCTTGCGCCACGACTCGAGGACCCGCAGTTGCCCTTGAGCCGCGCGCAGCGCTGGCGCATCGCCGGAGATGTCGCCGGACACTCTGCCGAGCTCCAGCGCATCGCGGATCTCGAGGCCTACGAGTCGCGTAGCGTACCTCCCGAGGCACGCAAGCCCTTCCTCGAGTCGGTGGCCGCGATCCGCCGCAATCAGCGCATCGTCAGCCGTGTGTTGCCCGACGTCGATCGCTGGATTGCAACCCGCAGTGTGGCGGCGTCCAGGGCACCCTGACGCTCCCACATCCGGAGCGGACCGCGCAGCCGCTGACGCCTCTGGTGCCGTTGCAGCGGCGCTGCAATACTGATCGGGTACGCCTACGGATCGACTGCCATGACCGAACCCAGCCGAGCCTGCCGACGCCCCGGACCGAGCCGCGATGCCCGCCGCGCCATGAGGGCGGCGCCATTGCCCGATGAGCTCAAACCGGTGCACCCGGGCATGACAAGCGGTCGCTACCGGCCGCTCAATGAGGCTGACGTGCTCAAGATCCATCGGACGGCTCTGCGGCTGCTCGCGGAAGTTGGCCTCGCCGATGCACCGCCCTCGGGCGTCGAATACCTGACGCGCGCGGGCTGCACGTTGAGTGAGCGTGGACGCCTGCTGTTTCCCACGGCGCTGGTCGAGGACACCGTCGCGCGGGCCGCGCGTCACTTCGTGCTGCACGGTCAGGATCCGCGCCACGACATGGAGCCCTGGGGACAGCGGGTCTACTTCGGTACCGCCGGGGCCGCCGTCAACATGGTCGACTCGCGGACCGGTACCTACCGCGAGTCACGGATTCGCGATCTGTACGACTGCGGACGCATCGTGGACGCCATGGAGCATATCCATTTCTTCCAGCGCACCGTCGTGCCGCGCGACATTCCCGATCCTTATGAAATGGACTTCAACACCTGCTACGCCTCGGTGTCAGCGACGACGAAGCATGTGGGCACGAGTTGGGTGCAGCCTCTGCACGTCACGCGCTCGCTCGAGATGCTGCATCAACTGGCAGGGGGCGAGGACAAATGGCGCGCCCGGCCCTTCGTCAGCCAGTCGAACTGCTTCGTGGTTCCACCGATGAAATTCGCCACCGATGCGTGCCGGTGTCTCGAGGTCGCCGCACTCGGCGGCATGCCGGTGCTGCTGCTCTCGGCCGGTCAGGCAGGTGCGACGGCTCCCGCAGCACTCGCCGGCGCGCTCGCCCAGGAAGTCGCGGAAGTGCTGGCCGGACTCGTGTACGTGAACGCCGTCAAGCCGGGGGCACCGGCGATTTTCGGCACCTGGTGCTTCGTGTCGGACCTGCGTACCGGTGCCATGTCGGGCGGAAGCCCGGAGCAGGCACTCCTTTCGGCGGCTGCCGCACAGATGGCCCATTACTATGACCTGACCGGCGGCACGGCCTCGGGGATGACCGACTCGAAGCTGCCCGATGCACAATCCGGCGCCGAGAAGGCCTACAGCCACGCACTGGTGGGAAATGCCGGCGCGAACCTGATCTACGAGTCCGCCGGCATGCACGCGAGTCTGCTCGGCTTCTCGCTCGAAAGTCTCATCATCGACAACGACATCATCGGCGCGACTCAGCGGACCATCCGCGGGATCGAGGTCGATGACGCCAGCCTGTCGTTCGACACCATCCGGCAAGTGTGTCTCGAAGGCCCAGGTCACTACCTCGGGTCCGAGCAGACACTGCAGCTGATGCAGTCCGCGTACCTCTATCCGGCTATCGGCGATCGCAAGAGCCCGAATGAATGGACGGAACAGGGCGCGCTCGATGCGGCAGAGCGAGCTGCCAAGAAGGTCGGTGAGATTCTCACAACGCACTTCCCGGCACACGTGCCGGAGGCGGTCGATGAGCGGATCCGCGCGCAGTTTCCCGTGAGGTTGCCGCGTCAGCATATGCGCGCACCGGCGAGCTGAGACAGAGACAATCGTGCCAGCCATTCCGTCGCACGCCAGCGTCGTGATCATCGGCGGTGGCATCGTCGGCTGCAGCGTCGCCTACCACCTCGCAAAACGCGGCTGTGGCGATGTGCTGCTGCTCGAGCGCAAGCGGCTCACCTGCGGCACGACCTGGCATGCCGCAGGTCTCGTCGGACAGCTGCGCGCCACCCAGAATCTCACCCGACTCGCCCAGTACACCACGCAACTCTACGAAGGACTCGAGCGCGAGACCGGGCAGGCCACGGGCTTCAGGCAGGTCGGCTCCATCGCGGTGGCGGCGAGCGACGCGCGGTTTGAAGAGCTCAAACGCGGCGCATCGATGGCCCGATGCTTCGGGCTCGAGGTGCAGATCCTCTCGCCCGGCGCTGCGAGAGAGCGCTGGCCGCTGCTCTCGACGGATGATCTGGTCGGCGCGGTGTTTCTGCCGAAGGACGGCCAGACGAATCCGGTCGACACGACCCAGGCGCTTGCCCGGGGCGCACGCCGCGGCGGCGTCGGTATCGTCGAAGACCTCAGGGTAACTGGTATCCAAAGCGAGCGCGGGCGAGTGCTTGGTGTCGCGACCGAGGCCGGCGAGGTGCGCGCGGATGTCGTCGTGAACTGCGCGGGCATGTGGGCGCGCGAGGTCGCCGGATGGGCAAATGCCAGCGTGCCCCTGCACGCGGCCGAGCACTTCTATATCGTGACACAGCCGATACGCGGATTGTCCTCCGGGCTGCCGATCCTGCGCGATGCCGACGCCTGCTCGTATTTCAAGGAGGACGCCGGGAAGCTTCTGGTCGGATGGTTCGAGCCGCGCGCGAAACCCTGGGGGGAAGCCGGAATCCCCGCGAGCTTCGCCTTCGATCAGCTGCCTGCAGATCTGGCCCACATCGAGCCGCTCTTCGCGCAGGCCATGCACCGTGTGCCCGTGCTGGAATCCGTCGGCGTCCAGGTGTTCTTCAACGGACCGGAAAGCTTCACACCCGACGACCGGTACCTGCTCGGCGAAGTGCCGGAGCTGCGCGGCCTGTACGTCGCGGCCGGCTTCAACTCGATCGGCATACAATCGGCGGGCGGTGCCGGTAAGGTTCTCGCGGACTGGATTGTCGATGGCCATCCGCCCTTCGACCTGTGGGATGTCGATATCCGCCGCTGCGCGGCGTTTCAGCGCAACAAGCGCTACCTGCGTGACCGCACCGTCGAGACACTCGGGCTGCTCTATGCCATGCACTGGCCTTTCCGCCAGCCGGAGACGGCTCGCGGAGTGCGCAAGTCCGCGCTGCACGACCGCCTGGCCGCCGCCGGCGCATGCTTCGGCGAGGTGGCGGGCTTCGAGCGCGCCAACTGGTTCGCTGCCGCGGGCACCGAGCCGCGCTACGAGTACAGCTACGGCCGCCAGAACTGGTTCGAGCAGTCGGCCGCCGAGCACCGGGCCGTACGGCAGGAGGTGGGGCTCTTCGACCAGTCCTCGTTCGCCAAGTTCGTGCTGAAGGGCGCGGATGCCACAGCAGTGCTCGGGCGGATGTGCGCCAACGAGGTCGACGTTCCGATCGGCAAGGTCGTGTACACGCAGTGGCTGAATGAGCGCGGTGGCATCGAAGCCGATCTCACGGTCACGCGCGAGGCCGAAGACGCCTACCTGATCGTCAGCTCGTGCGCGACCCAGACGCGCGATTTCAACTGGCTGTGTCGCAGCATTCCGGATGCAGCGCGCGCCGTTGCAGTGGATGTCTCCTCGGGATACGCGGTGCTCGGCCTGATGGGGCCGCGCAGCCGTGATCTCCTCGCAACGCTGACCGACGCTGACCTCTCGACCACTGCGTTTCCGTTCGCCACATCGCAGATCATCGATCTGGGCTACGCTCGCGTGCGCGCGGGCCGAATCACCTACGTCGGCGAGCTCGGGTACGAGCTGTACATTCCAACCGAGTTTGCGCAGTCCGTTTACGACGAGATCATCGCCGCGGGCCAGGCTTTCGGCCTGCGCCTCGCGGGCTACCACGCGCTCAACAGCCTGCGCATGGAGAAGGCCTATCGCCATTGGGGTCACGACATCTCGGACGAGGACACGCCGCTCGAGGCGGGACTGCACTTCGCCGTTGCATGGAAGAAGCCCCGGGGGTTCGTTGGCCGCGAGGCGCTCGAGCGGCAACGCGAGGCAGGTCTGCGACGCCGACTCGTTGCAGTCGCGCTCGAGCGCACCGATCGCATGCTCTATCACAATGAGCCGGTCTGGCGGAACGGCGAGCTCGTCGGGCGAATCTCCTCGGCGATGTTCGGCCACACCATCGGCGCTGCGCTCGGTCTTGGCTACCTCGCGAACGGTGGCGCGCCGGTGAGCCCGGAGTGGATTGCAGCGGGTCGTTACGAGGTCGAGGTCGCTGACGAGCGCATCGCCGCGCGGGTGTCGCTGCGGCCTTTCTACGATCCGGCGAGTGAGCGGGTGAAACAGTGACCCGTGCAGGGCGCGGGGAGCGTACGGCAGGACCTGCGCGCTCGAGCGTGCGGCGAGTGCCGCGGTGAGCGCATAGATGAAGAGCCAGACGCGAGTCGCGGTCATCGGTGGCGGCGCGGTGGGCTGCAGCGTGCTGTACCACCTCACCAGGCTCGGTTGGACCGATGTCGTACTGCTCGAGCGCGATGAGCTCACCTCAGGCTCGACCTGGCACGCGGCGGGCAACTGCCCGAACTTCTCGACGTCCTGGAGCATCCTCAAGCTGCAGCGCCATTCGACCGAGCTGTACGCGAGGCTTGCGCAGGAAGTCGGCTACGACATCAACTACCACCTCACCGGCAGCATCCGTCTCGCGCACACAGCCGACCGAGTCGATGAGTTCCGCCATGTCGTTGCACAGGCACGCGCGCAGGGAACGGACTTCGAGCTACTCTCCTCCGCGCAGATCAAGGCGCGCCATCCGTTCCTCGAGCTCAATGACATCCGCCTCGGACTCTGGGACCCGGGCGATGGCGATATCGATCCGGCGCAGTTGACACAGGCGCTCGCCAAGGGCGCGCGCGATCTCGGTGCCGCGGTCTACCGGCACACCCGCGTGACCGCCATTCGTGAGCTTGCCTCGGGCGGCTGGCGCATCGAGACGACGGCCGGATCGATCGACGCCGAGTACGTGATCAACGCGGCCGGCTACCGGGGCGCAGAGGTCGCGGCAATGATCGGCGAGTACCTGCCGATGGTGACGCTCTCTCACCAGTACCTGGTCACGGACGATATCCCCGAGCTCATCGAGCGCGGCACGGCGCGCCTGCCGCTGGTGCGCGACCCCGATGTCAGCTACTACCTGCGACAGGAGCGTCATGGGCTCCTCCTCGGCCCCTATGAGTCCCGCGCCCGGGCTCACTGGCTCGAGGGACTGCCGGATGAGTTCGCGCACCAGCTCTTCGCCGATGACCTCGGGCGCATCGAGAGCTACATCGAGGCCGCCTGTGCGCGCATGCCGATCCTCGGATCAGTGGGCGTCAAGCGGGTGATCAACGGGCCGATCCCGTACGCACCGGACGGCAATCCACTCATGGGCCCGGCCGCCGTAGGGCGCAACTTCCTCCATTGCTGTGCGTTCACCTTCGGCATCGTCCAGGCCGGCGGTGCGGGGCGCATCATCGCGGAATGGGTGGTCAACGGCGAGCCGGACTGGGACGTCTGGCCACTCGACTGCCGTCGTTACCTGCCCTTCGCCAACCGCGCCTACTCCCTCGCGAAGGCGCTCGAGACGTATGAAAACGAATACGCCGTCGCTTACCCACTGGAGGAGCGTCCCGCAGGCCGCCCGGCGAAAACGTCTCCCCTCTACGATCGACTGCGCGCGCGGGGCGCCGTGTTCGGTGCGCGCGGTGGCTGGGAGCGTGCGCTGTACTACGCGCGATCGGCTGATCCAGCCGGCACCGAATGCTCGTTCCGCCGACCGCACTGGCATCACGCCGTTGCACGCGAATGCGCCGCGGTCGCCTCCGCAGTCGCGCTGCTGGAGCTGCCTGGGTTTACGAAATTCGAGGTCGCAGGCGCTGGCGCCGCCGCCTGGATCGATCATCTGGTGGCGGGGGCGCTGCCGCGTCTCGGCCGCACCGCGCTCAGTTATTTCTGCTCACCGCGCGGCGGTATCGTGAGCGAGATGACCGTCTCGCAGCTGGCAGAAGAGCGGTTCTGGCTGATCTCCGCCGCGGCCGGCGAGCGGCACGATGAGCACTGGCTCACGAGTCACCTGTCGCATCGCTTCGGTCGCCTCACTCTCGCCAACCTCACCCCGCGCTTTGGCACGCTCATCCTGGTCGGTCCGCGCTCGCGTGAGCTGCTGGCGCGCGTCACGGACACGGACCTGTCGAATGACGCCTTTCCATGGCTCGCGGTGCGCACGATTCCGATCGCTTACACCGAGGCGCTCGCCATGCGCGTCAACTACGTCGGTGAGCTCGGCTGGGAGCTGCACGTACCGGTCGAGCACCTGCTGGCCGTGCACGAACTGTTGGTCACGGCTGGCCGCGCCTTCGGGCTCGCGCACTTCGGTCTCTACGCCATGGATAGTCTCAGACTCGAGAAGTGCTACCGCAGCTGGAAGGCGGACCTCACCACCGAGTACACGCCGCTCATGGCCTCGCTCGGGCGTTTCGTGCGGCTCGATAAGGAGGCGGACTTCATCGGGCGTGAGGCGCTGCGCCGGGAGGCTGCCGCAGGTCCCAAGGAGCGCTTCGTGCCGCTGCTGGTCGAGGCCGGCGATGCGGACGCGGCGGCCGTCTCCATCGTCTACCGTGGCGCCGAGAGGGTCGGTCTGGTCACCTCCGGCGGATATGGCTACCGGGTGAACCGCAGCATCGCGCTCGCCTACGTGCGCGCCGATCTCACCGAGCCGGGTATCGAACTCGAGGTGGAGATCCTTGGTGAACGCCGCCCCGCACTCGTCGGGCGCGAGCCGCTCTACGACCCGCACAACCTGCGCCTGCGGTCCTGAGGGGCAATTTACTTGGCTTTGCGCGGAGGTAACATAGCCTGACCGCCCAGGGGCAATCTCATTCGAGGGAGTTGTGACGGCACCATGATCGGCAAACAGGCACTCATCGTTCGGCCTGCGTTTTGGTTGTACGGGCTCGCAACCGTACTGATTCTTACCGCGGTGGTCGCGACCATTGCGTGGATGGGGCCGCTGCCACCCAAGGTCGTCACCATGAGCACGGGGACTCCGGGCAGCGATTTCGATCTGTACTCCCGGGAATACCAGGCCATCCTGAAACGCTCCGGCGTCCAGCTGCGTCTCCTGCCTTCTGCAGGCTCCGTCGAAAACCTCAGGCGGCTGGATGATCCCCGATCGGGAGTCGCCATCGCGTTCGTGCAAGGCGGGCTCACGAGCGAAGCACAGTCGCCTGAGCTCGAATCGCTCGGAACCATGTTCTATCAGCCATTCTGGTTGTTCGTGCGTCGCGAGATCCCAATGACGCGCCCCGAGGACCTGCGCAGCAAGAGGATCGCGATCGGACCGCAGGGCAGTGGTACGCGTGAATTGACGAAAAGGTTCCTTGCACTGAATGGCATCGATGAAGGCCTGTTGCAACTGCTGCCGCTGGCCGCGGCCGAGGCAGGGGAAGCACTGCTGCACGGTGAGATCGACGGGGCTGCGATGGTGGCATCGTGGGACACCGCCATCGTGCGGCGTCTGCTCGACTCAGCGGATGTCAACCTCGTGGGCGCCCCCCGCGCCGACGCCTACGCTGCCTTGAACCCGTACTTCACCAAGCTCGTTCTCCCGACCGGGGTAGGCAACCTCGCCACTAACCGTCCGCCAAGCGATGTGACTCTCGTAGCCACCGACGCCAGTCTGATCGTCCGTAAGGACCTGCACCCCGCCGTCCAATATCTGTTGCTGGAGGCCGCGACAGAAATCCACTCCGCGGGCGGGCTCTTTCGGAAAGCGGGCCAGTTCCCGGCACCCGAGCGCGTCGATCTGCCAATCTCCAGGGACGCGCGGCTGTACTACAAGTCCGGTCCCCCCCTCCTGCAGCGCTATCTGCCCTACGCCATCGCGGTCCTGGCAAGCAGGCTTCTGTTGCTCCTGATCCCGGTGATCGGCGTCGCTTACCCCTTGCTCCGCACCGCTCCGGCGCTTTATAGCTGGAGCATGCGCCGGCGGATCTTCCGGCTCTACGGAGAACTCAAGTACATCGAGGTCGAGCTGGACGCTAAGGGTGACATTCCGGCCGAAGACCTGTTGGCGCAGCTGCAGCGACTCGAGGAGCGAGCGAACCATCTGCAGGTGCCATTCGCCTTCGCACACTTCTTATATCAGCTGCGCAATCATATCGCCCTGGTGCGCGCACGGATCGAGGCGGTCGCGTCGCGGCCGGCTCAAGCATCGGGCGAAGGTTCCTCCATGGCCGGACTTCGCGCATCCTCGCCCCGCACCGGCTCCGGCTGAGGTTTGCCTGGAACGAGTAATCGCATGAGGCGAATGCTCCTGACGGCTGCGCTTTCCGTCGCGCCCGTCTTCTTCGGTGCTGCCGCAGCGGCCGGAAAGTCTCCATGGCCGACTCACGGCTGGAGCCACGCAATCCCGACCAGTGTCGGACTCGACGAGACCATTCTCGCGGCCCTCGATCATGACATCGCGAACGGCAAGTACAGTCTCGTCGACAGCTTCCAGGTGTTCCGCTGCGGCACCGAGGTCTACAGCCGCAAGTACGAGCACGATTACGCGAAGCTCTACGGGAAGGAGGCCAGGACCAAAGGTCCGCTGAACGCGCGACTCACTGGCCGCTACAACTATTTCGACCCGGCCTGGCACCCGTACTACCACGGTACCGACCTGCATACGATGCAGTCGGTCAGCAAGACCGTGACCTCGGTGATCATCGGTATCGCCATGACGCGCGGCGACTTCAAAGCGGGCCTCGATACCCCGGTCCTCAGCTATTTCGATGTATCCAAAGTCAAGAACGTCGATGAGCGCAAGCGTCGCATGACGCTGCAGCACGTGCTGACGATGACCACCGGGCTCGACTGGGTCGAGGACGTCCCTTATGACGATCCGCGCAGCGATTCGAGCCTGATGGAGGCGACCGACGACTGGGTGCGGTACGTGATCGACAAGCCGATGGAGCACGAACCTGGAAGCGTGTTCACGTATAGCAGCGGCGCCACGGAGTTGCTCGCCTACATCTTCGAGAAAGAGACCGGTCAGGACATCGACGCCTACGGCGAGAAGTACCTGTTCGCGCCGCTCGGCATCAGGCACCACTGGAAGCGTACCTATCTCGGGGTCGTCGACACCGAAGGTGGCCTTTATCTGAACGGTGCGGATCTGGCAAAAATCGGCTACCTGTACCTGAACGACGGCGTCTGGGACGGGAGACGGCTCATTTCCGAGGCGTGGATCCGGCAATCCCTGACGCCGGCGATCGACAGCGGTTGGCAGGGACTGAAGTACGGACTCCAGTGGTGGCTGCAACCGCTAGAGGACGGAAAGGAATACGTCTGGCACGCCATCGGCATCGGCGGTCAGCGGCTGATGGTGTTCCCGTCACAACAGCTGATCGCAACCTTCACCGGATGGGACATCCTCGAGGACCCTGCAATCGACACCGAGCTCGCCGGCCGCCTGCAGACCGCGGTGCGCAGCGCTGCTTGCCGCGAACCCGCGCACTGAGCGTGGCCTGCAGTGCCGCGCCGGAGCGTGGCCGCAACCTGCGCGCCGACCCAGGGACCCTGACGATTCGCGCTGCTACACGCTGCGATCGTGTTAGGTCAGAATACGGCAGCCAACAGGAGAGCGTCCTTGAAAATTATCATCGAGATCATCGGATGGACTGCCGCGGTGATGATGCTGTCTGCGTACGTGCTGCTGACGACCGGCCGGTTGCGCTCGCTCTCTCCGGCCTACCAATGGCTCAATGTTCTCTCGGGCGCGGGGTTCATCGTGAACAGCGGCTGGAATGGCGCCTATCCGTCCGCCTTTCTCAACTTCATCTGGATGGGAATTGGGCTCTTTGGCCTCTTCAGGGGGGCGCGCGTGCAGCCCGGGTCTGCGGCTTAACGGAAGCGCCCGTGGCTGGTCTTTCGATGGATTTCGCAGGTTCGGTGCGAAACAGGCGTCGCGCCACCAGCAGCGCCACGACCGCACCCACGAGCTGCGCAATGACGAATCCCGGGACGTCGGCCGGCCGGATCCCCGAGAACGTATTCGACAGCGAGCGCGCGATGGTGATGGCCGGATTGGCAAACGAGGTCGAGGCGGTAAACCAATAGGCTGCGCCGATCCACGCCGCGACCATCCAGGCTGCATCCTGGGGTCGCCGGTGCCCAACGACGACCAGGACTAACCCGAATGTGGCCACGGCCTCCGCCAGCCATTGGCTTGGACCGGTCCGCACGCGTGCGGATGTCTGTAGCCACGGCAGATCGAACATCGCATGGGCGAGAAGCGCCCCGAGGCAACAACCAAGGATTTGAACGACGGCATAGGCGCCCACCTCTTTCCAAGGGAGCGAACCGCGCAGGCCCTGCACCAGGGAAACCGCCGGGTTGAAGTGCGCGCCGCTGACCGGCCCCAATAGCGCAATCAGCGTGGCCAGCACTGCCACCGTCGCCGCGGTGTTCGCGAGCAGCGCGATCGCCAAATTGCCCCCGGCCAGGCGCTCGGCCATGACGCCGGAACCCACGACTGTCGCCGCCAGGAGCAACGAGCCGACCCCCTCCGCGGCCACGCGTCGCGGCAGGTTCATGTCGTGCTGGAAGCCGGCGGCGTCTTGCCGATCGCGTCCAGGTGCTCCTGCAGCTTGATCCGATCGAGCGAAGCAAGCGGCAGGCTGGTGAAGATCTTGATACGGTTGTCGAGCGCCTTGAACGTGTCTCGGAACGCCACCCACTTGTCGGCCTCGGACCCTTCGACCTCGGCCGGGTCCGGGAGTCCCCAGTGCGCGGTCATCGGTTGTCCCGGCCAGTAGGGACAGACCTCGCCGGCGGCGTTGTCACAGACGGTGAACACGAAATCGAGCGCTGGCCCGTGAGGTGCCGCGAATTCGTCCCAGCTCTTGCTGCGAAGGCCCTCGGTCGCAAGCTTCATGCGTTTCAGGAGCTCGAGCGCGATCGGGTGCACAGCGCCCTTCGGATGACTGCCGGCACTGAAACCCTTGAACTTGCCGCGCCCCCATTGGTTGATCAGGGCCTCGGCGATGATGCTGCGCGCGGAGTTGCCGGTGCACAGAAAAAGGACGTTGTACGCGCGGTCGGGCATGGCAGCGTCTAGGCGAGATCAGGCAGCGTCTTCGCCATGCAGATTGCAGAGCTTGGGCACAGCAGGCGAAACTCTTCACTCGCCTGCATGTCCTGGGGCGCGCTGCTGCGCTCGATCACACGATAGCCCAGCTGCGCAAAGAATTCCGCGGCGGTCTGCGTGAGCAGGATCAACTGGGTGATCTGCGCTGCGTGCGCCGAGCGCTCGAGCTCACTCACAATCGTGTGCCCGAGGCCGCTTCCGCGGCGATCGGCAGTCACGACCACCGACCGCAGAAGCGCGGATGAGCCGAAGCGCTGCAGCGCTCCGGCCGCAATCACCTCGCCATTTTCGCGGATCACCGCAAACTCGGGCCGCGCCGATTCGAGATCGCTCGTCGGCAATCCGCAGCGCTCGAGCAGCGCGCGGACGGCGATTAGATCCGGCCCGGAGGCGCAGGCTACTCGGGACACCAGACGGATTCCTGATTACGCTGGATTCGAGGAACAGCAGCTCGGCGCGCAACAAGTGGCCTCCACCCGCTTCTGCGCTTGCGCTCGGATCTCGTCCGTTCCGTAAACGGTGCTCTCTCCCGTGGTGAGAAACGTCTCCCACTGAACGCCCTGCGGATCGTCGATCCAGCTCTTCTCACTGTGGGCGTAGCAGCAGGTCGTCTCGCCTTCCTCGATCACCGCTCCCTCGGCATGTCGCAGGCGCTCGTAGACCTCCGCGAGCTCCGTGCGATCCTCGACCTGCATTCCCAAGTGCTGCACGCCAGGCCTGCCGCCGCGCTGGCTGATCGCGAAATTCACGCGAGGATCTTCGAGCATCCATTTCGCGTAGTCGGGTTTGCGGACCGTTGGATCCACTGCAAACAGCTGCGAATAGAAACGCTCGGATGCGTCGAGATCGTTGACCGATATGTGCACGTGCAGGCGTTTCATGCTCGTTTCCTTGGTTGAGCCGGAATCGACTGCGGCTCACAGCTCGTGCCACACGCTTGGTCCGCAAGGCCGCAACAGTTTTCGGTGAGGAATCCGACCAGGGCGTTCATGCGCTCGAAATTCGGGCTGTAGAAGAGATTGCGAGCCTCGCGCCGGCTGACCACGAGGCCCGCCTGTACCAGACCCTTGAGGTGAAAGGACAGCGTCGGCGCCGGCAAATCGAGGCGTGCTGCGAGTTCCGAGGGCGTGTACCCCTCCGGCCCTCGCTTCACCAGCAATCGATACACCGCAAGGCGCGACTCCGAGGCCAGGGCGCTCAATGTCGTGATGGCTTCCTTGGATTTCATATTTGCAATTATATGAAACTATTTGGAGGTTGCAATGGGCACGTGTGGGCACTCGCGCGCGGCGTTCCCCCGGTCGGCATGCGCGAGCATTGCCGAATAGGCTCACATCCCTGAGGGGGTCCTGGGCTCGCCCTAGTGTCCCCCGCCCGCTGCGATCAATCGGCCTTTGGACTTACCCGCGGGGGAGGCCCCCTCACGCATTTCCAGGGCGTTAGCTCGGCTGCAGAAATTGCCCCCCTCTACTGCCGCTGACGATGCGAGGACTGCAAACGGCACCCTCGATTCACCGAGGACTCTAGAAACCAACTCCTGCCGAAATCTGAAGCGAGTAGCCCTGATAGGTCCACTGGTTCGAGAATTCGTCAAAGTACTTCAGGCTCAGCGTCACTTTCTGCGTCGGCAACACGAGGTTCAGTCCGACGCCGAGGCCGTTGACCCGATAGTGCTGCGTTTCTTCGGCCGGCGTGATGTCGGGTCCGGTCTTGGCTGTGGTCTGCCATTGACCATAGCCGACCAGGCCGGTTTGAAGACGCGAATCCGCATGGATCCGGAATTCCTTCATTACCGAATAGTCGAGGTCAAGAGTCTCCCCGGGGCGAATATTTGTGCCCGACTGTGTGGTGTGGAATTCGTACATCTCGAAGAGAGAAATCGCGATCGACTTATCGGCGGACAAATAGAACGTTTCACCCGCTGCAATCACCGGCGTCCAGTAACCGTTACCGACATTGTCCTTTGCACCGGCATTGAACTTACCGGTAGGTGCCAGCACCCCGACGATGCCTCGAATGTCGGCGCGCTCCTCATGCCAGCCGAGGATGACGGGTTGGAAGTAGGCATCTCCTAGCCCGCCGCCGCCGCTGAGCGCGCCTTGAGTGCTGGAGCTCAGCGAGTTGTTGGCGATCGGTATGGTGGCCGCGCAAGAGAATCTGGCATCGCCGAGCACCGCAATCTGCTGACTGCTCGCCCACAAAAAGGTGTTCATGTCCAATAGCACCGCCTGCTGCCCGGTGGCAAGAACTTCACCGTTGCCTCCCTTCTGCTCATCACGAGCGTAAAACAGAAAGCTGTTGTTGTAAGTGAGTCCCGGGCCGGCGCTGACGCCGGAATTGAGCGCGCTCAGGCCGAGCGGATAGACGCCGCGGTTCTGCGCGTGCGCGGCGGTCGCGACCGCCCAGGCGAGGAAGGTGACCAGGATCCAGCGCTGTCGCACAGCTGTCCGCATGCCGCGCTACTTTCTCTCAGCAGTTGCCGCAAGTCATCGTTTGGCAGCGGGCCTGCCGGCGGCCACCAGACGGCGTAAACCGTCGAAAGCGGCGTATTTGTACGCATAGCTGTAGGTCGGAGTGTTGAGCGACATGTTAGCGATGGTGTTCAAGGTACCGCCGCAGCGAATCACCATCTGGCCAATTCCGACGATCTCTGAGGCAATGTCGCCGATGCAGTGGACGCCGAGCAGTTTCCGATCGGCTTTCAGAAAGATGAGTTTCAGCAGGCCACCCCGGCCAGCAATGGCTCCACGCGGAGTGAGGCCAAGGTCGGCACGACCCACCTCGTAATCGAGGCCTCGTTCACGGCAATCCTCCTCGGTGGCGCCCGCACCCGACACCTCCGGCATGCCATAAATCGCGGAGACCGGACATGGA
>DATMPW010000082.1:0-4280 GCA_035566915.1 Steroidobacteraceae bacterium
GTGCGGACCGGCGGGGTCGGTCGCCCAGCGGTGGAAAGCGGGATTGAGCTCATAGAGCTCGTCCGGACTGATGCCGGCGATCTCCGCCGCGATTCTGAGATTGACCTGCCCCTGCGTCGGCACGCGCGCGAAATACGGCTGATTGGGAATCGGACTGAAGGCGAGCCCGAAGCTTTCCGGATCCAGGACCAGGCGCCGCATGGCGAGCAGCTTCGGCACGTAGGCGCGCGTCTCACGCGGCAGCCACAGGTCCCAGAAATCCACCGGGCGGCCCGCCGCGCGATTCACGTCGACCGCGCGCTCGACCAGTGCCTCGCCGCAATTGTAAGCGGCGATCGCCAGCAGCCAGTCGCCGTTGAATTCATCGTGCAGCGACTGCAGGTAATCGAGCGCGGCACGTGTCGACTCGACGATGTCGCGCCGGCCGTCGTACCACCAGTCCTGCTTCAGTCCGTACTTCGAGCCCGTGCCCGGGATGAATTGCCACAGCCCCGAGGCGCGCGCGCGTGAGTACGCGTAGGGCTCGAAGGCGCTTTCCACCACCGGCAGCAGCGCGAGCTCGAGCGGCATGCCGCGCCGTTCGAGCTCCGTCACGATGTGATAGAGGTACAGGTCGGCACGTCCGAACGCGCGCTGCAGGTACTCAGGGTTCGAGGCGTACCAGTGCAGCTCCAGATCGACCGCGTGGTGATCGCCGTCCTCGAGCCGGAATCCGGCCCGCATGCGATCGAAGAGATCGGCGTACTGAGCCGGATCGAGCCCGGCGACCTGCGTCGGACCGGGCGCAGGCAGCGATGGCATCGCGGGAGTGGCCTCGGTCGTGGTGGCAGCAGGGGTGAGCTCGGTCGCGGCAGGCGCCACGGCGGCGCCGCTCGCTGCGGCCTCGACCGTGTCGGGAGTTGGCGACACGGCAGCCGGTGGAGCGCTGTCGAGCGCCTCAGCCGAGGGAGCCACGGCGAAACTGCCGAGAGAGCTGTTGAGAGTCTTGGCTGCGGCGGGACGCTGTGGCGAGTGGGCGCAGGCGGCCAACGCGAGCAGAGTCAGGGCCAGGAGCGAGTGGGGTAAGCGTCTGGTTGCTGGCGTCGCCAAGTTCCGTACCCTCTGAGGGCGTGCTACTTTTCCCGCGCCAGGGCACGGGTCCTCATGGTGCAGGACGCTACTGGTTCAGGGGCGGGAATTTAACCGTTAAAGTCACACTATTGCCAGCCTTTCTATCGTGCCAGTTCGCACTTCACGCATCCTCGACCGTGACGCCGCGCTCTCCGCCTGGTGGGGAACGCCGATCGGCCGTGCGCTGCTCGCGGCTGAATCGGAGCTGCTCGCCGAGGCGCTGGAGGATGTGTTCGGCTGGGAGCTGCTGCAGGTCGGGGCCTGGGGCGAGGGCCGTGAGCTGCTCGCCGGCAGCCGCGCGCGCCGCCAGAGCCTCATCGCGGCCGCGGCCTTCCCGGGAGGCGCCGATATCATCGCGCGACCCTCGCAGCTACCGGTCACGAGCGACTGCGTCGATGCAGCGCTGCTCCCGCACACGCTCGAGTTTGCCCCCGACCCCTACGCCGTGCTGCGCGAGGTGGACCGCGTACTGGTCGGAGAAGGCCAGCTGCTCGTGCTGGGATTTCGCCCGTGGAGCCTGTGGGGAATGCGGGCCCGCTGGAGCCGCAGTGGTTTTCCGCCCGGCATGCGGCGCGTGCTGTCGGAGCGGCTGCTGCGCGAGTGGCTGGTGTTGCTCGGCTTCGAGGTCGTGGCCGCGAAACGCTACCTCTACTTAAGTCCCTGGAGCCGTGGCCTCGCGCGCGGGGAGGGCACCGGACGCATGCTGCGCCGCGGACTGACCTATCCGCTGCCTGCGGGCGCATTTCTCCTCAAGGCGCGCAAGCGCGTGTACACCCTGACGCCGGTGCGGCCGCGCTTCCGTGAGAAGCCCGCGGTAATCGGCGGGCTCGTCAAGCCCACCACCCGATCGCAGGCGTGATCGAGATCTACACCGATGGAGCCTGCCGCGGCAACCCCGGCCCCGGCGGCTGGGCGGCGCTCTTGCTCCTGGGCGAGCACGAGCGCGAGATCAGCGGCGCCGAAGCGCTCACGACCAACAACCGCATGGAGTTGACCGCGGTCATCCGTGCGCTGGAAGCGCTCAAGCGTCCGGTGCAGGCGCGCGTGTACACCGACTCCGAGTACGTGCGCCGCGGCATCAGCGAATGGATGCCCGCCTGGAAGGCGCGCGGCTGGCGCACCGCGGAGCGCAAACCGGTGAAGAACCAGGATCTGTGGCAGCAGCTCGATGAGCTGCGCACAGGCCATCAGATCGAGTGGCACTGGGTGCCGGCGCACGCCGGGGTGCCGGGCAACGAGCGGGTCGACCGGCTCGCCAACGAAGCGATCGACGCCTTGGGGAGCCAAGCGTTGCGGTAGACTTGCCAACCCATGCGTCAGGTCGTCCTCGACACCGAGACCACGGGGCTCGAGCCCGAACTCAATCATCGCGTGATCGAGATCGGCTGCGTGGAGCTCCTCAACCGCCGTCCGAGCGGACGCACGTTCCATCGCTACCTGAACCCCGAGCGCGAGATCGACGATGGCGCGCTCGCCGTCCACGGCATCGCGCGCACCGATCTCGACGGACAGCCGCGCTTCGCAGAGATCGCCGAGGAGCTGCTGGCTTTTATCGGCGGCGCGGAGCTCGTGATCCACAACGCGGCCTTCGATGTCGCATTTCTCGATGCCGAGCTCGCACGGCTGCCGGGGGCACCGCGTCAGGTGGCCGCGCTCTGCCAGGTGCTCGACACCCTGGCGCTGGCGCGCGAGCTCCATCCCGGTCAGCGCAACAGTCTCGATGCGCTCTGCAAGCGTTACGAGATCGACAACTCGGAGCGCGAACTGCACGGCGCGCTGCTCGATGCGCGCATTCTGGCCGATGTTTATCTGGCGATGACCGGCGGCCAGGGAGCGCTTGCGCTCTCGGAAGCCGACGAGCCGGCACACGCCCACACGAGCGTGCGCACGACGCGCACGCCGCTGCGGCTCGCCGTGCCGCTGGCGGTGCCGGCGGCAACGCCGGAGGAGATCGCCGCCCACCAGGTGATGCTGGCGGTAATCGCCAAGGCGAGCGGCGGGCGGGTGTTGTGGGAGGCTCTCGAGCCTCTGCGCGAGCCGGTCAGGGTGGTCCATCAGGAAGACGCGCCGCAGCGCTCGAGCGCCTGACGTCGCGGCCAGGGACAGGTAATGCTGAGACTGCGCAAGTGCCGCATCGGAGTGGTGGGCTTAGGCTACGTGGGCCTGCCACTGGCGGTGGAGTTCGGCAAGCATTTCGAGACCATCGGCTTCGATGTGAATCCGCAGCGCGTCGCGCAGCTGCGCAAGGGGCGCGATACCACTCTCGAGGTGTCGCGTGCCGAGCTGCGCGCCGCTTCCCGGCTCACTTTCACCACCGATCTCGAGCGGCTGCGCCGCTGCCACGTGTTCGTCGTCACCGTGCCGACCCCGATCGATGGCTACAAGCGCCCGGACCTCACTCCGCTCGTGCGCGCGAGCGAAAGTGTGGGTTCGGTGCTCGGCAAAGGCGCGGTGGTGATCTACGAGTCGACCGTCTACCCCGGATGCACCGAGGAAGTGTGTGTGCCGATTCTCGAGCGCGCGTCGGGTCTGAAGTTCAACCGCGATTTCTTTGCCGGCTACAGCCCCGAGCGCATCAATCCCGGAGACAAGGAGCATCGCCTCACCACCATCCGCAAGGTAACTTCCGGGTCAACCCCGGAGATCGCCGATTTCGTTGATCAGCTGTACGGGACCATCGTAACGGCAGGTACGCACAAGACTTCCAGCATTCGCGTGGCGGAGGCCGCGAAGGTAATCGAGAACACGCAGCGCGACGTCAACATCGCTCTGATCAACGAGCTGGCGCTGATCTTCAACCGCCTGGGGATCGATACCGAGGAAGTGCTGAACGCCGCGGGCAGCAAGTGGAACTTCCTGCCCTTCCGTCCGGGGCTGGTAGGCGGCCATTGCATCGGCGTCGATCCCTACTACCTCACACACAAGGCGCAGGAGATCGGCTACCACCCGGAGATGATCCTCGCGGGACGGCGTCTCAATGACAACATGGCGCTGCACGTGGCGGGCCAGATCACCCGGCTGATGGCCTCCAAGCGCATCCACGTGAAGGGCGCGCGGGTGCTGGTGCTCGGCATCACCTTCAAGGAAAACTGCCCGGACATCCGCAACTCCAAGGTGGTGGACGTAGTGCGCGAGCTGCAGAAGCAGGGCGCGCGGGTGGACATTTACGA
>DATMPW010000083.1:0-15706 GCA_035566915.1 Steroidobacteraceae bacterium
AAGGTCGTGCGGCCGAGAAACTGCACCAGTGGCTTGGTGCCCTCGCTGATCGTGATGCGCGCATCGAGCGGCGCGCCACTATGCGCCTCGGCAACCTCGAGCTCGATGCCGCCCGGCGGCTCGAGGTCATGAAAATCACGCGCCTCGCTGGCGCCGGGGGCGAGCGAGAGCGAGGACGCCGCGCTGTGTGCGTAGTGCAGTGCGGTCGCATATAGACGGTAATCGCCCGCCGGCAGCGCGAGCCGATAAGTTCCGTTGCGGCCGACAGTCCACGCGTAGGGTTTGCCGTCCTTCTCCACCACCACCACCGGTTGCGCGATGACCTGACCCTCGGCGCTTCTCACACGACCGTGCACTGTGCCGGCTGCGAGGTGCCCGCGCGCGATCTCGGTTGCCACTACCGGGGCGAGGTCGCCGGCGGCGCCAACTTGCAGCCAACCCTCGAAGGTGCGGCTCTCGCCCGGCGCGAGCGTATGCCGGAGAAAGAGGTCACGCGAGGAGGACCCGATGCGATCGAGATATGGGGCGTGCAGCGTCAGCGCCCAGTCGGAATCGTAGGCGACCACTCGTTTGGAGAGCGCACCCGCGGCGCTGCCTTCGGTCACGCCCGCGAGCCCCGGCACGGCAAACAGGAAGCCACTGTTCGGCCACAGGGTAAGACCCGATAGCAGCTCGGGCAGGGTGCGCGTGCTGCCGTTAGTCATGGTGCTGCTGATGGCGATCTCATCGGAGCCGGCGGCGAGCGTGTACACGGTGGTGATGGTGACCTCGCCCCAGTCACGTACCGTACGGATGCGGGCCTGCCGCGGGCCGTGCTCGAGGATCTCCACGTGGTGATAGGTGTTGGGCCACGCCGACCAGTTGTTGGGAATGAAATCGGCAAACACCACGCGATTGCGCTGAATTTGCCCCTGCCGCACGGGCGCCACGGCTACGATCGCTCCGCGCGGTACCCCATACGGTACGGCGGATTCCACCGCGAGAGCGAAGGCGAGCTTCTCGTTGATGATCGTGATGTCGCCTGCCGCCTGCGCATTGCCCCGCGGGATCGATGTCGGCCCCATGACAACGCGCACCGACGCGGGAGCACGTGCCAGCGCGGCGAGGACCACGAGCGATGCCAACATGGTCAGTGAGAATTTCATCCGGTGACAGGACTCGCCATGCGCGCTGTCGATACTAACGGACCGGAAGGGCGAAATGCGCCCCCGCACGCGCAAAAGGTGCGGAGGCGCGGTTGCGCAACGTCGATCGATCAGTGGCGCCAGTAGTAGCCGCCGTGGACCACCACCACGGGCGCCGGAACTACCACTGCCGCGGCGACATAAGGACGCGGAGGTCCGATCGGAGCCACTACGCACCCTGTCAGCGCAGCGGCCAAACTCAGCGCTACCAGCAATTTGACCATGCGTCGCATGTTGCCGCTCCTCATCCGTTCGCCTGTTATGGAGAACGCACGCCGCGCAGGCTGGCTGACAGGCGCAGCACGCGCAGCTCCACACTGCAGCGTCATTCAGCGCCCGTTAAGTCCGCCCGCGCGCGCCGCTGCCGACCGGGGTGCCGCGTCGGGGGGCACTGCGGGCTACGCGTACGGCAGCGGTCGATGCGGCGCGGGTCGATCGCCGCAACACCTCGCCCAGCACGATGGCGTGGTTCACGCGTACATCGCGTGCCGCATAGAGCAGCGTCACACGTTGCCGCCGGGCGCGCTGGCGCAGTGACTGCAGGAGGGTTTTTTGTTCGCGCAACTCCGCGCGGTAGCGGCGCGCGAACTCCGGCCAGCGTTTCAGGTCGCGGTGGAACCAGGTCCGCAGTGCGGTGCTCGGCGCGAGCTCGATGAGCCACGCATCGAGACAGGCGCGTCCCTTGCTGATGCCACGCGGCCAGAGTCGGTCGATGAGCACGCGATAGCCATCGGCGCTCTCGGGGGCATCGTAGATACGTTTGATGGCGACGCCACGTCCGCGCGGGCGCTGCGTCTTGTCGCTTCCCGCGACCTCGAACTCATGCAGGTAACAGGCCGGCGAGCTGAAGGTTCCCGCCAACGCCTCATCGCCCGCCTTGGTGACACGGTGCCGCCCTCGTGTGGCCATTGCCGCACCTCCGCCTGACGGCCAGGGCGCCATTGTCCGCCGTCGCGTTGGCGCGATCCAGTCTGCAGATCCGGCGCGTATCATGCGCTGAAGCATGAGCACCATTCGCCAGCAGTTGCGCAACAACGCGGTTGCCCTGATCAGTCTGGTCGTGGCACTCGGCAGCCTCGGCTACAACACCTGGCGCAACGAGCGCACCGAGTCCAATCGCAACATCCGCACCGCAACATTCGAGCTGCTCGGCAAGCTTTCGGAGCTCGAGCGGGTCGTGTATCTCGCCCAGTACGACCGCGACGCCGGCGGCGGCAATCCGCGCACCGGCTGGACCTATGTGCTCGTTATTCGTGATCTGTCATCGGTCGTCCCGCCGCCGGTGCCGGCGAAGGCGGCGCAGCTGCAGCAGGTCTGGGGCGAAAGCTGGGAAGGGCTCGGCCGGGACGATGAGGCCAGCGTCAACCGTATCGATGACGCCATCGGCGCACTGCGCGACGCTGCGCTGGCGACGCTGCGGTCGTTGCGCTGAGGCTCACCCTGGCTCCGCGCGGGCCCCGGTGGGGGTGCCGGGGCCCGCGCGACTCGAGCGACTTCCCTGACCGCTCGGGTCCAAGAGCCACGTTAGGCTCCGTGTGTGACAGTACGGTGATACGCGGGTGGCGCACTGTGGCGCGCCATTTCGTACGCGGGCTAAAGTCCCGCAGGGGCCCGCGCCGCGCACCACCCGCTCACGCTTGACAGTGGGTCACGATGCCGGTTAAAACACCATCAGGTTATATAACCAAATGGTTTTTAAAGTGAAGCCGGACGGCCGCCTGAACGAGACCTTCGCCGCGCTCGCCGACCCGACGCGCCGCGCCATACTTGCCCGCCTCGCGAGCGGCGAGGCAGGCGTGATGGAGCTCGCCCGGCCCTTCGCGATGAGCCAGCCGGCGATCTCCAAGCACCTGAAGGTGCTCGAGCGCGCCGGCCTAATCAGCCGCGGCCGGCGCGGACCGTCGCGCCCCTGCCATCTGCAGGCGGCGCCGCTGCGCGAGGTGGCGCAGTGGGCCGAGCGCTATCGCCGCTACTGGGAGGGCAGCTTCCGGCGCCTCGACCGCTACCTCGGTCAACTGCAACGACAGGAGCAACGACATGGACGCAAAAGTGCGAAATAGCGCGAGTGCCGAGCACGAGCTCGTCATCCGTCGCACCTTCGACGCACCCCGGGAGCTCGTGTTCCGCGCCTGGACCGAGCCACGGCTGCTCGCACAGTGGTCCTGCCCGCGCGGGTTCACCTTCACTGAGAACCGCGGTGAGCTGCGTGTCGGGGGCGCGTTCTCCGCCACCATGCGCTCGCCCGAGGGGACCGAGCACCGCCTGCGCGGGGTGTATCGCGAGATCGTACCGCCCGAACGGCTGGTGTTTACGCACTTCTGGGTGGATGAGCGTGGCAGTGCGGGGCCGGAGACCCTCGTCACCGTCACACTAACCGAGCATGATGGCCGCACCGAAATGATGTTTCATCAGGGAATTTTTGCCTCGGTTGCCGCGCGCGAAGGCCACGAGCAGGGCTGGCAAAGCTGCTTCGAGCGACTCGCGGAGCTGCTGCTTGGTGAGAAGCGGGCGGACGTGGCGTGAGTTCCAGGAGGTGCGCTCATGCAGAAGATCACGCCTTTCCTGTGGTTCGACACGCAGGCCGAAGAGGCGGCCAGGTTCTATGTGTCGATCTTCAGTAACTCGCGCATATTGAAGACGGTGCGCTACGGCGAGGCGGGCCCGGGACCCACAGGCGCCGTCATGACGGTGGCGTTCGAGCTGAACGGCGTGCCGTTCACCGCGCTCAACGGCGGTCCGCTGTTCCATTTCTCGGAAGCGATCTCCTTCGTCGTGAATTGCCAGAGCCAGGCAGAAGTCGACTCGCTGTGGGAGAAGCTGTCAGCCGGTGGCCAGCCGGGTCGTTGCGGCTGGCTCAAGGACAAGTACGGCCTGTCCTGGCAGGTGGTGCCGACCGTGCTGCCGGTGCTGCTGAGCGACCCTGATGCTGCGAAGGCTCAACGCACGATGCGGGCCATGCTGAAGATGGACAAGCTCGACATCGCGGCGCTCGAGAAGGCGCATTCCGGCGACTCCTGAGCAGCCGCGCAGCACATCCGGGAGGTGCCGCCGCGGGGTCCGAAAATGGCTACTGTGCCGCGCGGCCGGCGCGTATCGTCGGCTCCATGGAGCTCATCTGCGGACTCGACCGCGAGGCACTCAATCGCGCGCGCATCAGCCGCGACCCGCGCTTCGATGGCAAGTTCTTCATTGCGGTCACCTCGACCGGGATCTACTGTCGCCCGATCTGCCCCTCGCGCTACGCGAAGCGCGCGCACGTGCGCTTTTTCGGCAGTCCGGCGGCCGCGGAAGCGGCGGGGTTTCGGCCGTGCCTGCGTTGCCGCCCTGAGGCTGCACCCGGTTCGCCCGCCTGGCTTGGCACCGCAGCGGTCGTGCGCAGGGCTCTGCGCCTGATCGAAGGCGGCGCGCTCGATGAAGATTCCGTGGAGGCGCTCGCCGGTCGGCTCGGGATCGGGCCCCGTCACCTGTTGCGCCTCTTCGTCCGTCACGTCGGCGCATCCCCGGTTGCGGTCGCGCAGACACGCCGATTGCACTTTGCCGTTTGCCTTCTCGAGGAGACGCGGCTCCCGATCACTCAGATCGCGATGGCCGCGGGCTTTGGCAGCTGCCGGCGCTTCAACGATGCGTTCCGCGGCACGTACCGGCGCGCCCCGAGTGAGCTGCGCCGCGCGGGGCGGGCTGGCGCAGCCGCGAGAGGCAGGGAAGAGGTGGTGCTGCGTCTTGCCTATCGGCCCCCCTACGACTGGGATCATGTGCGGACTTTTCTCGCCGCGCGCGCCGTGAGGGGTGTCGAGCGGGTCGACGCCCGAGGGTACGCGCGCACGGTGGCGTGCGAAGGCGGTCACGCCATCATCCGTGTGGCTCCGCTGTGCGGTGAGGACGCGCTCGAGCTTCGCGTCGCCGGAGCGCCGCCGGCGGCGCTGCTGCAGCTCTCGACCGTTGCGCGACGGGTCTTCGATCTTGCCGCCGATCCGCAGCGCATCGGCGCCGAGCTGGCGGCGGACGTGCTCGTTGCGCCACTGGTGCGTGCCCGCCCGGGGCTGCGCATTCCCGGAGCCTGGGATCCGTTCGAATGTGCCGTGCGCGCCGTGCTTGGGCAGCAGGTGAGTGTCGCTGCCGGCCGGACTTTTGCGCTGCGGCTGGTAGAGCGGGTGGGTCCGGCCATCCGCGGTGGCAGCGAGGGACTCACTCACCTCTTTCCGGATGCCGCGACGCTCGCCACGGCACCGCTTGAGTCGCTCGGCATCACGCGCCCGCGTGCGGCGACGCTCCGCGCGCTGGCGCATGCCGTGCTCGAGCGCCGCATCGACTTCAGCGCAGCGCCGGGGGAGGTAATCACGGCGCTCACCGCGATCCCGGGAATTGGCGCATGGACGGCGCAGTACGTCGCGCTGCGGGCACTCGGGGAGCCCGACGCGATGCCTGCAGGAGACCTGGTGTTACGCCGCATGGCCGCACCGGCGCAGCGATCGTTGAGCGCGCACGAGCTCGAGGAGCGCGCCCGTGCGTGGCAACCATGGCGCGGTTACGCGGTCATGCATCTGTGGTGCGCGGCGGCCGCTCATGCAGCGGACGCGGCGCCGGCCGGCAGCCGTGGTGCGACGGCAGGCGGCGAGCTGGCAGCGCAAATGGGGAGGTGCGCGTGACGTACTGGCACGAGATCGACTCGCCCGTCGGGCCACTGTTGCTCGCGGGCACAGCGCATGGGCTCACACGCCTGCATTTTCAGGCCGGGCCGCATGCGCTGCGCCCGGCGAAGGGCTGGCGACCTGCAGCCACGCCATTCGCACAGGTGCAGGCCCAGCTCATGGAGTATTTCTGCGGTGCACGCCGCAGCTTCCAGCTGCCGCTTGCTCCCGAGGGCACCCCCTTTCAGCTCAAGGTGTGGCAGGCGCTGTCTGTGATCCCCTACGGCGAGACACTCTCATACGGTGAGCTCGCAAGGCGGCTTGGGGTGAGCGGGGGAGCCCGGGCGGTGGGACTGGCAAACGGCGCGAACCCGCTGCCCATCGTCGTGCCCTGTCATCGCGTCATCGGCGCCGACGGCGCGCTCACAGGGTTCGGCGGCGGCCTGCACATCAAGCGCGCGCTGCTCGCGCTCGAGGGCGCGGCGTGCGCGGTGGACCTGTTCGCGGCCGAAGAGCGCGCGGGCTTTGCCCGCCGCCTGCAGGCTGGCGGGCCCGCGCTCTAGCGAGCGGCCGGTTCCCGCGCCAGGCGTGTCCACGCGAGATCTATGCCCTCGCGTCGATCGGCAAAGCCAACCACGTGGCCATCGGGTGCGCGCGTGAATATCCTTCGCGTGCGCGGACGCCCGGGCGTGAAGAACACATCACCCGCCTCAGGCAGCAGCAGCTGCCGCGGGCGGCCGGGACGATCCGCTACGAGGTGGTCGCCATCGCGGCTGATCGTCTGCTGGGTGACACCGCTCAGGCTGTACACGCCCTCGTAGTCTGCCAGTAGCGTCGCCGGCTCGCCCCGGGGCGGATCCTGCGGAACCGCGTACACCTGCGCAGCGACGAGCCGCCAGCCATCCGCAGTGGCACGCCAGGTGTCGCTGCCACGGTAGCGCGCATGCAGCTCGTGTCCTTCGATGGTCTCATGCTCGTCCATGATGTAGGTCGTCACCGCGAAGCCGCCGAAATCGGTGCAGTGGAACTCCTGCACCACGATCCAGCCACTCGAGCCCGGCGGAAGCGGCTTCATGTCAGCGAGCAGCTGTGTCCGGCTCTTCACTTCGTTGTCCTCGGTGACGTAGATGAGCGAGAGATCGGTGTAATGCTCCCACACGCCACGCTCACCCGGCGCGAGCGCATCCACCAGGGTCTGGGTCGCGCGCTGCAGCCTGGCGGTCGTGGCAGGCCGCGCGCTGCTCACGCCCGCCGTTGCCGCAACACTCTCGCCGTGGAGGCCAGCCAACACCAGCAACGGCACGGGTGTCGTTCGACGCCACCGCTTGCTCATTCGTGTCCTCCGGGCGCGCAGCCGCACGTAGCCCGCAGGCTAGGAGACATCACCTGCCCGACTCAAGTGCACGGCGCGCCCCATCCCTCACTGCTGATAGCATTTGCCGATCGGAGCTGCCTTACCGGTAGCCCGCGCACAGGGAGCAGAACATCATGAGTCCAATTTCGTGGGGTGGTCTCGCGGCATACGCTCTCGCCTTGGCCGCTGCGTTGATGCCGCCCGTCAGCGGCGCAGCAAACCGCAGCTACGTCGAGCACAGCGTGTCTCCGGGCGGCTCGCCGCTGCCCTTCAGTGACGCGGTGCTCGCAGGCGAGACGCTGTACGTGGCTGGCCACCTCGGCGTCGATCCTCATACCGGCAACGCCCCCGCCGACCCGGCTGCCGAGGCGCACCTGGTGATGGATGCCGTAAAGCGCACGGTGGAGTCCGCCGGACTCACCATGGACGACCTCGTATCCGTTACGGTCTTTTGCACCGACCTCAAGCTGTACGACACCTTCAACGCCACCTACCGCACGTACTTTCACGGGCACTATCCGGCGCGGGCATTCATCGGCACCGACAAGCTGCTGCGGGGCGGACACTTCGAGGTCCAGGGCGTAGCGATCAAGAGCACGCCGTGAATCGACGTCAGTTCTCGCAGGTTCTCGCCGGCGCAGCCGCACTCGGCGCGGTTTATCCGGTAGTTGGTGGCACCACGCCGGCCGCGGAGGATCCGCCCGGGCTGAGCGATGCGGCGCGGCGTCTCTATGCGAGCGCTCTCGTTCTCGACTGCAACTCCTCGCCGCCATTGCCGGAGCGGCTGCCGCTGTCGCCGGCCGACCTCGATCTGGTACGCGGCAGCGGCATCAACGTGATCAAGCTGTCCCTCGGTGGGATCAACAGCGACTTTGCGCACACCGTGGCCTCCATTGCCCAGGTGCAGCAACTCATCGAGCTGCACCCGGAGTATTTCACCGCGGTGCGTAACGGCGTCGACATGGGGCGCGCAAAGCGCGAGAGCAAGCTCGGGATCATCCTCTCGTTCGAGAGCGTGGAGATGCTCGGCGGACAACTGACCGCGCTCGAGGTATTCCGCAACCTCGGTGTGCGTGTCATGCAGTTGTCCTACAACCGCACCTCGCCCTTCGCCGCCGGCGTGATGGAGCCCAAGGGAGGAGGGCTTACCGCGCTCGGGCACGAGGCGGTGCGGGAAATGAACCGCTTAGGGATAGCCATCGACCTGAGTCACGCCAACCCGGCAACCACCACGGATGTGCTTGCCTTCTCAACCCGGCCTCCCGTCATGACACACGCCGGGTGCGCTGCGCTGCATGTCCACCCGCGCAACAAGAGCGATGAGCAGTTACGGGCTCTCGCTGCGAAAGGCGGAGTGGTGGGCATCTACGACCTGCCGTACCTCACCGCTTCGCCGCGCCAGCCGACCGTCGATGACTACATGGCGCACCTCGCGCATGCACTCCAGGTGGCGGGCGAGGATCACGTGGGGGTCGGGAGCGATGCCGACATCGCGCCCTTCGACACCTCGGCAGCGGGCATGGCGGAATTCTCGCGCAACATCGAGGAACGGCGCGCGGCGGGTCTGTCAGCTCCCGAGGAAGACCGACCGACCTACGTGGTCGGGCTCAACGAGCCGCGCCGGATGGAGATCATCGCCGACCGGCTGCTGAAGCTCGGCTATTCTGCATCAGCTACCGAAAAGGTGCTCGGGGCGAACTTCGCCCGCACATTCACCCAGATCTGGGCAAGCTGAGGGTGTGCCGTCTCAAAACCACCCGACGCTTGGCCCTTCCGGCGGGACCCGGGGTCCCGCCGGAGCCGTGGCCGCTGCATTTCGGCGGCACCGCGCGCCCATCAGCGCGCCATCAGTGATGCAGCAGGTTGAGCGTGTTGCTGGCGTCATCGACGAAATACACCCCGGCAGCTGGGTCGAACGCGAGGCCGAACAGCGCGCCGGCGCCCGGCGGTGAGCCCGTGTTGTCGAGCTGCATTTTGGCCACTTGCCCGCCGTGGGGCGAGATCTCGGTGATGAACCCGTCGGCGCTGTTGACCGTCAGCACGGTGCCGCTCGGTGTGACGACGAGCCCGAGCGGTGCGTTCAGGCTTCCACCGGAGCTCAGTGTGCGGCCGATCCCCGCGGTAGTGGTGCGGGTGAGCGCACGATCGATCACTGCGACGCGGTTGCTGAGCGTATCAGCTACATACAAGAGTGAGCTGTCGTGGTGGTCGCGATCGCCACCGTCGCCGCGATTGTCGCCGTCGTCGTGATCGGCGCAGTCGTCGCGATCGCCTTCGCAGCGGGCGCGCAGTCCGACCCCCGTCGGTCCAATGACGAGCGCCGCCGGATCGGTACGCTCCGGGAACCCCGAGCCGATGATGGTGATGGATTCGAGCACCGGCATGGCGGCCGCGGACACCTTCAGGTTCAAGCGCGTCACGGTGCCGCCGCGCACCACCTGCCCGTTGGCCGCGACTGTGCCGTTGAGCACATTGGTGACGAAGAGCTTCGCCTCGTGATCGCCATCGAAGGCGGTCATGTCCCACGGGCCGTTGATCAACGACCCATAGAACGTCTCCGCCGGGTTCCCCATGCTGTCGAGCACGATGAGGCAGCCCGAGCCGGTGAATACCGTTCCCTGGTTGGCGGTGGGGAGACTTCCCACGATGACCCAGCCTTGCTCGAGCACCACCAATGCCGTGGTCAAGCCGACGCCACCGGGGCAGCTGCCAGGCAGGTGCGCGGGGTCGAGAGCGGCGAAGAGACTCACGCGGCCATCAGGTGCGACTTCGACGATGGTCGTGCCGGTGCCCTGGAAGTTGCCGGAGTTATTGAAGTTACTGACGAGGATATGCCCGGCGCGCAGGTTGCCGATCGTTCTCCTCACCTGCGCTACGCCGTAAGGGTTGACGTCGCCGTTCGCCGGAACGGTGGAGGCGATCGTCTTGATCTTCGTCAGCGGTGGCAGGACCGCCTGATCGTCGCCGGCCAGCGCCGTGCCGGCGGGCATCAGGAAAAGCAACGCTATCAACGCACCGATGAGCTTGCGTGTGGGTTTGGTGAGCGCCTTCATGTGTTTTCCCCTCGTGAGTCGCGTGGCTGCAAACGCTCGCAGGCCGCGTTAGGTGAGTACCGAGGGTGAGTTAGCGGGTTCTCGTGGCCCGCCGCAGAGCCGTTCCCGGGTCAGCTCGAAAACCGGGAACTATTGCGGTGCGTCAGATTGCTGCGGCTGCGCTGCGCCGAGAGCTTCCAGCAGCAAGCGCGCAAACTGCGGTCCCTTGCCGGCTTCTTCGTGTTTGAAGTAGACGTAGACGTCGCTGCACCCTGCGGTGTTTGCGCGGATGAGGTCTGCCCAGCGCCGCAGAGCCTCCGGCGTGTAGCCCTCATCGCGCAGCCGGAAGTAGGCGTAGCTCGCCGTGATCTCAATGGGTGTAGAGAACGTCTCGCTGTCGGCGACGCACAGGGCGAGATTGCGCGCACGCAGGCGGGCGAACACCTCCGCATCCATCCAGGAGGCGTGGCGGAACTCGAATGCGGCGCATACGCCTTCGGGAAGGAGCGCGAGAAACGCGTCGAGCACCGCAAGATCCTTGCGGAAGTAGGGGGGTAGTTGGAAGAGGATGGCTCCGAGCTTAGATCCCAGCGTGGCGCTCACTCGCAAGAAGTATGCGAGCAACTCGCCGCAGTCCTTGAGCTTGGCGATGTGTGTGATGCGCTTGGGCGCCTTGAGTGTGAGGCGAAAGCGCTCGGGGGTATCGCGACTCCAGCCGGCGAGAATCTTCGTGTTAGGTACGCGATAGAAGGTGTAATTGATCTCTACGGTGGTAAAGGCCTGCGCGTAGAAAGGCAGCATCTTGGCCGCCGGCAGTTTCTCCGGATAGAAACTGCCCTTCCACTCGGGGTAGTTGTAGCCGGAAGTTCCGACCCAGGTAGCCATCGGCGCACTCGCCGCGCTCAGTGGGCGTCGCCGCTCAGCAGGCGCCGGTACTGACCGAGGTGGCGAATGGCGTGTTGGGGCTCGCCGAGCGACTCGTACAGACGCGCGAGATTGTAATGACAGTCGGCGAGCTCCGGGTCTTCGGCGATTGCGCTCCGGTACGCTTCGAGTGCGGCAGAGGGATCACCGAGATCCTCGAGCAGCACCCCCTGGTTGAAGAGCAGCAGCGGGTCGGGCCCCACCTGCGCGAGCGCGCGCCGGTACACTTCCGCCGCCTGTTGCGTGCGGCCCTGCTCGTGCAGCAGCCGCCCCCAATTGGTCCAGGCGGCGGCGTTGCCGGCATCTTCGTCCACCGCTTGACGCCATGCGGTGAGCGCGCCTTCCGGGTCGGTGCTCTCGAGGGTGAGCGCCTGCGCGAACCAGTCGCCGCGCGGCGCTGTGTCGGCCCTTGCGGGCGACGCTTCCTGGCGGCGCTCGACCACCCGCAGCACGCCATTTTCCATGCTGACGTCGAGACCCAGAAGATACTGCCCGCTGTCGACCTGGCGCTGCGTATCGCCCTCGCGCACCACGACGTGATCGCCGACCGCGCTGATCGACAGGCCCGAGAGCGGCACGGACTCGGGCAGCTCGCGCCGCAGGCTCTCGAGTGAGCGGTGAATGCGGCGCGTGGGGATCTTGGCGTCGATGAGCGCACGCGCCGTGCGCAGCACGATCAGGTCCTGGAAGGAGAAACGATATTCGCGGCGGGCACCACGGGCGGGCTTGAGGAAGCCGGCCTTGATGAGATTGCGAGTCGTGTCAGGCGAGAGCCGCAGGAGCCGCTGCACGTCCCGCATGCTGTAGGAGCGCATGCTGATCCCCCTGCGGTGCGCCGCAGTCAGGCGTTACGCTTCCTGCGCGGCGCCCTCGCGGCTTCCTCGACGCGCTTGGGCGCCTTGCGTGGACCGAGCCGCCCGACCTGCTCACGGGCGCTTTCGGTCCGCTGCAGACTCGCACGCAGTGCGTCCATCAGGTCGATGACCTTGCCCTCACGCTCGGGCGCAACCTCGGACACCGATATCTCCGTGCCTTGCTCCACCTTCTTCTCGATTGCCCCGTGGATGCGCGCCCGAGTGTCATCCTTGAACACCGTGGGGTCGAATCGCTCGGCGGTCTGCTGGTCGATGAGCTGCTGCGCGAGTTTCAGCTCCGCGGCCTTCACTTCGGGCTTCGGAACGTCCACTTCGGTTGCGGGGCGCACGTCCTCTGCGTAGTGCAACTGCTGCATGGCGAGTACATCGCCTAGGGGTCGCAGGATCACGATATAGCCCTTGCCGCGCGTCGCCCAGCGGCCGACGCCGGCGCGAGCGGACTGCTTGAGCGCCTCGGTGAGCAGCGCGTAGGGCTTGGCTGCGCCTTTGTCCGGCGCGAGGTAGTACGTCTTGTCATAGAACACCGGATCGATCGACTCGATCGGCACGAACTCGGAGATCTCCACCGAGCGGGTACCGACTTCTTCGAGTGCCTTGATCTCTTCCGGGGTGAACTGCACGTACTGGTCCTTGGCGAATTCGTAACCCTTGATGATCTCGTCACGCTCCACCACGACGCCTTCCTTCTGACACACGTACTGCTGCTTGAGGCGCGAGCCGTCCTTCTTGTGCAGCAGGTTGAAGGAGATCGCGCTCGAGGACTGCGTGGCGGTGTAGAGCTTCACCGGGATCGCCACCAGGCCGAAAGAGATTGTCAGAGAACCGATGGAGCGTGCGGCCATACGTACACCTTACCAGCAACCCTCAGTCGGGCCGCTTCTCACGATCGACACCGAAAGCCTTCGTAAGGCTCTGTTTTGACTCGAGTACATCATGCCACCGGTCGCCGTTCTTTTCCAACCGGTCGGGTACGTTGTTGATTGTAAAGTCCATGGGCTCCGCCGCCTCGAGCTCTTCCCAGGTGAGCGGCATGGAAACCGGGGCGCCGGGCACACCGCGTGGCGAATAGGCAACATTGAGTGTCTTGCCGCGCACGTTCATGTTGTAGTCGATGAAGATCTTGCCGGTGCGCTTCTCCACCGCCCACTCCATGGTGATGTCTTTCGGATGGGCGCGCATCAGGTGACGGCCCACCATCTCGCAGATCTGGCGCGCTTCATCGAAGGTCACCGTGCGAACGATCGGGACGAACAGGTGCAGCCCCGTCTTCCCGGAAGTC
Source organism: Steroidobacteraceae bacterium (assembly GCA_035566915.1). Taxonomy (GTDB): domain Bacteria; phylum Pseudomonadota; class Gammaproteobacteria; order Steroidobacterales; family Steroidobacteraceae; genus 13-2-20CM-66-19. The sequence goes on from DATMPW010000083.1 coordinate 13,277, forward strand.
TTCACGATCGCTTCGAGTGACATTTCCCGCAGCAGCGCCCGCAGCCAGAAGGCCACGCGCTTGCCGCCGGCGAAGCCGCGCTTGTTGAGCTCGGGCTCGGCGCCCGGCGCTTCCTTGCCCGAATAGATGTAAGGGTCGATGTCGAACACCAGGTAGTCGGGATAATTGAGTATCGAGGACTCGAGCGCGGCGAGCGAGCTCGAGTAGTCCGTCCTCGCTCCCGCGGCCTCCGGCGCGAGCTGGGCGCGCGAATGCCAGACGTGGAACTCGAGAGTGCCGACCTGGCCGAGCCACAGCAGCGTCGGCAGATTGTTGGCGAGGAGGTATCGATGCCGCTCGTCCTTGTGCCCCGAATAGACGGTGACCGATTCGACGAACTCCGGCAGCGACTGTGACCAGTGCTTCTGGAAGAAGCGCTCGCCATGGATGCCCTCGGGCATACGGATCATGGTAAGCGGCCGATCGGCGAGATGCGGCAACATGAAGCGGCCAACGCGCGCGAGGTAGCGCAGGAAGTCGCGCTTGGTGGTGGCAGGAGTGCGCGGCCCCGCCGCGGGCCAGTAGATCCGGTCGAGGTTGCTCAGGGCGATGCGCGCGCCGCCGACCTTCAGATGTATGGACTTGGCTGGATTCTCGAGCTGCTGCAGCACTTCCTCCACGACTTGCGCCTCGCGGTCACTTGCGCGTGCAGCGACTTCGCGTGCGCTGCGGCCAACCCGGGCACCGCGAACCGCACCTGAAGCGCGCGCCGCAGCTGTGTTGCGCCCCCCGCTTGCGCTCGCATCTGCGCGACCTGCGGGACGCCGCACCCTGCGCGGATCGATGTCGTCCCGCAGCCGCAGGAACACGGGCGCACGCAACGCGCCCGCGGGCGTCCACTCGCTGTAACTCACTTCCGCGACAAGCTTCGGTGTCAGCCACGTGGTGGGCCGGTGCAACGGCGGAGGCTCGGCGAAGGGCGAGTCGGTGCGCTTGAGCTTCGCGCTCTGCTCGAGGAGTGCCGCGATGTTGGCCTCATCGAGCCCCGAGCCGACATGTCCGGCATAGCGCAGGTCGCTCCCTTCGCGATAGCCGAGCAGCAGTGCGCCAAGCGGTTCCCGGGCACCGTTGCCGCGCGTGTAACCCCCGATGAGGAACTCGCCCGACTCGGCTGTTTTCAGTTTCAGCCAGTCGCTCGAGCGCCGGCCCGGCCGATAGGGGCTGTCGAGGCGCTTGCCGACGATGCCCTCGAAGCCGAGCTCGAGCGATGCCGCATACAACTGCTCGGCATCGTCCGAGGTGTGCACCAGCTGCAGATGCGCTCCCGGCAGCAGACACTGCGAGAGGTAACGGTGGCGGTCGCGGTAGGGGGCACCGCGCAGGTTGAGGCCGGCGAAGTGCAGCAGGTCGAAGCACACGAGCACCACGGGGCTCGTGCGCTGTGCGGCAGTAATTTCCGCAGCGCTCTTGAGCTGCGCGCGGTTCTGCAAGGCATTGAATGATGGCCGCCCGTCCGGGCCCAGCGCCACGATCTCCCCGTCGAGGATCATCTGGCCGGCCGGATGTGCGGCGAGCTCTGCCGCGATCTCCGGGAAGCATGGTGTCAGGTCGAGCCCGCGACGGGACTGCAACCGCACGCCGCCGCCGTCGATGAAGGCGATGACCCGGTATCCATCGAGCTTCGGCTCGTAGCGCCACTTCGGGTCCGAGCGCGCGCCATCACCGCTCTCGGCCAGCATCGGAGCGAGATGCGCGGGGAGCTGTTCTTGAGGACCGCAGGGTGCGAGACGCGCCGCCTCGAGGCGCGCCGGCAGGTTCGCCGGCGTGAGCTCATCGAGGCCCACGCCCGAGAGCACCGACAGATGCCGCGCCAGCACATCATTCACCTGTGCGAAGCGGTCCTTGTGCTTGATGAGGAGCCACTGATTGTCGGTGCGGGTCCTCACGAGCGTGAAGGAGCCCTTGAGCTTCTCGCCGCACAGAAAGAAGCTGAGCTTTCCCGCGGCGAGCTCCGCGCGCACGCGCGCTTCTGCCGCCGCGCGGTCGGTGAATGCGTACTGCGCGCCCTCGTCGGATGAGTACACGCCGCAGTCCCACACGATGACATTGCCCGCTCCGTACTGTTTCTCCGGGATGACGCCCTCGAAAGAGGCGTAGTCGAAAGGGTGATCCTCCACCTCGACCGCCATGCGCTTGTCGGCAGGGTCGAGTGAAGGTCCCTTAGGCACCGCCCAGGATTTCAACACCCCATCGAGCTCGAGCCGGAAGTCGTAATGGAGCCTGCGGGCCGCGTGCTTCTGCACGACGAACAGCAGCGGCCCGTGGCGCTCGCCGGCTGCCTTCGCCGGCGGCTCGGGAGTGCGCGTGAAGGTGCGCTTGGCGGCGTAGCGATCGAGTGCGCGCGGACTCACGGCAGTCCATCCAGCCAGCCACACAGCGCATCGAGCAGCA
>DATMPW010000084.1:0-3061 GCA_035566915.1 Steroidobacteraceae bacterium
CGGCTCGGACCCGCGCATCGGCTACAGCTTCATCTACCCGGGCACGGGCTACGGTGGCTCGTGCTTTCCGAAGGACGTGCGGGCGCTCATCCGCTCGGCGCACGAAGCGGGACATGAGCCGCAGGTGCTGAATGCGGTCGAATCGGTGAATGCGCGCCAGAAGGAGGTGCTGTTCCGCAAGATGCAGCGGCACTTTACCGGCGGACTCAAAGACCGCACCTTCGCGCTGTGGGGACTCGCCTTCAAGCCGAACACCGATGACATGCGCGAGGCGCCCTCGCGCACGCTCATCGATCTGCTGCTCGAGGCGGGTGCGCGGGTACACGCCTACGATCCGGTGGCAGGCGATGAGGCACAGCGCCTTTATGCCGGCGCTACGGGCTTTACGCTGGCGAAGGACGCCTACGATGCCGCGCGCTCCGCGGATGCGCTCGCGATCGTCACCGAGTGGCAGGAGTTTCGCAGCCCGGATTTCGAGCGGCTGCGCGAGCTGCTGAAGGCACCGGTCATCTTCGATGGCCGCAATCTCTATGATCCCGCCACGGTGAGCCGCTTCGGCCTGACCTACTACGCCATCGGCCGCGGCAAGCTGCTGGCGGCGGCCTGAGACCGCCGGGACGCCGCAGTGCTCACTCCAGTCATTCTCTCCGGGGGCGCGGGCACACGTTTGTGGCCGTTGTCGCGCGAGCTCTATCCCAAGCAGCTGCTGCCGCTCACCGGTGCGCGCACCATGCTGCAACAGACGGTGCTGCGCCTCGAGGGTCTCACCGCGGCAGCACCGGTGGTGGTGTGCAACGAGGCGCACCGCTTCCTCGTCGCCGAACAGCTGCGACAGCTGCGCATCACTCCGCGCGCCACCGTGCTCGAGCCCTTCGGCCGCAACACCGCGCCCGCGATCGCGCTCGCCGCACATGCCGCGCTCAAAGGTGTCGGCAGCGATGCCAACGCCGTCGATCCGGTGCTCCTGGTGCTGCCCGCCGATCACGTGATCCGTGATGTCGCTGCCTTCCAGCGCGCGGTGCGCGCGGCGCTCGCGGCGGCCGATGCGGGGCAGCTCGCGACCTTCGGCGTGGTCGCAGGCGCGCCTGAGACCGCCTACGGGTACATCCAGCGTGGCGCTCCGAGCGGTGCAGCCTTCCGGATCGCGCGTTTCATCGAGAAGCCCAACTCCGAGCGTGCGCGCGAGTTCGTGCAGTCGGGCGAGTACTACTGGAACAGCGGCATGTTCGTATTCCGCGCGCGGCGCTACCTGCAGGAACTGCAGCGCTTCCAGCCGGAGATGGCGCGTATCTGCGAGAGCGCATTCCGCGGCGCGCAGGCGGACCTCGATTTCACGCGCATCGCGGCCGCCGCCTTCGAGGCCTGCCCGGCCGACTCGATCGACTATGCGGTGATGGAGAAGACCGCGGACGCCGTGGTGGTGCCGCTCGATGCCGGCTGGAGCGATGTCGGCTCCTGGTCATCGCTCCATGAGGCGAGCGAAGGCGACGCCCACGGCAATGTCATGCACGGCGATGTGATCATCGAGGACACACACGGGAGCTACCTGTATTCCGAGAGCCGCCTGGTGACCGCGGTCGGCGTGCGCGACCATGTCGTGGTCGAGACCAAGGATGCGGTGCTGGTGGCGCCGAAAAACCGCGTGCAGGACGTGAAGAAGCTCGTGCAGCTGCTGAAGGAGCGCGGCCGCTACGAGCACTCGCTGCATCGCGAGGTGTTTCGCCCGTGGGGCAGCTACGACAGCATCGAGTCAGGCGGGCGCTTCCAGGTGAAGCGCCTGAAGGTCAAGCCCGGGGCCACCTTGTCGCTGCAGATGCACCACCATCGTGCCGAGCACTGGGTGGTCGTGGCGGGAACTGCGCGCATCACGCGCGGCGAGGACGTATTTCTCCTCGAGGAGAATCAGTCCACCTACATTCCCATCGGCGTCAAGCATCGCATCGAGAACCCGGGCATGATCCCGCTCGAGATCATCGAGGTGCAGTCAGGCTCCTACCTCGGGGAGGACGACATCGTGCGCTTCGAGGACGTCTACGGCCGCAAGGGAACGGCGAGCTGAAGTACCTGGCATGCGACTGGATTCCTTCAAGGCGTACGACGTCCGCGGCCGCATTCCCGATGAGATCAACGAGTCGCTCGCCTATGACATCGGACGCGCCTTCGCGGCGTTCGTGAAGCCACGGCGCGTCGCGGTCGGCTACGACATCCGCCTCTCGAGCCCGGCACTCGCCGCCGCGGTCCGCAGCGGCCTGCGCGACTGCGGCAGCGACGTGCTCGACATTGGGCTCTGGGGCACCGAGGGCGCGTATTTCGCGACCTTCGCCGAGAAGCTCGACGGCGGCATCATGGTGACCGCGAGCCACAACCCACCCGATTACAACGGCATGAAGCTCGTGCGCGAGGGCGCACGCCCCATCAGCGCCGACACCGGCCTCAAGGAGATCCGCGCACTCATCGAGGGCGGGAGGCTCCCGCCGAAAGCGGCACGGCGGGGCACCGAGCGCCCGCTCGACATCCTTGGTCAGTATCTCGAGCACCTGCTCGGTTACGTGGACATCGCGCGGCTCCGCCCCCTCAAAGTCGTGGTCAATGCCGGCAACGGCGGTGCCGGGCTCATCGTCGATGCGCTCTCTCCTCACCTGCCGATCGAATTCATCAGGGTGAACCACGAGCCCGACGGCACCTTCCCGCACGGGGTGCCGAACCCGATGCTCGAAGAGAACCGTGCCGCGACCGCTGATGCCGTGCGCGCGAACGGTGCGGACCTCGGGCTCGCCTGGGACGGCGACTACGATCGTTGCTTCTTTTTCGATGAGAACGGGCAGTTCATCGAGGGCTACTATCTCGTCGGGCTCCTCGCCGAGAGCTTCCTCGGGCAGGAGCCGGGCGCGCGCATCGTGCACGACCCACGCCTCACCTGGAACACACTCGACATCGTGCGGCGCGCCGGCGGCACGCCGGTGCTGTGCAAGTCGGGGCACGCCTTCATCAAGCAGAAGATGCGCGAGGCCGACGCGGTGTACGGCGGAGAGATGAGCGCGCACCACTACTTCCGCCGCTT
>DATMPW010000085.1:0-106926 GCA_035566915.1 Steroidobacteraceae bacterium
ATGACCACCCGGGCTCACCCCCGTGACTGCAGCAGGGGCTGCTGTCGCGGAAACGGTCGCCGGCGCGGGTGTGGCCGACGCCGTGCGTTGCGGTGTCTCGGCCGTGGTGCTGGTGGCGACCGCCGCGAGGAAGCGCCGCGCCGACTCATCATCGGTCGTGACGTTGCCGGCGATGATGTCACCCGCGGTGACGCCCGGCTTCTTGTAGAAGGCCGCATTGGCGCCATCGTCGATGGAGATCACGGTGCCATCGAGCGCAAGTCCGGCGAACACACCTTTGCTGCGCGAGTAGGAGTAGACCTCTGCCTTGAAGCTCGCGTCGGTGGCAGCGGACGCCTGCCGGCCCACCGGTCCTGCGGCGACCGAGGCGTCGGCGCCCAGGGTCACCTTGCCGCCGTTGATGCCTTCGATGCCCTTGGGCGTGGTGAACACCAGCACGATATCGCTGAGCGCCACGCCCCACTGCCAGCCGAAGCTGCCACCGGTCATGGTGACGAACACGGGGTTCGTGAAGCGACCCTCCTTGTCACGCACGACCAGTACGCCGTGTCCGCGGCGACCGCCCGCGAAGAAGGCCACCTTGGTCAGATCGGGAAACACCGCGATTCCGTAGGCACGCTCGAGCAGGCGATCGGGAACCCCCTTGTCGCGCTCGCTGCGGATGTCCGTCAGGACCTGGCCGGCGTAGAGCAGACGGCCCTCCTCCCGTGCCTGGGCGTGGGCGGTGGTGACGGCGATGGTGAGCGTGAGAGAAGACAGCAGCGTGACGACCGAAGTGCGTATGTGCATGGTGAGACGTCCCCTCCATTCGTTGACTGTCGGCGCTTGCCGACAGCGCGTGAATGAGCCATGTCGACTGACTGCGAAGCTTAACTCACTCGCGGGCGGCGCGCGCAGCTAATCAACGCACGTGCGTCATGCGCGCATGACGCGTGCGCGCGGGCCGATGCGAGGCTTCGATGCGCGGGGCGGCGCGATTCAGCGCAGGTTCAGCGGCGCCGCGCGCGGCGAGCGCGGTCAGAACCAGATCGAGACGAAGACCTGGAAGATGTTGGCGTCGAGCTTGTAGAGCGGCTCGTTGCCCGCGCCGTAATCAGCCGCGAGCAGCGCGTTGCGGAAGTCCTTGTAGTCGATGAACAGGTGATCGAAGCGCACGTTCGCCGTGCTCTTGCTGATCCACGGTGCGCCCGGCACCTTGAACTGGTATGCGGCGCCCGCTCCGACCGTCCAGTCGGTGAAGCTCGCGAGCTCGCGGTCGCGCGCCATGAAGTTCTGGTAGTTGGCGTAGGGGAAGAGGTCGCTGTAGAAGTCGGCGTGTGTCTGCGTGTACCAGCGCACCATGCCATCGAACACCCACTGCCGCCACGTCGCGGTGTAATCGCCCTCGACCGTGTGACCGACGATCCCCCAGGTGTCGCGGAAGAAGCGGTACTGGCCGGCGACCGCCGCACGCCAGGGCAGGTAGTACTTCAGCTGAATGGAGGCGGCGTTGCTGGTGCGCGTATTTGGGTAAACCTGGTCGGCGAGCGTGAAGCCCTGGCCCTGTCCCGGGGAGAGGTAGCGGATCTTGCGGTAAGGGTTGGCGAGGTAGCCCTGGTCGGTGAGCAGCTCGTAGTTGAAATCGGCGATGAGGTTGCGGGTAAGGATCTGGCTGATCGAGAGCGTGTAGCCACGGTGATCCGCGCGCTCGTGGAAGGTCGGGTCGTTGACGATCTCGCCGCTCGGCTGCTTGATGTCGCGGTACACCTGGTCCCAGGCGCGCCGGTAGCCGATGGTGACCGTCGTGAGATCGCCGAACATGTCCTGGCTGATCGAGTAGAAGGTCGTGTTGGCGATGTAGTCCGGCTCCTTGCTGTGGATGTAGCCCATGCTGTAGGTGGTCTTGCCGTGCAGGTACTCGACGCCGACGTTCTCCTGCTTGCGCGTCTCGTGGTACGGGCTCGCCGAGAGCTTCACGTCGATCGATGCGCTCGAGATCATGTCCTCGTAGTAGCCGGCGGAGAAAGACAGGCTGTCGCCGACTTTCTTCTGTACGAGCACCGAGGGGCCTTCGACGGTGAGGTCGCCGCCGTTGTAGTTGTGCCACATCACATCGGCGCGATCCTCGGGCAGCACGCCGCCGAGCGCCGGCGCGCCGATCACGCACAGCGCGAGCAGCGTCCGGCTGAACGGAGTGAGGATCCGCGTGGATTCCGCGCGGGCCTCGCGCACCTCGCTCAGTTGCATCCGCAGCCGCCGCCGACCGCGCCAGTCGCGCCGCGCGAGCCTTCGCGGCTCTCCAACACGTGGTCGAGGTAGACGCTCGAGATCGGGTCACGGTTGAAGGACATGATGGGATCGGCGAAGTGCTCGCGCTCGTAAGGCTTGACCCATGGCGTGGGCGCCGTGCAGCCGGCGAGCGCCAGGAGCAGCGCGCCGGCCGCAACCGTCCGTGTCAGCCTCTTGTTCCTCATGCTCATCAATGCTGCCCCACGCTCACCCCTTACCTCATTCGCGAATGAGGCTTCGGATGCTGTCAAGATACTCGTTTTCGTCGCCTGGTTTGTAGCCCCGGTGCAGCACGCGCAGCTTGCCGCTGCGGTCGATGATCACCGTGGAGGGCATGCCGGCGACGTCGTAGAGCTTACTTACCTTGCTGTCGCGATCGTAGAGGATCGGGAAGCTCACCGGCGTCGCCTTGAGCCACTCGTTCGCCGCGTTCGAATCGGGCTCGACGTTCACCCCGAGCATCGTGAACCCCATCTTGTTGTACTTTTTGTAAATGCTTTCGAGCAACGGCATCTCCTGGCGGCACGGTCCGCACCAGCTCGCCCAGAAATTGATCATCACCACCTGGCCCTTGTACTGCGCGAGGCTCACCTCCTGACCGGCGCGCGAGGCGAGCGTGAAGGCCGGCGCCGGGCCTGTCGGGGTGGTGGTGGCGAGCGCCGCGAGCGATATGGCCAGCGCCGTGACGATGGCTGCGATTTTCTTCCTCATGATGCGTCCCTCTAGAAGAATACGGTCACTCCGAGACGCGCCTCGAGGTTGTTGGTGATCTTGGTGGTGCCGAGGAGCGACGTCTGGAAGACGCGGTCCTGCACCGTGACGTGCACGGCCATCCAGTCGATCGGCACGACGCGGTAGCCGGCACCAAAGTTCACCGTAAACTTCGTGTCCCCGGCGAAATCGGTGCCGCCGAAACCGCCGAGGAGATAGAACGCGCTCGTCATGGCGTGGCCACGACCGAGAAAGGCCTCGCCCGGCAGGAAGTTGTAGCCGAGTGAGAGGTCGTAATACGTGAAGCGTCTCTCAGACTCGGTAAGCAGCTGCACGTTACCGCCCAGTACCTCGAAGCTGGTACGTCCGGCCTGCGCGCGGCCCACTTCCGCCTGGAAAAAGAAGTCCTCGGTGATGTGATAGGCGGCGGTGATGCCGGACACCGGATGAGCGCCGAAATCCTCAATCGACAGCTCGCCGTAAAACAGGCCGAGCTCGAAGTTGGAGCTGCGGATCTTCGGTACCTTGATCTGACGGCGCGCCACCTCGGGTTCCACCACCCGCGGCGGTGCCTCATCCGGCGACTGGGCGGCGGCGGGCGCACTCTGCGCGCTCGGCGGCTTGCCCTTGTGGTGGCGCCACGAGGCGCAGCCGGGAAGCGTCGCGAGCAGCGCCGTCAGTAGAAGAATGCGAAGCCCAGTTTCCATTCGTCTGCTTCCTCGTTTGCGTTACGCCTCGTGAAAATCCAGTGCGCCTTGTATTCGGCGCGCAGAAAGAAGCGCCGTGTGAGGTAGTAGCGCAAGCCGCCACCGACATACGCCGACTGCTCGGTGCGGTCGACCGGCTGCACCAGTGTCGCCTTCGGCTCGGTGTGCACGAGTCCCACACCGAGCATGAGGAACGGGGACAGGCGTGCCTCGGGGAGAATGATGTGCGCGAGGCCGATATCGCCGGTCACGCCGTTCGTGAACTTGCCGAGGAAGTTGCCGACCGTGCCCTCGAGCTGCAGCTGTGAATTGAACGAGACCGCGGCATAGCCCGAGACCAGCGTCGCGGCGCCGTATTCCCCGGCAAAGATGCCCATTTCCCAGGTGTGTGCGGTGAAGCCGGCGCGATCGCCGAGCGGAAAGCGGAATGGGGAGCCATCGGCCAGCACCGTCTTCAGCAGGTCCGTCTGGCTCGCCCAGCCTTCGACGCCGCGTTCGGTGCGCACCTTGAACCAGTCGGTGCGGCGGAAGAGCACATCGACGCTGCCATCGCGCGGCACCACGTGAAATACCGGGTAGCCGCGTCCCGGCCCGGTATGCAGCTCCAGGTACGGCTCGGTGACGAACAGCTGCAGGTACTCCCGTGCGGCACTCAGCGCGGGGGCGCAGAGCGTGACCAGCAGCAGGAGGCCCGCGAGCGCCGGGTGCCGCGCGCGCGTGATCAATTCCGTCCCTTACTCAATTGACCGGCACCGCCGGATCGAACGGATTGTTGAAGTACTGCGCGCCGATGTCGAGCCACTCGGACACGAGCCGCAGCTCATCGGGAGTCATGAAGCCTGCGTGCGAGGGCGCCATGCAGCCGGCACCGGTGGTGAGACACGCGAAGAACTGCGCCGACGCGCCGCCGTTCGCGTTGCCGGCGTTCATGACCGGGGGATCCGGTGGTCCATTGGCCCCCATGATAACGGTTGGGCGCGGGAACAGCAGCTGCTGATACGAGGTGAGCTCTTGCGGCACTGCCTGCGAGGGGGTCTTGGTGAGATCGAGATTGCCGGCCGGCGTCTGCGCCTTGCCCATCGCGTCCTTCGGGTTGTGGCAGCCGCCCTGCGTGCAGTTGTTGTCCACACCGGCCACCGGCGGATTGGGCCGCGGCAGGTCCCACAAGGGCTGGATGTGCTCGGGGTAGTTGATGATGATGCGGCAGTTCGCCGCCCACTGCGTGACGCACAACGCGGTGGTCGGAATGGCAGTGAAGAACTGCATCGGATCGTCGTAGCGCAGGCTGATCGCCGTACCAGGAGTCGCCTGCGCCGGATCGGTCCACACGTCGGTGTACAGCACGTTCATTCCGCCCGCGGGATTGAGCGTCGGACTCCCGTATCCTGGCACCATCTGCTTGCACGGCGGCGTGTCGCTCAGGCAACTGACGCGCATGCGCGCCTGCGCCATGGTCTCGCCGACCTGCGGGATGAAGGCGCCCGCGCCCGAGACGATCGTGTGCGGGAAAGGCGCACCACTCACTGCCGCACCCGCCCAGGCGGAGGCGAACACTCCCTGCCGCCCGTGCGAGTGCGGATTCTGCGCGGTCGCGGGCAGGTGGCAGCCGTTGCAGTTCACAGCTTCGCCAGGTTTCACCTGCAGCCACACCCCCTGCACCGGAGTGATGCGGCGGGCGTTCGCATCCAGCACGCTCATCCGGAAGGCGACATTGCCCGGCACCTCGATGCGCACCGAGCCATCGGGCTCGATGGGCGCGTAGCCCATGATCTCGATCATGTAATTGCTCGCGCCGAAGGCGGCGGCGGAGAGATTCACGATGGTCTTGTCCGGGATCGAGACCGCTTTCTCCAGGCGGATGAAGCGGGCGCGGCGCGTGTCGGGCGGGGTCTTCGCCGGGTCGGCGACCGCGGCGATGTTCGGCACCGCGGCGTCGATGCCATCGATGTCGTACACACTCCTTATATCTATGACGCCGACGCCGACACTCAGCAGGTTCTCATCGAGTCCCACGCCCGGCAGCTTGTCGTTGATGACAGTCGGCGGCGGCCGCGGCTGCGCCACCGCCACATCCGTCACCATCGTGCCCTCGATCGGCGGCATGATGGGCTGAATGGTGTTCTGCGTCGGATCGAACAGCCACAGGCTGTAGAGCGGCAGCGCGACCTGCACGTTCGGTTGCGCGAGTGCCGTCGAGGTGCAGGGGACGATCGCCGGCGGCGTCTGCGTGTTATCGAGCAGCCTGCACTGGCTCCAGCTCACCAGCAGGCGACCGGTGCCATCGAGCAGCGGATAGGCGGAGATGAAGCGCCCGCCGGGTGAGGGCCCGGGGATGGTGAGCACGGCGTTGTTGGTCGCGGGTGTCTGCGCCGGCCCCGTGAGCGTGGGGTAGGCGAGCAGGTGCTGAGTGTTCTCGACGTAGTGCTCGCCGTCGATGATCACCAGGGCGCCACCGTCATCGACGCCGGTGTACTGGCGCATGATCGCCATGATGCGGCCATCGAGCATCTGGTGCGGGTGGACGAACTCCACCACGGTGTTGTTGGTGCCGGTCATGTGGCTGTTGGCGCCGTAGTAGAGCTCGAGATCGGTGCCATCGGGATTGGCCGAGTACAGCGACATGGCGTCCTTGCCCGGGGCGTGATCCCAGCGCGTCCACAGCACGCGGCCGTTGGCGAGCACGGTGGCGTCGCGGTCGTGACTCTGGTTGAAGCTGATCTGGTGCAGGCCGGTGCCGTCGGCGTTCATCACCTCCAGCACGAAGCCCGGCTCCTTGCGCGCCTCGTCCTGCGCCGCGAACTGCGGCTTGCCCTCATCGAGCAGGATGCCCTGCGACTGCGTCTGCCGCGTGGAGGAGAACACGATACGCCCATCGGGCAGGTAGTGCGGTGACACATCGTTCACCGTGGCCGGGTCCGGGTCCGAGGCCGGATCGATCACCGCGTGCAGCGTGTCGGTGGCGATCACGTACTCATAGATGCGCCAGCAGGGCGGATCCTTCGCCTTCTGATTCATCATGAGCGGGCCGCGCATCGCGAAGACCACGCGGCTGCCATCGACGGAGGTGTCGACGTCCTTGACGTCCCACATGGCGCCGGCGGTGATGCGTGCGCTGATGTTGACTTCGGCGGCAGCCGCGGATGCGCTGGCGCGCATGAAGAGGTCCGCCGAAGGGGTCGAGGGCGTGAGCGTGCGCATGATGCGCAGGTCGTCCTGCACCAGCAGGCCCGCCTGGTCGACCGGCACCTGCCGCTTCACGTAGAACACCGGGTAGTCGACGGTCGCCGGATCCGTGACCTGGCTGTTGCTGCCGACGTGCCAGCCGCCGCTGCAGGCGGCGAGCGCCGCCAGCGCCGCGGGCCAGCCGGTGAGAAGCGCCGCGAGCGGCCGGGAACGCCGCCCCCATCGCCTCAGCCCACGCCAACTCGGGGCGCTCATGTGCCTCTCCTCAGGCCCGGCGGCGATGCCGCCAGATACCAATGTAACGTAATTCATAGGTCTGCCGATGACCATCGCCCTGCTGTTCGTTCATAGCGCCGATTCCATCACGGCGCGCCCGGCATCACGCGGTTCATATACCACCGCAGGCGTGCAGGGCGGGTCGAGCTACTAGGTAGTCGTTCGATCGGGCCCATGCCGTGAACCGGCTCGCAGTTTGTTATGCATTGAGCAGCGCAACACAACAACAACACAAGTTGTCGTCGACTGGCGACGTCAGGCGGTTGAGACATTCGGGGCGGGGTTGCGCGGGCCGTATAGTCCAGCTCGCGCACTGGGTCGTTAGTTTGGGAGTTGACGAGCGCCATGAATGTCAGAACCAACAGGGCACAGGTCGTTTCGGCCCGCGGGCGTCGCGCCGCGGTGGCAGGCGCGCTCTTGGCCGGGGCGCTCGCGGCGTCCCCGGCGCACGCCGGTACCAGCGAGCAGGCGCGCCGTATCTACGAGCGCATCGCGGGCGTGCCGCCGACGGCGGCGGAGCTCGCCTCCATGGTCAGCACGCTCAGCGGTTGTGGCGGCAGTTGCGCCCCGGGCGCGCAGCAGCTCGTGACGGCCGCGCAGACCGCCACCAGCGCGGCGAGCTTCTACAACGTGACGTTGAAGAACATGGTCATTCCCTGGACCAACCGCGACCAGACCGTGTTCGCGCCGTTCAACGATTACGCCGCCACCGTGATCGGCATGGTGCGCGATGACGTGCCGTTCAACACCGCGCTGTCGGCGGACATCCTTTACGTGGTGAATGGCGTGTCGCCCGCGCCCTCCAACTCGAGCAACGCCCATTACGCCACCGCGGAAGCCAACGGCGTCGACCTGAGCACCGCCCTCAAGGCGAGCTCCCAGTCGGCGGTCTATGGCACCCCCACGGCGGCGACCGCGGGACTGCTCACGACCTACGGGGCAGAGTCGGCGTTCTTCATCAATGGCACCAATCGCGCGATGTTCCGCTTCACCATGATCAACCACTTCTGCCATGACATGGAGACGCTCATGGACACCACGCGTCCGACGGATCGCATCCGCCAGGACGTGGCCCGCTCACCGGGCGGCGACAGCCGGGTATTCCTCAACAACTGCGTCGGCTGCCACAGCGGCATGGATCCGATGGCGCAGGCGTTCGCGTATTACAACTTCAATGGCATGGTGGTCGGTCCTGGCACCAACACCGGCACCATGCAGTACACGTCCGGCCAGGTGCAGCCGAAGTACCTGATCAACTCATACAACTTCACCTACGGTTTCGTCACGCCGGACGACAGCTGGTCGAACCGCTGGCGTGCGGGAGTGAACACCTCGTTGGGCTGGGATTCGGCTCTGCCGGGATACGGCAGCGGCGCGAAGTCTCTCGGGCAGGAGCTCGAGTCGAGCGATGCATTCGCGCAATGTCAGGTGGTCAAGGTGTTCACAGCGGTGTGCTTCCGCGCACCCAACAGCAGCACCGATCAACAGACGGTCACGAACCTCAAGACCAGCTTCAAGTCCGGCGGCTACAGACTCAAGCAGGTGTTCCAGCAAGCCGCTGCCGCCTGCCCGGGCCAGTAAGGGAGCGCTGTCATGAACCGTGATCCTGTTGTCACCCTCACTGTGTCCTCGGCACCGCTGCTGCGCGTGGCGCGCGGCCTGGCCAGCAGCGCGGCGCTCGCGCTGCTCGCCGTGCTCACCGCCTGCGGCGGCGGCGGCGCGCCGACCACCGTCAATGCGCCGCCCCCGACCAACACGGCACAAAGCTACACGGGTCCGCCGCCGGCCAACGCCGACGTGCAGGCCTTCATGGTCAACCTGTGGGCGAACATCAGTCCGTCCAACCGCTGCGGCGGCTGTCACCACGCGGGCGGCCAGTCGCCGATGTTCGCGCGCTCTGACGACGTGAACCTCGCGTATCAGGCGGCGCTGCCGCTGGTGAATCTCTCCAACCCGTCGCAGTCGACCATGGTGTTGAAGGTCGGCGGCGGCCACAACTGCTGGGTGGCGGACCCCGCGGCGTGCGCATCGACCTTGCTGGTGTGGATCCAGGGCTGGATCGGGGCGGGCTCCTCCTCGACCACCAGCATCAAGCTCATCGCACCGCCGGTCCGGCAGGCGGGCGGCGGCAAGCAGTTCCCACTCGATCCCACCGCGTTCGAGAACACCATCTGGACCCCGATACTCCGGCAGTACTGCGTGGGATGCCATACCTCGAGCTCCGCCACCGCGCAGCAGCCATACTTCGCCAGCGCCAATCCCCAGGAGGCCTACGCGGCGGCGCAGCCGAAGATCAACCTGCTGAGCCCCAACCAGTCACGCTTCTACGAGCGCCTGGCGACCGAGTTCCATCACTGCTGGCCGTCGGCTTCGTCCAACGGCGCGCCGGACTGCCCGGCGAGCTCTGCGGCGATGCTCGCGGCGATCACTGCGTTCGCCAACGGCATCCAGCCGACCCAGCTCGATCCCGCGCTGGTCGTGTCCGATGCGCTCGCGCTCACCGACGGCACCATCGCCGCGGGCGGCAACCGCTACGAGGCGAACCTGGTCGCGAAATACATGTTCCAGACTGGCCAGGGCAGTACCGCCTACGACACGAGCGGCGTCACCCCCGCGGCCGACCTGTCGCTGTCGGGTAACGTCACCTGGGTGGGCGGCTGGGGCATCCAGATCGGTGCCGGCGGCAAGGCGCAGGCCTCCACCAGCGCCAGTGCGAAGGTCGCGGGCATGATTCAGGCCGCGGGTGAGTACACCATCGAGGCCTGGGCGGCGCCCGCTGACGTCACGCAGACCAACGCGTGGATCGTCAGCTACTCCGGCAGCAATACCACGCGCGACATGACACTGGGTCAAGCGGCCATGCAGTACCAGGGCTTCGCCCGCAGCAGCGCGACCAGCACCGCGGGCACCCCGCCGCTCATCACCACCACCATGGGTGGCGCGGCGCAGGCGGCACTGCAGCACGTGGTGCTGACCTACGATCCGGTCAACGGCCAGAAGATCTACGTCAACGGCGTGTACACCGGGGACGCGGATCCCTCCAAGGGCGGCACGTTCGCCAACTGGGACGGCACCTTTGCGCTGGTGCTCGGCAACGAGACCACCGGCCAGCGGCAGTGGCAGGGCGTCATCAAGTTCGTCGCCATCCACAACCGCGCGCTCACCGCCGCGCAGATCCAGCAGAACTTCGCCGCCGGTGTCGGGCAGAAGTTCTACCTGCTGTTCGGCGTCAGCTCGCTCACGGGCGTAGCGCAGTCGTACATCCTCTTCCAGGGCAGCCAGTACGACAATTACAGCTACCTCTTCGCCCAGCCGAAGTTCATCAGCCTCGATCCGAACGCGAAGCCGGCCAACCTGCCGCTGAGCGGCATGCGCATCGGGGTGAACGGCACGCTCGCCCCGTCCGGGCAGTCGTTCGCGACCCTGAGCGCGACCGTCGGCGGCGCGAACTACACGGCCGCCAACGGCCAGCTGCTCTCACCACTCGGGACCGTGATCCCGGCGACGCTCGGACCGTCGAACGACCTGTTCTTCCTGTCCTTCGACCAGCTCGCCACACACGTGCACGCGTACGTCGAGCCGACCGTGGTGGTGACGCCCCCGGCGCCGGACAACACACCGCAGCCGGACTTGGGTGTGGCGACCTTCGAGCGCGTGAACCGCTCACTCGCGCGCATCACCGGGGTGCCGATCACCGACTCCGTGGTGAGCTCGCTCTACCACGCGTCGCAGCAGTCGATGCCCGCCGGCCCGCTGATCGCCGCCTTCGTGCCCTCGCAGCAGACCGCGATGTCGCAGCTGGCGAGTGCCTACTGCGGCGAGATGATGGCAAGCACGCAGCTGCGCGATGCGTTCTTCGGCAGCGGCCTCGATGCCAATCTCGGCAGCACCGTGTCGTGGTTCGGCGCGAGCGGCAGTGGGCAGCGCAACATCGTCATCAACGCGCTGGTCGCGAACGCGGTCGGCAACGCCAACCCGCAGGTACAGACCGCGGTCCGCAACGAGGTCGATGGGCTGATCACGAACATCTCATCGTTCCACAGCGCGAGCACGGTGCAGCAGACGACGGTAGCGGCCTGTACCGCGGTGCTCGGCAGTGCGGCCGTGACCTTGCAGTAGACCTCCACAGGTTCTGGAGATAAGCCGATGTTCATCTACAAAAAGCCCCCGCGATCGCATGCCCTCGGTGAGCCGCTGCGGCACGAGAATCACCCGCGGCCGGTGACACGCCGTGAGTTACTCGCGGCCGGCTTCCTCTCGGGACCGGCGATGGTCATCGGGCCGGCCTGGCTCGGCTCGCTGCTCAAAGCCGGCCGCGCGAACGCCGCGGCGCCGCCGCTCGATCCGGATATCCAGCCGCTGCTCGCGGGCGCGGAGTGCAGCGTGCCGAGCGCCGGTGCGGGCCTGCCCTTCATCTGCTTCGATCTCGCCGGCGGTGCGAACCTCGTCGGTTCCGAGGTGATCGTCGGCCAGCAGGGTGGGCAGAGCAAGTTCCTCACCACCGCCGGTTACGGCAAGCTCGGTGTCCCGGGCAACATGGTGCCGAGCTCGAGTGCCAACATCGACGCCTCGCTGGGACTCCTGTGGCATGCGGACGGCGCCATCAAGCGCGGCATCATGAGCAAGATCACCGCGGCCACTGCCGCCGCGGTCAACGGTGCGGTGATCTGCGCCATGTCGCAGAACGATACGCAGTCGAATCCCCATAACCCGATGTACGGCATCGCCATGGCGGGCCGCAAGGGGCAGCTGCTGACACTCATCGGCACCGATTCGAGTGTTTCCGGCGGCAACTCGATGGCGCCGATGGAGCTCATCAACCCGGCACTGCAGCCGACCACGATCAGCCAGCCTTCGGATGCAACCTCGCTGGTACCGATCCCGCCGGGTGGCAAGCAGGATCCGCTCGCGGTAGAGGTGCTCGAGACGCAGACGCGCATCAGCGGGGGTACCGGCCTGTACAACGGCGGCGGCGGCGGCACGGCGGCGTTCAGCGGTGCGCTCGGCACGCAGCTGTACGCCCCGAGCGTACCGAACGGCCCGCAGTACAGCGCGGCGCAGGACGCCGCTCTCAGGAACCAGGTGCGCTGCTCGTACGTGCGGGCGGTCAACACCGCCAACGTGTTCGGCAGCCCCTCGGCGCTCGACCCGACCCAGGATGCCAACATCGTCGGCCCGATCTTCCAGATGAGCGACTTCTCCGACAACGACGTCGCCAAGACGGCCACGGTGATGAAACTGGTGCTGAACGGCTTCGCCGGCGCGGGCACCATCGCCATGGGCGGTTACGACTATCACGATGGCACCCGGGCCACCGGCGAGACGCGTAACTTCAAGGCCGGACAGATGATCGGCGCGGTGCTCGAGTACGCGCATCGCGTCAACGCGCCGGTGATGATCTACGTCTTCAGCGACGGCTCGTTGAACTCCAACAGCATGGTGGACAACAGCGCCGCCGGCCGCGGCAAGCTCGGCTGGCAGGGCGATAACGCCTCGGTGGCCTCGACCTTCTTCCTGGTCTACAACCCCAATGGCCGCCCGGCGCTGCGCGGTGCCCCCGCGACGCAACAGATCGGCTACTTCACGGCGGATGGCTCGGTGGTCAGCACCTCGAGCCCGGCCGCCAACTCCGTCGACTCCCTGGTGCAGGTGGTGTTGCTCAACTACATGGGGCTCGCCGCCGCCACCGACGGGAAATTCGCCACTACGTTCCCCTTCCAGACCCTGGGGTCCGCGAGCACGCTGGCCGGCCTGACGGTGTTCCAGCCCATCGTGTGATGCGTCTCACGTGCGCGCCGCGCGAGCGGCGGCGCGCACCCGGCGCACTCCATGTCGCATGTTGACGACGGCGGGCGGTGCAGGCAGCTGCGCTGCCGCAGGCCTCATTTCGCCGCTCGCTTCGTTGACAGTGTCGCTGACGCTGTGCAATTTTGAGGCCATTGGCGCGGGCGCAGACCGCGCCGCCCGAGCGAAGGACCTTTATTGAGCTGGCAGCAGCCGAACCCGGCGTGGCGTAACGTGGCACAACGGCCCGTTGCCTTGCGGTGGTCTGCCGGCGCGCGCACGAGCGCGACCGTACGACTGTGCGCGCTCGGGCTCACGCTCGCGGCGGCGGCGACGGGTTTTGCCTCCGAGCCGCCGTATGCGCTTCTCGGTCAGGCAGCGCCCGATTTCGCGCTGCACGCGGCCGCCGGCGACACCGTGCGCCTGTCGGAACACCGTGGCGACGTCGTGGTCTTGAGCTTCTGGAGCAGCCGCTGCACCTCGTGCCGCACGCAGCTCACGGCGCTCAGCCGCAGCTTCGCCACCTATCGCTCGGTGGGCCTGACGATGTACGGCGTCGGCGTCGATGACGACCCAATGCAGGCGCGGGATTTCGCACGCACCGCGCGCGTCGAGTTCGCGCTGCTGCTCGATCCGGCCAAGGCGGTGAGCCGCAGCTACCAGGTCGACAACCTGCCGATGACGGTGCTGATCGACCGCAACGGCACCGTGCGGTACGTGCTGCGCGACTACAGCGACGCGAGCTCGAAGCTGTACCTGCAGCAGCTGCGGACGCTGCTGAACGAATGATCGGAACCAACATGCTGCAGACGACCCTTCATCCGACTAGCGCGCCGCGCCGGCGGCGCTTGCTGCGTAGCAGTTCCCGCGCCGCGCTGTACGTGCTTGGTGTGTGCGCGGGCATTCTCCTCGCACTGAGCCCAGGCGTACACGCGCAGGGCGCGCCCGCGAACCCTCCGCCCAATACGCCGCCCGCGGCCACCCCGAGCGACATCAGCAAGCAGTTGTTCCCCAATGCGCCGACCGCGCCGCCGCCTGCCGAGGTGCCGGGTGCGAAGCAAGGCGCGAGTGATGTCGGCAAGCAGCTGTTCCCCGGTGCGCCGAAAAATCCGCTGCCGGCGTCCCCGGACGCGCTGTCCGCGCCGGCGGCGCAGGGCGGCGACACGCGCGGGCTCGACCAGGAGATCCAGGGACTGAAGAAGGACGTGGTCGATCTCAACAAGGACCTGTTCATTCTCGAGGAGGAGCTGCTGTTCCCGGCCAACACGCAGGTCGCGGTGTTCCTGTCGGTGGACGTCGGCGATTTCTTCGCGCTCGATTCGGTACAGCTGAAGCTCGATCGGAAGGAAGTGATCAATTATCTCTACACCCCGCGCGAGCGCGACGCGCTGCTGAAGGGCGGGGTGCAACGGCTCTATCTCGGCAATCTCAAGGTCGGACCGCACGAGCTGGTGGCCTTCTTCAGCGGCAGCGGCCCCAACGCGCGCGCCTACAAGCGCGGCGCTTCCCTGCGCTTCGAGAAGGGCGTCGGCGCGAAGTATCTCGAGCTCAAGATCAATGACCGGCAACGCAAGCTCGAGCCGGAGTTCGAGATCAAGGACTGGGAATAGACCCGTGCGGCGTCGGTCCCCAATGCGCGCGCTGCTCATCGCCGCACTCATCGCCTGTCTCGCCGCGGGGGGCGTCGGGGCGCGCCGGCACGACCCGGAGAAGCTCTCCGAGGGACACATCCGCGACCTGCACTTCGGCGATGTGCTGTTCCAGTACTTCCAGGAAGACGACGCGCACGACTTCGAGGCACTCACGCGCGTGCTCGCCTACCAGCACTGGGGACGCATGCCGCACCATGCGGAGGACGCCGAGCTCATCGCCGGTTCGCTCTATCTGCAGGAGGGCATGCACAACGAGGCGGGCGAGATCTTCCAGCGCCTCCTGACCGACAACGTCTCCTCGGGCGTGCGCAATCGCGCCTGGCTGTACCTCGCACAGGTGTGGTACGCGCGCGGCTACTTTGACCGGGCCGAGGGCGCGCTGCGCAAGGTGAACGGGCGCATGTCGCCGGACTTCGAGGCGCAGAAGGAGCTGCTGCTCGCCAACGTACTGATGCACCAGGGACGCTACGACGACGCGATCGAGCTGCTCACGGGCTGGCGCGGGTCACCCGTGTGGTCGGCCTACGCGCGTTTCAACCTCGGCGTCGCACTGGTACGCGCCAACCGTCTCGCCGATGCCGATCCGTTTCTCTCCGCCGTCGGCACCATGCTCGCGCCCAACCCGGAGCTCGCAGCCCTCAGGGATCGCGCCAACCTCGCACTCGGCTTCGCTTACCTGCAGGCGAACCAGCCGGAGCGGGCGCGGCCGCCGCTCGAGCGGGTGCGGCTGAACGGCCCCTATTCCAACAAGGCGCTGCTCGGCAGCGGCTGGGCGCAGGTCGCGCTCGGTGACTACCAGGGCGCGCTCACGCCGTGGATGGAGCTGCGCAGCCGCGACGTGCTCGACGCCGCAGTCCAGGAGTCGTACCTCGCGGTGCCGTATGCCTTCATGAAGATGAACGCCAACGCGCAATCGGCGGAGTACTACGAGAGCGCCGTCACCTCTTTCGACACGGAGAGCACGCGGCTCGAAGCGGCGATCGCGCACATCCGCCAGGGTGACATGCTGCGCGAGGTGCTCTCGAGCGGCCCGGCGCACACCACTGCCGACACGCCGCTGCTGCACGGCTGGTTCCGCGACCTGCGCAGCCTGCCGCGCACCGGCGAGGCGCCTTACCTCTACAGCGTGCTCGCGGGCCATGACTTCCAGGAGGGCGTCAAGAACTACCGCGACATGGTCTATCTCGGCAGCACGCTCGAGCGCTGGGGCGACAGCATGGACGCCTACCAGGACATGATCGAGACGCGCGAACGCGCCTATGCCGAGCGGCTGCCGCGCGTGGATGGGCTGCTCGCTTCCGGCACGCTGCAGGGGCTGCAGCAGCGCAACGTGTTGCTCGAGAACGAATTGCGCACCATCGAGACGCAGCACGATGTGGCGGCGCTCGGCACCGAAACCGAGCGCTCGCAGTGGGCGCGGGTGCAGCGCCTGGAAGCCGGGCTCGCGGGGCTGCCCAATTCGCCCGACCTTGCCGACGTGCGCACCCGGCTCGCGCTGGTGAAAGGCGTGCTCTACTACCGGTTGAACGATGCCTACGGCGCGCGGCTGTGGCAGGAGCACCGCAGCCTCAAGGACGTGAGTCTCGCCCTGCACGAGGCACAGAGCCGCTGGATACGTGTGGAGCGCGCGCGCCACAACGTGCCGCAGAACAACGGCGAGTTTGCAGAGCGCGTTGCCTCGCTGCGCCAGCGCATCGCATCGCTGCAGGAGCGCCTCGCCGCAACCGAGGAGCGCCAGAGCGCTTACCTGGCGCAGATTGCCGTGCAGGAGCTCGAGCAGCAGAAGGCGCGCCTTGCCGCTTACGAGGTGCAGGCGCGTTTCGCGCTCGCCACGATGTACGATCGCGCGGCCACCGAGGGCACGAACCGCGGCAAAGCGTCGACGCCGGTGCAGCGAGGCAACGGCTCGACGGAAGCGCTCCCCGAAGAGGCCTCCGGCGAGCCGGCTGAGGACACGACTGCCCCGCCCGCTGGCGGCACGCCCCCGCCGGAGCCGCCGCGATGAGCATGCAGCGCATCGGCCGCCTCGCGGCCGCACTGCTCTTGTGCGCGGGCGTGCCACAGCTCGCACCGGCACAGAGCTCATCCGGGGGACAGCCGACCATCGGCGATCTCACCAAGCACAAGGTCGAGGTGCACAAAGACACCGCTGCCAGCGGGAGCAGCACCCGGGCCATGGAGAATTACCAGCGTTTCCTCGAGCTGCAGAATACCGATCCGAAACTGCGCGCCGAGGCCATGCGGCGGCTCGGTGACCTGAACCTCGATGCCGGCGAAATGGAGCGGATGGAAAAGGAGCTCACCGCCGTCGACCTGCAGGGCGGGGAGGCCATCAAGCTCTACTCGACGCTGCTCAAGGCCTATCCCGACTACAACCGCAACGACCAGGTGCTCTATCAGCTGTCGCGGGCCTACGAGACCACCGGCCAGCCGGAGGCCGCACTGGCCACGCTCGATCGCATCGTGCAGGGCTACCCGCAGAGCCCACAACTCGATGAAGTGCAGTTCCGCCGCGGCGAGCTGCTGTTCTCCGCCAAGCGCTATCCCGAGGCCGAGCACGCGTACGCCGCGGTGATCGCGCGTGGTACGAGCTCGGACTTCTACCAGCAGAGCCTCTACAAGCACGGCTGGTCTCTGTTCAAGCAGTCGCTCACTCTCGAGAGCCTGCCCTCCTTCGGCGGCGTGCTCGATCGCGAGCTCGGCACGAAGCCCGGGAAAGCGGTGCGGCTCGAGAGCCTGAAGCGCGCCGACCGGGAGCTGGTCGAGGACACGCTGCGTGTCATGAGTGTCACCTTCTCCTACAACGACGGTGCGAGCTCACTCGAGAAGTACGTGCGCCAGCACGGTGAGCGTCCCTACAACTGGCTGCTGTACGCGCGGCTCGGTGACCTGTACGTCGACAAGCAGCGCTACCAGGACGGCGCGAGCGTCTATCGCGCCTACGTGGCGAGCGATCCCTACAGCGATCACGCGCCGGATCTGGACATGGCGGCGATCAATGCCTACGGCAAGGGCGGCTTCAGCCAGCTGGTGCTCGATGGCAAGCACGAGTTCGTGGAGCGCTACAATTTCGATTCGCCCTACTGGAAGACCCGCAGCCGCGCGGACAATCCGCGCGTAGTGCAGGAGTTGAAGACCAACCTCAAGGACGTCGCCACCTACTTTCATGCGAGCGCACAGAAGTCGGGGCGGGTCGCCGACTACCAGGAGGCGGCCCGCTGGTATCGCGATTACCTGAAGTCCTTCCCCGGGGATGCGGATTCGGCCCAGACCAACTACCTGCTGGCGGAGGCGCTGTTTGAGGGTCACCAGTACGGCGAGGCCGCTACCGAGTACGAACACTCCGCTTACGGCTATCCGCGCAACGAGAAGTCCGCGACCGCCGGCTACGCGGCACTGGTCGCGTACCAGAAAGGAGAAGAGGGGCTGAAGGGCGAGGACAAGCAGGCCTGGCACCGGCGCGCCATGGACTCCAACGTGAAGTTCGCTCAGACATTCCCGGAGCATCCCGACAGTGCCGGCGTGCTCACGCGCGCCGCCGAGGAGATCTTCGCGAGCGGCGACCGCGAGCGGGCCATCGGCGTGTCGCAGTCGATCCTCGCGCGGCAGCCGCCGGTGGACGCGGCCAAGCAGCGCATCGCCTGGACGATCATCGGCCAGTCCTACTTCGATCAGGGCCAGTACGCGCAGGCCGAGCCGGCCTACCTGCAGGCGCGCCAGCTCGCCGCCGGTGATGAAAAGATGCGCAGCGATCTCACCGAGCGCCTCGCGGCGACCGTCTACAAGCAGGGCGAGGCGAAGCAGAAAGCCGGGAATGCCGCGGGCGCGGTCGAGGATTACCTGCGGGTCGAGCGTGTCGCGCCGGAATCGAAGATCCGTGCCAATGCGCAGTACGACGCCGCTACGCAGCTCATCGCACTGAAGCAGTGGGACCGTGCCATCGCGGTGCTCGAGGGGTTCCGGCGTGCCTTCCCGCAGAATCCGCTGCAGCGCGATGTGACCGCGAAACTCGCGGTAGCTTATTCCTCCGCCAACCGCCCCGGCGAGGCAGCCGCCGAGTTCGAGCACATTGCCGCCAATCCGGCCGAGGACAAGGCCGTGCAGCGCGAAGCGCTGATGCAGTCGGCGGATCTGTACGCCAAGGCGGGTAACACGCCGAAGGCGATGGGCATGCTGGAGAAGTTCGTCGACACCAATCCGACACCGATCACCGATGCCGTCGAGGCGCGGCAGCACCTGGCGGAATACGCGCAGAAGAGCGGTGACACGGCGCGGCGCGATCACTGGTACCACGAGATCATCCGCGCGGACGAGCAGGCAGGTCCCCAGCGCACCCAGCGCACCCATTACCTCGCCGCGAAGGCCCAGCTCGCGCTCGCCCAGCCGGCGCGCGATGCCTTCCGGCAGGTCAAGCTCAGCGCCCCGCTCAAGAAGAGCCTGATCGTGAAGCGCGACGCGCTCGAGACGGCGATGGACGGCTACAAGCGAGCCGCCGAGTACCAGGTTGCGGAAGTCACTACCGCCGCGACCTACGAAATGGCCGAGCTGTACCGCACGCTCGCCAAGGACGTCATGACCTCCGAGAGGCCGAAGAACTTGAAAGGCGAGGAGCTCGAGGAATACAACTCGTTGCTGGAGGAGCAGGTATTTCCCTTCGAGGAGCAGGCGATCAAGGCGCACGAACTGAACGCCGCCCGTGCCAAGGACGGTGTCTATGATGAGTGGGTGCGCAAGAGCTTCCAGGCGCTCGCCGAGCTCAAGCCCGCACGATACGGGAAGACGGAGATGACACACGATGTGGTCACGAGTCTCGAGTGACGCCGCGCGGGCCCTGCCATGCTGCGGCGTGGGCGCAGCCCTGGCACTCGGGGCGCTGGCGCTCATCGCGCTCGGCGCTTGCGGCACAACTGCGCCGCGCGCCAAGCCCCCGGCGACGCCGGCGGCCGCGGCAGACACTGCTGCGCATCCCGCCTCCGCGGCTGCGCCGGGGAAGGCGGCTCCCGGCGCGACGACCGTGCCGGTCTCTGCCGCGGCGGCAGCCGCACCCCCCGGCAGCGCTCCGCCGGTCGGCACCGCGGCCGTGCATCCCGAGGTCACGCCGGCAGCGCGCGCGGATTTCGATCGCGCCGTGCAGTACATGCGGGCCGGCAACGCCGTCGAGGCGGAGCTCGGTTTCAAGCAGATCGCGTTGCAGTACCCGCAGTTTTCCGCACCGCTGGTGAACCTCGCCATCATGCAGCGCAAAGACGGCCGCCTCGATCAGGCGGAAGACACGCTCAAGAGTGCCGTGGCCCGCGAGAACGGCAGCGCGGTCGCCTGGACTGAGCTCGGCGCCACCCAGCGCTTGCGCGGCGAGTTCCGCGACGCGGCGTCCTCTTACGAGCAGGCGATCGCGGCCGACCCGCGCTACGCGCCCGCCTGGCGGAACCTCGGAGTGGTGTCCGATCTCTATCTGGGGGATCCCAACCGCGCGCTGAAGGCGTTCGAGCAGTACAAGGAGCTCACCGGCGAGGACAAGCCGGTGAGCGGTTGGATCGCTGAGCTGCGGCAACGGCTGGGGCTGACGCCCTCGAAGCGGCCGGCGGGAGAGTCCGCGCCCGGGGGCGGTGAATCCGCTCCGGCCGCACCGGGCAATACGCAGCCATCCAAGGAGTCGCCAGGCGACAAGGCGCCGGCTGGCCGTCCCTCGCGGCCGGAGCCGACGGCGAGCCCGGTCAATGCGGCGGCGGCCCCCGACGGGAGTCGCACAGGAGGTTGAGCATGGAGGAAATGCGCATCTATCGAATCCATAGGGTTGGCCGGGCGGTCTGCGCGATGTGCGCCATCATGCTGGGCGTGCCCTGCCTCGCCACAGCGCAGGCAGCCGCGGCGCCGTCTCCTTCTTCCCCGGGGAGCCGCGAGATACCGCGTCCCGATCAAATCGAGCCGGGCGTGAGTACCACGCCCGCGGTGCCCCCTGCGCCGGCGGCTACGGAAACACCTGCGGCCGCCCCCGCTGCACCACTGACGACGGCACCATCGGCGGCGTCCCCTGCACCGGCTGCGACGGCGGCTCCGTCAGCGGCTCGATCGGCTGCAACGCACAAGGGACCGGATCGCCTCGAGCTCGATGCCACCGACATTACCGGCAACCGCGAGCTGCCAAAGGTCCTGTACATCGTCCCGTGGAAGCGCTCGGACCTCGGGGACGTGGTCGGCAGGCCCGTCAATAGCCTGCTGGATGAGGTGCTGCAACCCCTGGATCGGGATGTCTTCCGGCGGGAAAACCGCTATTACGACGCCCTGCCGCCGGGTGGGGGCGATGCAAAAGCGGGTGCGGCTCAGGGTTCCCAGCCTAAGCCCTGAGAATGGCGGGGTGTGACATCGCAGATGAGAGCCAGATCGCAGCTTTTTGGGCTTATGTCATTCAGTTTTGGCAGTGCTTGTGTCTTTAAGATCGTCTTTGTGAGCGGGAGTGTCAGATGGGCCTCTGGAATTTGATCGTACGGTTCTTTCAGGGCGGCGGGGACTTCATGTACCCGATCGCCGTTGTGTTCGTGTTCGGCCTGGCGATCGCCGTCGAACGCTACATCTATCTAACGCAGAGTGCGGTGCGCAACCGTGGGCTGTGGAACCAGATCGTGCCGCTGCTGGCGCAGGGCAACTTCCGTCAGGTCGCTGCGGCGACCTCGAAGTCCGATTCGGCGATCGGCCACATTCTCAATTACGGCCTCGCCCGCATTCAGTCGGCGCGGCGGCGCGATGACATCGAGAAGGCGATGGAAGAGAGCCTGATGGAGGTCGTGCCGAAGCTGGAGAAGCGCACGCACTACCTCGCGACCTTCGCCAACCTGGCGACGCTGCTGGGACTGCTCGGCACAGTCATGGGGCTGATCCGCGCGTTCGCGGCAGTCGCCACCGTGAACCCGGCGGAGAAGGCCAACCTGCTGTCGGCGAGCATCTCGGTGGCCATGAACTGCACGGCCTTCGGTCTGATGACCGCGGTGCCGCTGCTGTTCATTCACGCGTGGCTGCAGACCAAGACCACCGAGCTCATCGACAGCCTGGAGATGGCGTCGGTGAAATTCCTGAACGCGATCACCGAGCGGCAGCCGGCGGCGGCGGCCTGACCGCGGCGCAAGCCCGGTCGCGCCTCTCGAAGGACTGAAGGTCCCGCATGCGCCGTTCCTATCAGTATCGCAAGCTCGAGCGTCACTCGCGCAAGCCCGCGGAGCTGCTGCTCGTGCCCATGATCGATATCTTCACCGTGCTGGTGACGTTCCTGCTCATGACCGCGGTGTTCTCCCGCACCGTGATTCTGCAGCTGAATCTGCCGGCCCCGCAGACCGAGTTCAAGGATCCGCCGCCGGGACTGCAGCTCGAGGTGATGGTGCGCAAAGACCAGTTGATGGTGGCCGACCGGAATACCGGTCCGCTGCACGCCGTTCCCAACACCTCCACGGGCTATGACTTCGATGGGCTCACGGAGTACCTGAAGTTCGTCAAGACCAAGTTCCCGGAGAAGACCGAGGCCAGCATTCTGCTCGAGCCCGATACCGCCTACGACACGCTCGTGCAGGTGATGGATCACGTGCGCGTGTTCGAGGCGGGCGAGGGCATCAACACCGTGCAGGCGGAGTTGTTTCCGGATATTTCTATCGGCGATGCGCCGGCTGGCGCGGCGCCAGGGTCCGCACCGCTAGCCGCGGCACCCGCCACGACACCCGTGGCAGTGGCTGCTGCGGCGCCGCGACCCGCCGATGGCAGGGGAGCGAGACCATGAGCATGTCGAACCGGGCGCTGCGCATGGCGCAGCATCACGTGCGCAACCGTGCCGACGCGACGCTCAACCTCATTCCGCTCATCGACATCCTGTCGGTGATGGTGGCGTTCCTGCTGGTGTACTCGACCGAGGTGGAGATCATCCAGAACACCAAGGGCATCGAGATCCCGCAGTCCATCGCCCAGACTTCACCGAAGCAGTCGGTGGTGGTGATGGTGACGCGCAACGACCTGTTCGTGCAGGGCGAATTCATCACCACGGTCGCGGAAATCAAGGCCGCCCCCGGAGCGCTGGTCGAGCCGCTGCGCGTGGCGCTGAAGCGCCCGCTGCTCGTCGGCCAGGAGGTGACCGAGCGCGATGTGGCACAGCGCGAGATCACCATCATGGCGGACAAGGCGATCCCCTACGAGGTGCTCAAGCGCGTCATGGCCACCTGCACCGATGCGGACTACGGCCGCATCTCGCTGGCGGTCATCCAGAAGGAAAAGCCGGTGGCGGCCGGCCAGTACAAGCCGGTGTAGCCCATGCTGCTCGCGCCCTATTACCGCGAATTCGAGCTGCCCTGGGAGGCTGACCAGGAGTCGGACGAGCGCTTCCGCAAGATCCTGCGGGTGCTGCTCATCGTCCTGGTACTGCTCGGCATTCTCTTCCCGCTCCTGCCGAGACCGAAGCACACCATCGCCGAGGAGGTGCCCGAGCGGCTGGCCCGCGTCATGACGCAGACGCCGAAGCCGCCGCCACCACCGCCGCCGCCGAAGCCGAAGGAGGAGGAGAAACCGAAGATCGAGCCGAAGGTGGCCATGGTGAAGCCGCCGCCCGTCGATGAGCGTCAGCGCGCGCACGAGAAGGCGCAGAAGCAGCTCAACCAGGTGAAGGATGAGCTCGCGGATCTGCGCGATGTCATGGATCTCACCCCGCTCGAAACCAAGAACCTCTCGGGCGCGGTCGGCGCGGACAGCCACGCCGAGCGCTCGCTCATCACTTCCAAGGTCGGCGCCGGGAGCGGCGGCATCACCTCCGCGAACGGCAGCCGGGGATTCGGCACCGGCGCAGGCTCGCTCACCGGGCACGACACGACCGCCGTGACATCCGGTATCGCCAAATCCGGTCTCAACGCCCGCGGCCCGGCGGCGAGCGGCGGCGGCGGCAAGCCCGCGCGCTCGCGCGAGGAGATCGAGCTGGTATTCGATCGCAACAAGGGCCGCATCTACAGCCTGTACGCGCGCGCGCTGCGCGACAACGCGGAGCTGCAGGGAAAGCTGGTGCTGGAGTTCACCATCGCTCCGACCGGGGAAGTGACCATGTGCCGTGTGGTCTCGAGCGAGCTGAAGGATCCCGATCTCGAGCGCAAGATCATCGCGCTGGTGCGGCTGTTCCACTTCGACCCCAAGGACGTCGACGCCATCACCACCACCAAGCCCATCGATTTCTTCCCGGCGTAGCGCGGATACACGCTATGGACATGTCATGAACCTCAATTCCGAAATTGCCTTCTACGCGGAGCTGCGGCTGGTCGACAAGGCGCGGCTGCTCAACCTGTTCCTGCACGAGCTCGCCGAGGAGGCGCGCGGCACCTATGGCGCGGGCGAACAGGTGCACGACGGCGCGCACCTGCGGTTCGTAAACGAGCTCTATCATCGGCTCACGCGCGTCATCGAGCAGCTGCTGGCGGAGGAGGCCACGCGCCCGGCGGATGATGTGGTGCTGCGCATGCTGCTTGCTCCACGCGCCGACAAGGTGGCGGAGCGGCTGGTGTTCAACGCGTACGGCCGCGCCATCCAGGGCTTCGAGAGTTACGACACGACCGTGCTGATGGGCTCCTGAGCCGGATCCCCTCCAAGCCAAGGGGCTTGCCCCAGCGGTGCGTCACGAATCGTCAGTTGGCAGGCTGACGGCGGCCCTGAGCGCGCCTCCTGGTGCAAGGGTGAGAGCCGAGATGAGTGCGCTCGCGAGCGACAGCGCACACGCAATCCACAATACGAGTGCCACGGTGTCCTCGAGGGAGGCGGCGATGACCGCCCGCGCACGCTGCTGCTCAGCGGGTGGCAGGCTTGCCGGCATCGCGGGGATCACGAACCCGCCCCGTGCACTCTCCGCCGCCTGCGTCAGAGCGGGTGAGGCCGGTGCCTGTGCCAGATGCCGCTCGAGTGAGCGGTCGAACACACCAAGCGAGACCGTGCCGAGCAGCGCAATCATCAGCAGACCACCAACGGAGGCGACCGCGTTGTTGATGCCCGATGCGACGCCGGTGCGGTGCGCGGGCACGGCGTTGAGCACGGCTGTGGTGAGCGGCGCGACGGTGATTGCCATGCCGAGTCCGAGCACAGTCATCGACAGGAGCACGGCCGGGTAGGGAGCCGTGCGCATGGACAAAAGCGCAAAGCCCGCCGCCGTGAGCGTGGGCCCGATGATGAGCGGCCGGCGCGCTCCGAAGCGGTCGATGAGTCCGCCCGACCAGCGCGACAGCACCCCAAGCACCAGAGTGAAGGGCAGGTAGACCGCCCCGGTGGCCGTTGCGGAGTAGCCGCGAGCCTGGATCAGGAGGAACGGCAGGAAGAAGAAGGCGCCGCCGAGCGCGCCGTAGAGAAGCAGCGTGAGGAGATTGATGCCGCTGAAGGTGCGCGCGCGGAAAAGCTCGAGCGGCATCATCGGCTCACGGCTGCGCTGCTCGGTGAAGAGGAACGCGCCGAGCCCGGCCGCGCCGGCGGCGAGTCCCCCGATCACCCGCTCATCGGTCCAGCCGCGCGTGGCCGCGGCGATCAGCGCATAGACGAGCGCAGCGAGCCCCGTGCACGCCAGCAGTGCCCCAGGCCAGTCGAGCGTGGTCCCAGCTTGTGGGTCGCGGCTCTCGGGCACGTGCCGTGCCGTGATCCATAAGGTGGGTACGGCTAGCAGCGGGTTGATGAGAAAGATGGCACGCCAGGAGAGGTGATCCACCAGCGTGCCGCCAAGCAGCGGCGCTGCGCCCGCGGCGATTGCGGAGGCGCCCGACCAGATGCCGATCGCGGCGCCGCGGTCCTTCTCATCGTAAGCGGCGGCGATGAGGGCCAGCGAGCAGGGGACCAGCAGCGCCGCGCCGACGCCCTGCAGCGTGCGTGCAACGATCAGCGTGCGTACCTCCGGCGCCAGCCCACAGACGAGCGACGCCACGGCGAAAAGCGTCACCCCGATCAGAAAGACGCGCCGGCGGCCGAACTGATCGGCGGTGGCACCCCCGATCAGCAGCAGCGCAGACATGCACAGCGTGTAGGCGTTGACGACCCACTGCATGGCCGCGAGCGTGGTGTGCAGCTCGCCTTCGATCTTCGGCAGTGCCACGTTGACTACCGACTCATCGGTGTACGCGAGCGTCGATCCGAGGACGGCAGCCGCCAGGACCCACGCCCGCCGTGAAGCGCACGCGGGCACGCTGGCAGCGGCGCGGATCGCCACCTGATCGCACGGTAATATCTTTGGATTGCCCATGGGCGAAGCCGCGCGGCCGCTCAGCCGCGCGCGCCGGCGGCCAGCTGCTCGAGCGCCGCGCCACTCACGCGCATGGTGGTCCATTCATCCTGGGCGATCGCGCCGAGGCTGCGGTAAAAGGCGATCGACGGAGCGTTCCAGTCGAGCACCCACCACTCGAGCCGAGCACAGCCGCGCTCGAGCGCCGTACGCGCGAGCCACGCGAGCAGGCGCTTGCCGATGCCGCGGCCGCGTACCCGCGGTCGCACGAACAGGTCCTCGAGATAGATGCCGGGTTTGCCGTGGAAGGTCGAGAAGTTATGGAAGAAAAGCGCGAAGCCGACCGGTGTGCCGTCGATACAGGCAAACACCACTTCAGCGTACGGCCGCGGACCGAAGAGCGCGGCCGTGAGATCGGCGCCCGTCGCAACCACCTCATGCTCGAGGTGCTCGTAAGCAGCCAGCTCGCGGATGAACTCGAGCACCAGCGGGATCTCGTCGGCGGCCGCAGGACGGATGGTGAGAGTATCCGCCATGTCATCCGGTGCTCTGCAGCCCCTGGGCAATGCCGCCGACGCTCGCGAGCAGCGCCGCGAACAGCTCCCGATCCTCGCGTCCGCCGGCGCGCCAGCGCTGCAGCAGGTCTACCTGCATGAGGTTCATGGGGTCGAGGTAAGGGTTGCGCAGATGGATGGAGCGTTGCATGGTCGGATCGAAATCGAGCAGCTCGCGGCAGTCGCGGATCTCGAGCACCTGCTTGCAGGCTCTCTGGTACTCCGCGCGCAGCAGCGCGGAAAAGCGGCGCAGCGCGAGCGGAGCGAGCGCGTCGTAGTACTGCGCGATATCGAGGTCCGCACGCGCCAGCATGGTCTCGATGTCATCGAGAAGGTTGCGGAGGAAGAACCACGAGGCACAGGCCTCGCGCACCCGCTGCAGACCGAACTTCGTGACGATCGCCGCGAGCCCGGTGCCGGCGCCATACCAGCCGGGCAGCATGTAGCGCGTCTGCGTCCAGGCGAACACCCAGGGCACCGGCAGCAGCGCCTCGAGGCCCGCCTGCTCCGAGCGGTGCACCGAGCGAGCGCCGATCTGCATGCGCTCGATCACATCGATCGGGGTGACGGCCTCGAAGAACTGGTAGAACTGCGCCTCACCGAAGATGAGCCGCCGATACGCCTCGCGGCTCTCGGCGGCGAGATGGGCGGCAATTTCCAGGTGTGCAGGCGCGTCCGCGGCGAGCTCTCCGCGGCGCAGCGCGGCGGTCGTGAGGGTGACCGCGTTGAAGGCGCGCTCGAGGGTACGCATGGCGATCGGCCGCAGGCCGTAGCCCTGCTTGACGGTCGCTCCCTGCTCGCGCAGGCGCAACACGCCATCCACGGCCCCGGCGGGCGCCGCCTTCACGATCGCCTCGATCCGGCCGCCGCCGCGCGCGAGACTCCCGCCGCGGGCGTGGAACAGCAAGGGTTGCTCGCCGGCGGCGCGCAGTACCTCGGCGAGATCATGCTGTGCCTGGTGGATCGTGAAGCGCGAAGCGCAGACCCCGAGCTCTTTGTTGCTGTCGGAGTAACCTATGAGCACGCACTGCCGCCGCCCATGCGCCTCGAGGTAACGACGGTAGAGCGGGTCGGCGAGCAGCTGCTGCATGGTGTTGGCGCAGCTGACGAGCGCCTCGGCCGTCTCGAACTGCGGGGCGATATCGAGCGCGATCTCACCGGTGCGCTTGTCGTACACCTCCGCCCAGCGCGCGAGTAGCAGCGCGGCGAGCACGTCGTCGGCGCCTGCGGCACCGCTCACGATGAAATAACCAATGGCCTCGGGGCCGTAGCGATGGCGCCCCTGCACGATGGCGTCGAACACCGCGAGCGTGCGCCGGCCGAGCGCGCCGAGCTCGGTCACAGGTCCGCGATCCTTCTCCAGTGCCTGCGCCAGCAGGTCGCTGCGCTCACGGCGATCGCGGCCGACCCATGGCGGATCATCGAAGCCCTGGGCGATGACCTCGTGCAGGACGCTCGCGTGCTGGCGCACATCGAGCGTCGCCAGGTGGAAGCCGAAGGTCTCGATCCGCCGCAGCAACCGCTCGATGTAGAAAAGTCCCGCGTTGACACCTTTGTTGGCGCGCAGGCTGAGTGCGATGAGGGCGATGTCCTCGCGGAACTGGTGTGCGTTCTCGTAGCCGTTGGCACGTCCCTCGTGCGCGCTGCGCAGGCGCTCGCCGATCTGCGCGAGAAACACCCGGTAGGGCATACGGTCGTGCCGTGCCGGGGTGATGGCGCGCGCGCCGGGCAGCAGCCGCACGTACTCCTCGACGCGCTTGCCGAGCTCGGCGGAGGCCGCAACGCGGCTCGCGCTCTGCGACAGCCGCTGCGCGAGCTCTTGGCATTCGATGAAGTAGCTATGGAGGATCACCTGGTGATGGCGTGCGAGAGTCTCGCGGATGCTCTTCGCGTGCACGTCCTCATTGCCGTCCATGTCGCCGCCAGCCCAGGAGCCGAAGTGCAGGACGGAGGGGACGCGCGCCGCGCCGCCGCGGGCGCCGTAGACCTTCTCGAGCGCCTGAGCGATTTCCTCATAGAAGGCCGGCACCACCCGGTAGAGGATCTCCACGAGGTAGAACAGGATCTGCTCGCGCTCGTCCGCCACCGTGAGCCGCTCCCGCGGCAGCTCCTCGGTCTGCCAGGCCGTGGTGAGCTCCATGCGGATGTTGCTCCAGATGCTGCGCGACTCGTTGGGTGTGAGGCTCGGGTCGAGCCGCTCGAGCAGCCGCTGGGCGATGCGCTGCTGCTTGCGCAGCAGCGTGCGGCGGCTCGCCTCGGTGGAGTGGGGCGCAAATACCGGCTGGATCGAGAGTGCGCCGATCAGCTCGAGCACCTGCTCGTAAGCAAGGCCCCGGGCCTTGAGTGCGGCGATGGCATCCTCGACTCCGCCGGGCTGCGGCCGCTGGCTCTCCTTGAGGAAGTACTCGCGGCGGCGGCGGATGCGGTGCACCTGTTCGGCGAGGTTCACCACCTGAAACCAGGTACCGAATGCACGCAGCAGGTCGCGCGCCAGCTGCGGCGGCCGGTCGCGCACGCATGCGGCGAGCTCCGCGCGCGCCTCGGGCGAGCCGGCCCGGCCGCGGATCGCGGCGACACGATCGAGCTCGACCAGCTCTAACAGTTGCTCGCCGCCCTGCTCACGCAGGATCTCGCCGATGAGCGCACCGAGCGCGTGCACATCATCGCGCAGCGGCTCGTGCTTCGGCGGAAAGTGGATCTCGTGGCGATTCAAGTCAATCGGTCCAGCTGTTGGCTTTGGCGGCGAAGTCGGGACGCTGCGGGCGCACGACGCAGAAGCGCTGCCCGGTCGGCGCCTCCATCACGTACCAGCTCTTCAGCGCGCCGATGCGGCGCGCACCGAGTTTCTCCAGGCGGCGCACTTCCGCTTCGATGTCATCGCTCTCGATGTCCAGATGCACGCGGCTTTCGTGGCTCACCTGCTGCACCTCGAGGTGCGGCTGGTCGGGGGCCGTATTCAGAATGCGGTACAGCGGTTCGTGGTTGGCGGCGGGGCGGACCGGTAGGTTGAGCGCTGCCGACCAGAAATTGGCGGCTGCCTCGAGGTCGTCGGTGCGGCAGTCGATGATGAATCCAGCGAGACGGCTCTTGTGCATGGCTCGATCCTTTGCCGGGCGGTTGGCGGTGTTGGCGCGCGCCGGCGCGAGGCGCACATTCTAACGGCCCGGCGCCCATGAGCGCCTGCACCAGGGGAGCGAGCCCCCGCTCAGCCGGCGAGCAGCACCGCCTCGGCGCGCTCGAGCTCCTCGGGCTGGCCGTAGATGACCACGATGTCGCCGTCGCGCAGTACGGTATCTCCCGCGGGCTCGCGCCCGAGGATGCCGTGGCGGCGCACCCCGGTGAAGGTCACGGCGACGCCGCGGTTGCGCACCTCGCTCAGACTCCGCCCTACGGCCCAGGCGCCCGGCGGCACGACCACCGACTTGATCTCCTCGCGCTGCTCGCTGGTCTCGTCCGCCACGCGCGACTCGCCGCGGCGCACGATGTTGCGCAGCACCGCGTAGCGGCTGTTGCGGATCTCTCCCAGCACGCGCACCACGCGCGACACCGGCACGCGCAACAGCATGAGCACGTGCGACACCAGCATGAGGCTCGCCTCGAAGGTCTCGGGCACCACGTCCGTTGCGCCCGCATCCTGCAGCTCCTGAAGCCGTGCATCGTCCGCCGTGCGCACCAGCACCGGCAGCTCCGGATGCATGCGCCGCACGCTGCGCAGGATGCCGAGCGAGGTGGCCGCGTCGGAGAAGCTGATGACGAGGGCGCTGGCGTGTGCGATGCCCGCCCTGGCGAGCATCTCCTCATCCGCGGAGTCACCGAACATCACTGGGTCCCCGGCCTGGCGTGCGGCGCGGATGCGCGCCGGATCGAGATCGAGCGCGATGTACTCGAAGCCCTGCGACTCGAGCACGCGCGCGACGTTCTGGCCGACGCGCCCGAAGCCGCAGAGTATGACGTGCTCGCGCTGCGCGATCTCCTGGGTCGCTTCCTCCTCGCGCTCCGCTGCCGTGAGCGCCGGTGCGTGCTCATGCAGCAGAAAGCGCGCCACGCGCTTGTTGTGGTTGAGGATCACGGGACTCAGCACCATCGACAGCACGATCGCCACCAGCAGCGGCTCACCGAGTCCTTCGGGCGCGAGGCCCGCCTGCAGCAGCACCGTACACAGCGCGATGCCGAACTCCCCGCCGATCGACATCACGATGCCGGTGCGCAGAGCCTTGAAGCGCGAGTGGGTGAAGGGCCAGGTTACGAGCGCCGCAATCACCGCCTTCAGAACCACG
The DNA here is from genome assembly GCA_035566915.1 of Steroidobacteraceae bacterium. Classification (GTDB taxonomy): domain Bacteria; phylum Pseudomonadota; class Gammaproteobacteria; order Steroidobacterales; family Steroidobacteraceae; genus 13-2-20CM-66-19. Next base: position 30,619 of record DATMPW010000085.1, read on the forward strand.
AGCGTCACCAGCATGGCGAAGGCCATCGCGAGCTCGCTCGGCCGTCCGAGCAGGTGCAGGTTGAGCAGCATCCCCACCGAGACGAAAAAGAGCCCGAGCAGCAGGTCGCGGAACGGCCGGATGGCCGAATCGATCTGGTAGCGGTATTCGGTCTCCGCGAGCATCATGCCGGCGAGAAAGGCACCGAGGGCGAAGGAGAGGCCCGCGAGGTGCGAGACCCAGGCGGAAGCGAGCACCACGAGCAGCACCGTCAGCGTGAAGAGCTCGCGCAGGCGGCTGTGCGAGATCTCGCGAAACAACGGCCGCAGCAGCCAGCGGCCCGCAACCAGCACTCCCACCAGCGCCAGCACGCCGCTCGCGAGCGCCTCGAGACTCTCGGTGAGCCGAAACCGCTCCTGGCCCGCGCTCAGCATCGCGGCGAGCGCAAAAAAGGGCACGAACGCCAGGTCCTGGAACAGCAGCATGGCAAAGGCGAGGCGGCCGTGAGTGCGGTTGAGCTCGGCGCGCTCGGTAAGTTGCTGCAGCAGCATCGCGGTCGAGCTCATCGCGACGGCGCCGCCGAGTACGATGGAGATGGGCCAGCGGATGCCGAGCAGGTGGCCGATGGCGGCGAATACCGCGGTCGTGGCGAGCACCTGCAGAGCGCCGAGCCCGAACACTTCGCGCCGCATCGCCAGCATGCGTGGCAGCGAGAAATCCAGCCCGAGGGTGAAAAGCAGGAAGGCCACCCCGAGCTCAGCCAGCAACCGCGTCGTGCCCGAGTCGGATACCACCCCGAGTGCGTGCGGGCCGAGCACCAGTCCCACGAGCAGATACGCAAAGCTGGTCGGCAGCGCGAGGCGCCGGACCAGGGTGATCAGGAACACCGAGCCCGCCAGCAGAATCAGCGCCTGCGCGAGAGGGGTGAACATGGGGTGAACTTAGACCGCGCGTGTGCGTCGACGCAACGCTGCAACGCGGGGGCGCGGCCGGGGTACGGCCGGGTGCTTGAAGGGACCTCGCCTGCCCGGCAGGTCAGAGGACGTTTTAGCCGGATAGTTAGGTGGTTACCTAACTATTGGGGAAAGACACCTTCAAACGAGGCCTGGTGCTGCAAGGGCGAGCACGCGTGGCGCGCACCCTGTGGCGCGCGACGCGGGTGCGGGCGTCGGGCGATCAGATCCCCGACTGCCAGGTGCTGGGCATTCCGGCCTTGCCGATCGCGTCCTCGATCAGGAGGCAGGCATCGCGCGCTTCGGGCTGCGCGCGCAAGCTCCTCGCGATCGAGTTGAGGAACCGGCACATGAGTGCCAGGTTCGGGTGACTCGCATGGAGTTGCTCTTCGACGCGATCAATGGCTTCGATCAGATCGTCCTGATCGCAGCTCGGGAAGGTCATGCTCGTGACAGCAGTTTGAACGGAAACCAGCGCCTGATGTATTGCGGCCTGTTGCGTCCCATCCATGGACGGAAATTTGAACCCGTTTTGACAAAACCCGCAAGCCCCAAAACAAAAGCCCCGCCTGGGCGGGGCTTTCGTAAACGCCAGTCGGCTGAGCCTTACTTGGCGGGAGCCGTCGAGGAGTCGGTGGTCGACTTCTTGTGCTTGCTGTGGCTCTTCTTGTGATGCTTGGACGAGGCCGTGCTCGACTGATCGGCGGACGGCGTGCTGGCCGGTGCATTGGCCGCAAAGACCGGACCCGCGAGCAGGGCGAGGGCAACGACTGGGACAAGCTTCTTGAACATCGATGTGGTCTCCAAAAGTAAAGGGATGCGCTGCTTGCCTTGGTTTCAGGTGCCGGATCGGCTCATGCGCTCCCCCCGTCCCAAGGCGCGCGTATTATGACTGGAATATCCGTGTGGAAGCGCCGTATGACCGCAACGTAATGTTGTCCGCAGATGACCAGTAACCCACTGATAATAAATGTAAAACTTACCTAGTCAGCGCCCGGCCCGACGCGAGCTAGTGTCCGTGAAAGGCAACAAGTGTCCGCATTGGCACCTCGAGGGCTGTGAGGCGCGCGGAGCCACCGAGGTCGGGCAGGTCGATGATGAAACAGGCGCCGAGAATGCTCGCGCCGAGTGAGCGCAGCAGTTTCACGGCGGCTTCCGCCGTGCCGCCGGTCGCAATCAGATCATCCACCAGTACGATGCGCTCGCCCGCCGAGACCGCATCGCGATGCATTTCCATCTCATCGAGCCCGTACTCGAGCGAGTAGGCGACGCGTACCGTGGTATGTGGGAGCTTGCCTTTCTTGCGGATCGGTACGAACCCCGCGCGCAGCCTGTGGGCGATCGCCCCGCCGAGAATGAAACCGCGCGCCTCGATACCTGCGACATAATCGACCTGCTCGTTGCGCCACGGGCGGGCGAGCTCTTCGACGACCTGGTGAAAGACGTTGGCATTGCCAAGGAGCGTGGTGATGTCACGGAACATCACCCCGGGCTTCGGATAGTCGGGGATGCTGCGAATCGCTTCGCGGATCTCGCGCAGCGCGCCGGGGTCCATGGCGGGCACTCTACGCCATCCTCCACACCAGAGTGCGGTTGTTGACCGGCATCGCGTGGTTCGCGGTGAACCTCAGTCCGCGCGATTGCGCGAGTCGGTCCAGCGCCTCGAAATCCCGCACGCCGCTTTCGGGGTCGCGCTGCCTCAGGTAATGGTCGAAGGCGGCGTTGCTCTCGCTCGTGTGACCTCCCTCGAAGCGGAACGGTCCATACACGCACAGCACCCCGGGGCGCATGAGCACGGCGGCGGCGCCGCGGAAGAACTCACACACCGCGCTCCAACCCATGATGTGCAGAGTGTTGGCGCTGAAGACCGCATCGACCGGTGCGGCGGGCCAGGGATCGGTGCGCACATCGAGCGCGATCGGCGCACGCAGGTTCGCGCCGCCCTCGAGGCGGATTCGCTCGGCGAGCGGGGGCAGGTTCTCCGGCAGCTCACTCGGCTGCCACACGAGGTGCGCAAGCGCCGCCGCGAAATGCACGGCGTGTTGCCCCGTGCCGCTGCCGACCTCGAGCACCCGGGTGCACGCGGCGAGCTCTTCCCGCAACACGGCGAGGATCGGTCCCTTGTTGCGCTCGCTGGCTTCCGACACGGTGAGCACGCCCGCAGTCTGCGACAATGCGCGCATGCAAGCCATAGATGCCCTGCTGACGCGCCGCTCCGCCCGCGCGCTCGGCGAACCGGCGCCCGACCCCGGCACGCTCGAGCTCATTTTTTCGGCCGCGGCGCGCGCCCCGGACCACGGCCGGCTGCGGCCCTGGCGCTTCGTGGTCGTGCGCGGCGCGGCGCGCGAGCGCTTTGGCGCGCTGCTCGCCGATCAGCTGCGCCGCATGCACCCGCAGAGCGGGGAGGAGAGCCTGCAGCGCGAGCGGCTCAAGGCGTTCCGCGCGCCGCTCATCGTGGTAGTCGCGGCTCACTGCGATCCCGCGGTCAAGATACCGGTCATCGAGCAGACGCTCTCCGCCGGCGCAGCCGCGCACGCCATGATGCTCGCGGCATTTGTGCTCGGCTTCAATGCCATGTGGAAGACCGGTGCAGCGGCCTACGATCCCACGGTCAAGCAGGCCCTCGGTCTCGAGCCTGATGACGCCATCGTCGGCTTCCTGTACCTCGGCACCGAGAGCGGCGAGCGCGCTCCCGCTGCCAGCACCGAGTGGCGCGATCGGGTCCGGGAGCTCACCGCCTGAGATGAGCCGAGGGCCGCCGGCGCCGGAATGAGACGCGCGGCGCGCCCGCCCGCAGTTCCGCCGCGTCCACCCGTGCCCCGAAGGCCATGCCGCTCCCGTATCATTGCGCGCCCGCATGGAACTCAAGGTTTGTGACGTATGAGACCCCTGTCATGGATGCCTGCGCTGCTCGCCCTGGTGGCCTGTGCTGCAAAGCCCGTCGAGGAGAAACCGGTGCCCCTCAACACCCAATCGGACGCCACGCAGGTCGACCCACCGTCACGGGCGAAGGCCGCCATCGGCGATTTCGGGCTAGACCTGAGTGCCCGCAACCCGGCGGTCAAGCCTGGAGATGACTTCTTCGCCTACGCCAACGGGCGCTGGTACGACAGTTTCACGATACCGGCCGACAAGTCGAGCTTCGGTCCGTTCGACCGGCTCGATGAACTCTCCAAGGAGCGGGTGCGCGGGATCATCGAGAAAGCTGTCGCCGCGCATGCCCCGCTGGGGACTCCCGAGCAGCAGATCGGAGACTACTACGCGGCGTACATGGACCAGGCTGCGATCGAGGCCAACGGGCTCAACCCCGCCCAGGCGGATCTGCAGCGCATAGCGGCGGCGCGCACGCCCAAGGATATCGCTCACCTCTTCGGCGAGCCGGGGTTTGCCACGCTGTTCGATGTGCAGCTGCCCGCGGACTTCAAGAATCCCGACCGCTATTGCATTTTCGTCAGTGAGGCGACTCTCGGGCTTCCCGACAGGGACTACTACCTGAAGGACGATCCCGCGCTGAAGGAGCTGCGCACGAAATACGTCGCCTACATCGCGCAGATGCTCCAGCTCGCGGGCGTACCCGATGCGCAGAGGAAGGCGCGCGACATCATGGCCTTCGAGACCGAGGCGGCGAAGGTGCAGTGGCCCATCGAGAAGCGCCGTGACGTGGATGCGATCTACAACCCGCGCGGCAAGGCGCAGCTGCTCGCCTACGCAGCGGGTTTCCCTTGGCAGCCCTTCCTCGATGCCCAGCAACTCGGTACCCGCCAGGACGTGGTGCTCGGCGAGCTCACTGCGATCCGCGACCTCTCCGCACTCTTCGGGCGCACCGATGTAGCGACTCTCAGGGATTTCCTGACCTTCCACTATCTCAGTAGCCATGCCCCCTACCTGCCGAAGCGCTTCGATGAAACGCGCTTCGCTTTCTACGGCCAGGCGATGCGCGGGCAGCCGCAGCAGCGCGAGCGCTGGAAGCGCGCGGTGGACGCGGTCGATGATTCAGTCGGCGAGGCCGTCGGCCGGCTGTACGTGGCGGATTACTTTCCACCCGAATCCAAGGCGAAGATGCAGCAGCTGGTCGCGGATCTCGAGGCGGCACTGAGCGAGCGCATCGACGCCCTCGACTGGATGACGCCCCAGACCAAGACGCGTGCCCACGAGAAGCTCGCCGCCTTCACGCCGAAGATCGGTTACCCCGACAAGTGGAAGGACTACTCGAAGCTCACCGTGCGGCGCGACGACCTGCTCGGCAACGTGCGGCGCGCGGCCGAGTGGCAGTGGAACTACCAGGTCGAGAGACTCGACAAGCCGGTCGACCGCTCCGAGTGGCAGATGACCCCGCAGGAGATCAACGCTTACTACAACCCCTCTAACAACGAAATCGTGTTCCCGGCGGCGATCCTGCAGCCGCCCTTCTTCGATCCCAACGCCGACGCCGCGGTTAACTTCGGCGCCATCGGCGCGGTCATCGGGCACGAGATGGGCCACGGCTTCGATGACCAGGGCCGCAAGTTCGGTCCGGACGGCGCGCTGCGTGACTGGTGGACCCCCGCGGATGCGCAGGTGTTTACCGCGCGCACCGCGCGGCTCATCAAGCAGTTCTCCGACTTCGAGCCCCTGCCGGGACTGAAGGTGAACGGCGCCAATACCGTCGGTGAGAACATCGGCGATCTCGGCGGGCTAAACGTGGCCCACGAGGCGTACCGGATCTCGCTCAAGGGGCGGGCGGCGCCGGTGATCGACGGACTCACCGGCGATCAACGATTCTTCCTCGCCTACGCGCAGGTATGGCGCGAGAAGTACCGCGAGGGCGCGCTGCGCGAGATGGTGATGTCGAACGAGCACAGCCCTTCGCAGTTCCGCGTCAACGGGCCGCTGCCGAATATCGACGACTGGTACCCGGCGTTTAGCGTTCAGCCGGGAGACAAGCTGTACATCAAGCCGGAGGATCGGGTGCGGATCTGGTGAAACACGACACGCCTGCGCGCTAGGGTTTCACGACTGCCAGTACGACGATCGCAATCAGAAAGAGCCCCGGGAGCTCGTTGAACCAGCGGTACCAGCGCTGCGAGTGCGGGGTGACTCCGGCGCGCAGCTCCAGCATCAGCCGATAGCACCAGAGGTGGTAGCCGACGAGCAGCGCGACCAGCAGCAGCTTGGTCCGCAACCAGCCCTGCTCGAGATACCCGGGGGCGGCGAAGATCATCGCCATGCCAAACAGCACGGCGAGCACTGCGCCGACACTCATGAGGAAGAACAGCCGCCGCTCCATCACCACGAAGCGCGCGACGCCGGGGGCGTCCGTGGCAACTGCGTGGTAGACGTACAGGCGGGGCAGGTAGAACAGCCCCGCGAACCAGGTCACGACGAACACAACGTGGAAGGCTTTGAGCCACAGCATGAGCGGCGATTGTAGGGTAGCATCACGCACTTCCACCACGGCACCCCACCCAACCATGTCTGACAAGACGGCTCCTCCAGCTACGCCCTTTCCGAGCAACATCGAGATCGCGCAGCGCGCGAAGCTGCGTCCGATCGTCTCACTGGCACGGGAACGGTTGGGGATTCCCGAGGAGAGCCTCGAGCCCTACGGTCACTACAAGGCGAAGGTATCGCTCGATTACGTGGCGCAGCTCGCCGATCGGCCCGACGGCAAGCTGGTGCTGGTGACGGCGATCTCGCCGACGCCGGCCGGCGAAGGCAAGACCACCACGACCGTAGGTCTCGGCGATGCCCTGAACCTCCTCGGCAAGCGCGCGATGCTGTGCCTGCGCGAGCCGGCGCTCGGGCCGGTCTTCGGCATGAAAGGCGGCGCCGCAGGCGGCGGTTACTCGCAGGTCGTGCCGATGGAGGACATCAACCTGCACTTCACCGGCGACTTTGCCGCCATATCCCTTGCCAACAACCTGCTGGCTGCATTGATCGACAACCACATCTACCAGGGCAACCAGTTCGGCTTCGACGTGCGACGGGTCGCGTGGCGGCGCGTGCTCGACATCAACGATCGTGCGCTGCGCGAGATCGTGATCGGCCTCGGTGGCACGGCCAACGGGGTGCCGCGCGAGGACGGCTTCGACATCGTGGTGGCATCGGAGGTCATGGCGATCCTGTGTCTCGCGAGCTCGCTCGGCGACCTCAAGGAGCGCCTCGGCCGCATCGTGGTCGGCTACCGTGCGAGCGGGGAGCCGATCCTGGCGCGCGACCTCAAGGCGCACGGCGCCATGACCGCGCTGCTGAAGTCGGCACTCGCACCGAACCTCGTGCAGACGCTCGCCAACAACCCGGCTTTCGTGCACGGTGGTCCCTTCGCCAACATCGCGCACGGCTGCAACTCGGTGATCGCCACGCGCACTGCGCTGAAGCTCGCTGACTACGTGGTGACCGAGGCCGGCTTCGGCGCCGATCTCGGGGCTGAGAAATTCGTCGACATCAAGTGCCGCAAGGCGGGACTGAAGCCCGGCGCCGCGGTGGTGGTGGCGACCGTACGGGCGCTCAAGTATCACGGCGGCGTGGAGCTTGCCGATCTCAAGGCCGAGAATCTGGCGGCGCTCGACAAAGGTGTCGTCAACCTCGAGCGGCACATCGACAACGTCGTCAACCGCTACGGGCTGCCGTGCGTGGTGGCGATCAACCGCCGCGCCGAGGACAGCGAGCGCGAGATCGAGCTGCTGATCGAGCGCATCACCCCGCACGGGGTGCGCGTGGTCCCGGCCACGCATTTCGCCGAGGGCGGCCGCGGTGCGGTGGAGCTGGCGCGCGAGGTGGTGCGCCTCAGCGAGCAACCGAGCCGTTTTCGCTTCGTCTACCCGGACAATGCGACGCTGTGGGACAAAATGAAGGCCATCGCGACCGAGATCTATCACGCGAGCGACATCACCGCCGACACCAAGGTGCGGGCGCAGATCCGCCAGCTCCAGGAGGGCGGTTACGGCCATTACCCGGTGTGCGTCGCCAAGACTCAGTATTCCTTCTCCACCGACCCGAAGCTGCGCGGCGCACCGGCGCACCACGTGGTCAACATCCGCGAGGTCCGGCTCGCGGCTGGAGCCGAGTTCGTGATCATGATCTGTGGCGACGTCATGACCATGCCGGGGCTGCCGAAGGTTCCGGCCGCGAACAACATCGACGTCGACAGCGACGGCCGGATCACCGGGCTCTTCTGAGCGAGGCGCGCAGTACCCGCAAGGAAAGCGCCGTGCCGTTCTGCGAAGCCGATCCCTGGCGACTGCAGTACTTCGAGGGCGTTGCGTGTCCACCCGCGGTGCGCATCCCGACCGAGGATCCGGACGCCTACGAGTGGTATCCGCAGCAGCGCTGGGTGTACGACAAGCTGCGGTTGTGCGCCTCACAGGACATCGCCTGCGCCCCGCACGGTGTCGAGCCGCCGCAATTCCCCGTGTTCAGCAAGCCGATCACCAATCTGCGCGGCATGGGTGTGGGCAGCCGGATGCTGCGCAGTCTCGCGGATTACCGGCGGCACCTGACACCAGGACATTTCTGGATGCCGCTGCTCGAAGGCGAGCACGTGAGCACCGACGTGGCGGTCGTGCGGGGCAGGGCGGTGTGGTCGCGGCACTCGTGCGGTACACCCGCAGGGGAGGGCACCTTCGATTACTGGACCATCGAGGCGGCGGCACGGCCGGGCCTCGTAGCCTATCTCGGTGACTGGCTGGCGCGGCACATCGGCTCCTACACCGGCATGATGAACTTCGAGTCCATCGGCGGCCGTGTCATCGATGCGCACCTGCGGCTCGCGGATCAGTGGCCGGATCTCTATGGCGACGGTTGGCTGGATGCGGTGGTGGGCTTGTATGAGCACGGCGTATGGGCGTTTGATGAGCCCGGCCGCACTGACGGCTACAGCGTGGCGCTCTTCGGTCGCCATGGGCGCGAGTACCAGCATCCGCCCGCGGCGCTCGTGGAACAGGTGCGCCGCACGCCACAGGTGAGCAGCGTGCAGATCACCTTTCACGCGGACCGTCCGGCGGCGGTGCACCCCATGCCGCCCGGAGGTTTTCGGCTCGCCATCGTCAACTGCCACGACCTCGCGGCGGGCAGGGCGGCGCGCGCGCTGCTGGCGGGGGCTTTCGACCTGTGAGGGTGTCAGTCGGGCGGCCGCTCGCCCGAGTACTTCACCGCGCTCGCACCCTGCACCGGACCGATCGTCGCCTTGTCGCTCACGTAGAGTTTCACGGGTCGCTCGAAGTTGAGCGTGCCACCGACGACCGAACCGGGCCCGATGACGATTCGGGGCACCTCCCCGGCGCCGAGGTTGAAGAAGCCGCCGGGCTTGCGCACGCGGATGCCTCCGTCGACGTGTGCGTTCGGTCCGAGCTCGATGCCGCCGGAGACCGTGTCGATGCCGCCACCGACGTGAGCCGCCGCGACCTTGATCGCGCCGTTGACGTTCACCAGTGCGCCGCCCACCTCGGCGCCGTCGGCGAGAGTCAGCTTGCCGTTCACCGTGTGTAACTTGCCGCTGACCCTCGCGTGCGGCGCGAGCTCGATCGATCCGTTGACGGTCTGCAGCTCGGCTGCGCTCGCATGTGACTCGAGCGATATGCTGCCGTTGACCCCATGTGCCGTGCCCACGACCGCATTCTCACGGATCTGGATCGCGCCATTCACCGTGGAGAGATTCCCGCTGTGCTCGCCTGCCGCCACGTCGATGTTGCCGGTCACCTTCGAGGTCCCGGCAGCGCATGCGAGATGGCATGCCGCGCTTACGCCGAGGATCGCCAAGGCAACACTCTGACATCGTCGCCACTGCAGAATCATGGGTTCTCCCGAGCGGTGGTCACGACCGCGGAATCCGGGGAGAATCGCGCGATGTCAGCCAAAAGGAAAGGTCCACGCGCGCCGGATCGCAGGTACGTCCTGGTCATCGATATCGGCGGGTCGCACGTGAAGTTCCGCATCGGCGAGCGCGGGGCGATACCGGCGTTCGAATCCGGACCGAAAATGACACCGGCGCGCATGACGCGTGAGCTGCGCAAGCTCCTCGGGGAGCAGCGCTATGACGCGGTGTCCATCGGCTATCCGGGCCTGGTCTATCACGGGCGCATCGCAGCAGAGCCGCACAACCTCGGCAAGGGATGGGTAGGCTTTGACTTTGCCGCCGCGCTCGGCCGACCCGTGCGGTTGATTAACGATGCGGCCCTGCAGGCGATCGGCAGCTATCGTGGCGGCCGCATGCTGTTTCTCGGGCTCGGCACCGGGCTTGGCGCAACGCTCATCATCGACGGGGTGGTCGAGCCAACCGAGGTCGGCCACATGCCCTACAAGCACGGCCGCACCTTCGAGTACTACGTCGGTGAGCAGGGCCGCAAGCGCCTCGGCAACCGCCGCTGGCGCAAGGCGGTGCGGAAGGTCGTTGCTGATCTCGGTGCTGCTTTCGAGGCCGACTACATCGTGCTCGGTGGCGGCAACGCCGCGAAAATCAACAAGCTCCCGCCAGGCGCGCGCCTGGGGAGCAATCTCCATGCCTTTGTCGGCGGCCTGCGGCTGTGGGATCCTGACTCGGGCGTGATCACCTCGCCTTCCGCTGCCGTGCGTGAGGCGCGCCACGGCCGATGAGCGCCGCGCCCGGAGCTCCCGGACCCCCGCCGGCCACGCCTCGGTCGGAGTGAGCGCGCGTGCCCTTCACTCTCGCGCATCCGGCGGCGGTCCTGCCCCTGCGCGGTGTGCGCCACCTGCGCGTGGCGCCGCTCGTCATCGGCGCCATGGTGCCCGACCTTCCGTACTACTTGCCCATTCACGTTGCGCGGCTGGTGCCCGTGACCCACGCACTGGGTCACTCGCTGACTGTCGACCTGCCCCTGGGGCTCGCGCTGCTCGCGGGCGTCGTTGTGCTGCGGCGTCCGCTCACCGCGCTCCTCTCCAGGCGTGCGCGCACGCTGTGCCTGCGCGCGGTCGCTCCCTTCAATCGGCTGAGTGAATGGGCGGTGGCAGTGCCGGCCATCGTGCTCGGGGTGTGGTCGCACCTGCTGTGGGATTCATTCACACACCGGGACGGGTGGATCGTTCACCGGGTATCGGCGCTCAGTGCGCCGTTCACGCTTGGACCCTACGAGGGCACCGTCTGCCACGCGCTGCAGTATCTGAGCTCGGCAATCGGACTGTGCGTGCTCGCGCTGTGGTACGCGCGACTGCCGGCGCCGGCCGCCGAGGCCGGCCGGGACGCAGCCCGCTCGGCAGCCGGCCCGGTGCTGTTGCTCGTGGCCGTGGCGGCGGTGCTCATCGGCGGCGTCCAGGGGGTAAAGGAGTTCTCGCATACGCACAGCGTCTACAGCATGCTGTACGTGCTGCTCACTGATGGGCTCACCTGGTTCGCGGCGCTTTATCTCACGGCAGGGACCGTGCTGGCGCTCGAGCAAGGCGCGGAACCGCTTGCCGTGCCTGCGCCTGACGCTCAGCGCGGAGTGCCGAACTCCATGGCCCAGTAAACGCCGCGCTTGTCGTGTGAGTTCACGGCGAACGCCACGCCCATCTGCCGGTAGAGCGGGTCCATGAGGTTGGAGCAGTGCTCGGGGCTCGCCAGCCAGCCGGCCACGACCTCTTCCGCCGTCATGACGCCGCTTGCGAGATTCTCGCCGACTTCGCTCCAATGGTACCCGCTGCGGGTGATGCGCTCGGCTGGTGAGCTGCCATCGCGCCCGGTGTGGTCCATGTAGCCGAAGGTGGCCATGTCGCCCGCATAGGCGAGCGCAGCCTGGGTCAGCTTGGCATTGGCGATGAGCGGCGCGGCAGCGGCGTAGGGGGTCGAGCCGCAGCGCCGCGCGTGCGCGCGCGCCTGGTTGGTGAGTGCCAATACGTGGCGGCTGACCTCACTCTGGTCCTGCGGCGCGGGCGGTGTAAAGGGCTCGGCGAGCGCGATCCAGACTTGCTTGCCGTTTCGCCAGGTGCCGATCTCGCGGAAGGCAGGGTCGATGACCTGCTGACAGAACTGCTGCGCAAGGGTGCGCTCGATGTCCCCGTTCGCGGGGACGTTCGAGATGCTCACGGAAAAAGAGCTCACCTCGTGATACCCGGCGAATTGCAGTGCCGTGCGCAGGTCCGTGCCCTGCGCCAGCCGGTGCGCCACCTCGTCCAGCCGGGCGTTTTCGCGCAGCGGCGGGACGCCCGGGTGGCGGCCATCGCACCCGACGTTGCGGACCGCGTTCACTGAGTCGATGACGTCGGCACAAGCCCAGGCGGGCCCGAGCAGTGCCAGCAGCAACGTTATGGCCGTGTGGCAACTCTTGCGCAGCTCAGTCATTGTTAGCCGATGGCGCGGGGGCATGCGGAGCAATTTACGACAACGGGTTGGCCGTGGCGAACGGGCAACTCGTTCCGGCTGCTCGACGGCGGCGGCGAATTCTTTCCCGCCATGCTCGCCGCGATCGACGCGGCGCGCAGCTCGGTGCTGCTCGAGATGTACCTGGTGCACTCGGGTGTCATCCTGACGCAGTTCATCGCCTCACTCGGGGCTGCCGCGCGCCGCGGCGCACGCGTGTGCGTGGTGTTCGATGCGTTCGGATCGCTCGGGCTCTCGCGTGCCGACCGGCAGCGCCTGGAAGAGGGGGGCGTGGAGCTGCGCTTCTTCAACCCGCTCGAGCTTCACAAGCGCCTCGGTAACCTGCTGCGTGATCATCGCAAGCTCCTCGTCACCGACGGCTGCACGGCTTTCGTCGGCGGCACGGGGCTCACCGACGAATTCGCACCCACTGCCGCACGCCCGGCATGGCGCGAACTGATGGTGCGCATCGAGGGACCGGTGGTGGCCGACTGGCAGCGTGCGTTTGCGCACACCTGGCGGCGCTGCGGCCCGGAGCTCGAGCTGCCGGCTGCACCACCGTGCCTGCCGCACGCGGGCGCCGACGGAAGGCTGTCGCTGTCAGAAGCGCGGCAGCGCTCGGTGCTCGCCAACGGCGTGCTGCGCCGTCTCGACACCAGCATCCAGCGCGCGTGGATCATGAGCGCGTATTTCGTGCCTGCGCGGCGCTTCCGCGCGGCGCTCGGGCGCGCCGCCCGGCGCGGGGTGGACGTGAGGCTGCTGGCGCCCGGCGCGCGCACCGATCATCCGTGGGTGCGATACGCCTCGCGGCGCTTCTATGCCTCCATGCTGCGCGCCGGCGTGCGCATCTACGAATACCAGCCGGCCATGCTGCACGGGAAGGTGATCCTCTGCGATGACTGGGTGTCGGTCGGCTCGAGCAACCTCGATCGCTGGAGTCTGCGCTGGAACCTGGAGGCCAACCAGGAGGTGGCCGACACGCGCTTCGCAGACACCGTGGCGGCGCTCTTCGAACGGGACTTTGCCGTGTCGCGTCTCATCAGCCGCCGCCACTGGCACGAGCGTGCCCGGCTCGAGCGGCTGCGTGAGAACATCGCGGGCGCAATCGATCGTTACATCGACCGCTGGCGGCGCCCCGGGCGTCAGTGAGCGCGCACCGAGTAGAGCTCGTTGGTGCGGACGAACGAGAGCAGAAAGGGCGCTATCACGCGCATCTGCGTCTCGTAAGCCCGCAGAGCGAAGAGCTTGCCGTCCTCCTCGGCGGGCTCGAGGTCGAACGCCACGGGCGCGAGTGTGCTCGCGAGTGGCGCAGGCGTGAGTGGGAGACCCGGAAGGAGGTCCGCGGGTGTCGGCCACCCCTCGCCACCGTGCACGATCCAGTAGCGCAGGGCCGGTGCTCCCGGGTAGCGCGGGGCGAGGCTCTGCGCGAGGAGTCCCGCCGCGCGATGATCCGCGTGCCCATCGAGCGGCGTCGGGGCGAGGATGAGGTTCGGCTGCACGCGCTCGAGCACCGCGAGAAAGTCGCGCTCGAGGCTCTCGCCGGTGTAGGGATGCCCAGGATACAGGGTATCGCCGTAGGGAACGGCGGACGCGCCCGTGGTCGTGGACGTGTAGGGCGATGAGCGATGCCCGCCGAGGAGCTCCAGCAACCCGCCATCCGGATAGCCGAGAAACAGCTGCCCGGCCGCCGACACCCCGAGCCGCGCCGTGGCGATGCGCGCTTCGCCCATGCGCTGCGTGCCTAGCACGCGCGCCACCGCAGGCCCCGGCAGCAGGCTGTGGCTCATGAGTATCAAATCCGTGCGCGCCGCGTCGCCGCTCGTGAGCCATACGACGGTGACGCGGCCGCCCGCGCGCACTACGCGCTGGATGACACCTCCGCAGCACAGCGTCTCATCGTCCGGGTGTGGCGAGACGATGAGGAGCGAGGTGGCAGAACCGATAAGAGGCAGGGCGGGAGCGGCGCGCTCCGCAGGAAGCGCGGCGGCACTGGCAGTCCCATCATGCGCCAGTGCGCTCGCGATCAGCAGCACAATCAACCACGTTGCGGAGAAGCGCATCGGCTCTGCAGTATCGCACGCACCCTCCGGGATTTCGCTACAGTGTCAGGGACGCGCAGCGCTGCGCGTTTTGAAGGGGAGCTCATGGTGCATACGCCTCTGCTCGCTTATCACGATCCGCAATTCATCGACTCCGACGATGGGCGGCCGATCCGCATCGTCTCCGAGTATCTCTCGCCGCTGCGCTCATTCCGCAATGCAGGGGTGAGCGCTACGGCCGTGTTCTTCGGCTCGGCGCGCATCCACTCGGGCGGCCCGCTCGGGCGCTACTACGATGAGGCGTGCGAGCTGGCGCGGCTCGTGACCGTCTGGAGTCAGAACGAATGCGGCGGCCGGCTGATCGTCTGCTCCGGAGGCGGCCCTGGCATCATGGAAGCGGCCAATCGGGGGGCCCACCTCGCCGGCGGCCGCAGCATCGGTCTCAACATCGGTCTGCCGGACGAGCAGCGTCCCAACCGCTTCATCAGCGAGGAGCTGCGCTTCGAGTTCCACTACTTCTTCATGCGCAAGCTCTGGTTCGCCCACCTCGCGCATGCGCTCATCGCCTTCCCGGGGGGCTTCGGCACCTTCGATGAGCTGTTCGAGATCCTCACTCTCGCCCAGACCCGCAAGCTCGACCGGCCGATACCGGTGTTTCTCTACGGCTCGGCCTACTGGAACGAGGTGGTGGACTTCGATGCGCTGGTGCGCCACGGCACCATCGACGCGGAGGACCTGAAGCTGTTCGAATTCGTCGACGAGCCGCAGACGGCGTTCGCGCGGCTCAGGAGTCGCATGCCGGCCCCGCCCGCGGAGCCGCGCGTGGCGTTCGCGAAGTCACGCTGCCACGGGCGAGCCTGATGGCTCAGAGGACACGGACCGAGGGGTCGATGCTCGATGTCCACGCCAACATGCCGCCCTCGAGATTGGCCGGTGAGCGGATGTTGGCGCGCAACGCGATCTGACAGGCCGCCATGCTGCGCCCGCCGCTGCGGCAGATGAATACCGGGGCCGCCTGCGGGTCGATCTCTCCGAGCCGCTGCGGCAGCTGCCCGAGGGGAATGTGGAGTGCTCCCTGCAGGTGTCCTGCGGCGAACTCCGCGTCTTCGCGCACATCGACGAGCAGCGGCCGCTCGCCACGCTGCAGCAGCTCGTTGAGCGCCGCGGCGGTGAGCCGCCGGACGCCTTCGGGAATCGCGGGATCTCTCGGCATATCTCGTGGCTCCGTGATGGTGGGTGCGTCGCCGCACACGGCGCAGTCGCGCCGGCGCGTCACCCGAAACTCGCTGAAGCGCATCTCGAGCGCATCGTAGGTGAGCAGGCGACCGGTGAGCGGCTCACCGATGCCGGTAATGAGCTTGATGGCCTCGGTCGCCTGAAGCATGCCGAGCACGCCAGGCAGCACACCGAGCACCCCGGCCTCCGCGCAATTGGCCACCATCCCGTCCATGGCCTGCGGGAAGAGGCAGCGATAGCACGGACCGCGGTCGGGCACGTAGGTGATGAGGTGGCCCTCGAAACGGTGTATGGCCGCCGACACCAGCGGCCGGCGCATGATCACGCACGCATCGTTGATGAGGTAGCGCGTCGAGAGTCGATCGGTGCCATCGAGCACCAGGTCGTACTGCGCGAACACCTCGCGCACGTTCGCTGCGCGCAGCTCTGCCGCATGGGCGACGATGCGCAGCTCCGGATTGAGCGCCGCGAGCCGCTCGCGCCCGGCCTCGGCTTTCAGCTGCCCGATGCTCTCGCTGTCGAACAGCACCTGGCGCTGGAGGTTCGTGAGATCGACGCGGTCGCCATCGAGTAGCCCGAGCGTGCCACAGCCGGCTGCCGCCAGGTAAAGCGCCGCGGGTGACCCGAGGCCACCAGCACCGACGATGAGCACGCGCGCAGCTTTGAGCTTCTCCTGTCCCGCAGCGCCGATCTCGCTCAGCGCCAGATGGCGCCGGTAGCGCTCGCGCTCAGCTAGCGACAGGCTCATGGATCAGCCTCCTGAAAGTGCACAGACCACGTGCACGGTATCACCATCGGCGACCTTCGCCGTGAGCTCCCGCGCCTCGCTCGAGTTCACGAACAGCCGCAGGTGCGGGCGGATGCGGTCCTGCTCATCGATCATGCGAAACCGTATGCCGGGACAGCGTTCCTCGAGAGAGCCGAGCACCTCGGCGAGTGTCCGGCCGCGTGCGGTGACTGTTCCCGCACCGGCGGTGTAGGAACGCAGGGGACTCGCGATGCGCACCGTGCAGGGCATGGCGGCTAGCGGGGTCCCCGCCAAATTTCGCGTCTTGCTGTTCGGTGGGCGCACATTTAAGCGTGGAGAGCGAAATTTTGCGGGGTGCCCTAGGCCGCGTGGGTCACCGAGTAGATCTCCGGCAGGTGGCGCACGATGCAGCGCCAGGACTCACCGCCGTTGGTGCTTGCCCAGAGTTCACCCGCGGTGGTGCCGAAATACACTCCCGGGCGCGAGTGTCGGTCGGTGCACATCGCCTGGCGCAGCACCGTGAACCAGGCCTGCGAGCGCGGGAGCCCGCGGTCTAACCGCCGCCAGCTCTCGCCCGCGTCGGCGGTCAAGTACACCGCCGGGCGCCCATCGATGGAGGTGCGCGGCCAGACGGTGCGCCCGTCCATCGGCAGCACCCAGACGCGGTCGGGGTCGGTGGGGTGCAGCACGATCGGGAATCCGACGTCGCCCACTTTCCGCGGCATCGCCTTGCCGATGCGCTGCCAGCGACGCCCGGGGCGATCGAGGCGGTAGATGCCGCAATGATTCTGCTGATAGAGCCGATCGGGCATCAGTGGGTGCTGCACGACGCAGTGCGGGTCGTGCCCGAAGGGCACGGCGGGATCGGGCAGGAAGTCGGCCGCACAACCTTCATTGAGCGGCGTCCAGTTCGCTCCGGCATCGGTCGACTCGAAGACGCCGCCGATCGAGATCGCGATATACAGATGCTGCGGGTCGCGCGGGTCGATGAGTATCGAGTGCAGGAACTCGCCATCGGGAGTCGCCTGCGCGGCCCACTGCGGGCGCATCGGATGGTCATTGAAGCCCGCCACAGGCTCCCAGCGCTCACCACCGTCGGTGGAGCGGAAGAGTCCGGCGGGTGAGCTGCCCGCGTACCAGGTGCCACTCTCGCTGCGGTGGCCGGCGCTGAGCCAGAAGACCCGCTGCACGGCGCGTGCTTCCGCGCCAGCGCCCGCCTTGCGGAAAGCGGGCGGCGCGGCCGCCTCGCACCAGCTGCGGCCGCGGTCGACGGATCTCATCACGGTCGGTCCGAGATGTCCCGTACGCACGGCCAGCAGGAGCACCCGCGGCTCGCGGGAATCCTGTACCACGTGATGAATGATATGACCGAGGAGCTGCGGGCCGCCGAGCTTCCAGCGGCGGCGTGCTCGGTCAGAGCGCAGCGAGAACAACCCCTTGCGTGTCCCGATCCAGAGAGTGTCCGCCATGCACGGAAGCTTCCACGCCCCTGCTCGGCGCTGTCAACGGCGTCGGGGCGCGTGCGCGGCCGCTCAGGCGGTGATGGGCTGACAGATGAACAGGTGCGCCGGCAGCACGTTGAGCGGCTCGAAGCGACGCGCGACGTAACCGAACGTGCGCTTGAGGTCGCGCAGCACGCGGGTGGAGAACTGATAGACCAGAAACGCCCCACCGGGCTCGAGCATGTCGCGCGTCTTGTTGAGGATGCGCTCGCGCAAGGGGGCGGGGATGGTGCTGAAGGGGATCCCGGAGATGATGTAATCGGCGCGCGTGTAACCGAAGCGCCGCAGGATGTCATCGACTGAGACCGCAGAAGCCTCGATCACATGCAGACGCTTATCGGTGAAGGCGCTGCGCAGGTAGCTGACGAAGTCGGGATTCATCTCGATGGCGATCAGCACCGCATCGCTGCGCATGCGCCGCAGAAGCTCGGCGGTGATGACCCCGACGCCCGGTCCGTACTCGACGATCACGCGCGCGCGGCCGAAATTGATCGGCTCGAGCAGCTGCTTGATGAGGAAACGTGAGCTCGGCACGATCGAGCCGAGCATGCGCGGATGGCGGAAGAAATTACGCGCGAACAGCAGCACGTTGCCGCCCCGTCCCCGGGGCGAGTCTCCAGGCTTATTGTTCATCTTGTGTCCCCAGGTCGCTGCCACCGTCACTCTATAGCAATATTCGCGTCCCGAAGCCAACTCGGTGCGCCGATGGCGGTAGCGGGGCAGGGGGGCGAGGAGGGGCGCGCGGCGCGGCTTCAGCCACCTGCGCGCTTGGCCTCGAGACCCAGCCGGCAGAGCTCCGCGACCAGCCGGTCACGGTGATCGCCCTGGATCTCGATGCGGCCGTTCTTCACGGCGCCACCGGCGCCGCAGAGCCTCTTCAGCCGTGCGGCGAGCTCATCGAGCTGCGCCGCATCCATTGTCAGTCCGGTGATCACGGTTACGCCCTTGCCGCCGCGGCCCGCCACCTCCCGCCCGACGCGCACGCGCGCAGTAGCGGGCTGCGCCGCCGGTGGCTGCGCGCGGGCATGCGTCGCTCTCGCGGCGTTACGCAGCACGACACCTCGGTGCGTGTGTCTGGGCTTCATCGTAGTGTTACGAGGGTGAGGCGACTACAATCCTGCGAAGCCGCAGCGGCTCTTCCAACCGTAACACACAAGACGGAACTCACCTCATGACCCCTCGGTCACGCCTGCATGTTCCCGCGCCCCCGGCACGGCCCGGGCAGG
Organism: Steroidobacteraceae bacterium; assembly: GCA_035566915.1. Taxonomy (GTDB): domain Bacteria; phylum Pseudomonadota; class Gammaproteobacteria; order Steroidobacterales; family Steroidobacteraceae; genus 13-2-20CM-66-19. The sequence continues at coordinate 49,571 of DATMPW010000085.1, forward strand.
AACCCGACTTCAGTTACCTGCAGCTTTCGCTGCCCGGAGCGGTCTACCGGCCCGATGTCACCGCCGCGGCACGCGACATCGAGAACCTCTCCCTCGAGCTGGTGCGCGTGCTCGACGACGAGCACCACGCGGTCGGCCCGTGGAATCCGCATCTCGAGCCGCAGGAGCTGCAGGTGGCGCTGCGCCACATGCTGCTCACCCGGCTCCTCGACGATCGCATGCAGAGGATCCAGCGCCAGGGCCGGATCTCCTTCTACATCAAATCGACCGGCGAGGAGGCGGTGGCGGTCGCCGCCGGCATGGCGCTGCAGCCCGGTGACATGCTGTTTCCCTCCTACCGCCAGCAGGGGCTGCACGTGGTGCGCGGACGCAACCTGGTCGATCTGATGTGCCAGTGCCTCTCCAACACCCGCGACATGTGCAAGGGCCGGCAGATGCCGATCATGTATCACTTTGCGGAGGGCAACATCTTCTCGATCTCCGGGAATCTCGCCACGCAGTTTCCGCAGGCGGTGGGCTGGGCGATGGCGGCGGCGATCAAGGGGGAGGATCACATCGCGGCGAGCTGGATCGGCGAGGGCTCGAGTGCGGAAGCGGATTTTCACTATGCGATGACCTTCGCTGCCGTGTACCAGGCGCCGGTGATCCTGAACCTCGTCAACAACCAGTGGGCCATTTCGACCTTCCAGGGGTTCGCTGGGGGTGAGCACCGCACCTTCGCGCAGCGCGGGCCGGGGTACGGTATTCCGGGCATCCGCGTCGATGGCAACGACTTCCTGGCGGTATATGCAGTGACGCAGTGGGCGGCGCAGCGGGCGCGACAGAGCGGGGGTCCCACGCTCATCGAGCACGTCACCTATCGCGCCGCCGCGCACTCGACGAGCGATGATCCTTCCCGCTATCGCCCGAAGGAGGAATGGCGGGCGTGGCCGCTCGGGGATCCCATCACGCGCCTCAAGCAGCACCTGATCGCACTCGGGGAATGGTCCGAGGAGCGCCACGCACAGCTGCACAAGGAGCTCGAGGCACACGTCACGGCCTGCTGGAAGGATGCCGAATCCTACGGAACGCTGACGCACGGTCCGTTCCTCGACCCGCTCACCATGTTCGAGGATGTGTTCCGCGACATGCCGCCGAATCTGCAGCGCGAGCGCGAGGAGATGCGGGTGCTGCTCGAGAGGCAGCGCGCCCAGGCAGGCGCAGCGCCGGCGGAGGACGCACACGGCGCGCCGCCGCGGGCGCACGAGGGCTGACTCATGGCACGCATGAACATGGTGCAGGCGCTCAATTCCGCCATGGACGTGATGCTCGGCCGCGATCCGCGCGTGGTGATCCTCGGCGAGGACGTCGGCTACTTCGGCGGAGTGTTCCGCGTAACCGACGGGCTGCAGCGCAAGTACGGCGAGCATCGGGTGCTCGATACACCGATCGCCGAGGGCGGCATCATCGCCGCCGCCATCGGCATGGGTGTCAACGGACTCAAGCCCGTCGCCGAAATCCAGTTCGCCGACTACATCTACCCGGGCTTCGACCAGGTGGTGAGCGAGCTGGCCCGCATCCGCTACCGCACCGCAGGCGAGTTTCACGTGCCGGTCACCATCCGCACGCCGAGCGGCGGTGGCATTCGCGGCGGTCAGACGCACTCGCAGAGCCCGGAAGCCATCTTCGCGCACGTCTGCGGCATCAAGGTGGTCATGCCCTCCAATCCCTACGACGCCAAGGGTCTGCTCATCAGTGCAATCGAGGACGAAGATCCGGTCGTGTTTTTCGAGCCCAAGCGCATCTACAACGGGCCTTTCGACGGCGATCCGCACAAACCGGCCGTGCCCTGGAGTGCGCACCCGCGCGGAGAGGTGCCCGACGGTCACTACTCCGTGCCGATCGGCCGTGCGGAGGTGGTGCGCGAGGGCTCCGATCTCACGATCATCACCTACGGCACGATGGTGCACGTGGCCGAGGCCGCAGTGCGCGCCACCGGCATCGATGCGGAGATCGTCGATGTGCGCACCATGTCGCCGCTCGACACGGACACGCTGTGCACCTCGGTCTGCAAGACCGGCCGCTGTGTGGTCGTGCACGAGGCCACGCGTTTCGGCGGCTACGGCGCGGAGATCGTCGCGAGCGTGCAGGAGCAGTGCTTCTGGAACCTCGAAGCGCCGGTGAAGCGCGTCGCGGGCTGGGACACCCCCTATCCGCACGCGTTCGAGTGGGAGTATTTCCCCGGGCAAACGCGCATCGCCGCGGCGCTCAAAGAGGTGATGGAGGCGCAATGAGCCGCTACGTCTTCAAGCTCCCGGATCTGGGCGAGGGAACGGTCGAAGCCGAAATCGTCGGCTGGCGCGTGAAGCCCGGCGATACCGTCGCTGAGGATGAGGTGGTCGTCGAGGTGATGACCGAGAAGGCGGCCGTGGAGGTGCCCGCACCGGTGAGCGGCCGTGTCATTTCGACTACGGGTGGGCCTGGGGACATGGTACCGGTGGGCGCCGAGCTCATCGTGCTGGAGACCGATGAGGGAGGAGCGGCGGTGAGCGCCCCCGCGAAAACCGCTTCAGTCACCACGGTCTCTGCGCCAGCGGCTGCGGTGGCTGGTGCCGCGGCCCCGGCAGCCGCGCCGGCCCGCGGGGGTGCAGCAGGCGCCAATGGCGGTACCGCACCCACAGCGGCCGCAACGACCGCTGGCAGCATGCGCGTCGCGACCTCGCCCGCCATCCGTCGCCGCGCGCACGAGGCGGGGATCGACCTGCACCAGATCGCTGGCTCCGGGCCGAACGGCCGCATCGTGTCGAAGGACCTCGAAGCCTACGTGGCGCGGCGCACGCAGCCGACGCCATTGCGCAGCGGACCCAAGCCGGTGCCCGCCGCGCCGGTGCCCGCCACGCGTCCTGCGGCCCCCACGGCTGCCACTGAAGAGATCAAGGTCATTGGCCTGCGGCGGGTAATCGCCCAGCGCATGAGCGAGGCGAAGCGCACGATTCCGCACTTTGCGTACGTCGAGGAGCTCGACATCACCGAGCTCGAGTCACTCCGCCGTCAACTGAACAGAAAGCTGCCAGAGGGTGCCGCACCGCTCACCTACCTGCCGTTCCTCGCACTCGCCCTCATCCGCGTGCTGCGCGATTACCCACAGTGCAACGCCCACTACGACGCCGAGCGCGGCGTGATCGTGCGTTACGCCGCGGTGCACCTCGGAGTCGCCACGCAGACTCCGGAGGGCCTGAAGGTGCCGGTGGTGCACGACGCCCAGGCGCTCACGCTGTGGGAGCTCGCCGCGGCCATGCGCCGGGTGAGCGAAGCGGCGCGCACCAACAAGGCGAAGCGCGAGGAGTTGACCGGCTCGAGCATCACCATCACGAGCCTCGGCAAGCTCGGCGGCATCGCCAGTACCCCGATCATCAACGCGCCGGAAGTCGCCATCATCGGCGTAAACCGTGCCATCGAGCGGGCGGTGGTGATCGATGCCGCCATCGCGATCCGTCTCACCATGAATCTCTCGTCTTCCTTCGACCACCGCTTCGTTGACGGTTACGACGCGGCATCCATGATCCAGGCGCTGAAGGAGTGCCTGGAGCACCCTGCGACGATCTTCATACCCTGACGCTGACACAGATGACATAACGCGGGCGCTCCGGTGATCGATCGCCGACGTGCTACGCTCTGTGCGGGAAGGCGGGAAGCAAATCGCATGAATGCACAGCGCGGCGTAGGGGTCGTTGCGCTCCTGACACTGGTTGCAGCCTGCGGCGGCAGCAGCAACTCCTCCACAGTCGTACCCGTCACCCCGCCGCCGCCTTTCACCTCGGTGCAGCAGGTGCAGGTATCGCAGCCCTCGGCGTTCGCCGCCGGATGCGATGGCGTCATGGCGTCGAGCGGCACGCTTTATCCCAACACGGCGGTCGAGCCGTCGCTCGTCACCAATCCCTTCAACACGACGAACCTGATCGCCGCCTGGCAGCAGGATCGCTGGTCCAACGGCGGCTCGCAGGGACTGATACTCGCTGCCTCCTTCGATGGCGGCAGCAGCTGGACGCGCACCACCGCGACGTTCTCGCGCTGCACGGGAGGTAACGCCGGCAACTTCGGCGACTACGCGCGCGCGAGCGACCCGTGGCTCACCGTGTCGCCGAACGGATACGCGTATGCGCTGTCTCTCTCGTTCAACGGCACGACGCTCGGCCCCGGCTCATCGAGTGCCATGCTGGTGGCACGCTCGGCGGATTTCGGGGTGACCTGGCAATTGCCGCATGCGCTCATCCAGGACGGGGAGCAGGTCTTCAACGACAAGGGCTCGATCACCGCGGACCCGATCAATGCAAGCTACGTGTACGCCGTGTGGGACCGCATGACCTCGCAAATCGCAGGTCCGACCTACTTGGCGCTCACCGCCGATGGCGGCTCGACCTGGCAGAGCGCCCGCAGCATCTACGATCCTGGGCCCTCCGCGCAGACCATCGGCAACCAGATCGTGGTGCTGCCCGGGGACGTGCTGCTCGATGTCTTCACCGAGATCGACACCCAGGCCGGCAAGCCCTCCGTTGCGGTGCGCGTCATTCGCTCGCTCGACAACGGCGCTACCTGGTCCTTGCCGCCCGTCACCATCTCGGATCTGCAGGCGGTCGGCACCATCAACCCCGCCAACAATGCGCCGGTGCGCGATGGATCGGAGCTCGTCTCGGTGAGCGCGGGGTCGAGCGCAGTGTTCGTCGCCTGGCAAGACTCGCGTTTCGCCATGGGCAAGCACGATGGGATTGCGCTCGTGCGCTCGACCGATGGCGGCCAGAGCTGGTCGGCACCCGTGCAGGTCAATGCGGATACGACGGTGCAGGCTTTCACACCGACGGTCAACGTGCGCGCCGACGGTGTCCTCGCAGTCACCTACTTCGATCTGCGTAACAACACCGCGCCTGCTGCGGACGCGTTGTACGCCGACTGCTGGATGGTCACCTCGGCCGATGGCGGTGCAACCTTCACCGAGCAGCACCTCTCGGGCTCGTTCAACCTCGCGAATGCGCCCGACTCCGAGGGGCTGTTCCTCGGCGATTACCAGGCGCTGGTGAACACCGGCAGTGGGGGCGCCTTCCTGCCGTTCTACGCGCAGCCGCAGCTCGGCAGCGCGATTGCCACCGACACCTTCATCTCCTACCCACCGGCCGTCGCCGCAGCGGCGGCGCTGCCCTTCGCCGCGCTCCCGGGGGCGGCTCCCGGCGAGGTCACTTCCGCGACACGCCAGCGCGTCACGGCGCGTATCCGCCTGGTCCAGTCGCAGCGCCTGCGCGGGAGGTAGCGGGGTCCACACGAAATTCCGCGGAATTTCGTGGGGTGCCCGTAGCGCGTGTCAGCGGCGCGGTGGCGTGCGCGCCGGCGTAGGTCTTCTCGCCCGCTTCGACCCTGAGCTGCAGGTGATTCTGCTGCGGCGGCAGCGGACAAGTCGCGAAGTCATTCAGTGCGCAGGGCGGGTTGTAGGCCTTGTTGAAATCCAGCCGCGTGCGGCTTGCGCTCGGCAGTGGCACGTAGAGGAAACGCCCGCCGCCGTAGGTCTCGTGTCCGCTCGTGCCGTCGGCGAACATGATGAACAGCTCCTTGTCGCCCGGCTCCTCGAGCACGGCGTCGAGCCGCCACTCGCGGCCGTCCTTCTGGAACACCACCGCGCCGGGAGACGCGTACTCCTGCTCCATGCCGAGGATGTTGATGATCCTGATGTGACGCGCAGGCTGGTACGGCTCGAAGCGCGCCTCGAACACCCAGTCGGTGCTCACCGGGAAGTAGCTGAGGCCGCGAAAAGCGCTGCGGTGCGGGTTGTTCAGGTCGCGCACGCGCACGCCGAGATTGCCGGCCCGCTCGATCACGAAAAAGCGCAGCGTGCCGCTCGCGAGCACCGTCGGATTCCCGGCGCTGTCGGGGCTGAGCTCGAGCGAGCTCACCGGCCGGCCCTGGTACGTCACTCCGCTGCCCTCCGCGGCGATGAAGCGCACCGTACGCCCCTCGAGCGTGAAGGTGCCGCAACGTGCGGCGATCGAGGGGCTGTCGAGAACGAGGGCATTGCCCTTGTCGCGGCCGAAGCTGTTCGCGCCCTGCTGCAACCAGAAAAGCCCCGCGAGCGTCAGCCATCCGCCGTCACTCGTGAGCGCTTCGACGCGCCGCGTACGCCACTCGCCGATCTCCGCCTGCTCGGCCTGCGGATCGATGCTGGTACCCGAGGCCGCCCCGGCTCGCGGGAGATCCAGGGCCAGCGCAACCAACAGGGCGGCGGTGCAGGCGCGGCTCGCTGAGAACATGAGGTCTCACCTTTCCGGTGACGATCGGGCAATGATGCCATCAGCCCTCGCGGCCGAGGATCTCCTCGCGCACATCCGCGATCTCGCGCGCCCGCGAGGGGCGGGCGCCCTCGCAACGCTCGGGACGTGGGCAGCGGTTGCTGCGTGGACAGATGATGCGTGCGGGTGCGGCCAGCGCATCGCCGATCCAGGCGATGTTCAGCACGTTGGCCACCGCGCCGAGCGCAGAGCTCGCGGCTTTCGGGATGCGCGCCTCGCCGCGGCGATGTGAGCATTCCCGGAAGATCGACTCGATCACCGTGTCGCTCGCCGCTCCGTTGGAGGCGAGCGCCGGCGCCAGGTCCACCCCGACCGAGAGCACGTGCGGGTTGCCCGCCATGTCGTGCACGCGAATCGAGTGACAGCAGTAGAGGAGCGACCGCTCGCCATCGCGCAGCACCGAGATCTGCGAGCCGTTCGCCCCGTGGGCACCATCGATCATGCGGAACACCGCCCAGTTGGGACACGGGTCGCTCACCTGCGCGAGATTTCCCCACGGGAGCGGGATGCCGTTGCCGCGATAGACCGCGCGCAGGTAGCCCGGGGGGTAAGCATCGAAGAAATGCCAGTGTGGGTAGGGTGAGACCTTGGTCATGCGGCGCATCACCACCGCGGGAGTGAGCTCGAGCCGCGCCCCCGCCTCGACGCGGTAGCGCTCGCGCGCGAGAAAGCGGCGAAACGGGACCCGCGGGGCGAGCAGCGCGCCGGCGAAGAAGCTGCACTCGAAATCCCGCCAGGCGTGCAGCACATCCTGTGCATTCATGCCGGCGGCGCCCGATCCGCCCTCGGGACTGCCGCCCATCTCACCGCCGGTGGCGTGCGCGGACTTGAGGCCGTCGCCGCCGTGCAGCACCTTGTGGCCGATGTGCGCGGCGAGATCGAACTTCAGACGCGCCGGATCCGACTGCAGTGCGCGATTGGCGTACACGACGCGCGGGGGCTCGAAGAACGAGCGCACCATGCTGCGCACCTCGCGATCCTTGTCACGCGCCAGCACCGGCTTGCGATCGAACCAGCGGATCTCGAGCCCGTGCCGCCGGGCGAGCCGCATGAGATCCTCGACCGAGAGCGGAAGGCGCCGCTCGCCGATGCGGTCGGCCGCGCGCTCGAGGTCGGGGAAATCGTTGCGCGACATCTCCTGGTGCGAGCGGATGAGCAGGTGCGCGAACTGCCGCCCCGTGGTCCCTGTTTGTGCGAGCAGCTCGGGGATGGCGATCTGCAGCAGACTCTTGGAGAAAAGAAATGCCGGCTCGAGCGGAATGCTCATCGTCCCGCCCCCGGCCGCCGGCGGGGGCAGATCGAGCGCGGCGTTCTCATCGAGAAACCAGGCGGAGGGGCGCTGGAATATCCCGGCGAGCAGCTCGAGCAGTTGCGCCGACGGCGTGCGCTTGCCGCTCTCGATCATGCTGAGATAGGAGACGGACGGTGCGATATCGGGCTGGTGCTGGATGCAGCGCACCGACAGCTCCTCCAGCGTCAGCCCGTTGCGCCTGCGTATCGAGCGCAGCCTGGCTCCGAGAAGGTGACCCCTGCGCAGCAGCTCCGCCATAGGTTCAGCCCGCGCCTGTGCTGTTCTGCTGTTAAATTAACAGTGTGAAGTTTTCACAGTCAAATTCGCGGGTAAATAGCGCTATGCTGCGGCGGGATGAATGTCGAGACACACGGACGGGTGCACCTGCGCGAGCAACCGGGGCCCAAGGTCGAGATTCTCGGCCCCCGGATCGAGCGCGCCGATGAGGTGCTGACACCGCTTGCGCTGCAGCTGCTCGGCAGTCTCCACCGCCGCTTCAACGGCCGCCGGCTCGAGCTGCTCGAGGCACGCGCGAGAAGGCAGGCCGAATTCGATGACGGCGCGCTGCCGGATTTCCCCGCCGCCTCCGCCGAGCTGCGCGCCGCCGAGTGGCGCGTCGCGCCCGTGCCGGCAGACCTCGCCGACCGGCACGTCGAGATCACCGGTCCCGTCGACCGCAAGATGATCATCAACGCGCTCAATGCGCCGGTGCAGACGTTCATGGCCGACTTCGAGGACGCCTGTTCGCCGACCTGGGGCAACATCGTTCACGGCCAGGTGAATCTCCTCGATGCGGTGCGGCGCACCATCAGCTACGAGGATCCGGCGACCTCCAAGGTCTACCGGCTCGCGGAGCGCACGGCCACACTCATCGTGCGGCCGCGCGGCTGGCATCTGCCCGAGAAGCACGTGCGCATCAACGGTGAGACCGTCTCGGGCGCGCTGTTTGACTTCGCGCTCTATCTCGCCAACAACCACGAGGCGCTCGCGCGGCGCGGCACCGGCCCGTATTTCTACCTGCCGAAACTCGAAAGCCATCTCGAGGCACGGCTGTGGAACGAGGTGTTCGTCGTCGCTCAGGATGCGCTCGGCATCCCGCGCGGCACCATCAAGGCGACCGTGCTGATCGAGACCATTCTCGCCGCCTTCGAGATGGATGAGATCCTCTACGAGCTACGCGAGCACTCCGCGGGGCTCAATTGCGGGCGCTGGGACTACATCTTCAGTTTCATCAAGAAGTTCCGCAATCGCGCGGACTTCCTGCTGCCGGACCGCGCTGCGGTCACGATGGAACGGCACTTCCTGAAATCGTACGTCGACCTGCTCATTCAAATCTGTCATCGCCGCGGCGCGCACGCGATCGGCGGCATGGCCGCGCAGATCCCGATCCGCGATGATCCGCAGGCGAATGCGATCGCGATGGCCCGCGTGCGCGCCGACAAGCTGCGCGAGGCACGCGCGGGGCACGATGGCACCTGGATTGCGCATCCGGGGCTCGCCAGGATTGCACGCGAGTCCTTCGATGAGGTCATGACCGGCCCGAACCAGCTCGCCGTGCGGCGCGAGGACGTGAAGGTGACCGCGCGCGATCTGCTGACCGTGCCCGACGGGTCGATCACGGAGGAGGGCGTGCGCGGGTGCATCCGCGTCGGGGTCCAGTACCTCGAATCGTGGCTCCGGGGCAGCGGCTGCGTGCCCCTCTATCACCTCATGGAGGATGCAGCGACCGCCGAGATCTGCCGGGCGCAGCTGTGGCAGTGGCTGCACCACGGCGCGCGCACGAGCGATGGCGAGCCGGTGACGGTGGCGCGCTTCGATCGACTCCTCACCGAGGAGCTCAGTCGCATCCACGAGGAGGTTGGCGTCGAGCGGCTCACGGGTGGGGTATTCCCGACCGCGGCGCGCCTGTTCGAGCAGATGACCAAGAGCGAGAGCTTCGACGAGTTCCTGACACTCCCCGCGTACGAGCTCCTCAGCTGACTCGTGCTGTTTTCAATCTTCTTGCAAGGTGCAGGCGACCCATGAACCCGACCCCGACAGCTCCTTCGGCGGATGAGCTTGGGCGCGCCTGGAGTGAGAGCCCGCGCTGGCGCGGCATCTCCCGCGGTTACGAGCCGCGCGATGTGGTGCGGCTGCGCGGCACCATCCTGATCGAGCACTCGATCGCGCGGCTCACTGCCGAGAAGCTGTGGCGCTACCTGAATGACATGCCGTTGGTGAATGCCCTCGGCGCGCTCACTGGCAACCAGGCGATGCAGCAGGTGAAGGCCGGTCTCGATGCCATCTATCTCTCGGGCTGGCAGGTGGCCGCCGATGCCAACCTCGCCGGCGAGATGTACCCGGACCAGTCGCTGTACCCGGCCGACTCCGTGCCCTCGGTGGTGCGGCGAATCAACAACACGCTGCGCCGGGCGGATGAGATCTGCCATGCCGAGGGTGATGACAGCATCGACTGGTTCAAGCCCATCGTGGCCGATGCCGAAGCGGGCTTCGGCGGCGTGCTGAACGCGTTCGAGCTGATGAAGCAGCTGATCGATGCGGGGGCCGCGGGGGTGCACTTCGAAGACCAGTTGTCCTCGGCCAAGAAGTGCGGCCACATGGGCGGCAAGGTGCTGGTGCCCACGCGGGACGCGATCGCGAAGCTCATCGCGGCGCGTCTCGCGGCCGATGTCTGCAACGTGCCGACGGTGCTCATCGCGCGCACCGACGCGGAGGGCGCGACGCTCCTCACCTCGGACGTCGATGAGGGCGACCGGCCCTTCATCGACAGCTCCCGGGGACGGACCGGCGAAGGCTTCTTCACGGTGAAGGCCGGCATGGCCGCGGCGATCGCGCGCGGCCGCGCCTATGCGCCGTATGCGGATCTGCTCTGGTGCGAGACCGCCAAGCCCGATCTCGAGGAAGCGCGCGAGTTCGCCGAGGGGATCCATGCGCAGTTTCCCGGCAAGCTGCTCGCCTACAACTGCTCGCCATCCTTCAACTGGAAGAGGAAGCTCGACGATTCGACCATCGCGAAGTTCCAGCGCGAGCTCGCGGCGATGGGTTACCGCTTCCAGTTCATCACTCTCGCGGGCTTCCACGCGCTCAATTACTCCATGTTCGAGCTGGCGCGCGGCTACAAGTCGCAGCAGATGAGTGCGTACGTGAAGCTGCAGCAGGCCGAGTTTGCAGCCGAGAGCGCCGGCTACAGCGCGACCAAGCACCAGCGCGAGGTCGGTGCCGGCTACTTCGATGCCGTCACCCAGGCCGTGAGTGGCGGCACCTCCTCGATCACCGCGCTTGCCGGCAGCACCGAGGAGCAGCAGTTCGAACCACCCCAGGAAATCGCGCCCACCGGGACCGGTGGGCGCTGATCGACCTGCAAGACGCGCGATTTCCCGGGGACCCCGGGGCCGCCGCGCCGCAGCCCGGTAAGAAGGTCGGGGCGAGCCGTTAGCCCGTAGCGCTGCGCGCCGGCGGTGCTGCCGCCGCACTCGCACGCGCGGCAACCTTCTCCCAGGTGGTCGCCTGCAGGCTGGGGCGCGCCTGCATGCGCGTGAGCCACTGCCGCAGGTTGGCATGCCTCGAGGCGAGCGGTTCCCACTCGGGTGTCTGCTGCAGAAAATCGAGCTGCGCAGCGAGCATCAGGTCAGCGAGCGTCAGCGTCTCGCCGGTGAAGTACGGCTGTCCGCCGAGAAGCCGTCCGAGCTCGTCAAACACCGTCCGTGCCTTTCCCATCACGGCGGCGATTGCAGTCTCATCACACGTCAGTCCCATCAGCCGCGGGCCGACGACGCGCTGGAAGCCAATGACGCCGCCGACGCCCTGGAACAGGTACCAGTCGTTGACGTTCATCGCCTGATCCATGAGCGCCGCGCGCCGCGGGTCGGCCGGTGTCAGTGCAGGCTCCGGCAGGACCCGATCGAGGTAGCGCAGGATCGCCTGCGTTTCATACAGGCGGAAGTCACCGTGCTCGAGCACCGGCACGCGCCCGAAGGGATGCCGGCTCAAATGTGGCTGCGCGCGCAGCGTGCCCGGCACGACGGGCACGACCTGGTAGGGAGCGCCTTTTTCCTCGAGCGTCACCAGCACGGCGCGAGCGAACGGGCTTCCGGGAACCATGTGGACCAGATACTCGCTCATGACTTCTTCTCCTCTCGGGACGCGTTCTGGGCATAGAGATCCAGCAGGTGCGGCCAACCGCCATCGACGTCCTTGCGCATCTTTTCGCCGGCCGCCGCGCCCATGCGCTCGAAGTTGCGATGCTCGAGATCGACGCGGGTGCGTCCGCCTGACTCGGCCGTGAAGCGAACCTCGACCTCGGAGGTCAAGGCGGGCCGCGGGTCCGGCTTCCATTCGGAGCTGATCTCCCAGGAGACGACGAGGCGCTCGGCCGGCTGCCAGATGCGCACATGTCCGAGGACCACATCGCTCCCATCCTCGTGGCGCGTGTACCAGCGGCCACCGACGAACGGCTCGATGAAGGACTGCTTGATCGGCGATGCGCCGATACCGTGGCTCTTGGGCCACCAGCGATCGACGCCGGAGGTGAATACCGCGAACGCCTGCGGCGGGCTCGCATCGACCACGACCGACTTGCGGACGGGGGCGATCTCAATCGTGCGATTCACGGCTTCTTCCTCCCAGGTGCAGTTTTCGTGGCCGCAACCTCGTTCTTGAAGGACTCCAGGGCGTCGGTCCAAAACCCATCGAGCCAGCGCCGCAACTCGCCGAGTCCCTGCGGATCGATGTAATACACGCGGCGTGTTCCTTCGGATCGTTGCGTGACGAGTCCGGCGGTCTTCAGCGCCTTGAGGTGTTGCGACACCGCCGGGCGGCTCACCGGCAGCCCGCGGGCGAGTGCGCCGACCGAACGCGGACCCGCGCGCAGACGCTCGAACACCTGGCGCCGTGTCGGGTCGCTGAGGCATTGCAGCGCTTTTCCGTAAGTCATAGCTTACGGTAAGCCTGTGCTAACGAAAGGTCAAGCGTGCGTCATCGTATTCGGCGCCGTTGGGTTGCGCGGTATTGCAGGGTCCATCGTGACGGTGATTGAAAATGTCCACCTCTTTGCGGGGAGGTCGACATTTTCTATCAGCGCGCGCATTGGACTCATCACTCGAGGACCGCGCACGGAGAGGGCGGACCGACAAGCTCGCGAGCGTAGCCTCCAGCAGGGCGGCTGCTGTTTGAACGGCTCTTCCGAGATCCTCGCAATGCGACTTTCTCCGACAGGGCCGAAGGCGTTGCCCGGGTTAGACTCGCTCACAAGTGACCGAGTCACAGGGAGATTTGTGGTTCGAAAGCGCCGCGCTCTTCGCCCGGGCGTGACAGCAGCTCCAGCCCACGATTTCCTCGCCGGCGGCGGCGAGGTGGGCGCGTGCCTGCGCGCGCTGAACTGGAGCGAGACCCCGCTCAGGTCCCCCGAGCACTGGCCGCAATCGCTGAAGACCATCGTGCGCGTAATGCTGGACTCGCGCTACGCCATGTGGATGCTCTGGGGGCCTGACCTCACCTTCTTCTGCAACGATGCCTACCTGCCCACGGTCGGCATCAAGCGCGAGTGGGTGCTCGGCGCGAGAGCCGACAAGGTGTGGGCAGAGATCTGGCCGGATATCGGTCCCCGCATCAGCCAGGTGCTCGAGCATGGCCAGGCGACCTGGGACGAAGCGCTGCTGTTGTTTCTCGAGCGCAGCGGTTTCACCGAGGAGACCTATCACACCTTCTCCTACAGTCCGGTGTACGACGATGCCAGCGAGATCGCCGGCATGTTGTGTGTGGTCACCGAAGTCACCGAGCGAGTCATCGGTGAGCGGCACCTGCGGGTGCTGCGGGATCTGGCCGCGCGAGCCTCGGGCATGGAAACCGTATCGCAGGCCTGCGGCCGCCTGATCGGGGTTCTGGGCGAGAACCTGCTCGATGTGCCTTTCTCATGCCTCTACGTGATCGATGACGCGGCCCCGCACGGACGGCTCGCGAGCCATCAGGGCAACATTCCCGAGCAGCTGCGGCCCCGCACGGTGACGGCAGGCATGAAAGATCCCTGGCGGCTGGGTGAAGGGATAGGATCCGACTCCTACGTCGTCTCGCTCGCCGAGTCCGGCGAGACGGTTCCCTCCCCGCTGTGGCCCGAGCAGCCGATCAGCCAGGCGGTGGTTCTGCCCATACTGGGACGGGGTTCGGCGGAGCCGATCGCCGTCCTCGTAGTCGGCGTGTCCCCGCGCCGTGCGCTCGATGATTCCTATCGTGGATTTCTCGACCTGGTCGCCGGCCAATTTGGCGCAGCCATCGCCGATGCACAGACCTACGAGGCCGAACGACAGCGCGCCGAGGCGCTCGCGGCCATCGATCGGGTCAAGACGATCTTCTTTTCCAACGTCAGTCACGAGTTCCGCACTCCGCTCACGCTCATGCTGGGCCCGATTGCGGAGGCGGTTGCCAATCCTGAGACACCGGGCGCGGTGCGCTCGCAGCTCGAGCTCGCTCACCGCAACTCCCTGCGCCTGCTGAAGCTCGTCAACAGCCTGCTCGATTTCTCCCGCATCGAAGCGGGGCGGGCTCAGGCCTCTTATGAGCCTACCGATCTCGCCGCGCTCACACGCGATCTCGCCGGCACGTTTCGCTCGACCATCGAGCGAGCCGGACTGCGCTTTACGGTCAGCTGTGAGGACCTCCCTGAGCCGGTGTATCTCGATCGGGAGATGTGGGAGAAGATCATACTGAATCTCCTCTCGAACGCCTTCAAGTTCACGCTCGCCGGGGAGATCGCCATCCGTCTCGGGCAGGCGGACGGGAAGGCGCTGCTCGTGGTCGCCGATACGGGAGTGGGCATCCCGCAGCACGAGCTCCCGCGGCTGTTCGAGCGCTTCCATCGCATCGAGGGCGTGGGGGGACGCACGCAGGAGGGGTCGGGCATCGGACTCGCGCTCGCACAGGAGTTGATCGGGCTGCACGGAGGCACGATCGAGGCGGCGAGCGAGCCCGGTCGTGGTACGGTATTTCGCATCCGCATTCCATTCGGCACCGCGCACCTCCCCGCAGACCGCATCAGGGCCCCGCGCACATCGGTCTCGACGGCCACGAGTGCGCAAGCGTATGTCCAGGAAGCGCTGCGATGGCTGCCGGAGCCCTCGAGCAACATCATCTCGCCCTCTGCGGGAACCGAAGAGATGGCCGCGATCACCGGCGCACTGGCTCGCGGCGGTGAAACCGCGCGAATCCTGCTGGCGGACGACAACGCGGACATGAGGGCTTACGTCCGCGAGCTGCTCTCGCCGCTCTATGCGGTCGAGCTCGCCGCGGACGGCGAACAGGCGCTCGCTTCTGCCCGTCGAGCGCGGCCGGACCTCATCCTCTCGGATGTGATGATGCCTCGGCTGGATGGCTTTCAGCTCCTGAAGGCGGTGCGCGAGGAGGAAGCGCTCCGCGATATCCCCTTCATCCTGCTCACGGCGCGGGCGGGCGAGGAGTCGCGCATCGAGGGCCTCGGGGCGGGAGCCGACGACTACCTCGTGAAGCCCTTCGTCGCGAGTGAGCTGCTGACGCGGGTCAGAGGGACTCTGGCGCTGGCGCGCATCCGCGGAGAACTGCGGGCGAGTGAGATCCGCTTCCAGACCGTACTCGATGCCTCACCGGCGGGGCTGGTGCTCCTCGCCGCCGAGCGCGATGAAAGCAATCGGATCGTCGACTTTCGCTGGGTGTACCTCAATCGGCCTGCCCAGGACATGCTCGGCAAGTCGGAACACGAGCTCATCGGCAAGCGCATCAACGATGTTCTGCCGGGGAGCCGGGAGGAAGAAAGGCTTTTCGAGAGTTACCTGAAAGCGGTCGAGACCGGCGCGATGCAGACTGTCGAGGCATCGGGGCATGGTCCGGGATTCCACGGCAGGACCTACTTCAACCTCGTGGCCCGCTTTGGCGATGGAGCGCTGGTCTGGTTCATCGACATCACGGCGCACAAGCACACCGAACGGGTTCTGCAGCAGAAGGAGCTCGCGCTGCGCGAGGCCGACCGCCGTAAGGATGAGTTCCTGGCGATGCTGGCTCACGAGCTGCGCAACCCGCTCGCTCCAATCCGCAATGCCATCGAGCTGCTCGCCAGGATCCTCGACCCTGCGGATGCGCGCGTCGCGAGCGCCATCGCCGCCACGCGCCGTCAGGTCACTCAACTCACACGTCTGGTGGACGATCTGCTCGATGTCTCACGGGTGACTCAGGGCCGCATAGAGCTTCAACGCCGGCCGCTCCCGGTCTCGCACATCATCATGCAGGCGATCGAGGCGGTGCAGCCGATACTGCGGGAGAAGCACCATCGGCTGGTCACGGTGCACGCGGCCGAGCCCCCCGACCTCTACGTCAATGCCGATCCTGCCCGGCTGCTGCAATGTGTGGTCAACGTGCTCACCAACGCGGCGAAGTACACCGATCCGGGCGGACAGATCACGGTGCAGACGCGCGCCGACCGCGGCTGCGCGCTCATCGATGTCTCCGATACCGGGGTGGGGATCGCGCCCGAGCTGCTGCCGCGTATGTTCGATCTTTTCGTCCAGGGAGACCGGGCGCCGGACCGCTCGCAGGGAGGTCTCGGTGTGGGTCTCGCGGTGGTGAAACAACTCGTGGAGATGCATCAGGGCAGCGTGAGTGCGCGCAGCGGTGGGGCTGCGCAGGGCTCGACGTTCTACATCCGTCTGCCGCTGATCGAGCACGGCGGCACGCTGGAGGAGGAGCCAGCCCCGGCAATGGTGGGCGCCGCCGCGCGCATTCTCATCGTGGACGATAACAAGGACGCGGCCGACTCGCTCGCAGCCCTGCTGGCGCTCGAGGGCCACACCATCGAGAGGGCCTATTCCGCAACGGATGCTTTGCGTCGTGCCGTACCGTTTCACGCCCAGGTAGTCCTGCTCGATATCGGGCTGCCCGATATGGACGGATACGAGGTCGCCCGCCGCTTGCGGCTCCTGCCGGAGCTGCGCGAAGCGCGGCTCATCGCGGTCAGCGGGTACGGTCAGCCAAAGGATCGTGAGCGAGCGCGAGCCGCGGGATTCGACGAGCACTTGATCAAACCGGTGAGCTCTGTGAGCGTGGCGCGTGCCATCGCCGGGATTCCGCAGAACCTCAGGGGGTCGATGAGCGCCCCGGGATTCTTCGCAGGCTGAAGTCCCCCTACTTGGTCGTCGGCATGGTGAACTCGGCTCCCTTCGGCGTACTTTCCGGCCAGCGCTGCATGATGGATTTCTGCCGGGTGTAGAAGCGCACGCCTTCCTCGCCGTAGATGTGCATGTCGCCGAACAGGCTGTTCCTCCAGCCGCCGAATCCGTGCCACGCCATGGGCACGGGGATCGGCACGTTGATCCCCACCATGCCGATCTCGATGCGCCGCCCGAATTCGCGCGCGACGTTGCCATCGCGGGTGTAGCACGCGACGCCGTTGGCGAGCGGATGCGCATTCACGAGCTCGACTGCAGCAGCGAAGTCGGGCACGCGTACGCACGAGAGCACCGGGCCGAAGATCTCTTCGCGGTAGATGCGCATCTGCGGGGTCACGTGATCGAAGAGCGTCGCTCCCAGCCAGAACCCGTGCTCGAGACCAGCGACGGTGAAGGGCGCGCCGCTCAGCGGGTGGCGCCGGCCGTCCACGACCAGCGTGGCCCCGCTTGCGACGCCATCATCGATGTAGCCGCGGATGCGCTCGATGGCGGCGTGGCTGATGATCGGACCCATCTCGGCATCGCTTTGCATACCGTTGCCGATGCGCAAACGCCGCGCCCGCTCCGCGAGCTTCGGCATCAGCGCGTCCGCCGTGTTGCCGACGAGCACGGCGACGGAGATTGCCATGCAGCGCTCTCCCGCAGATCCGTATGCCGCGCCGATCAACGCGTCCGCCGCCTGCTCGAGGTCGGCGTCCGGCATCACCACCATGTGGTTCTTGGCCCCGCCGAGCGCCTGGGCGCGCTTGCCGCTTGAGGCGGCGCGCTGCGCGATGTAGCGCGCGATCGGCGTCGAGCCGACGAAGCTCACCGCGCGCACCTCGGGATGATCGAGCAGCGCATCGACCGCCGTCTTATCGCCCTGCACGACATTGAACACGCCCGCGGGGAGGCCGGCATTCTCGAGCAGGCCCGCCATGAAGATGGAAGCCGAAGGGTCGCGCTCGCTCGGCTTGAGGACGAAGGTGTTGCCGCAGGCCAGGGCGAGCGGAAACATCCAGCACGGCACCATGCACGGGAAGTTGAACGGAGTGATGCCCGCGACCACGCCGAGCGGCTGGCGCAGCGTCCAGTTGTCGATGCCGGTCGACACCTGATCGGTGAAATCGCCCTTGAGGAGCTGTGGAATACCGCACGCGAACTCGACGATCTCGATGCCGCGCGAGACCTCGCCCTGCGCATCGGAGAACACCTTGCCGTGCTCGCTGGTGATGAGGGCTGCGAGGGTGTCGCGCTGCTCGTTGAGGAGCGCGAGAAAATTGGCGAGCACACGCGCCCGCCGCAGCGGCGGGGTGTCTGCCCAGCTGCGCCACGCGCCGCGGGCACTCCCGACCGCGGCTGCCACCTCCTCGACTCCTCCGAGGGCGATCTCGCGCAGTGTCGCGCCGGTGGCCGGGTTGAGCACAGCGAGGCGTGCGCCGGCGCCCGCGACCGCCCGGCCACCGATCCAGTGGGGCACGAGCTCCGGCGTAGCGGGGCGTAGGGCCAGGGTGGGCGAGTCGCGTGTGGTGGCTGCCATGAGGTTGGTCCGCCGAGTCTGCGTTGAGCCGCTCTCCCGTCGATCATAGACCAGTTGCGCACCGCGCCCCATACTCGCCGGCCACTCAATGAGTATCGCGCTGCTTTTCCCGACGCTGGTGTACCACGCGCCGCTGCGAGCCCGGGGATCGCGCACCGGCGGTTCACTCAATGCGCGACTGCTCAAGGAGTGTCGGCAGCTGCGTCTGGACGACGCCGCAGGCCGCCGCTGGTCGGCGCGCCACTACCGCAACGGCTACACCTCCTACGGCTCGGCTCACCGCATGCAGCGGCTGTCGCCGACCTTCACCGCGCTCGAGCGTGAGATCGATCGTCACGTCGCACGCTTTGCACGCACGCTGCAGTTCGCTCTCGGTCCGCGCAAGCTCGTCATGACCGACTGCTGGGTCAACATCATGGGACGCGGTGCGGTGCACGGCCTGCACCTGCACCCGCTGTCGACCTTGAGCGGTGTCTACTATGTCGCGGTGCCTGCGGGCGCACCCGGGCTGAAGTTCGAGGACCCGCGGCTCGAGCGTTTCATGGCCGCACCACCGCGTGCACGCGCCGCACGCCGCATGAACCGTCACTGGGTGACCATCCCCGCGCGCCCGGGGCAGCTCGTGCTGTTCGAGAGCTGGTTGCGCCACGAGGTGCTCTCTCACCACGAAGTGCGCGAGCGCATCAGCATCAGTTTCAATTACAGCTGGTTCTGATCCCTGCCTGCAGTGCGCCTGGGTCAACGCGCCTCACGAGCGCACGTTCCTAACAATAAGCGACGACGGAGTCGCGACGCTTCAGGCAGTTACGGATTCAGCCGCAGTTCAGTATCGATCGGTCACCGTCTCCATCAAGAGGAGGCTTCCATGCGTAACGTCATTCGCGCTCTCATCGCGGTCCTGTCGCTGACCACTCTTCCGGTCGTATCGCAGGCAGGGTTGTTCGTTGGAGTGTCGGTCGGTATCGCGCCACCGGCGCTGCCGGTCTACGTGCAGCCGCCATGTCCGGCGGCAGGCTACATCTGGATGCCCGGATACTGGGCCTGGGATGACGGCTACTACTGGGTGCCGGGCACCTGGGTGCTGGCGCCGGCGGTTGGCCTGCTGTGGACGCCCGGATACTGGGGCTGGGGCGACGGGCAATACATGTGGCACGCCGGTTATTGGGGACCGCACGTCGGCTTCTATGGTGGCGTCAATTACGGCTTCGGCTACACCGGCGTCGGCTACGAGGGTGGCTACTGGCGCGGGAGGGATTTCTACTACAACCGGTCCGTTACCAACATCAGCACCACCAACATCACCAACGTCTACAACCGCACGGTGGTCAACAACGTCAACGTGACGCGGGTGAGCTTCAATGGCGGCGCGGGTGGCGTCGTGGCGCGGCCGACTCGTGCGGAGCTCTCCGCGGAACACGAGCGTCGCGTCGGATTGACTCCGGTTCAGCGCCAGCAGGAGCAGCAGGCTCATGGCAATTCGGCGCTGCGCGCAGCCGTGAACGGCGGACGGCCGGCGATCGCGGCCACCCCGAGAGCGGGTGAATTCTCCGGCCGGGGAGTGGTGGCTGCGCGCGGAGCCGAGCATGGCGCGGCGCCCTTGGCAGCGCGCGGCGCGGAGCACACCGGTGGTGCATCGCACGCGAACGAAGGGCGCGCCTCCCCCGAGGCAAATTCGCCGCGATTCGATCGGCCGGCCGCTGCGCAGCACGCACCGCCTGAAACTCATGCCGGCGTGCCCATGGAGCAGAGGCCATCGGCCCACGTGCCGCGCCCTGAACCGCAGTCTCAGGGCCGTCCCGCGCCGCAGCAGTACCAGGCCCGGGCGGAGGCCCATCCGGCGCCGCAGTACCAGGCCCCCCGTCCCGCACCGCAGTATCAGCCCCGGCCGGCGCCGCAATACGAAGCCCGGCCAGCTCCCCAGTATCAGCCCCATCCTCAGCCGCAGCGTCCCGAACGGGCTGAGCCGCAGTACCAGCCGCGGCCCGCGCCGCAGGCCACGGGCCGCGCAGGGCAGCAGGCGCAGCGGCCGGAGCACGGGGGTGAGCGCAACGGGCAGGGGTAGCCCCTTTCGGGCTCTTTCCGCCAACCAGTCGACAGAATCCGTTCGTCCCGGCTGTCACCCTAGGGATGTAAGCCTTTGTGGCTTCATCGGAGCTTGCCAATGCGTCTTGCCCTTTATGCTGCCCTGATGGCGCTTACCGGCTGCGTCGTGTACCAGGTGCCGCCCTCGGCGTCTGCACCGCCCCCTCCCGAGCCCCCACCGCAGGCCGAGGCGCCACCTCCGGAGGATCCGGAGCAGGCCCCCGCAGTCAGCGTCTACGTGGAGCCGCCCGTGGTCGAGCCCGCTCCCATTGCGGTCGGCTGGGCACCACCGCCGATGCTGGTGGAGGTCCCACCGCCCGCGCCGTTCTTCGGCGCCGTCTGGGTCGGCGGCTACTGGGTGTGGCAGGGCAACTGGGTCTGGGCTCACGGTCACTGGATGGGTCCACCGCGCGCGGATTACGTCTGGGTGCATCCGTATTACGAACATCGCGGCGAGACCGTGATCTTCATCGACGGGCACTGGTCACCGCCCGGCGTCGTGTTCGTGCCGCCGCCTCAGAATCTGCGCCTGGTGGTGGAGACCCCGGCGGTGGGCGTCATTGCCGGCCCGCGTCCGATCGGCCCTGAAGGCTGCTTCGTGCCCGCACCACCGGGCTCGCGCCACGGCATCATCGTTCCCGCTCCGGTGGGCACGGCCCCGGCGGTCGTGACGAGCGCCCCAGCGGTGGTCGCCACCGGCATGCGCATCACGAACAACGTGACGACCGTCAACAACGTCAACAACCAGCAGACCAACGTGACCAACATCACGAAGGTCACCAACGTGACCAACGTGACCATCGTGGCGCCTCCCGGTGCCGTGGCCAACGGCCACGCGTACAACACGATGGTTCCGGCGGCCCCGCAGCTGGCCGCGGCCCGGCCGGCGCTCGTGCAAGCACGCGCGCCAGAGCCGGTGAACACCCGGCCGCTGCCCGTGTACACGCCCGGAAGTCGTCCGCCCGTGCTGCCGCATCCGCAGCCCGTCAGTGCGGGCGCGGGTGCCCATCCGGGTCAGGGGTTTGGACGTGAGCCCGAACCGATGCACGGCGCTCCTGGCGCCGCAGCGCCGCCGGCAGCGCACCCGCCCACTGCGTACGCCCGCGATCCGCAGCCGGCACGCGTGAGCCCTGAGCCTGCGCAGGCACCGGGTCACGGTCACGGTGAGCCGAACGAGCATCGGCCGCAGCCGCAGGGCGAGCTCAAGCCACCCGCGCAACCCCAGAGCGCCGCGCAACCCCAGAGCGCCGCGCAACCCCAGAGCGGGAATCACCCGGCCCAGCAGCCGCACAATGACTCCCGGGCGTCGCCGCCGCCGCAGAACGCTCATGCGGCACCGCAGGGGCAGAGCGACCATCGCAACGCGCCGCAGCCGCAGCCGCAGAGTGGGCAGCAGGCGGCACCCGCGCACGCGCAGGGCGATAACCATGCCCACAAGCCGCAAGGCCAGTCTGATCACGACGACAAACACGAGCATTCGAACGAGCGCTGAGAGGGGCACAGCGCGGCAGGCGCGCCGTCGGCCTGCCGCTGCGGGCCGGCCGCGCACGCAAGGCGCGTAAGATCAGGGCAGCACGCGCCGCAGCCAGGCGGCGATGTCGGCGACTTCTTGCGGGCACACCGCGTGCGGCATGCTGTACGCATGCCATTCCACCGCAAAACCGGCGGCCTCGAGCTGCCGCCGGGCGGCTTCACCGAGTGCCGGCACCACCACCGGATCCTGCATGCCGTGCGCAAGGAAGATGGGCGTCGCCTGGTTGGCGGCGAGGCGCTCGGTGTCGAACCGCGTGGCGAGCACCTGGTAGCAGGAAAGCGCGAGGATGCCAGCGAGCCGCTCCGGGTAGCGCGTTCCGCAGAAGAGCGCCATTGCGCCACCCTGCGAGAAACCCGCGAGCACAACGCGCTCGGTAGGTATGCCGCGGGCATTCTCGCGGCGGACCAGCTCCGTGACGAGCGCCTGTGAAGCGCGGATGCCTTGCTCGTCCTCGGCCGCACGCCGGTCGATTGCGATGATGTCGTACCAGGCACGCATCACATATCCGCCGTTCAGCGTGACCGGGCGCATCGGCGCGTGCGGAAAGACGAAGCGCAGCGGCCGGTCGGAGGGCCGCGCGAGCTCGGGCACGATGGGCTCGAAGTCGTGGCCATCGGCTCCGAGGCCATGCAGCCAGATGACCGTCGCCTGCGGATTGCGGCCAGTCTCGATTTCCACGGCGTCATGCGACACGGCCGGCTCCCGGGTTGAGGGCATTCAAGCGCGGCATGTTAGTGCACACTCACTCCTTAGTGGAGGCGTGCGCGCATGAGCGCGCGCCGGCGCCCGCGTCGATGGCTGCGATGGCCGGCGCGCGCGACGCGGCGTTGGCTGCGGCGATTGCGCCGCGCGCCCCTCGCCTGGCAGCTGCTGCTCTGCTCGCTGCTGGCTGCGGTCGCCGCGCTCGCAATCAACGGCATCTACCAGGTCGCGCGCAAGCCGACTGAGCTGTTCTTTCCCGTGAGCGGAGTGCTCGCCAAGACGCCACGCGACACCTGGCACGAATACAGCCCCGCTTTTCGCCGCTTTGCCACCCCGGCGATATCCGCGGAGCTCCTGGCAGCGCTCGCGCAGGTCGAGGGCTCAGGGAACCCGCTGGTGCGCACCTATTGGCGCTGGGCCTGGGCGGTGAAGCCTTTCGAGCTTTATCGGCCGGCTTCGAGCGCCGTCGGCATGTACCAGATCACCGACGGCACCTTCGCCGAGGCACGGCACTACTGCATTCACCACCACGCACTGGCGCAGGAAGGCCGGTGGGACGACTGGCGCTCGTGCTGGTTCAACGGCCTGTACCTGCGCGTCGTGCCGCGTGACGCAATCGAGCTGACCGCGGCCTACCTGGATCTGAAAGTGAACGCCATACTGGCCCAGAGCCCTCGCCACACCGCGAGCGCGCTGCAGAGGGAGCATCTGGCCGCGGTGGTCCACCTGTGCGGAGCCGGCCTTGCTGCGACCTACGCTCACCGCGGCTTCCGCTTCGCGGACGGGGAGCGCTGCGGTGCCCACGACCCGCGCGAGTATCTCCGCCGCATCGATGAGATGCGCGCCGTGTTCATGCGCCTGGCACAGGCAGAGGCGGAAGAGGGCGCCGACGGCGCTCAGTGATGGTGGCCCCCGCCGCCGTGAACGTGCCCGTGCGCGAGCTCCTCATCGGTCGCGGCGCGCACGGCGGCAACCTCGACGTCGAAGTGGAGGTTCTTGCCGGCGAGCGGATGATTGCCATCGAGTGTCACCATGTCGCCACTCACCTGGGTGACGGTGACGGCACGTTGGCCCTGCGGTGTCTCGGCCTGAAGCCGCATGCCGACGCGCACGTCGCCGATGCCCTTGAGCGCGCGCCGCGGCACGCGCTGCACGAGCTCACGGTCGTAATCGCCGTAACCTTCGGCCGGGGGGATCTTCACCTGCAGCCGGTCGCCGGCGCTCCGGCCCGTCAGCTCGCGCTCGAGTCCGGGGATCAGCTGACCGTGGCCGTGGAGGTAGGCGAGCGGCTCACCTTCGGCGGAGCGGTCGATGACCTCGCCCGCATCGTTGCGAAGGGTGTAGTGGATACTGACGACCTGGTCCTGGCTGATGCTCATGTGGGCTCCGATCTGCGGGAACGCGTGCCTGGCGCGGCGGCCGGGCGCCGTGCGCGCACCGGGCGGGCGCGGAGGATAGCATTGAGGCTCGCCCGCAGCCGTGGCGACTGGCCAACTCGAAGGGATGCGCATGAGAATCTGCCTGAGCGCCTTAGCCGCCGTCTTCGCCGCGACCGCGCTCGCTGCCGGGAATGTCCCGGCAGCCGAGAGCCCAAGGACTCCTGCAATGGCCGACAACCCGTTCGCTGCCCCGAGTACGCTCCCTTTCCAGCTGCCACCCTTCGACCGCATTCGCGACGCTGATTACCGTCCGGCGTTCGAGGCGGGCATGGCCGAGCAGCTGCGCGAGGTCGCCGCCATCGCGCACAACCCCGCGCCCCCGAGCTTCGCGAACACGATCGTCGCGCTCGAGCGCGCGGGAAGGGCGCTCGAGCGGGTCGAGACCACCTTCTCGAACCTCAACGCCTGCAATACCGATCGGGAGTTGCAGCAGACCGACACCGACATGGCGCCACGCCTCACGGCGCAGCGCGATGCCATTCACCTGAATCCTGCGTTGTGGTCGCGAGTCGATGCGCTCTACAACCGCCGCGAGAGTCTGCATCTCGATGCCGAATCGCTGCAGCTGCTGACGCGCTATCACACGATCTTCGTGCGCGCCGGCGCGCGGCTGAGCCCCGAGCAGCAGGCGCGGCTCAAGGATCTGAACCAGCAGATCTCATCCCTTACCACGCGCTTCAAGCAGAACCTGCTCAAGGCAACTGCAGATGGAGCGGTGATCGTCGACGATGTAGCGCAGCTCGATGGCCTCACTGCCGAGCAGGTGGGCGCCGCTGCCGAAGCCGCGGCGGCGCGCGACCTTACCGGCAAGTGGTTGATCACGCTCCAGAACACCACCAACCAGCCGATGCTCGCGTTCCTCACCAACCGCTCGCTCCGCGAGCGGATCTACGCGGCATCCACCAGCCGCGCTCGCGGCGGTGCGACCGACAACACCGCGCTGATCGCCGAGCTGGTGCGGCTGCGTGCCGAGCGCGCGGCACTCCTCGGCTACCCCGATCATGCCGCCTACGAGCTCGCCGACGAGTCGGCCGGCACGCCCGAGGCGGTGCGCGGCATGATCGGCCAGGTGGCGCCGGCGGCGCTCGCCCGCGCCCGGGAGGAGGCGAGCGACATGCAGAAAGTGATCGATGCGGAGGCGGCGGCTGGAGGCCATGCTCCCTTCGCGCTGCAGCCGTGGGACTGGTTCTACTATGCCGAGAAGGTACGTAAGGCGCGCTACGATTTCGACCAGGCGCTCGTCGCCCCGTACTTCGAGCTCGACCACGTTCTCAAGGACGGGGTGTTTTACGCCGCTCAGCAGCTCTATGGGCTCACTTTCCGTGAGCGGCACGACCTGCCCGTCTATCACAAGGACGTGCGCGTGTTCGAGGTATTCGATGCCAATGGCAAGCCGCTCGCGCTGTTTCTCGCCGATTACTTCGCCCGCGACAACAAGCAGGGCGGAGCCTGGATGACATCCTACGTGAGTCAGTCACGGCTTCTGCACCAGAAGCCGGTCGTGGCCAACCACCTCAATATCCCCAAGCCCCAGGCCGGACAGCCGGTGTTGCTCACCTTCGATGAGGTGACCACCATGTTCCACGAGTTCGGCCACGCGCTGCACGGCATGCTGTCGGACGTGCACTACCCGTTGCTGTCAGGAACCGCGGTGCCGCGCGACTTCGTCGAGTACCCCTCGCAGTACAACGAGATGTGGGCGCGTGAGCCTGCGGTGGTGGCGCACTACGCGCGTCACTACCAGACCGGAGAGCCGATGCCGCCCGCGCTGCTGGCCAAGGTGCTCGCAGCGCAGAATTTCAACCAGGGCTACGCCACTCTCGAGTATCTCGAGGCCGCAGCGCTCGATCAGGCCTGGCACCAGATCACGGTGGCACAGGCGCCAGGCGCGCAGCAGGTACCCGCATTCGAGCGCACGGCTCTGGAGAAGAGCGGACTCGATTACGCGCCGGTGCCTCCGCGCTATCACTCCAGCTACTTCGCACACATCTTCGAGGGCGGTTACTCGGCGAGCTACTACGCCTACCTGTGGAGCGAGGTACTGGCCCGCGACACCGGACAGTGGTTCCACAGCCACGGCGGCCTGACGCGAACCAACGGCGACTACCTGCGCACCCACGTCCTCTCGCGCGGCCGCAGCGAGGATCCCCAGGTGCTGTTCCGGGAGTTCTACGGGCGTGATCCCGAGATCGGCCCGCTGCTCGAGTATCGCGGGCTCGCCGGGGCGGGCGACGGCGCCCCGGCAGGGATCGCCAACAGCCGCTAGGGGTACCCCGCGAAATTTCCCGGGGATCCTGCTAGCTGCCAGGTGGTGCGGGAGCCGCGCGCCGTGTGCGGTCGATGGCAGCGAGCAGCTGCGTGAAGGCGGTGAGCAGCGGCAGATCGAGTCCGAGCTCGCGTGACTTTGCCGAGGCATAGCCGAGGGTTTCGTGCACCTCGAGCGGGCGCCCCGCTTCCACATCCTGTACTGCCGACAGGCGATGCGTGGGGGCGCTGCGCCGGTATTCCTCCCCGAGCTTCAGGATCATCGCCACCGCCTCGCTCTCCGCGGCCGCACACAGGCTCGCGACCGGCACGACGGCGCGATCGGAGAGCGAGATGCCGAGCGCGCGGGCGAGAGTGCCCATCTCCCGCGTGAGGCGCGCGATGAGCAGCGCCGAGTCCGGGTCGGAGAGGTATTTCCAGGTGTGCGCACGCGTCGCCACCGAGACCGCCATGAGTCCCACCCAGCCGCAGAACTTGGACCACTCGAGCGTCTGGATCTCCCGGGTGGCCGTGGCGCGCACGCCGCAGGAGTCGAGGGTGTGCGCGAGGCGCTGTGCGCGCGCGCTGTCGCCACCGCCGAGCTCGCCCACGTAGAGGGTCACGTTGCGCGTGAACAGCACCTCGCCCCCCGGCAAGAGCTCCCCGCTCGTATCCGCGAGAGCCCCGAGCACGCGCTCGGCGCCGAACGCGGCGGTGAGCAGCTCATTCTTGAGTGGCCCGTTCTGAATCGACAGCGTCGTATCGAACCGCGCAGCGCGCAGCGGCTCGAGTGCCGCGGCGGTGCCGGGTGTCTTGGTCGCGACGATGAGCGTGCCGGCACTCCGCAGGACGTGCGGATCGCGCAGCGTGTCGACCGGTGTGGTGAACTCGGCGAGGCCGCGGATCGCGAGGCCATGTTGCTCGATGTGTGCGGCGCGTGCGCCACGCGCCAGCATCAGCACGCCGTGGCCGGCGCGCGCGAGGTGAGCGCCGATGATCGAGCCGATGGCGCCGGCTCCCAGTATCACGAAATCAAACTCCGGCATACCGCTGCCGTGCGGTGACGGCGTCAGAGCGCCTCGGCGATGTCCTGCAGGAGTCCGTTGTCGCGCGGTTTGGTCTCCGGGGGATAGCGCTTGAGCACGCGTCCGTCGCGGCCGATGAGGAACTTCTCGAAGTTCCAGCTGATGTCGCCGGGGATGCCGCTCGCGGCTGAAGTGAGGAACTGGTAAACGGGATGGCGCTGCGGACCGTTCACCTCGAGTTTCGCGCTGAGTGGAAAGGTGACATCGTACTGGCTGCGGCAGAAGGCGACGATCTCCGCTTCGCTCCCGGGCTCCTGGCCTGCGAACTGATTGCAGGGGAAGCCCACGATCGTGAAGTCCTCGGGAGCGAGCTCGCGCTGCAGCTCCTCGAGTCCCTGGTACTGCGGGGTGAGCCCGCATTGGCTCGCGACGTTGACGGCGAGCGTGACCTTGCCGCGCAGTGGGCCGAGCAGATCCGCTGTTCCATCGATTCGCGCAACCGCGATGTCATAGAATCCACTCATGCGTCGAGCACTCCTCTCTCGGCTGCCGGCGCTGTGTACGATACACCAACGCAAGGCTTAACATCCGCAGGCACAGCGGCGCCAGGGAGACTGTCATGAACGCTTCCGAGCTCAGCAAGGCAGATACCGCGCAGGTCGTCGAAATTCTCAGGCACATCCTCGAGCTCGAGCTCGCTGGCCTCGTGCGCTATCTGCACTACAGCTTCATGATCTTTGGCCACAACCGCATCCCGATCGTAGCCTGGCTGCGCAACCAGGCGGATGAAGCCCAGGCACACGCGGTGCAGGCGGGCGAGCACATCACGAGTCTCGGCGAGCATCCGTCGCTGAAGATCGGGCCGCTCCTCGAAACTCACAAACACAACGTCGATGAGATCCTGCGCGAGGCGCTGACGCATGAGCAGGAGGGACTCGCCGAGTACCGCAAACTGCTCGCCATCGTCGCCGGGCGCAGCATCCTGCTCGAGGAGTACGCACGAGCGCAGGTCGCCGCCGAGGAAGCGCACGCCGCGGAAATCGGCAAGATGCTGCGCAAGCCGGGCTCGATCGCCTGAGCCTCGCCTCGCCGGCCGAGAGGGCCACCGAGGCCTGCATCTGTGCCGTTGTCTGGCGTATGCTCGTGCCGTGAGGATCGTCGCGGTCACGAACATCAAGGGTGGAGTCGGCAAGACCACCACCGCGGTCAATCTCGCATACCTCTGCGCCGCCGGCGGTGCTGCGACGCTGCTGTGGGATCTCGACCCGCAGGGGGCGGCCACCTACGCCCTGCAGGGAGATGCGCAGGAGCACGCCTCCGCGAAGCGGCTGCTCGCCGGGAAGGTGGCGCTGCGGGAGCTCATTCTCGGGACCGGTTATGCGCGCTTCGACCTGCTGCCGGCGGATTTCTCCTATCGCAACTTCGCGGTGCACCTCGCTGCGCGCCGCCATCCCACCGAACGGCTGCTGAAGATGATCCGGCCGCTGAGCGAGATCTACGACACGTTGTTCCTCGATTGTCCGGCGGGGATCTCGCTGCTTTCCGAGAATGTGCTGCGGGCCGCGGACCTCATCATCGTGCCGCTGGTGCCGACACCCCTGTCACTGCGCATGCTCGGTCAGCTGTGCGAGTTCATCGCGCGCGAAGGGTGGACGGATCTCACGCTGCTGCCGTTCTTCTCGCTCGTCGACCGACGCCGCTCGCTGCACCAGCAAATCATCGTGGAGGCACGGGTGCAGTTTCCGCAGATGCTCGCGACCGAGGTGCCGTACTGGAGCGAGATCGAGCGCCTGAGCGTGCGCCGCGCGCCGCTGCCGGCGAGCGCACCGAGCAGTCCCGCCGCACTCATCTATGCGCGGCTGTGGGCGGAGATACGCGGGCAGGAACGGCGTGCCCGCGCTCAGTGCAGCGGCGGTGCGGCGATGGGCTCTGCCGGCACGCTCGCCGCGGCGGCCGGGAACTCCTCGACGGCGTAGCCGGCTGCAATCCACGCATCGAGCCCACCCCGCAGCGGACGCACCTGCCTGAACCCCTGGCCGAGAAGCAACTTGGCCGCCTGCGCCGCCGAAGCTTCGTTCGGGCAGTTGCAGTAGAGGATGATTTCGCGATCGCGCGGCAGGCTGCGCACCTGTCGCTCCACCTCCTGCACCGGCACCGACAGGGCGCCCGGAATCCGTCGGCGCTCGAGCTCGAGGGAGGTCGGTGAGCGTACATCGACGATCACGGGAGCGGTATCGCCCCGCATGCGCTCGGAGAGCTCATCGACATTGATACGCGCCATGTCGAGCAGCGCGTAGAAGCGCTTCCGCTCCCACCACTTGAACGCGACATAAGCGCCGAGCAGCACGATGAGGATCACGACCACCGTGCCGCCAATCCCGCTCAGGCGGGGCAGTAGACGCGCGATCTGCGACTTGAGCAGCAGGCCTGCGAGCAGTGCCGCACCGATCCACACCGCAGCGCCCGCGGCGCTGAAGAACAAAAAGCGGGCAAAGCTCATGCGCGTGGCGCCGGCGAGCGGCGGGGCGATCATCGAGAGGCCGGGGATGAATTTGGCGAGGACCAGCGCACGCGCACCCCAGCGCTCGAAGCTCGCCTGTGTCTGGCTGACGCACGTATCGGGTGTCAGCGAGATGCGGCACAGGAGCTTCATCACGCGCACGCCATATGCCCGGCCGGCGAGGTACCAGGCACTGTCGCCAATGAGACTGGCCGCCAGTGCCAGGGCGAACACCCCTGACGCCGGCAGCTCTCCGTTCGCCGCCAGGGCACCGGCCACGACGAGAATGGGGATCGCGGGCACGGGCAGCCCGAGCTGCTCGAGCAGCACGTTGAGGAAGATCAGGCTGAGTCCGAAAGGAGCCCGCATGGCTCGATCTTGCCCCGTTCGCGCCGTGGCGAACAGATGCGCTTGCCGCCGGAACGGATCGGCGTCGTCAGCCCGCGTACGGATACTTCGTGAAGATGGCCGCGACAGCCGAGTCGATACGCTTCTCGGCTTCAGGGCCGCTCACCCCGAAGAGGCTCTGCTCGGTCGAGGCGTGCCATAGCGGCTGCCCCGTGCGGGCATCATAGAGATCGACGGCAATGACACCCTGAGGGTACGCGTAGGGTCCGGGCCCACCCCATCCGTACGGATAGCTCCAGGCCCACCCGTAGGGATAGGGGTAGACACCACTCATCGCGTAATAGCCGCCGATTCCATAACCGACGAGGCAATCCGCGTTCCCCGGCCCGGGCTGAATCCTGCCACCGAGGTGCGCAGCGATGGCCGCGCGCAGGCGGCTCTCGTTCAGGGGACTGGCGATAGTGCTGCGCAGCGCGCTGTTGCTGCGGAACTCACCCGCCCAGGCGAAGCTGCCGCAGTGCACCTGGCCGATGAGCGCCGTGTTGACATCCGACCTGACATAGGGAGCGCACGCCGCAACCGCCAACAGGCTCATCGACAGGGTGACTGCAGCACACAACACACGCTTCATACGTTTCCAACCTCGACGCAGGCAGTCGACGGCTCCGAACTCCACTGACGATGCTAACGCATGCGCGCACGCGGGGTTGACCCTCTCAGAAGGGGTCCCCGAGCACCAGGCGCCATCCCGACAACACTCCGGCCTCGCGCCAGCCGATCCCCAGCCGCGGCAACGGCACACCGTGAATCTCCCATTGTGGGGCCACGCCGAACATCAGCCCGATTTCGTACTGGAACGTGCGTGGGCTGATGCCCGAGGCAGCTCCCGAGGGTGCTTCGAGATACACATCCGCGATCGCGTAAGGCGCAAGCTGCACGGCGCGCGAGTGCCAGGTCAGGTTCAGATTGCGGCGCAGCTCAGCCCCATTGCGCAGCCGGGTGAATGACTGATTGGGCACATCGCCGTGGTAATGCGCTCCTGCATAGGCAAGCTGCGCACGCCAGAGACCGGCGCTGCCCAGCGTCGCGAAGCGGTAATCGCTGCGCACACCAGTGCCCCAGATCACGGCGTTCACTTCCGCGCTGGAAGCGAGCGTGCCGCCCGCCTTGAGGTAGGGGTACAGGTCCCATGAGTCGTTGATCCAGTAGTCGAGCTCGACACCTGGCTCGAAGCTCAACGCACCGATCGAGTTCGGCAGCTGCAGGTGCAGCAGATCCTTGGTGTCGAAATTGAAGAAGCCGACCGTGAACGGAAAGATGAGCCGGATCCCAGGACGGCCGCCCCGGGGCTGCGCGGTCCGCAGCGTGTAGCCCGGCTCGAAAGTGTAGACGGTGATGACGCTGCCGGAGATCTCGTAGACGCCCGACCCGATCTCGCTCGCGAAGGCGAAGTTCGCGTACTGGGTGTCGGCGGTGCCGTAGGTACCCGGGGTCACAGCGCAGGTGCTCGCGGCACGCATGAGCGCGAGAGCGCACAACCATGTGGCCGTCAATGCTCGCACGGTGCCTTCCGGGTGCGGTGAGTCTAGCAGAGAGCCCGGAGCACGCTGCCGGTGTGATTCAACACCGCACGGAGCGCCGAACGCGCCTGAGATTCGCGCGCAGCGATCTACCAGGCTGCGGCCGCAGAGCTCTCAGCCGCAGATCGCTGCGCCGGCCACGACCGATCTGAGTCCGCGCGCGCAGCCGAGCGCGATGAGCGCGAGCAACGTGACAGCATCGAGGCCGCCGCCCCCGCCGCCCGAGGGAGCCGCCTGCACACTGAGGGTCGCCGTGTGCTGCGCCGAGCCCTGAGGGTTGGCGCAGGTGAGAGTGTAGTTATCGGTCCCGGCGGCTGTGGGAGTGATGGTGAGCGAGCCACTCGTCTTCTGCGCACCGCTCCAGCTTCCCGATGCGTTGCAGCTCGTCACGTTGTAGGCCGCCCAGGTGAGCGTCGTGGATCGCCCCACCGTCACCGTCGAAGCGGCAAGCGTCATGGTTGGCGGCCCGGGTGGTAACGTCGCGAGCGCCGCGTCGGCCTGGATGAAACCGTACCCGGACAGATCGTCTGGTGTGGGGTTAGCTCCCACCGGCATCGGCAGGGCGGTCGACTGCAGGGCATCGACGATCTGCGCGGGCGTGAGAGCGGGGTTCGCCTGCAGCATGAGTGCCGCCACACCCGCCACGTGTGGTGTCGCCGCCGAGGTGCCGAAGAAGTTGTTGTAGGTGGCATCGTTCTGACACTGCTGCACGGAGGAGGTGTCGTTGAAACCACTGCCGGCGAGTGGGAAACCAAAGAACGAAGTGTTGACCCCGTCAGGGCCGACGAAATTCGGCTTCTGGCGCTGCTGTGGCGTCGCAAGGCGGTTGCCCGAACTGTCGAACAGGATTGGATCGCCGCCTGCCGCGGAGTAAGGCTCGAGCACGGCGACCGCCGTGGTGCCGCAGCGCGGCGTCTCTGCAAAGAAAGCCGCACCGATGGCGGCTGCACCGGCCGCGCGGGGGTGCCCCTGCAGCGTCGGCCCGGGCGTGTAGAAGGAGTCAATACTGGTGCCCGGTGCGCCGTTCGCGGCTACCACCACTTTGATGAGACCTGGTCTGTGGGCGCTGCCGTTCTGAAGGCCGATGACGAGGTGCACCTGTTGGGGCGTGGTGTTGGCGTTGTTACTGGCCGGGTTCCCGAGGATGAGCACTTGCTCCGGGTCCACGCCGTTGGTCGGGCCGGTGCAGGTGACCGAGTTGGTTGAGTTGCTGTCGAGGTTCAGCACCACGCTGTTGGCCGGCGCACCGGTGACGCACAGGTCGATCTGGCTCGTCGCGCCGGGACTGCCGGGCGCGCCGGTGACATAGGGCTGGTCCCATTCCACGATCAGCGCGATGAACTCGCCCGGGAACAGCGGCGGGATGGTGACGGGCAGGAAGGTCTGCGGCGTGGCCCCGTTCATGCCGAAAGTCAGCAGCATCTCTCCGGCGTTCGTACCGGAGCCGGCGGTGGCGAAGCTCGGTGCGTTGTTCTCATACGAGAGCTGTCCGTCGTTGCCGGCAGCGGAGAAGTAGGCAACCCCCTTCGCGGCAGCGGCATCAATCGCCTGCGCGATGATGCCATCCTGAAAGAACGGCTCATCGTAGTACCCGATGTCGTCCGCGATGACGGTGGCACCGGCGGCGGCGAGCGCGGTGATGCCCGCGGCAAAATCTGCCTCGGTGTTCGCGCCTGTGTAGAAGGCGAGTGCGGCGCCGGGTGCCACGTCATGGACGATCTGCATCATCGCCCGGCCTTCGTCGGCGAACGGCAGAAACAGCGAAGGGGTGTAATTGGTGCAAGCCCCTTCCTTGAGCACGTTCACGCTCACCGGAAGATAGCCGTTGGTCTCATCGAAACCGGCGTCGTCCGTCGCGAAGCCGAAGGGTGCATAACCGCGCACGCCGCTCGCGGGCACGCCGCTGCCGGGTTGGTCATAGACGCCATAACAGTCGAAGCTGTCGGAAATAATGCCCACCGTGACCCCGGCACCGGTCAGCCCGGCGTTATTGGCACGCACCACGTCGCTGTACTGGGCGAAATCGCCCTGCGAGGTCACCATGGCAGCGCGCGCGTGCGGCATCGAGGCGCGCATGGAAGCGAGCTCTCCGAGTGCCGTGGCGGCGCCGATCTGGTTCACCGGCAGCCAGCCGCCCACATCGTTCGAGTAGACCGCGGGATGCTGCAGGCCCAGAGCCACGAGAGCTTCCTTGAGACGAGCCGGATCCCCGCGCGTGACCGCATCGACCGCAACGAGCGGCCCGGCACTCCCCGCACCCTGCATGAAGCGCGCGGCGGGGCTGAGCGAGTGCAGGTCCTCGAGGGCGCGCTCACTGCGCACCCGATTCAGGTGTCGGGACAGATCGGCAAGCGCGCCATCGAGTTTGGCGGCGCTGGCGCTCTCGCGCTGCGCGGCGCTGCGCCCGCCAAAAGCCATCAATGTGGGCCCGCCAGCGGTGCGTGCCAGTGGCTTCTGCCTCGCGGGCACCACGGAATCGGCCGACGAGGCGGCGAGGAGGGCGAGCAAGGCGAGCAAGGCGGCCGCGAAGGGACCGCATTTGATCCGAGTCATCAATACCCCTTTGGATTTGTGTCGCAGGCGCAACCGGGAAGAGCGAGCTACGCCCAAGGCGGCACTTTACTGGTATTGAAGGATAAGTGGGGAACCACGGCAGCCGGGAGGCCGTGATGGATCGCGCATTTTGTAAGAAAGTAACGAATGCCCGGAGGCGCCGCTCACGGGCGGCTCGAGGCACTAACTCGCGCAGCCCGCCTTGATCTGTACTCTGCGGCGTTGGCGCAGGGTATAGACCCCGATGGCCATCCAGATCACGTTCATCGCAGCAGAGGGCAGCGCACCGTTCCAGCCGCTGTTCACGATGAAGCCGGCGGCGCCGAGAATGTTCATGAGCTGGTAGGTGAGCGACTCCGCCCGCAGCCGACCGGCTGAGAGCAGAGCGTAAGCGCCAAGGATGAGGGCCGCAGCGGCCCAGCCGATCACTTCGACGGCGAGTTTCATAAGCCCCTTTGAGGATCAGGCGGTTGCGGCCGCGGATGTCGGACGTGCGTGCAGCGCCATGAATATGAGCGCCCAGCCGCCAAAGATCATGTTTATGCCGAGGAGTAAACCGAGCGCCCACTGCGCGGTGCCCGGCAGCCCGATGAACAGCAGCACCCCGAGCCCCACATCGAGGATGCCGCTCGCGAGCATCCACCCCCAGCGTCCGGAGAGCGCGTTGCGGTGCTCGAGCGCGTACATGATGCTGACCGCGCCTTCGGCGAGCAGAAAGGCGATCAGCACGGCGGTGAGCGACAGCGTGCCGAGCAGCGGCCAGCCAAGCAGCACAATTCCCGCCACGATGCCGATCACTGCCGACAGCAGCGACCACCAGAACCCAGGGGCGTGCCGGGCCCGGAAGGTCGTAACCAGACCGATGACACCACTCAACAGCAACAGCCAGCCGAAGAAGACAGTCGCCGCCACCGAGGCAATGACCGGAGCGAGCAGCGCCAGTGTGCCGAGGATGACGAGCACGATCCCTTCGGTGAGGAACAGCACCCAGTGCCGGCGCACCGCGCCGCCAAGGTGGGTTTCCCGAATATCGTCGGAGCGAGCTGCCGCCATGAGTGTTGTTCCGTGTTGGGAGCCTGGCCGCGAGGGGACTCGTGAGTATACGCCCGCGCGTCGCGGCGGGCGCTTGCAAGCGGCGCGGCTGCCGCTCACGCCTGGGGCAACGCCATCGCCGGGGCAGCGCGAACCACGGGGAGTTATAGTGGTCTCAGTTCTCTGCGACACGTGAACGACGCGGCAGCCTCCGAGATGCGACGGATGTAGAGATCAATGGTGATGAGTCTGCTCGCGCGCTGTCTGCCGGGTGCGCCTCGCTCCCGCCGCAGCCGCATGCCCGGGACAGAATTAGGCGCAGCGCTCAACCAGCCGACGCTGCTGAGCTCCTCGGCTCACTGACCCCTGGTGTTGGTTACGGCTAGGCCGCGATGGGCTCGATCAGCTCCGGTCCGTTGTTGCGTACCGAGTTGACGCGGAGGCTGACCGGATGCGCGACCATGAGGTCCGCCGGATACGGCCTGAGCACGGCGCGCGCCTCTGCCGTCGCTCCCTTGAGCCACGCCTCATGGTCCTCGCGATGCAAAATGGCCGGCATACGTCGCGGATAGTTGCCGCCATTGTGAATGTCCGCCATCAGCTCGTTGGCGGGCATGGTGATGTGCGCGCAGCTCTCGATCACTGCGCCATCATCGTGCACGCTCCAATCCCACAGCCCCGCGAACCCGAACAGCTCCTGATCGGCGAGGGTGATCAGGTACGGCGTCTTGCGCCCCAGGGCGTCGAGGTGCCACTCGTAGAAGCCCGAAGCCGGCTGGATGCATCGCTGAGCGCGCTTCCACGGAGCCCGGAAGGACGCGGCCGTCTCGAAAGTCTCGATGCGCGCGTTGATGGTGCTGAACTTCCCGGGCTTGCCGTGCGCGAAGCTGGGAATCAGCCCCCACCGCACCATGGCCGCCGCGGGAGCGCCTTTTTCCATGCGCATGATCGGAACCTGCTGGGTGGGAGCAATGTTGTACGAGGCCGTGACCCACGCGGGCGGTCCGTGCAGGTTCCACTCGCGTAGATACTTGTCCTGCATTCTGAGGATGTAGCGCCCGCACATATCGAATGCTCCTTACGCTTTGCGCTGCCGCTGATGTCAGGCTGCCGATCGCTCGAGCGTCACCCGCTTGACCGCCACCCGGCTCTCATCGGGTAGCGCATCATCGATCGCCATGCAGATCTCGGCGATATCGTCGCGAACCGGCTCGTCCTCGTCCTCGAAGAGGTAATGACCGAGCACGGCGCGTGCCCTGGTCAGCAGCACCAGCAATTCATCGTGTGACATCGGATTTCCCCAAAGACGTAGGCGTGGTCTTTGGAGCTCGAGGATACTATATCTTGTGGTCCTGGAGCACGGTCGCCCACGAGATATGGTGCCAGGGCCCGCCGGGGCTTATTTTTCAGTAGCTTAGAAGGGTGGGGCCGCGCGCGCTGCCCGGAGTGCAGGATGACTCACTAAGGCACGTAGATCGCGACGCCGTGCGCCGCCTTGTTGGAGATGGCGAATGAGCCTCCGACCCCCACCCCGGTCGAGCTGCTCGGCCCGTAGCTAGAGCTGCCGACGCCAGTACCGATCGAGCCGGTCTGCTGGTCCTGGACACCCTGGAGCAGCACACCGTTCGCCCCGAGCTTGGCTGCTTCCTCCTTCAATCGTGCGATGGCCTTGTCCATGTTCTGCTGGCTGGTGATCGCGAAGGAGCCCTGACTGCTCGTATCGAGGGTAGCGATCTCCTCGTACTTCTCCGGGGGCTGCAGGTAGATTCTGACACTCTCCGGTGAGATCGGTGGATGGGCTGTCCCGATCATGACGTGAGAAGAAGTCGAGCAGCCGAGCAACATGATCACCGCTGCGGATGCAGGGCTGAAGCGAAGCGCGCGTGGAAAGAGCGACATGGCGCGATCTCCGTGGCGGGCGATCCCCGCATACTAGCGCCGGGCGGCGGTCGCGTTTACTTATCGCGGCTCAGGCTCGAGAAACTCGCGGCGCACAGCCAGCAGAACAGCAGCACAGCGACCACCGCGAGGGCAAGAAGCAGGTATCCGATCTCTGTTACGATCATTCATCTGCCCCGTTGAGAATGCCGGATCGTGGGTGCAGTTTGTGGCCACTGCGCACGCACGTTCTCAGCGGCGCATCACAGTAGCAGTTGCCCCGCTCGTCGCGAGACCAGGACGAACGCCCCCGGCTTCACTTAAACATTCCCGGCTTCACTTAATGAGGTGCACGCCGCTTCCGCCAGCCCGGCTACGGTATCCTCAATCGATGAAGTCCGGTGGCGGGGCGCTGCTCACGGACCTGTACCAGTTGACCATGGCGCAGGCTTACTTCGAGCTCGGTATGAACGGGAGCGCGGTTTTCGAGCTCTTCGTGCGCCGGCTACCCGAGACGCGGCGTTTCCTGCTCGCCGCGGGGCTCGAGCAGGCGCTCGAGTATGTCGAGAACGTGCGGTTCACCGCGGATGATCTGGCATTCCTCGCGGGTGTCGGTCTGTTCCGCAGTGACTTCCTCGACTACCTCGGCAGCGTGCATTTCACCGGATCGATACATGCCCTCGGTGAAGGAACTCCATTTTTTGCCCAAGAGCCGATCGTGCGTGTGACCGCCCCCATTCTCGAAGCGCAGCTGCTCGAGAGCCGCCTGATCAACATCGTGCACTTCCAGACGACCATTGCCAGCAAGGCGGCTCGCTGCGTCAGCGCCGCGCGGGGCAGGCAGCTGGTCGATTTCGGAATGCGGCGCGCGCACGAGGCGGATGCCGCGGTGTTCGCCGCGCGCGCTGCGTACCTCGCGGGCTTCGATGCGACGGCAACCGTGGAGGCCGGGCGGCGCTTTGGCATTCCACTCTCGGGCACACTCGCACACTCCTTCATCGAAGCGCACGATCGCGAGGAGCAGGCTTTCCGGTGCTTCGTATTGAGTAGCCCGGAACCGACGACGCTCCTCATCGACACCTACGACAGCGCGCGCGCCCTGCAGCGCGTCATCGCGCTCGCACGCGAGCTCGCCGAGCGAGCGCCGGGACGAGGTATCCGTGCAGTGCGCATCGACAGCGGTGACCTGGCTGCACAGGCACGGACGACACGCGCGGCTCTGGATGCGCAGGGTCTGCGAGACATCAGGATCGTGCTCAGCGGGAATCTCGATGAGCAGGCCATCGAGGGACTGCTGACGGGCGGGGCGCCGGCGGATGCGTTCGGTGTGGGCACCGCGCTCACTGTGTCCTCCGATGCACCCACGCTCGATATGGTCTACAAGCTGCAGGAATACGACGGCAGGCCGCGGCGCAAACGCTCCACCGGCAAGGCTACGTGGCCTGGAGTCAAGCAGGTGTTTCGCGAGCGCGCAGCCTCGGGCGAGTACCTGTGCGATCGCATCGTCCGACACGATGAGCAGCCACCCGGTGAGCCGCTGCTCATCGAAGTCATGCGCAATGGTCGGCGCATCGTCCCCGCACCCTCGTTGAGCGCCATTCGCGAGCACTGCAGTGCCGAGCTGGAGAGGTTGCCGCCGACGCTGCGCCTGCTCGGCAGCGGCGGCGGGTCCTACCCGGTGTCCTTGTCCGAGACGCTGCAGGGCATGGCCAAGACCCTCGATGTACTCGATAGCTGACGCAGGGCACCGAGCGCCCCAGGGACACATGCTCATCGAGACTCACGCGGCGCTCGAGGAAGCGCTCCGCACTACCCCACTGAACCTGCGGGCGGCGCGTGTCTCTTCCTGAAATCGAGCACGGGCGATCGCTCGATCGTCCCGTCTGGGCGAGCCTCACCACCTCGCACTCGCACCTTTCGATCGGCGGTCCGCTCGCGCGACGCTATGCGCGGGAAGTCAACCGCTTCGCATCCGCACGGGATGAGACGGAGCCAGCGCTGGCGGCTCTCGCCGCCCTGGTGCAACCGGCCGAGGAGGTTTACGTGCTGCAGGTCCCGGAGATTCTCGTGCCGCCAGGTCTCATCGCCGTAGAGCCGGCCAGGGGCGTGCAGATGGTCGCGAGACGCAGCTTTCAGGCCCCCGCAAGCAGGGAAGACATCCTGACGCTCGCCGATGCCGATGCACCGGAAATGCTGGCACTGGCAAAGCTCACGGAGCCGGGACCGTTCCTCGCACGTACCCATACCATGGGGACCTTCATCGGTATCCGCATCGACGGACGACTCGCGGCCATGGCCGGCGAGCGCTTCCGTTTCCCCGGCTACACCGAGGTCAGCGGCGTCTGCACCCATCCTGATTTTCGCGGCCGGGGACTGGCGCGCAGGCTCTCGGCCACGGTGGCAGCCGGCATCGAGGCTCGCGGCGAGCGACCATTCCTCCATGCCTGGAGCAGCAATCGCGCGGCGATATCGCTTTACGAGTCGCTCGGCTTCGAGTTGCGGAGCGAGGTCAATGTAGCCGTGCTGGAACCGCGCCCGTGATTTGCCGGCAATACTCAGGGAACTGACATCGACGCGAGCGTTACCTTGATGGGCTCCAGGTAGAAGCAGTACTGGGTGAGACACAGGCGCACGAAGGTACGCGCGTCGTGACCCGAGTGCCGTAACAGCGAACGGTGCGTCCACCACACGACGCACGCGGTGCCGGCGACGAAACCACGATGCGTCAAGCGCACCATGGCCCGCGCCCAGTGGGGCCGTGCGCCACGCAGCGCAAGCAGCAATTGCGATTCGAATGCAACATGCACGAGCTCATCCGCAACGAGTGTGCGGCAGAGCACCTTGAGACGCTGACAGCCCGTGGCCGATGCCAGTGCGCGATAGTACACATTGCCGATCAGTTCAGCGGTGATGAGTACGCACAGGTAGAGCTCCAGACCCGCGAGTCGCCGCAGCCGACGGAACGCCCGGTCTGTCCAATCTCTCTCCTTGAGCGGAATCTGGTGATCCTCCATGAAAGAGCGCAGCAGCGCAGCGTGTCGCTGTTCCTCGCGCACGAACAACTCCATGATGCGTACCAGTGAAGGAATGCGGTGGGTGCTCGCAAAGCGTTGCGCCGCACACGCGAGCGTACTCCCTTCCGACTGCTCGCCGAGTTGAAACGTCG
Source organism: Steroidobacteraceae bacterium (assembly GCA_035566915.1). Taxonomy (GTDB): domain Bacteria; phylum Pseudomonadota; class Gammaproteobacteria; order Steroidobacterales; family Steroidobacteraceae; genus 13-2-20CM-66-19. Next base: position 89,960 of record DATMPW010000085.1, read on the forward strand.
CGATGGAGCCGGCAATGAGTCTCTGCTCCTCCGCCCTGAGGACATCGTCGAGTCCCGCGGGAATGGAACGCGGGTGCTCGGCGTGATACTCGAAGTGGTTCAGCCAGATCTTCAAATCATCGGGAGACATGCCGCCACCTCCTGCGTTGCGCCGACGTGGAGCAGTGTGCGCGCCCCTTCCGCGGGAGCCGTGGCGCAATTCGGGCAGATTGTGGCAATGACGCGCGCTGTTCCAGGAAGGCTATGGAGCCCGGTGCAGGGGAAGTGAATCATCCGCCGTGCGGCGCGCCGAGCGGAGCATCGAGAGCGCCGCGTAGAGGATCACCAGGATCACGAGCCAGCGCATCAGTGTCAGGTGCTCGCCGATCGTCCGGATGAGCGGAAACGCGATGAGGGTGCCGAGAAGTCCCCCGAGCGTGAGCCCCAGCGCAACGCCGTGCGCGAAGCGCCCCGAGCGCAGGAACGCGAGCGAAGCTACCGGAATCAACACGCCATCGCTGCCGATCATGATCGGATACGCGGCGATCGGGTGCATGCCGAGAAGTCCGAGCAGCACCATGCTGGGGGCATAATTGCCTATGCCGATACACATCAGGGCGCCGAATGCGAAATTCGCCAGCACTGCCACCACAAAACGCCAGCCGCTCAAGCCCATGGCGGTGCCGGAGGGCGGAAGCACGCCGACGGCCGTCATGGCGAAGAAACCGGCGGCGATGATGAGCGCCACGCCCATGAAAATCTGTATGCGCCGGCGCGGCAGTCGGCTCACGACCCCCGCACCGATCCAGGCGCCGGCACCGGAGCTGATTACCATGCTGGCGAGCAACACCGGCTCGACCGCGATGGCACCAAAGAACAGCAGCGAACCGAGGAAGGAAGGGACGCTGCTGCCGACATTGAGCGTGCCGGGGATCAGCTCGTCCGCCGGCCTGCCGCGCAGCTTGAACAGTGCAGTGATCTGCGCATAGGACCCGATCCCGAGAGTGTCGAGAAAGTTGGTGACCGCGCCGATGGCCCCGTCGGCCCAGGTGGCACGCTCGCGCAGGCGCCGCCGTCGCGCGATGGCAATCCACGCGATGATTGCCGCAACGTTGACAGCCACGAGAACGGTGTAAAGGACGACCCGCGCAGTCAGCATGCGATAATCCCGCCAACAATGCCCAAAGCCGACCCACTGCTCATCGTCTCGCTCCTCTATCTCGCCATCGTCGTGTGGCTCATCCTGCGCGCGGTGCGGCAGAACGCTGTGCATGTGCGCGTCGGCGCGTGCGCAGCGCCGGCCGGCTCCATGCTTCCCGCCCTCACCGTGGTCGTTCCGGCCCGTAACGAAAGCGCGAACATCGACCCATGTCTGCGTTCGCTGCTCGCGCAGCAGTACGCCGCGGAGCGGCTGCGTTTCGTCGTGATCGACGATGACTCGCAGGATGATACCGCTGCCATCGTCGCCTCCCTGGCTATGAGCGACTCGCGGCTCGTGCTCCTTTCTGCGCCGCCTCTGCCGCCGGGCTGGAAGGGGAAGGTGCACGCATGCTGGTACGCCGTGCAGGCCACGCCTGCCGACACCGACTGGCTGTGCTTCATCGATGCCGATGTGCGCGCGCATCCGCTCGCGCTCGCAACCGCGGTGCAGGTCGCTCAGGCTGGCACGCTCGACCTGCTCTCCCTCGCGCCGCGTCATGAGCTCGGCAGCCTCGCAGAACGGCTGATCATTCCCTGCGGGCTCTATGTTCTCGGATTCTCGCTGGACCGGGAGCGGATTCAGGCACCCGAGAGTGAAGACGCGCTGTGCACCGGTCAGTTCATGCTGGTGCGCCGGCGGGCCTATGAGCGCCTCGGTGGCTATGCGGTGGTGCACGACTCCATCTCTGAGGATCTCGAGCTCGCACGGCTGTTCAAGCGCAGTGGCCTGAAAGTGCGTCTGGAGGACGGCAGTGCCGTGCTCGTGACGCGCATGTACACCGGCTGGGGCACGCTCTGGCCGGGATTCGCGAAGAATCTCGTCGACATGCTGGGCGGCACGTGGCGCACGCTCGTTACCGCCGCGAGCGCGGTCGTCTTGTCATGGTCCGCCGTGATTCTGCCGCTCATCGATGTGGCCGCGTGCCACAGCGGCGTGCGGGGCGCCTGTGTCGCCCTGCTGCCGGCACTACTCGCCTCGGGTGCTGCTTTTGGCCTCCACCTCGCCGGCGCGCGGCACTTCGGGATTCCGTGGTGGTATGGGCTCACTTTCCCATTCGGCTATACGGCGGGTGCGCTCATTGCGCTCGACAGCGTCCGCCGGCGGCTGGTCCATCAAGTGGAGTGGAAGGGGCGCACTTACGCATGAGCGCCGCAAAGCCCGGGCCCGAACGCGAACCACAGCGCGAGCGCTGGGCCCTGATCACACCGTCGCGTTCGCTCACGCCCGTCTTGTTGGCCATCGGCGCGGGCGCGCTCCTGCTGCATGAGCTGCAGAACGTCCTGCTCCCCTTCGTCATCGCTGCGGTCACCGCCTATGTCTGCGCACCGCTCGTCGACGCGGTGACTTTGCGGGCACGCTTGCCCCGCTGGCTGGTCGCGCTCTGCGTACTGGCTGGCCTGATGGGAGGGGCCGTTCTGTTGGGCTTTCTCGGGCTGCCTTCGCTCCTGCGACAGGTCGAGGGTCTCACGGCCGATCTGCACGGTGCAGTGGCCGATTTCGTGCAGGCCATGATCGGCACACGTTCTCTCCAGCTCTTCGGCTCGAACCTGGACGCGCAGCGCGTCGCAGACCTGATCGTCGCCGGACTCCAGCGCGAGGAGACCCCCGCGCAACTCATGAGCCTCCTCGGGTGGGGTGCGGCGGCGGCTTTCGGGTTCATGCTCGTGTGGGTGCTCATGGGTTACTTCCTGATCGATGCGCGCGCCATCGCGGCGGGTCTCCTCTGGCTCGTCCCACCACACAAGCGGGGCGAGTCCCAGCGGATCTGGCACGAGCTCGATCCGCTCCTGCGGCGCTATTTCATTGGTGTGGCGCTCGTGGTCGCGTATGCGACGGCCGCGGCTTACCTCGGGCTCGGGCTCGTGCTCGGGTTGCATCACGCCCTCGTCCTGGCACTGCTTACCGGCGTGCTCGAGATCATTCCGATGATAGGTCCCGTGGCTGCAGCAGTGATGGCGGGACTCGTGGCCGTGCACCAGGCCGCGACATCGTCGGACGTCTGGGCTTACGTCGGCTACGCGACCGTCCTGCGGCTCTCCATCGACCAGCTGGTCGGCCCCTTCGTGCTCGGCAACGCAGCGCGCGTGCATCCCGTGGTGGTGATCTTCTGCTTCCTTGCAGGCGGTGCGCTCTTCGGTATCGTCGGCATGATCCTCGCGGTGCCGATCGCACTTCTCGTCAAAGTGACCCTGTCGGTGCGTTATCGAGAAGCCAAAGGGCTTATGAGCTAGTCGTCCTCCGTGGGACGGCAGGGGCCGCTCACTCCCTGGTTAGTACTGGGAGTAGATGGCTCGTCCCTCGGTCGAGGCGAGACCTCCGATAGTGATGTCGATCTCGCCGGTCGCGTAGATGATGGTGGTTCCGGCTGCCGGCACTGCGTCATAGGTGACGATCACACGCTGCTTCGGTGCGCAGCCTCTCGTCGTTTTGCCGTCGGCGGTCTCCGACCGCCGGTACCGGCCATCGGGAGATAGTCTCGATGTTCGCAGGATGCCTAGTCTGCGCGGTGAACTCATGACCAGGAGGTGCACAGTGAAAGGAGCAACGTTGGCTTTGACTGCGCTCGTTGCTGCAACGGCACCACACACTCGGATGAGCGCCGGCGACGCTCGCGGTTGACGCTGCGCGACCCGCGTTCACAGCCCCGGTGCCGTTGCGCGCAGCGAGAAGGGTCGCTGTTAAGTTCCCTTGATGCGACTCGCTGAGGCGCTGGCGCGCTTTCCGGCCCCGCGCGCCGATGCGGACCTGACGCACAACCCCGCAAGTTCGATTTGATAGAGACGTGGTAAGCAGGCCTTGGAGCAGCACGCGCGCGAAGGCGCCCTGCCGTGAGCCGATGCGTTTTTATGCTTCGTGAGCATGAGCAATTGCACCCCCCAATCCGGTGGCCTTTCTCGAGGACTCGAGGGGCCTCCGGTCATCGAAGGTGTGAAGCTAACACTGCGCCTGATGAGCGTTCTTTGCTGCAACTCACAGAAGAAACGACCTAGCCGTAGCTAAGCCGTTGCCGTATCCAGGGTCGCATCACCTCAGCTCGATGACACTGACCGTGCCATTACTGTCCCGCCGTAGCACGATCTCAGTAGGGCCGCCTTCGCCTTTCTCGATGTACAGCCGCTGCGGTACAAGGATGAACCGATTGTGGTAGCTCGTACCCCCTCGGGTCCTGCCGGAGACGACAAGGTAACTGCCTGGAATGTTCGACGTCTGTCCTGCGCTGAACGACCGCGTGACCTCAATGTAGTAGGGATCGCGTCCACCATCTAGCGTCTCGTATCGCACAACCAGCTCAGAGTCAGTTGCTGCGCGCAGCGCCGCGGTGCCTTTCTCGAGCACATAAGCCAGGTGCGTCCCATTGTCCTCGAGAAGATTCCCGCATCCACAGAGAAATAGCAGCAGTGCCGCTCTTGAGCTCCAGGCGGTTTTCCATCTGATGCCAGCTGGCGGCCCAACCATCAATGCGGTCGCGCCCGCGGACGCCGTCTTTGGATGACATTGATCTGCCGGTCCCTGGGACGGCGCTTTGGTGTTTGGTGCCTTACCACTTCAACAGCTCTTTTTTTGTTTGTGGCGAGAGCTTCACGCGACGGCCCGCTGGGGATGGCTCGACGCAGCCCCGGGTGGTTGGAGTCCGTACCGAGGACATGCTGACCAGTCGTGGGTAAGTGAACCCTGACGCCGGCGAAGACTCACGACATCGCTCGAGTTGCCGCAGAGGAGAGCTACCGTCAATCGCTTGGGCGATGTTGGTGAGCTTCTCAGCTTGTATACGCTGGTAGACTTCTTCGCGGTGTACGGTTATGTGCCGGGGCGCCGTGAAGCCGAGGCGTAGCTGGTTGCCCCTGATGCCGAGCACAGTGACGGTGATCTCATCCCCGACCTTCACAGACTCGCCCGGACGCCTCGTCAGAATCAGCATCGGTGTACACTCCCCTGGTCTATGTGGTTTTCCCGGAGCGAGCGTTTCGTATAGCACGAGGCGTCGCTCTTGCCTGCCAGTGCGCGGACGAGCCTGAGTACGCCATTTCACTCGGGCGGGCAATGCAAGAACTGTGGGATGCCTGTGTGGAACCTGTGTATATCCGCTACCTGCGGCAGGCTTCTTTGCACCGAGAGGGTGCCCACCGAGTTACTTGCCAGGATTCCGTCTCCGGAAGCGCCCGGGCGACGTCACTCTTTAGCTGCTCCCTTTGGCCGTGCGATTCGGAAAAGAATGCGGTTCGATAACTCGACGATGGGGTCCTCGTCTCCCGGTAGGCTCGTCACAGGGTGCGATATCGGAAGAACGGCGTGCAGCTGCGCAGAACACTGCGAGCGACCATCAGCCGCAGAAGATCCAGCGCGACTCTCGGATTAGACCTCAGCTGCGGTGTCTCGACCACGTCCGGGCGGCGTTCCGTTTGTGGGGCGAGAGTAGGCCCCGCCGGGTAGTGTCTGGGCCGTTTGCCCGGCGAGGCCGTTGTGTCACCGCGCGGGGGCGCCTAATGCGCGGCGACGGCTGGATTCGAGCACATGGCGGCGGGACAAGTCGTGCGGTCAGTTCACGTTTCCGGGTGAGCCTCGGCCGCGGGTTCAGCAGCTTTGATTGCACCAGCAGCGATCGCGGTTTCCACTGCCTCGATGGCCGCGGTAATCCAGCACATGTCGGCATGGCCCACTGCGACGTGAACGCTGAGGGTGTAGGCGTCTGAATTTCGAATGCGATCGATCTCGTATCGCAGTCGGATGGCACGAAGGGTGCGCAGTGCCCGCTGTAAGCTCGCCTGGCTCTCGGCTGGGCTTCTCTCTTTGCCCGTATCATCCGACCGGCTGCGGTCGTACCTCTGTAGCGCGGCGTTCATCGTTGCCAGATTCCGCGTCGTTCGCTTTCGCTGATTGGCCAACACACATTGCAGTCGATGCAGTAGGCATCGATCCTGCGGCGCTTTTTCAGCAGATCGAACAGGGCGCGCCGGGTGTACCCGTGCTGAAACCTCTCGTGGCCACACCTCGGACATGTGGATACGAGCCCGAGCTTGAGTCGATTCCATACCGGCGGATCGTCCGTGCTGCGCGTCCTGCTGCTTGTGGGCGCAAGTGTGCTCGTTGTTATTGTCATGTGCTCCCTCCCGGAACTGGAAGCGAGGGTATCGCCGGGAGATCCTTAAGAACAGTGGCCAAACGGATACTGAGCGGTCCGGGCGCGGCCGAGGATCTGGCCGCGCCACGGATTGAGGAGAGTAACTGGCGCGCAGGACGCCGGTGTAGACTCCCGCAATCTCGAGGGAGCAACACCGACCCATTCGCGAGCGGCAAGACCGCCGACAATCATTGGATCGTCACAGGTGCGCACATACGAGCATGCGATGGATCCCGGTGGCGCCGGCGCAGTGAGGCGGCCAGCGCCAAGCGCGACGCGACTCGCCGCAGGCCGCTGAAGATTTTACGAGGGTGGCGATAGCCGGGCAGAAATCTCGGGATACTGGCGATACGATGGTGCGCCGAGCGGCTGCTCTGGGGAGTTCGACATGAGTAAAGCAAAGGACACCAGGAAAGACCTCAAAAAGAAACCCGCTAAGAGCCTGCTGGAGAAGCGGGCCGCGAAGAAGGAGAAGAAAGCGAGCAAATCGTTTCGAGGCTGAGGCTGGACAAGGCGCTGAGGCTGCATCCGGTGCCTATCGACAGCGAGTATCTGTACTGACTCGTCCACCGACGACTCCGGTAGTCCTCGCCCGCGCCGACCTTCGTCGTTAGTTGGCGACAACAGTGGTAGCTTGCTGCGCTCGATGCGCCGGCATGAGGTGTCACGCATCAATGTAGGTCACCTCCGATAGCTTCGGTCGCAGGGAGGCGCCTAGTCTGCGGCTGTAAGACAAGGAGGTGTACCGTGAAACGAGCATCCGTAGTCTTGGCCGCACTCGCAGTCACAACCGTCGCCCTAGGGCAGCAGACCACCCCGCAGGCCCCGGCAGAACCGCGAACAAGCACCACCCCGCAGGAGCAGACAGCTCCGCCAGCAGATGCGAGCGCACGCCTGAGCGAGGCCGACAAGCAAGCTCTGATGAACAAGTGCCTGACTCAGGTACAAGCCGCTAACCCGAGCGTGCCAGAGAAAGACATCAGGGCTTACTGCGACAAGGAGATAAATAGCATCGCATCCCCGCGGTAACTGACCGCGGTGGTGGTCACCCGCACGGCGACCCGAGCAGGTCCGTCGTGTGGGGGGCCGCGTGACACCATTGCGGACGTGCACGCCCGCGGCCTGAGAGAAGGCCCCGCCAGGTACTGGTACCCGGGATATTGCCCGGCGGGGCCGATGTGTCACCGCGCGGGGGCGCCGAAAGCGCGGTCGCCAACGCGATGCCGGCCCTGCCGCCCTATGGCACGGTGGAATCGTTTTTGTTTTCGGCGTCCCGGGCGCATGCTTTCCCAAGTGGTCACTGAACCTCGTCGGGTCGGCGTGTGTCCATCTCACGGCCATTTTGGGTGCAGCCATGAGCCCGGTGGCTGACGCTATTTTCGTACTCGCCAGTGTATTCGGAAGCGGGCTGCTCGGTTTGTCCCTGCGGAGCGTTTTACCCGAGCGGCACCTGCGTGAAGACTCGCTTGGTATGGTGCGGCTCTGCACGGGCGTCATCGCCACGCTGGCTGCGTTGGTGCTCGGACTTCTGGTTGCCTCGGCCAAGGCGAACTACGATCGCGTAAACGATGAGATCACTCAGGCCGCGGCCGCGATTGTGCTTCTTGACCGCACCCTGGGCCAGTTCGGGCCGCAAACCCAGGAAGCCCGCAACTTGCTGCGCACAGCGGTGGCCTCCGTGGCCAATACGGTGTTCTCCGATCACGGCCGCGGGGTGGCGGATCTCGATGATCCTCAAAGGTTAGCAGTCGGAGACAGGCTTCAAGCCGAGATACGCAAACTGACGGCGGAGAACGACGTGCAGCGCTCGCTGCAGGCGCGCGCTCTGGATCTATCCAACGAAGTCGCAAAATTGCGGCTGCTGACCATCACCCAGGCACAGGGCTCGATTCCAGTGGTCTTTTTGATTGTACTGGTGCTGTGGCTTGCCATCATGTTTGCTGGGTTTGGCTTGGTCACTTCAAAGAATCCAACCGTGATCATCACACTGTTTCTCTGTGCTCTGTCACTCGCCGGAGCGGTCTTCATGATCGAAGAACTGAATCGACCGCTCGAGGGATTGATGAAGGTCTCGAGCACACCAATCCGCTACGCACTGAGTCACCTTGGGGTGTGAACGCGTCAGAGACGGCGGAAAACCCCTCGCCCATAGCAGTCGTCAGGGAGGCCGCCGCCTGCGGATGGCAGGGCGTGTTCGTTTGCGAAGTGTGACGGCCAGCAAAGCTTGCTGCCGGTGACCAGATCAGGCTCTGCGCACTGGAGAAACCGTCATGCGTCTACCTGCGATCTCTGCTCCCCTGCTGCTTGCCTGTGGCTGTGGCGCGACCTACGAGGCGGCACGAGTTTCCGGCCGCAGGCCGAGCGCTCGTGACGTTCACTTGCACCTGACAGGGCGGAGAGTACGAGTGCTGGTCTGCCTGCTTGCTCTTGGACGGCTCCAGTCCGCCGCAGCGTGGCTCGATAACGCCCATTGTCTCCGCGGGCGTCCGGAAAGCCACCCGCAATCTCATGCCTGCACTCCCGCCCCGCGCACGGATCGTGCTGGAAGCGGGCGCGTAGGCTGATATCGGCCGGCTGGTTATCGCGAGCGAAGGGTCGCTGAGAAGAATTTCCCGCGTCCCGCCTGCGCGATGCCGGTGGGTCCAACGCGCATGCGCTGGTAGACCTCCTCGCGGTGCACGGCTACATCCCTGGGCGCCGCGAATCCAAGTCGCACCTGCACGCCCTTTACGCCGAGTACCGTGACGGTCACTTCATCGCCAACCTTCACAGACTCTCCCAGCCGTCTGGTCAGAATGAGCATGTCGTGCCTCCGTGATTCATTATTTGCAGCGCGACTTGATGGTCAGAACACTGACCGCGACGCTCCGGTTGCGGGTTTGATGTTAGCACCGGCAAGCGATGATGTTTCTTCGATTCACGTCGCGGCCGCGCGACATCAACTGGGTTTTGCGGGAATTTACCCGGGACCAAAACCCGCAGTCCCTGGGTGAGGCTGTGTAGGACATTTCTGGTAGCACTGGGCCCAAATTGTCAGCAGCGACGTTTGACTGCCGAGTGTATGACACTCGCGCGCAGTGGGTTGTTCAGTGTGGATACTTCGGCGCTCCGCGTGGCCCCAGGCATCGAGGGTATTGCGCGTGATGGTCCATCCCATGTGCTGCTCGTAGTCTGCAGTCCTTCTCAGTGATACTTCGAATTTGGGACTCTTGCGAAAGCGAGCCGCGGCGGCGGTACCCGCGGCATGGCAAACCCTGCCCACACTGGCGCGCACGCTAGAGGCGCGTGCCGTCAAGTTGCAGGATAAGTTGCGCCCGAACGATAGAACACGACGGGGAGGTTCAAATGCCTGTGAGAGCATCGATGTGCGCCGCCTGCAGAGCCCTTGCTCTGCTGCTGTTGTCGATTCCTTGATTCGCGCAGACATACGTGAACCTCAGCGCGGGACCGCCGTACATCACCGGAGAGTTGCCCCGAGGGAACACGGTGTTCCTCGTCCCTACCAATGATCTCACCGGGCCAAATTTCCTCTGCTGTGCCCCGGACAATGCGATCGACTCTCACGTTCACAAGTCGACAACATCGGCGTCGCCGCGCCGCGGCGGGTGCGGACCGCCGCGACGGATCAGTTCGTGCTGCTCGTCACGGGCAAGGTGTACACGACGATCGACTGGAACGCCGACGTTCAGGTCACTACTGAAATACCCGCGCCCCGGCATTCGCAGCCTCAGCCTTCGCCCAGCAGCATCGGCTATGCCTTGGCGCATGTAGCGCCAGCGACGTGTTAAAAATGCCGCCGCGCTGTCGTCTGACTAGCTCCTGCTGGGTGGCTTGTGCGTCTGCGTAATGTCGGGCCGGTTGTGCACGCTGTTGAGCCTGCTGTTAGAACGGCCCGACGTGTGCTCTTGCACCTCAACTCTCAGATGGCGCACGCCGCTTTCGCTAAGTGAGTCGGGGTCAGTCCACATTTCCCGCTCGGCAAGCTGCTTGAGTGTCTGTTCGAGTGTTTCGGCGCCTCGGGAGACGCGGCGAGGTACGTCACTCAAAGGCTTTGATTCGGTCGGCGATCCTGGCGTGCCGTTGGAAGCGATCCCCTGGTCGACTCGTTGCTCCACGAGATACGGGATTGAAGAGGTGACCAGACCCGCTTCGCGTGCACGTGTGACCTCCTGCTCGGCAACAGGCACCACAGCTGCGGAGGCGAAGCTCGGGCGGACTTGGACAGCGACTTGCTTCGCAGAGATCGGATCCCCGAAGAAACCCAGCCGAAGGAAATAGCGGGAACGCCCCTCCCGGCGACTCTCTGTCGCGTAGAGCGTATATGCCTTGAATATACCTAGCGATGGCACGCGGCTCAGGTCGATCGGCTGCGCCGACCAGTGGAGCTGCACGGCAAAGGAAACCGGTGCACCCTGAACGACAGCCTCCTTCAAAGCGTGCCGAGTACTTGTGTCGTCGGGGCGGAGCAACGCGATATGATCGCAATTCCTCTCGTCAACGTCGTCCTGAACTGCGGAAACACGGCGCGTTTCCAGCATCTTTAGGACCTGTGTGTCGGTCAACGACTCCTTGACCGGTGCGGGGTCGCTGCTTTGGGGAGCCACCGGCGGAGAATCAGCGGGCAGCAACGAAGGCGCCTCGGAATTGGGCGGCTGCAAAACCGCGTCTGGTGCGATCGTTGCGAACGCGTCGGGACAACGGCCGCGTACGACTTCTATCCACTTCTCGGCATCGGCCAGCGTGTCGAAGTACCCCATGTTGAGGTACAACTGCTCACTGCCATCCGGCTGACGCGCACGGCTTGTGAAGAATGTGAAAGGTTTTAGCTGCGGTGATTGGGGCGGCCGAATGGACACCGGTGCAGGCAGCTGGCACAGCGTGAGCATGAATTGGGCGGTACCAGCCCGCGCCCGATGCACTGGATTGGGGTTCGACGACCCAGCGGGCTTTGCCGATGTTGATGTCATAAGGCCCTCCCTGAGACGAACGTTCGAGTCACGGTCGGGAGAGCGCCAGAACTAATTCAGCTGAGCTTGCACGCTCACACCGGGGAGTGAAGTGCCAACCCCGCTGTCTTAGGCTGTTACGCCCTTAGACCTCAGATCTCTTCGCAGGTGAAGTGGATGGTGTGCTGGGAGCCCTGCTCGGGCACGCCTCCGAGGCCGATCATGCCATGCCCCTTGAGCTGCAGGATGTCCTGGCGTATGAACAATTCCTCTCCGTCGCCGGTCTGTACGAAAGTGCCGTTCGTGCTCTGGTCGACCAATACGAACTTGCTGCGACCGATCTCGATGCGGGCGTGCCGGCGCGAGCTCAGGCGGCCCTTCACTACGACGTCATTCTCCCCGGCACGGCCAATGGTGATGTTCGAGGGGCGTTCGTCCACCACCAGCTCGCGGTCATCGAACCGCAGCCGCAAACGCATGCCGCGCGCTGAGTCCGAAAAGCCCACGATCACGGGAACCATGGTGGTTTCTGTATCCGTGCCCATGGAGCTATCCAGATCGTCGGTAGACGGACCGCCTTTCAGCATTCTCCCTGGCGTGGACATAATCAGCCTCCATGGTGGCGGTCATATTTTCCTCAGCTAGAACCGTTTAACAATGCTGCTGAATGTGAGCTAGGTCTCAGAACCGAACCGGGGGTTGCACGTTCCAATCGAAGGTAGGCCAGGGCCTTCAGCACTCCGCATGCGCCACAGTAGAACGAGTGCCGCGCTAGGATCCGGTGACGCCGGCCCATGCCACCATCCGCGGCAAGATTTTCTTGTAAATCGTTCAGAGGCGACGCGGCGAGAGTGCGGTCACCGCAAATGCGGCATTCGCACGCTTTCGTCTCAATGTCGCTCGCGCCGCCCTGGCTTTATCAGGTTGTCGATCTGCCGACCGTGCTTCTCGATCATGGCGTGCAGCTCATCGACACTGCTCGAAAGGCGTGACGTCGTGGTGTGAAATCCGCGGTCCCACGACATAGGCGCAGGCTTCGGCCACAGGAGGCGGATCGCGCAAGAAGATAAGCCAGATAGTGATTGCTACGAGGAAAGCGATTGGTATGGTGAAGCCAGGCCTGATCATCTCCGCGCCTCCCCCTCGGTACTCGTTGGGGGCACCCTGACGGTGAGGTAAGACCTCAACAAGGGCGTAGATCACGTTATCAGGTCGCCGCATGCTGGTGCGCACTCCTCGGAATACCACGCGGCCTCGGCTTCGCCACCGCCACGGTTTCCGCAGCTTTCCTCCCGCAGCGTGAACACCGCAGTCGCGACGCCAGGGGGGGTTGAGCGTCATTGAAGAGCACGCCAGGGCTTTGGCTTGAAGCGCGCACGGTGCCGCGCGCTCGCTGAGCCGACGACCCTCCAGTCAGGAGGAGATTGGCCGCAATAAGTCAAAGGTCGCGCTGAGAAATGTAGGACAGGGATACGCTACGCGCGAGAAGAACGCATGAGGGCTGGAGTCCTATGAATGCGTCAGCGAAGAAGCGCGTCCGATCGCGGCCTCGGAAACGGATCGGCTCCCCGTGACTAAGCCCGTTCATTTCCTCTCGACGTGCCCCGCGTGCGGCCAGCAGCAACTGCAACTCGCGTACACACGGCGCGCGCTAGTTAGATTGCTACAGAGCGGCAACATCATTGACGCGTATTGCTTGGCGTGTGACGTGGTCTGGCCTGTCAACGCCCAGGAACGACACCGCGTGGCTACAGCGATTGCGCCGGGCCAACAGTAACTGAGGACTGCGGAGTGCGCCTCTCAGAGAAGCCAACAAAGAGGCCGCCAGCGTGGATGTCCGCGCTGGCGGTCCAATGCTGAATCCGATCGCACAAGCCGCCCTTGGCGGTAGGCCTAGCGCTAGGCTCCTTCTTCCGGGCGAGCCTCGGCTTCGAGTGCACCAGCAGCGATTGCTTTTCCCACTGCCTCGATCGCTGCGGTGATCCAGGCGACGTCGCCTTGGTCGACAACGACGTGCACACCGTAAGAGCGCGCGTTTGGGTCTGCGTTGCGCCCGGTTTCGTATCGCTGCCGGACGGCGCGAAGCGTGCGCAGCGCCCGCTGCAAACTCGCCTGGCTCTCGAATAGGTCTCTCTCGTGACGACTTTGATCCGACCGGGCGCTGTTGTATGCCTGTAACGCGACGTTCATTGTTGTGAGATCCCGCGTCGTTCGCTGCCACTGATTGGCCCGCACACATTACAGTCGATGCAGTAGGCATCGATCTTGCGGCGCGTGCCTAGCAGGTCGAACAGGATGCGGCGGGTATATCCGTGCTGAAGCCTCTCGTGGCCACACTTGGGACATGTCGAGACGAACGGGATCTTGAGCCGGTTCCAGAGTAGTGGATCATCCGCGCAGCGCGCCCCGGACCTGCTTACGGACGTAAGTGGGCTTGTTGTCGTCATGTGCTCCTTCCTGCTAGTCGCCGGTGGCCCGCCAGCGACCGTGCCAGCGGACCAAAACTGAATCCGGTCAACAAGTCGCTTCGGGAGCAAAGCGCTATTGTTTGGGGAGTCTGGATCCAGGCGCGTAACGCTACTTTTGCCAACGCGAGCCAGTCTGTGCGATACCGAACATTGCACCGGAAGTTCGCTGCAGGGTTGCGCCAGGCCGGCCTGCATGGACGCGGCCTGTCATCGGATAGTCACGCGCCCGGAAACATTGGGACGGCAACCGTCTACCGTTCCGCCAATCCAGGCCGGTTCGAGCGATGCTTACTGAACCGCCTTCGCAGCAACGTTGGACAAAACACCTTCGGTGCCGGTGGGTTCGCGTTCATCATTCGCGTTCATCACGATCACCCCGAGCACCCCTGAGCAAGTAGGCGTTCTGTCGGCCATCGCGAGTACCATTCGCGGCGATCCACCCATGGGAGTTGATGCCGACCGCCTCCTCGAGCTTCACAGACCCTGCAATCGGGCTTGCTGTGTCGAGCAGGGAGTTGAGGTCGTGCATCTGGCCATTTACATAGATGAAGGCTCGCGAGTTCACTCCGGCCACATCGCGTGAAACGCCGACGATCTCTCCGTGTTCATTGATCGCGTTCGCTGAACTAGTCGCATCTCCCGGCAGCGTGCCCAGATCGGAGAGTGCTCCTCGGTGATAAAGGAATGCGTGATCACCAGACACGCCGACGACGTCATCTCTATCGTTCAATCCATTTGCTACGCTTGCATTTGCTACGTCCGGAGCCAGCAACGTTATGCGCCCATCCTGCCACTCCACAGCACCACCCACGCAACCCCCGGGATCTTCGACCCAGCCAACGATGTGCCCCTTGTTGTTGATCGCGAGGGCGTTACTGGCCGGGTGCCCGATACAAATCAACGGTGGGGGTGGTTCAGGAAGAAGTGGGAGCTGAGCCAACACGTGGTTCGGGCCACGCCACACGACAGCGAAGGGTGCGGGAAACACAAAAAACCCACTGTTCCCCACCACAGTGCCATGGTTGTTAACGGCCATTGCCATAGTGAGAGGCCCCAAGCCCTCCGCTCCGCCGATGCTCGACCAGAGAACCGCTTGCGGGAAATCGGGACCCTCTGCGTAGCCTGCAATGAGTCCCTTATCGTTTATGCCAAACGCATAGCTAACCTGTTCGGAGCCGAATGTCAGCTGGTTCACTGCACCGCTACTGGGCTGGTAGAAAAACGCTCGCGGTGGACCCAGGAAAGGGTCAGGCGCCGTCGTTGCAATTCCCACTACCTCGCCGCGCTCGTTTATCGCGGTTGCCGACATATCACGGTCGGCACTGATCGATGGAATTTCTGTGAGTGCATATTTGTGAAGCGGGGGCGCTGCCCACGCCGTGGCGGAGAAGAGACAGCTCAGAGCGACAACGAGACTGGTGATTGTTCGCATGGGAGTCTCCCTGGGACACTTATTGAGAGTGGCGGACCCTGCCACCGAGCCGATTTCCCACAATTCGTAGTCGCCGCAAGGCGCGGCGCGCACTCGGCCCCCTAAAAACGACAGTCATTGGGCGGCACTTCGCGATGCGATCGGGCCAAGGGCGTGGCATAGGTTATCTTTAGCAATCGAGTAGGCGGTGGTGCGAGTTTCGCGCGCTCATCTGGGCGAGTACAGGTTGCCGTCAATGCAAGCACCGGCGCCAATTGCGTTCTATGACAGCAGGGCGCCGCTGATCGTACGGCGGGCAAAGCTCGATCGGACCAGGACCAGCGACGGTGAAGGTTGGAAACGCGTCCGTAAAACGAAGCACCGTGGAGCCGCTCGTTGCGTCGAACGATCTCGTTTGGGCGAACGCCGGAGTAACGACAAAAGACCAGAGAAACGCCGACGACAGGGTGCGCAATGTGTCCATTTTTTAACTCCCTTCCCTGAAATCCTAAGGAGTGCGCTTAGGCCGGCCTGGCGGGTGTCCTTGTTAGCCTGTTACAGGTGAGGGTCAAGCCTTGGCTCTGGCGGGAGTGTGGCAAACGCGAGCAACGCGTGGTGTCCTGAAAGCGCCGGTAACGATGCAGCGCGAGCAGTCTGTGCGCGGTACCCGTGGGGCCAAGTACAGCGCCTCTACAGCGGCGCACGAGGCGTGCTGAAGGTCTTGGCCTTCATGTTCGAGCAGGGGTGAGGACGACGAGTTACGCCGAGTAATCGAACGCCAAGGCCGGCACATCAATCGCATGCAGGGGCGGCGTCCTCGAGCGCGGCGCACTGAAGCATAATCGGGGTCAGTGGCGACTCCGCACTAGCTGCCGCGAACTACAGCCGGGCGGATGCCCTGCCTGAAAACCAGGGACTTCGCCGGGTCGAGAACGGTATCCACCGTCCATTCGGTGTCGTCATCAGGACGAATCCAGACTGAAATGCTCGTGAGTCCAGCGCATGGAGAGCTCGAACGTCTCCGCATCCATGCACTCCAACGCGGCCGATCCCAATCGATTGAGTGTCGAGGGCCATAGTGCGCTGCAGCACTCCGCCTCGCGAATTTCGAATTGACAGTCAACCTTTAGCAGGTGTTAGCTTAAGCCCGTACGGGTTAGCCCGTACGAGGGTTTTCAGTTGAATCGGCGAAGCGCGTAACCGGAGTGTTACCGGATACGCACCGGGAGGTAACAACATGAAACCGAAGGCACTCATCTGCGCAGGCCTGATCGGTCTCGCCTGCAGTATCTCGGCATCGGCTCAAGAAACGGCATCCGGCGCGCCCCGTTCTGTCATCGGATTCCTTGATCCGCAGACCGGGGCGTTGCTGCCACTGATGGCGACCACGCCATCGCCGGAAGTCGCCGCCGCAAGTATCGCGGTGACCGGCACGCTGAAGATAACGGGGACCATTACGATCATTTCGTCACTCCCCCCAACCACGCCTGTGACATGCAGCGCGACGGCCGTCGTTGCTAGCGACCCGAACGGGCCCATTAGTGAACTGGTCACGAGCACTGCGACCCGCACGGGCGCCACGGCAACATGCACGATGTTGATCCCCTACGAGTGGATATTGCAGAACTTGGCCGACAGCGTCCACCTGAGCGTCAGCGTGTCTGCGTTTACGCGGGTCCATACGCGCCAGCTGGCGACATTTAAGGTGCCCGCGAACGGCGTAACAACTTCGTTCACATTCGTCGGGCACCTCTGACGCGAGGGAGAGCGGCGCTCGCACAGTAACGCCGCTCCGGTGCGATTTGCGGCTGGCGTCAGCCGGCGTCGAGCCGCAGGCCGCGCG
>DATMPW010000086.1:0-10517 GCA_035566915.1 Steroidobacteraceae bacterium
CGCAGCGGCCGCCCACGAGCGCGGACTCGTGAACCGCGTGGTGGTGGCCGAAGCGCTCGATGCGGAGGTCGAGAAGCTGGTCGCCGGCATCCTCCGCAAGCCACGCGTTGCCATCGCGCTCGGCAAGGAGCTCTTCTATCGTCAGTCCGAGCTTCCCCTCGCGGCCGCCTACGAGGCGGCGAACCGCACCATGGCCGGCAACATGATGGAGTCGGTGGCCCTCGAGGGCGTGCAGGCTTTCATCGACAAGCGCGCGCCGCGCTGGGAATGACCCGGCTGACCGCCGACGGATCTCACGCGTCTCGCCACGCCCGCAGCGCCCGCGGCGCGGCCGGCGCGCGCTTTCACGCCGTCGCACCCAAACAGGTCAACATTTTGCATCACCCGCGAAACGGGACATCAAACGCGCGCGCACGGCCCGGAGGACTCTCGTCCTGCAGACGCGTAACGCTCTTCGCGAGCCTGATGCTCTGTGTGCGCGCGGCGCTCGCCGCCGAGCCCGTGGAGAGCGACGGCGGCGCTGTGGCGCTCAGGAGCGATGTCATGGTGGCGATGCGCGATGGCACGCAGCTCGCCACCGACCTCTACCTACCGGCGCAGGGCGGCAAGCCCCGCAGCGGTCGCTTCCCGGGGCTTCTCATGCGCACGCCGTACAACAAGGAGGTGCGCGCCACGGCCTTCGCTCGCTATTTTGCCGCGCGCGGCTACGTGGTGGTCGTGCAGGACGTTCGTGGGCGCTACAAATCGCAGGGGCACTGGCGGCCGTGGTACGACGACGGCCGTGACGGCTACGACACCGCCGCCTGGATCGGCCGTCAGCCGTGGTCCGACGGCGGCATCGGGACGCTCGGCACCTCCTACGAGGGCGGCACGCAGCAGACCCTCGCCATCGCCGATGCGCCGCACCTCAAGACCATGGTCCCGCTCTTCTCCGTCTCCAACGTGGGCCGCTACGGCATCCGCCATAACGGCGCCTTCGAGCTGCGCTGGTTCAACTGGGTGTTCTCCTTGGGGGATCCGGGAGGGGATCCGAACCTCGTCGCAGGCGCGCGCGCCGCGAGTGACCCCGCGGCGGCACCGGCGCTCGCGCAGCTCGTGCGCGAGGTGCCCGAGTACGTGCGTGCACTGCCGCTGCGCGAGGGCACGACGCCTTTGAAGTTCGCCCCGGACTACGAGTCATGGCTCGTGGGTGCGATGAGCCACGGCGGAGGCGACGCCTTCTACCGCGACATGGGCGTGGAGGTCGTCGATCATCTGAATGACTACAAGGACATCCCCGTTTACCACGTGACCGGCTGGTACGACTCCTGGTCGCTGCAGGTCGCGAACCTCAACTACCCGGAGCTCCGCTCCCACAAGAAGAGCCTGCAGCGACTCATCGTCGGCCCCTGGACCCACAGCCGTCCGAATTTGAGCTACGCCGGGGACGCGCAATTCACACCGGATGCGGCCATCGATCTCAACGCCTTCGAGCTGCGCTGGTTCGATCGCTGGCTCAAGGGCGAGGGCAACGGAGTCGATCGCGAGCCGCCGGTGCGCATCTACGTGATGGGGGGAGGCGATGCGCACAAGACGGCAGACGGCCGCGTGTTCGTCGGCGGCCACTGGCGCGATGAGAAGGAGTGGCCGCTCGCGCGGGCCAGGCAGACGCCGTACTACCTGCATCCGAACGGACGGCTGTCAACCGATTCGCCGGCAAACGCCGCACCACTCACCTACCGCTTCGACCCGCGCCACCCGGTGCCGACACTCGGCGGGAACCTCTCCTCGCAGGGCGTGCTCGCGAGCGCCGGGGCGACCGATCAGCGCTGCCGGCCGGATCTCTGGACCTGCGCGGATGCCGCGCCGCTCTCGGCGCGCAGCGACATCCTGGTCTTCTCCACGGCACCGCTGGCGCAGGACCTCGAGGTCACCGGTCCCCTGGTGGTGAAGCTCTGGGCGTCTTCCGATTCGCCAGACACCGATTTCACCGCCAAGCTGATCGATGTCTATCCGCCGAATGCCGACTACCCGGGCGGCATCGACCTCAATATCGGCGACAGCATCGTGCGCGCGCGCTACCGCAACGGGCCGACGGCGGAGGCCCAGATGCTCGAGCGGGGTAAGCCCTACGAGCTCACCATCGAGATGTATCCGACCTCGCTCGTGTTCCGCCGTGGCCACCGCATCCGCCTCGACATCTCGAGCAGCAACTTCCCGCGGTTCGATGTCAACCCGAACACCGGCGAGCCGCTCAACGACAACCGCAGCTGGCGCACGGCGGAGAACACGGTGTACCTGGACCCCGCACACCCCTCGCGCATCCTGCTCCCGGTGATTTCCGCGAGTACCCGGTAACGCGCCGGCCCCCGGCTCGACGAGCCGAGCATTACCCGCGACGGGCGGAGCGCCGCGGGAGCGCCTTTGGGCTCTACGATCGCGCCTTAGGGGGAGGCGGGAGAAGTGCCCATCGAGCTCACGATCAACGGGAAGCCCGTCAGTTTCGCCGGGGACCCGGCCATGCCGCTCCTGTGGTATCTGCGTGATCACGCGCGCCTGCCCGGCACCAAGTTTGGTTGCGGCATCGGCTACTGTGGCGCGTGCACCGTGCACGTCGATGGGGCAGCGCGGCGCGCCTGCGTCACTCCCATGAGCGCACTCGCCGGTCACGCGGTCACCACCATCGAGGGCCTCGCGCACGCGGGTTTACTTCACCCCGTGCAGCAGGCGTGGCTCGATGAGGATGTCCCGCAGTGCGGCTATTGCCAGGCGGGCCAGATCATGGCGGCGGTCGATTTCCTTAACCGCAAGCCCGAGCCGACCGACGCCGACATCTCCGAGCTCACGAACCTCTGTCGCTGTGGGACCTACCCGCGCATCCGCAAGGCGATCCATCGTGCGGCACGGCTGCTGCGAGCGGAGCGCACCTGATGCGGACGCTCGCCTCGCTCGCACTCTCGCGCCGCGAGTTCCTGCAGGTCTCGCTCACCGCTGCGGGGGGCCTTGCGGTGTCTCTCATCTGGCCGCAACGCGGCGCGGCGGCGGACGGCGGCATGCCGATGAAGCTGCCCCCGGCCGTGAGCGCACCTCTCGGGAGCTTCGTGCGCATCGAGCCCGATGGACGCATCGTGATCGGCGCGCGCGGCTGCGAGATCGGGCAGGGCGTACGGACGTCCCTCCCCATGCTGATCGCGGAGGAGCTGGATGTTCCCTGGTCCGCCGTCACGGTCGAACAGCTCGATTACGTCGTGATGGAAAGCGGCGCGCCGCCCGCGGCCGTTTCGCGCTACGGCGCCCAGTTCGCAGGCGGCAGCACGAGCGTGCGGGATAGTTGGAACGAGCTCCGTCAGGTCGGCGCGCGTGCCCGCTGGCTGCTTCTGCAGGCGGCGGGGGAGGAGTGGGACGAGGCACCCGATCGATTGCGCACGCGCGAGGCTAAAGTCCTGCATCCCGATGGACGGGCGCTGAGCTACGCCCAGCTCGCCCCGCGCGCGGCCACACTCACGCCGCCCGAAAAAGAGGTGGCGCTCAAAGACAAGCGCATCTACCACATCATCGGCCACCCGACGCGTGTTGCCGACGGGCGCGACATCGTCACGGGCGCTGCACGCTACGGTATCGACGCAACGGTTCCGGGAGCGCTCACCGCCGCCATTGCCCGCTGCCCGTACTTCGATGGAGCTCTCGCCGAGCTCGATGACTCGCAGGCGCTGCGCGTCCCAGGTGTGCGGCAGGTGCTGACGATCCCGGGCCCTGAACCTGGTGCGCCGATCGACCGCAATCTCGCGGCCGGAGTGGCCGTGGTGGCGGATGATTTCTGGTCCGCACGGCGCGGCCGCGAGGCGCTGCAAATCAAATGGACGCCAGGCCCCGGAGCTTCCGACTCCTCGGCCGCACTCGAGCAACGCGCGATCGCCGCACTCAATGAGCGCGGCCGGATTGCGCGGCAGGATGGAGATTTCGAGGCCACGCGGCGCAACGCCGCGCGCGTCATCGAGTGCACCTACATCGAGCCCTTCCTCGCGCACGCCACCATGGAGCCGCCCGCCGCGCTCGTCGATCTGCGGGGCAAACGCGCGCTCCTCATCGCCTCGCTCCAGAGTCCGGGCGGAGCCTCGAGCCTCGTGAGCGCGATGACGGGGATCGCCCGCTCCGACATCGACATCCAGCTTCCGCGCTCGGGCGGTGGCTTCGGGCGGCGGCTGGCAAACGACTACGTGGCGGAGGCGGTGCTCGTCGCGCAGCAAGCCGGCCAGGCGGTGAAGGTCGTGTGGACGCGCGAGGATGACCTGCAGAACGATTTCTACCGGCCGTTCGGCGTCCACCGGCTCACCGCGACGCTCGATGCGGCGGGTAAAGTCAACGGCTGGGCACACCGCGTCGCCGCGACCGCGCGCAAGTACCGCGCGGCGGGCATGGAGGACGATCCCGACTGGGTGGGCTGCGTCGATCCCGATGGTTTTCCGGCGGGCTGCGTCGGCAACTACCTCGCGGAGTTCCTGCCGGTGGATTTTCACCTCGCGCGCGGCTGGTGGCACGCGCCGCTCCCGACCTTCGCTGCCTTCCCGGTGGAGAGCTTTCTCGATGAGATCGCGATCGCCGCCCGCAAGGATCCGCTCGCGCTGCGCCTCGAGCTCCTCGGAACCCCGCGCGAGCTCGACTACCGCGATCACGGAGGACCCAAGGTCCACACCGGCCGCATTGCCGGAGTGCTGCGCAAAGCGGCACGGCACATCGGTTACGGGCGCGAGCTCCCGCGACGCCACGGGATCGGTATCGCGAGCCACTTCACTCACGGCGGCTACGCGGCGCACGCCATGGAGGTGGCGGTGAGCGAGGAGGGGGAAGTGAGCATCGTGCGCTGCGTGTGCGCCGCGGATGTCGGCCTCATCGTCAACCCGCTCGGCGCCCGGGCGCAGTTCATGGGCGCGACCCTCAACGGTCTCTCCGCGGCGCTCAACCTGCAGATCACGGTGAAGGACGGGCGCATCGAGCAGTCGAACTTCCCCGACTATCCGCTCATGCGCATGGCGGGAGCGCCCGATGTGGAGGTGCTGCTCATCCACTCGCACTTCCCGCCGACGGGCGCCGGCGAGATCGGAATTCCCCCGGCCGCACCCGCGCTCGTCAATGCGATCTTTGCCGCGACCGGCAAGCGGCTGCGCCGCCTTCCGGTCGGAAGTCAGCTCAAGAGTTGACCGTCGGCGGCCGGGACCGACGGTTCCGGAAATAGCTGACCGGAAGAAAAACCATCATCGGTGGAACGCTTTCGCGCCTCGACGCGGCGTGCTCTTCTCGGTGGTCTGAGCCAACTCGTCGTCAACTTCGGTGGAGCAAACGCGGTGCGAATTCGTGGAGGTCTCGGCGCCAAGTCTGCCACTCGTGCGCAGTGCCCGGCGATTCGAAGTACGTTACATGCACTCCGGCTCTCTGCAGTGCGGTCGCGGCGCCTGCACCGCTACTCCGGCGGCTACTGGGCGGGCACCGGCTTCAACCGCAGCAAGCGCAAGCCATACACAAGGGTACTGATCAGTAGCAGCAGCGCCAGACCGCCGATCTCGGTCCAGCTCGCCAGTGCGATCACCAGGATCATGCTGGCAATGCCCACTACGGCTGCTAGCCGCAGCCAAGGGGAGGTTCGCGCCCCGGTGGCCGCAGCGCCACGCCGCGCCAGCAGCCACACCGCCGCACAGCTGCCCAAGTAGATCAGTGCCACCGTGAGTGTTGACATGACCACCAGCTCTGCGAAGGTCCCCGTCACCGCGAGCAGCAGGGCAATGCCCGCATAGCAGATGATGGCCACATACGGGGTGTGAGTTCGCGGATGCACGCGACCAAGCGCCCCGGGCAGCACGCCATCGCGCGCTAAAGCGAACAGCATGCGTGGTGTGCCCAGAACGTCACTCCCCAGGAAGGCGAACATCGAGATGGAAGCCCCTCCCACGAGCAGTACCTGCAACGCCGGATGCACCTTTGCCATCGCATCCGCGAGCGGTGCCGGCGAGCTGCCCAGCGCAGGTCCGAGCATCGCCTGCGTCACCACCTGGATCGCCACGTACAAAAGTGTCACGAACCCCAGTGCCAGCCCGAGGGCCAGAGGAATGGAGCGCTTGGGTTGCGCAATCTCTCCACTTGCGATCAGGGAAATCTCGAAGCCCGTGAAAGCAAAGAACCCCAGGATCATTGCCCGCCCGAATCCCTGCATCGCGGGTGCCGCTGCCGGCACGTGGTTACCCCAGGGAGCACTGGCTATGCCGACTGCCAGAAAGACCAACAGCGGGAGGAGCTTCAGCGGAGTGGCGATGGCGACGAAACGCGCGCCCCATGCCACGCCAGCGATATTCACCGCCGCGACCAATGCCAGAGTCCCGAGCACAGTGGCCACCCGCACCGTCGGGGCAATCGCATGGGGCGCGAGGCTCGCAGCGGCATCACCCACCGCAGCGGCGATTGCCCCGCACGCCAGCACATTGCTCACCCACAGCACGGTGCCCGCGGCGCATCCGGCCATCGGACCGAAAGCGCTCTGGATATACCCGTAGGGTCCGCCGCTCGTGGCTATCCGGCGTCCGCCCTCGGCGAAACAGATGACAATTGCGCCCATGGCAATGGCGCAGGCGATGATGGCAAGTGGCGCGTAGCTGCCCACCGCCGCGGCAATGGGCGCCGGGACCACGAAGATAGCCGATGCCACTACGCAGTTCACGGCACTGGCAGCCAGAGCGATCGGCCCGACCGCCCGTACCAGGCCGGCATCCCGAGCAGGTTCCGTCATGCTATTTGTCCCCCGCGCACGTCCCGAAGGGACAGGCGTGCGTTCTCGCCTCAGCGTCGAGGCCTGCGTCTCGATGTCATACTAGCTGCTCGCGCGCGCGAAAGCGGAACTGTTACACGAAGACTGATAAGCGCAGGCGGTGCTGAGGTAGCGCTAACTACCATGCTGGACACACCCTCGGTGACACCACGGGCAGCCTCAAAGTGTCGTGTGTTCAGTAATTCTCGAAGAATGATGCTGCGGCCACCAGGCAAAACGGCGGCACGAGGTCGGCGTGATAGACCTGCAGGACGGCAGCGGCACCACCGTCGGTGGCCCCGCCAGCGACTGCAGCGGCGGCGATTGCCGACTTGGCCGTAGCAAAAGCCTTCTTCACATTCGCATATGCATCGCCAATCGTCACGGGCGAATCAACGTCCAGAACCGTCACCTGGCTGCTCGGCAGATTGATTGCCCAGAGTTCCTGCATCAGGTGCGTGTTGAGGTAGAACACCGACGGATCTGCGTTGCCGGCGCAGAGCAGCATGGGCGCAGTAGGCGACCAGTTTCTGAGATCATTCGTCTTCAAGTCCTGCCGCAGCGTGTTTGCCGGACTCGCGGGCGGCGCGCCGGTCGTAGTGTTCGGGAATCCGCCGTCGGGCGCAGCCTGGGCATCGCGCAGGTAGCTCAGACGATAAGCGTTGGTGACCAAATTGCCCGTACCGAATCCCGCTGCGAAGACCCCGGCCAGCTGTGCCGGCGTGGTCGCTGGGGTTATGGAAGCGAACTCGGGGGCAGGCGGGGTGCTGCTGAACAAGGCACTGCTGGGCAGCCGTCCCTGTGCGATGAGGGTGCTGACGTCGGTTGCACTGGGGAGGAGGGAATCGATTCCGGATGCATAGGCGGGTTCGAAGACTTCGGTTGGATTGGAGTAAAGATTGGCGTACGCGTGCTGGTAGCTCGATGCCACCATGATGAAGTCCTCAGTGGCACCGTCATCAACCTGGCCCATGAAGATAGCGTCCCCGAAGGCGGACAGCGCGTAGGGGCCCGACATCGGCGCAGAGGCCGTCACGCGAATACCGGCTGCTTGCAGCGCGCGGTGAGTGGCCATGGCGACATAACCGCCTTGCGAGTAGCCAGTCACGAACAGTTTGTGATTGTCCGCAACGTTTACAGCGGACAATCCGCTGCGTGCTGCACTCAGCGCATCGATCATGTCGCCGGATTGTTGATCCGCATTGAGATACGGATGGTAGCCCAGACTTGAAATGTCATATCCGGCGTAGTTCGGAGCGACCATGATATAGCCACGAGCCGCAGAGGCCGCAGCGAGCGCCAGGCCTTCCTCGTTGCTCTGGTTTGCCAGGTTGGCAATGTTGAACAACTTGCCCACCCGCTTCCCATGTGCGTAGAGCACGATCGGCCGCGGCGCCTGGCATATGGGGTCGGAGCCCGTGGGAATCATGAGTGCCGCGGAGGCCGTGGTGGCCTCACCCCTGGCCCCGACGGTCTGGTACTCCAGGTAATATGTATCAACGGAACATGTCGGCGAGAGGGCGAACTGCAACAGCACTTGGCCTTGCTGGCTGCTGCTCAGCATGGAGAGCAGCTCAGCGGCTGAGAACGAGCTCAGTTTGCTCGGCGGACTCTTGACGAGCTGCCCGCGCCCGGAGGGCATCTGCGGTGGCGGCGACGGCGCGGTTCCGCCGTCACCACCGCCGCACGCGGCAGCTAGCAGCGATCCCGCGATTATCGGCGTGAGCAGACGCTTTGATCGAAACATAACAGTCTGGCTTTGGGGGTTCGACGCCGAATAGGGCTCGCGCTACGAAACTGCCCTCGAAAACAAGGTGTCTTCTATAGTTACTTGGGCAGTTTACTACGCCAGGAGTCGGATAGCGTGGATCACCCAAACCTCTCCGGTCTTGGATTTGCGTCTGATCTCGTAGTGCCACCCGTTGGTTAGTGTGTGCGCTAGTCGAGGTTGGATGTCCGCTTCGGAGAAACTCAGAATGCGTAAATCACGGTCTGCTCCTGCCTGCCTGCTGAGGAATTGCCGGTACTGCCGGTTTTAACCCGGTGCAGACGGCCGCGAGCGTCTCCTTTCTGGTTGCGCGAAGCGCTCCGGCTTTACAATAAGTGCGTAGGGTTATCCGACCTCAGCCAGGAAGGCAGACTACTAAGGGGTTGCCATCATGATCGACCATACGGGTATTGGCGTGGCGAACGTCGCCCGTTCGTCAATCTTTTACGATGCGGCTCTGGGCGCACTCGGCTTGGGTCGCGTGATGCAGCTTCCGGAGAACGATGGGGCCGATGGCGTCGGCTACGGTATTGACTATCCTGTCTTCTGGATTGATCGCTTTCACCCGCATGGTGTGAAGCAGCACACGGCCTTCGTGGCTAGGAACCGCGCCGAGGTTGACGCCTTCCACGCAGCCGCCCTGAAGGCGGGGGGAATGGACAACGGACCACCTGGCGTTCGCGACATCGCTCATGGTTATCCGCGGGGTTATTACGCGGCCTTTGTGCTTGACCCGGACGGCAACAACATGGAGGCGGTGTTCCGAGAAACCTGAACCGATGATACTGAGCGTAATCGACCAATGCGGAAGCTCGCGACCGTCAGCTTCCTGGAAGCTCAGTTGAGCCTGCATCGCACATCGTCTAGGTCTACGCGTCAAAGAAGTGCAAGGCCACAGACGACGCGCTCTCCACTACAGGCGGATCACCAGCTTGCCCATGAAGTTACCCGCCGCGAGATCCTTGAGCGCGGCCTCGTAGTTCTCGAGCGTGTAGGTGCGCTCGATGAACGGATGAAGCCGGTGGGCCTCGAGGAACTTCGTCATGCGCAGATAATCCGCGCGTGAGCCGGCGTAGATGCCCTGTGCTCGCGCCACTTTGCGAATCAGCTCCATCGCCGGAATTTCGGCCCCATAGCCGCCGAGTCCGCCGACGAGAGCCACGGTACCTCCATAGGCCACACTCTTGATGGACTGTTCGAGCGTAGCTTTGCCGCCGATATCAACCACCAGGTCGGCACCATGGCCGTTGGTCAGTTCCAGCACCCGATCGCCCCATGCCGGAGTGTTCTTGTAATTGATGCCATCGTGTGCACCCAGTGCTCGCACGCGCTCGAGCTTCTCATCCGAGCTGCTCGTGACAATGACTTGCGCGCCGGCCGCGCTGGAGATCTGCAAGGCGAACACCGAAATACCACCGGTTCCTTCTACGAGCACGGTGGAGCCGTGGCGCACGTTGTTGCCACCGACCGTCGCCATCCAGGCGGTGAGGGCAGCGGTGGGCAGCGTTGCCGCTTCTTCGTAGGTGAGACCCTGCGGCATCGGGGCGATCCCTGTATCCTCGAGGAGGATGTAGTCCCCGAGAACACCATTGATCCCGTAGCCATGGCCTTGAGACTGCTGTTCAGGGGTCAAGGTACCTTCGAGATAGTCGGCAAAGTACAGGCTCGTTACCCGCGCGGCGGTGCGAACCGACGTCACGAGCTTGCCCACAGCCACGACATCGCCCGCTGCGTCGGAGCAGACGAGCTGACCGGAGCGGTCGCGCGCCTGCGCGGAGGGGCGATTCAGGGAATCGAGTAGCTCCAGCTCGCCGTGCTGCAGAGATACCGCGTGAACATGCACCAGTACCTGGTGATCACCGGCGGTGGGGACCGCCGCCTGCACCAGACTCCACGCATATCGGCCCTCGGCATTCTTCGCCAGCACCACCTGCCGTGTTGTTGTCGGAATTGCTTGGGGCGCCGCCGGCGAGGGTC
>DATMPW010000087.1:0-59035 GCA_035566915.1 Steroidobacteraceae bacterium
TGCGCGCCGAGGTCGCGGCACACCCGCAGCGGTCCGAAGCGGACGTGCTCGAGCTCATCGCGAGCACCTATGGCGCGCCGGACGAGGTCGCGGCCGCCTATCGGGACACCGAGGCGAAAGTGAAGGCCGCCCTCAAGCCCCCCGCGCCGCCGACCGGTGCACACACGAGCGGCGTCAGGCGCTTTTTCGGAGTCTTCATGGATGTGCGCGCCTACACCTCACTCTTTTATATGCTGCTGACACTGGCGACCGGCATCGTGTACTTCACCTTCGTCGTCACCGGGCTCGCGCTGTCAGCGGGATTCGCGATCCTGGTCATCGGCATACCCTTCTTCCTGGCGTTCATCGGCATAGCCCGCGTGATCGCACTCGGTGAGGGACGAGTGCTCGAGGCGACGACCGGCGAGCGCATGCCGCGCCGACCGGTGCATCCGGGACCGCCTGCCGGCTGGCTGCGCCGCATCGGCGATATGCTGAAGGACGTGCGGACCTGGACGACGCTGCTCTACCTGCTTCTGATGCTGCCGCTCGGCATCATCTATTTCACCGTGGCCGTCACGGGGCTGTCGGTGGGGCTGGCGTTCACCGCCACACCGTTACTGGTGGCTGCGCAGCACCTGGGCCTGCTCACCGACGCCACGGTGTTCTCCAACGACGCGCGGATCGGGGACTTCGCCATCGCCCACCATTCGCTGCTCGGCTCCCTGGTGCTCGGTGTGCTGGGCGCGCTGATCGTCACACTGCTCATGCATGTGGCGCGCGGTGTCGCCCGCGGCCACGCGCGCCTCGCCAAAGCGCTGCTCGTCGAGCCGGGCGCCTGAGCGGGGCGAGGCACGCGCGCCGCCGCGGTACACTGCAGCGCATGCTGCGTCTGTGCCTTTCACTGCTGTGCCTGCTGAGTCTCGAGGCGCGCTCGCTGGCGGTGCGGGCCGGCGATGCGCCCGGCAGCGCGGCGCAGGTGAGCGGCTCACCCATGCGCGGTTGTCTGCCGACGGGTAACGGCTACTTGCGCGCCCGCATACGTGGCGCGTTCAACCTCGACATCGACTGGAGCAATGCCGAGATCGAGTGCGAGGGTGGACCGCGCCCCGATGGAAGCGGCATGCGCGTCAGCTTCGCCGGGCCACCTCATGGCGATGGCCGGCGCATGCGGCTCGTGTTCGGTGTGGGGTCGGTGCGCGAGGGACGCTCAGGTCACGATCTCCCGACCAACCTGACGGTGATCTTCGAGGGCGAGGAGCGGCTGTTCGCCACGCGCGGCGCGGACCACTGCACGGTGGATGAGCTGCGGCAGGAGCGGGTCGGGGCGCTCGGCGGCCCGAAGCGCACCTGGCGCATCATCGCCCGCGGCTTCTGCATCGCGCCGGCGAGCACGCTCGGCAGCGATGCGCGTATCCTCGTCAGCCGCTTCGACTTCGCCGGCAACGCGGTATTCGAATAGCAAGCAGGACCGATGTCGCAGCAGAGCTCTCGCGGATGGTGGCTGGCCGTGCTCGCAGTGTCCGTGGCGCAGTTGTCCGCGCAGGAGCCGCAGAGACCGCTCGACCTGGCGACCTTCCCCCGCACGACGCTCGAGATCAGCCATCGGGGCAGCGGCCACGAGCCGCGCACATACTCTTTCCAGATCTGGGTTGCGGATACCCCGGAGCGGGCGGCGCAGGGATTGATGTTCGTCAGCGATCTGCCCGAGAGCATGGGCATGGTATTCCCGGTGGAGCCGCCCCGCGTCGAGAACATGTGGATGAAGAACACCTACATCGAGCTCGACATGCTCTTCATCGACGCGCACGGCCGCGTCACCAAGATCATTCAACGGGCAGCACCGCTGTCGCTGCAGACGCTGAGCTCCGACACCGCGGTCTCGGCGGTACTCGAGCTCAGAGGCGGGCAGGCTGCGAAGCTCGGCCTGCACACGGGTGATAGCGTGAGCTGGAAGAAGCCTGCGGGCTAGGCTACCCGGCTGAGGCCGCGACCGCCGGCGGCTGCGCGTCCGGCAGCGGCGCGCTCTTGAGCTGCGGGTTCTTCTTCGGCCGGCTCTTGAGGATGCGCGGCTGAATGGGCGCGCCGTAGACGCGGTTGTGCCCGCCCCGGTGAGGCGCAAAGGAGCTCGGCTTCGGGTGCGCCGCTTCATCGGTCGGATTGGCAGGCTTCGCGCAGCGGCTGAAGTGCGAGGACCCGGCTGGAACGGCCGAAGCCTCGGGTGCAGGCGACACTGCGCCCGACAGCGTTGCGGCCAAGAGCGCGAGTGCACAGGACATGGCGGCTCTCATGGTGCCTCCTCCATGACCAGTGTACGCAGGATGCGCCGCGGATAAAGAGCGCCCGGGTTATGACAAAGCGCGTCGCGTTATGACAACCGACAGTCGGCGCGCGTTCGCGGCTACTCCTCTTCCGAGCGCGGGCGCCAGGCCTGGATGAGCTCCTGCTGCTTGCGCGCGGGCACCGGGTCGTAGTGACTGAGCTCCATGGTGTAGGCGCCCTGGCCGCCCGTGAGTGCCTTGAGCCGCGACTGATACTCGGAAACTTCCGCGAGTGGAACGAACGCGCTGACCGTCGCCCGCTGCCCCGGGAGCGTGCTGTTGCCGTTGATACGCGCGCGCTTGGTAGCGAGATCACCCGTGATGTCGCCGATGGCGCTCGCGGGAGCCGTGATCTCCACGTGCATGATCGGCTCGAGCACAATCGGCGTGGCCTTCTGCAAAGCGTCGAGGAACGCCTTGCGCCCCGCCGAGACGAAAGCGACTTCCTTGGAGTCGACCGGATGGTGCTTGCCGTCATACACGGTCACGCGCACATCCTGGAGCGGAAAGCCGGCGAGCGCGCCTTCGCTCAACACCTGGCGCACGCCCTTCTCAACCGCCGGGATGTATTGCCCCGGGATAGCCCCTCCGACCACATCGTCGACGAACTCGAAGCCCGCGCCACGGCCCAGGGCTTCCACGCGCAGGAACACCTCGCCGAACTGCCCGGCACCGCCGGTCTGTTTCTTATGACGGCAATGTCCGTCGGCGGGGCGGGTGATCGTTTCGCGGTAGGGGATGCTCGGCGGGTGAGTCTTCACGTGCACCCCGTAGCGCTCCGTCATGCGCTCGAGCAGCACCCGCAGGTGAAATTCGCCCATGCCGTAGAGCACGGTCTCGTTCACCGCCGAATGGTGCTCGATGCGCACGCACGGATCCTCGGCGGTGAGCTTGTGGAGCGTGTCGGCGAGCCGTTGCTCATCCCCGCGACGTTCCGGCTCGATGGCCATGCCGAGCATCGCGGGCGGGTAAGCCAGCGGCTTCAGGTGGTACTGGTCCTCATCGTGCGAGTCGTGCAGCACCGCGTCGAGGTGCAGCTCATCGACCTTGGCGATGGCACAGATCTCTCCCGGTACCGCGGCGGTGATCTCGGATGTCTCCTTGCCGAGGAGCCGGAACAGATGGGCGATCTTGATGGGCTTGCGGGCATCGCCGACGAACAGCTGGCTGCCGGGGCGGACGGTCCCCTGGTGCACCCGCAGCACGCCGAGCTTTCCAACATAGGGGTCGATCGAAACCTTGAAGACGTGGGCAACGACGTGCTGCGCCGGGTCGGGGCTCACGGCCACCTGCTCTGCGCTCTCCCCTGTGCCCTTGAGGAAGGGTGGCGGGTTCCCCTCGGCAGGGTTCGGCATGAGGCGCTCGAACACCTGCAGCAGCTCCGGCACCCCGGCGCCACTTTCCGCGGAGGCGAAACACACCGGCACCAGGTGTCCCTCCCGCAGCGCCTGCTCGAAGGGGTCATGCAACTGCTGGGGGGACAGCTCCTCGCCCTGCTCGAGGTACAAAGCCATCAGCTTCTCATCGAGCTCCACCACCTGGTCGATGATCTGCGTATGTGCCGCCTCGACCGAGGAGAAGTCCGTGGCCCGGCCGTGAGGCTGGAAGAAACAGTCGACCACGCCGTCGCCGCCGCCCGCCGGCAGG
Source organism: Steroidobacteraceae bacterium (assembly GCA_035566915.1). Lineage (GTDB taxonomy): Bacteria > Pseudomonadota > Gammaproteobacteria > Steroidobacterales > Steroidobacteraceae > 13-2-20CM-66-19. The sequence goes on from DATMPW010000087.1 coordinate 3,948, forward strand.
TTGAGCGGCAGGCACTCCGGTCCGAACGACTCGCGCAGCTGCTGCAGGATCTCCGAGCAGTGCGCGTCCCGGCTGTCGATCTTGTTGACGATGATGAGCCGACACAGCTCACGCTCGCGTGCAAACTCCATCAGGCGCTGGGTGAAGGTGTCGACGCCGCTCGCCGCACTGACCACCAGCGCGACCGCCTCGACCGCTTCCAGTACCGACAGGGTCTTGCCGAGGAAGTCCGGATACCCTGGGGTGTCGATCAGGCTGATATGGGTGTCGTTGCAGTCGAAGCTGCAGATCGTGGTGTCGAGCGAATGTTGCAGGCGTTTCTCTTGCGGGTCGAAGTCGGAGACCGTGGTGCCCCGTGCAAGACTACCGCGCGCGCGCGTGGCGCCCGCCTGCAGCAGCAGCGTTTCCAAGAGCGAGGTCTTGCCCGCGCCGGCCTGTCCGACCAGCGCGATGTTACGGATGCCCGAAGTCGTATACCCCATGCTCGCTGCTCCCCCGGCAAAAGACCGGCGGCGCGCGGGGCATCACCGGCTGTGAAAGCCTACTCCGCCTGACCTGCCGGAGGCTACCCGAGGGCGTACGATGTCCGCACGGACCCATGGTTCCCCGGCCGCAGCCTGCAGGAGTTGCACCATGAATGATCCCGGCAAGACCGATCCGGGCAAGGATGAGGCACACAGACGGCGCCAGAAGATTCAGCGTCAGCTGGATGAGGCGCTCGAGGACAGCTTCCCGGCGAGCGATCCGGTATCTATCGTGACCTCGAACGAAGAAGAGGACTGGGGCGAGGACGAGACGCCGTCACCGCCCGAGAAACCCAGTCCGTCGGCCGGAACCGACCCGCGCCTGCACCCGCACAACAAGCCCGCTAAGGGGCAGTGAGTTCGAGTGCCGAGCCAGCCTGGTTCACGGTGGTGAGCACGATCGGGCGCCGCCAGACCCGCTGCAGGTAATCGAGCACCTTGCGGCTGCGCTCGAGATCGAGGCCGCGCCCGTCGACCGAGCTGTCGTGGCCGAGCTCGAGAGTGCCGTCGTTGCGCACGCGCATAGCGGACACGATCGGTGCACCGAAGTTGTATTTGGGCGCGAGCACCGCCTCGTGCAGCGCCGTGAGGTTTGGCTCGAGCACCTTGATCTGACCGTCGCTGCGCGCGCTGTAGCGGAACAGCCCGAGCTCCTCGGCGAGCTCGCGCGTCAGTTGATTGCGCACGAAGCCGAAGTCATCGTCCTGCTCCATGATGCGGCGCGCGGCCGGGAGTCCGTCGCGCTCGACGATCTTCTCCCACATCGAGAAACCGAGGTGGTACGGGTTGATGGTGAGCGCGACCTGCTGCTCCGCTGCTACCGGGCGCACTACGTCCGAGTGGCACTTGATGGCGTCGAGGTATGCCTGTTGCGGTACGAAGTCCGCCTCGCGCAGCAAGCGCGCGTGCCAGTAGGAGGCCCAGCCCTCGTTCATGATCTGCGTGGCGAACACCGGATAGAAGTAGAACGACTCCTCGCGCACCGCGAGAAAGATGTCGCGCTCCCAGCTCTCCATCTCCGGCGCGTAATTGGCCACGAACCACAGCAGGTCGCGCTCGGGGTGCGGCGGGACCGGTGCACGCTTCTTCGCCTCGGGACCGGTCCCGGCGGCAGCAGGTTCGAGCGAGGCGAAGCGCTTGCGGAACTCATCGTCCACGAGCGTGCGGTTGTCCTCGAGGTACTCCGGGTAGCGCGCACGCCGCAGCGATTGGTCGATGTCGACATGCTGCTCGAGGGCGAGCGCGGCATCGAGCGCCGTCTCCACGCGCTGCGCACCGTGCGTCTCGATCGCCTCGGAGATCTGCCGCGCATGGTTGGCGGCGTGCTCGACGATGCGCTCGCTCACCTGCTCCTGGCAGCGGCGGAAGAGCAGGTTGTTACGCGAAAAATCCGCGTGCCCGAGCACGTGCGCGGTCACCAGGATGTTCTCGGCGAGTCCATTGCTCGCCGCGAGGTAGGCGTGGCCGGGATTGCCGGGGAACACCACCTCGAACAGCCGCGAGTGTCCCATGTGGCGCTGGATGAGCTGGTAGATGTAGCGCACGCCGAAGGACCAGTGCGGCATGCGCACCGGCAGCCCGTACACGGCGATCTCCATCATGAAGCTGTCGGGGACGGCTTCGAAGTCGACCGGGTGGAACTTCAGGCCGGACGCGGCGGCGAGCTGCTCGATCCGCCGCACGTAGTTGCGCCAGTCATCGCTCATGGGCTGGCGGGGGAGCTCGGGGCGTCGGAGCGCGCGCCGTCGGGCGCGTGACTCTCGGCGGTAAAGAAATGCCGCACCGCGCCCCAGACGTCATCGAAGTCGTTCAGTGCATAGCTGCCGGCCGCACAGCCGGCGGCGGTGAGCTCGGCGAAGAGCTTGCCGGTCTCCGTGGCCAGTTGCCGTGAGAGTCCCGACGACACCTCGACATAGCCGGTAAAGCAGGCATCTGCGGCTATGGAGCCGAGCGCGGCGCGCGCATCCTGCGCGTCGCTCACCGAGTTATCGCCGTCGGAAGCGTAGAACAGATAGAGGTTGCAGCGGCCGGGGTTGTAACGCGCATCGATGATCTCGCGCACCTTCTTCAGCCCAGTGGAGGCCACCGTGCCGCCGGTGCCGCTCACCTGGAAGAAGTCCGGCTCGTTGAACTCCCACGCTTCGGTGGTGTGCGCGACGAACACCGTCTCGAGCGAGCGGTACTCGCGCCGCAGGCCCTGCACCACCCAGAAGAAGAAGGTCTTGGCGAGCTTGCGGTCGCGGTCCGACATGCTGCCCGAGACATCGAGCATGAAGAACACCACCGCGTGCACGGCTGGCTGCCGCCGCCGCGCGAGCTGCCGGAAGCGCAGGTCCTCGTCGGTGAAAGTGGGGGTCGCTCCGGGAGCGCCGCGGCGCTTCACCAGCTCCTTGAATGAGCGACGTCGGTCGAGGCGCGAGCGTGCCCCGCGACGGTCCCAGCCCTCGCGTATCCAATCGGTCTCGTCCGATGGGCCGGCGCGCGCCTTGAGATTCGGCAGCTGCATTTCCTCCCAGAGCCAATCGACGATGTCATCGATCTTGAACTCCAGCAGCAGCTGCACCTCGCCCTCGTCGCGCCCGCCGGCACCCTTCTCGCCGGGTCCGCGGTTGCGCGTGGGGTCGGAGAACACATCGCCGGGCTTCGCCTTGCCCTGGCCAGCGCCCTGCTGCTCCTCGGGACGGCGCAGGCGGAAGTGATAATGCTCGAGCATGCGCACCGGCACCCGCACGGTGCGCGCGCCGTCGTTGATGACATCGGCGCCGGCAATGATCTCCGGCAGGTTCGCGCGCACTGCTTCGCGCACCTTCTCATCGTGGCGCAGCCAGTCGCGTGCGCCGCGCGAGAACAGCTCGTACCACTTGGCCGCACCGGCCTTGTCGCTGTGCTTTTGATCCTCGGTGCTCACGGCGCTAGTGGTACACCTTTTCCGCGCGCGCCGCTACTCCTGAGCCAGCAATGTGGTGACGTAGCTGAGCGCTTCCTTGGCGCTGTGCTCATCGTAGCCGTACTCATTCACCAGTCGCTGCTGCACGACCGAGATCTTCTGCCGCGCCTCCTCGTCCGGCCGGGCGGTCGAAGTCACGAGTCGCAGCACGTCGCGCCGTTCCTCGAACAGATACTGCTCGATCGCCTCGCGCATGCGCGCGTGACTCGCGAGCTTGAATTTCTCGCCGGTCTTGAAGGCGACCATGGCCTTGCGCACCACCTCCTGGCGGAACGAGAGCTTGCCGGAGTCCGACACCTTGATCTTCTCCTCGACCGAGCGCAGGAAGCGCTCGTCCGCGGCGCGGCTCTCGCTGGTGATCGGATCGGTGACCTGGCGGTGGTCGAGCGAAGCCTCGACCTCATCCAGATACTTCTCGAGCAACTGCTGCGCTTCCTCCTCGAAGGAGGCGAACATGGCGCGATGCACGTCCTCCTTGACCCAGCGGTTGTAGAACTCCTTGCGCGCCGTCACCAGGTGATCGATCCATGCCTTCTTCTGCTTGACGTCCATGCGGGCATCGCTTTCGATGCCGTCCTTGATCGCCAGCAGCAGCTCCATGCTGGTGAGGCTGTGAGTGTTGCCACGGGTGATGGCGTTGGAGATGGCGTTGATGATGAAGCGCGGGCTCACGCCGGTCATCCCCTCATCGGGCACCTCGGCGCGCAGTCGCGTGGCCTCGGTCTCCGGCACGCCCTCGACCGCTTCGCCTGCGTACAGGCGCAGCTTCTTCGGCACATCGAGCCCCTCGCGCTCGGGCTTCGCGAGACGCGTGAGGATGGCGAACACCGCCGCGAGGTTCAGCACGTGCGGATCGAGGTGCACGTTGCGGAACGCCGGTGCGCCCGACACCAGCTTCTGGTAGATACGCGACTCATCGCGATAGGAGAGCGCATAGGGGATCTTGATGATCACCATGCGGTCGAGCAGCGCCTCGTTCTCCTTCTCCTGCAGGAACTTGTGGAACTCGGCGAGATTGGTGTGCGCCAGTATGGTCTCATCCAGATAAATGAGCGGGAAGCGCGACACCTTGACGTTCTTCTCCTGCGTGAGTGTCAGCAGCAGGTAGAGGAACTCGCGCTTGACCTTGAGGATCTCGATCATCTCCAGCACGCCGCGGCTCGCGGCATACACCGCTCCCGACCACGACCAGGCGCGCGGGTCGCCCTCATCGCCGATCTGCGCAACCTTGGCGAGATCCACCGAGCCGACCAGGTCGGCGATGTCTGCAGTGGTCGGATCGTGCGGCGCATAGGTGCCGATGCCAACGCGCGAAGCTTCCGCGAGGAACACACGCTCCACCGGCACCCGCACGAAATCGCCCTCGAACTCGCGCTCGACGAAGTCACGCGCCCAGGGCGAGAGCTCGCCCTGGATGTTGACGCCATAACGCTCGCGGAACTCAGCCCTGAGGCTGGTGGGAATCAGATTTAGCGGATTCTCGCGCAGCGGCGAGCCACGTATCGCGTAGAGCGCGCCCTCGTCGGTGCGGCTGTACTCCTCCAGGCCACGCTTGAGCAGTATCGCCAGCGTCGACTTGCCGCCCGAAGGTGGTCCGAGCAGCAGCAGCAGACGTCGGCCGACGTCCGAGCCGGCGGCCGCGGCCTTGAAGTAATCCACCACCCGCGACAGCGACTCATCGATGCCGAACAGCTCGCGCTTGAACAGCTCGCGCGCGCGCAGGTTCTCGGGCGCGTCCGGGGGACCCGCGCGGCCGTGCCAACGTAACATGTCCCACACGTACTCGTGGCTCGTGCGGGCGAGCGCACTCGGGTTGGCGGGCAGAATGTGCTGGAGAAATTCACCGAAAGTGCCTTCCCAGCGCTGCGCCCGGTGCAGTCGGCTGAAGGAGCTTAGGGAATCGATAAAATCCGCAGTGCCACCGCGTGAATTCTGGTCAGCAGCCAGCAGTCGCATCGTCCTTCCCTCCGTCGGGCTCATGGATCGGAAGCCTCGCACGCACCCGCGCGAACGCCGGCGCCGGGGTTAACCTAGTCCCAACGCCTAGCACAATGAGTGACGCCGATCAGATCCTGACATACCTATTACGTTAAGACGATCACAGCGGCGGATTGTTCACTCGAAGCTGCCGCTGCGCCAGTCATGCGGTCGCCTCATGCGGTCGCCGCCGGACCGGCGCCCATGGTGCACGGCTTAAGTGACTGATTGCAAAGTATGCGCCCGCGCACTGCCGTGGTGCAGCGCTGGCGCCCTGCTCCTGCGCGCGCCCCGTGTACTCGCGGTCTCCGGCGCGGCACGGCGCTGGAACAGGCGTGGTGCGGGCAGCGTAGAACGGGCCTAAACCCCCTCGGCGGGGGGGCGGCACGCAAAGCGAGCAGTACTTCAGAATTTGATGATCTGCCGTCGCGCCGCCCCGACGCAAGCTCTCGTTATTGTGAACTGACGCACTGTGTTGTCGCCGAGGCTACATATGCTGCAACGGCGAGGCCTTCCGCGCGCAGCTAATGCGGTGCGGTTGCCGCGTTTCGCCGAGGCGAGGGTCGCCTTGAGTCCTCGATCGTCCTAGTTGGAGATGACGCCACGTGGCCAGTGCAACCTCTGCCTCCCGCACTCAAAGCGCAACGCCTGGCAACGCGAGCGTGCCACCGGCCGCCCAGCCGACTGCGGACATCACCGCGATCACCACGCACGATGATTTTCTCCTCGAGCTCGGGCAGACGCTCGGCGGACAGGCGGCGGTACGCCCGGTCGATTCTCTCGAAGCCGCGCTCGCCGCCATGTCGGCGGGCAAGCGCGGCCACGTGCTGGTCATCGATGCGCGCGATGTCGATGACGTTCGCGGCGCCGTCGATGCCGCACATGCCGCAGCACCCCGAGCCGTGGTGCTCGTGTTCGCCGAAGGGGCCGCCGAGAAGCAGCTCGGCACCGCGCTCAAGGGCAGCAAGGTATTTGCAGTGCTGCCGATGCCGCTCGACCCGCGCAAGACCCAGGCGGTGGTCGAAGGCGCACTGGCCGAGGCAGTCGCCAAGCGCTCCGCGGCTGCGCCGGGCGCGAGCCCGATTACCACACCGCCCTCGGAGCTGAGTCTCGGGACGTTCGAGCCGGAAGCTGCACCGGCCAGCACGGCAGGCGGCCGCCGCAGCCGCTCGCGCATGCTGCTGCTCGGCGCTGCTGGCGCGGCGGTCGTCGCGCTCGCCGGCGCCGGATTCTGGTACTTCACCCACGGCGAGCGGGCCCCCGCGCCGGCCGCAGCGAAGGTCGCGACGCTCCCGGTCGGCGCGCCCGCAACCCTTGAGCAAGGCTCCGTTGCGGCTGCGGCTGCGGCTGCGGCTCCCACCGCAGATACATCGATCGTGCACGGCAAGGTGGACGAGTTGCTGGAGAAGGCGCGCCTCGCCATGCACGAGCGGCGCTTCACCGAGCCTCCGGGCGACAACGCCCTGGTGTATTACCGCTCGGCGGTGGCGGCGGATGGCTCGAGCGGCGAAGCAAGGGATGGGCTGCAGCGTGTCGCCGCAGTGCTCGCCGGTCGCTTCGATGAGGCGATGGCTGGCGGCCGACTGGATGAGGCTGCGCAGACGCTCGCCAACTTCAAGGCAGCCACTCCCACGGATGCGCGGGTCGGAGCTTTCGAGCAGCGGCTATATGCGGCGCTGGTCTCGCGAGCGCTCAACGAAGGCAACCTCGATCGCGCCGCGCAGTACGTACGACAGGCGCAGCAGTCGACCTCTATACCGGCCGGAGAGATCGCACGCTGGCGCGCGGACATCGCACGTCGCCAGGAGGACGCGAAGGCACAGCGGCTCGCAGCACTCGTCGAGGAGCGTATCCGCGAAGGCACGCTCACGGGTTCGGAGGACAGCGCCAGGGCCTACCTGCTGCAGTTGCTGGCCGCCGCGCCCGCAAATGCCAGCACGCAGCGAGTCGCGCGCGTGCTCATCGCCGCAGACCTGCGCAAGGCACGCGAGGCGGGCATGGCACGCAACCCCGCCGAACAGGAGCGCTGGCTGAATGAGGCGCGCGGAGCGGGGCTCAAGCCCGCCGAGGCCGCGGCGTTCCAGCGCGAGATGGCCGGTGCGCGGGCGAAGGCGGCGCAAGCGGACAGCGAGCGCCTCGCGCAGCTGGCGCGCGAGCGCATGCGCGATGGGCGCCTCACGGATCCGGCGCAGGACAGTGCCTCGTGGTACCTCACACAGCTGCAAACGACCGACGCCGGCAGCACGGCACTCGCCGATGCGAGCCGTGAGCTCTCCGGCAAGCTCCTCGAGCGCGCCCGCAGCGCGGTGCTCGCCGGCAAGCCGGCCGATGCGGACCTCGCCCAGGCACGGCGCTGGGGTGCGGATCCGAAAGACATCGCCGCTGTGCAGCAGCTGCAGGCGCCGAAGGCCAGGGGCGCCGCGATCGATCCGGCATCGCTCGCTGCGAGCCTGAAGCGGACGCGCTCGACACCGCCGGACTATCCGCAAAACGCGATCGCCCAGCACATCGGCGGCAGCGTCACGCTCGAGTACACCGTCGACACACACGGCGAGCCGCGCGACATCCACGTGGTCGAGGCGACGCCGCCGGGGGTGTTCGATCAGGCCGCGATCAATGCGGTGAAGCGCTGGCGCTATGCACCGATGGTGGTGGACGGCGCGGCCGTAGATGTTCCGGCGGTCAAGACGCGCGTGCGCTTCGAGCTGCCCAAGTAACGCGGAGACTCAACAAGATGAGCCTTGCAGGCACAGAGCGCCGCCGCCAACTCGTCACCGCCAGCATCGGTACCACGCTCATGCTCGTCATGGGGCTGGCGCTGATCTGGGGTTTCCGGCTCGCCACACACATGCGCACCAACATCGTCGCGCTGCAGACGGCGAGCACGCTGCAGAACTATCCCGAGGAAATTTCGCACCAGCTGAACGCGCTGCGCGACCGGCTCGAGGTGCGCGCCTATTCCGGCCAGGCGCTCGCCGACCTGCAGGGCACCGTCAAGCGTTTCGACCACGAGCTGCGCGTCCTTTCCGCCTCGGTCGATGCCGACTCGCCGCAGCTCGGGCACGCGCTGCTGCTGTGGAATCAGTACGCGCCGGTGCTCGAGCCCGTGGTCTCCTTCACCGGCCAGCCGTACGTGGACTCCGACACCGCCGGCAGCTCGCTGTCGCGCGAGGGGCGCGAGCACTACGCCGCGGTGAAACGCGCGCAGCTGTTCGCCAGCGAGAATGCCCGGCCGCTGCAAACGCAGCTCGCCAACCTCGCGACGAGCCTGCAGCGCACCTCCTCCGATGCCGCGACCCGCCTGCGCTCGCTGCTGATGGGCGGCGTGTTCGCCGCGCTGGTGCTGGCGGTGGTCGCCGCCTACTTCCAGCTGTCGCGCTCGCGTCACGAGCGCGCCGCGCGGGAGGCGCAGGAGCAGACCCGCGACATTCTCAAGACGGTGCGCGAGGGCTTTTTCCTGCTCGATGCCCACTACCGCATCGGCTCGGTGTGGTCCGAAGCCCTGACACGCATGTTCGGCCGCAACGACTTCGCCGGACTCACCTTCGAGGAATTGCTCGAGGACCTGGTGCCGCAGTCGACGCTCTCGACGGCCGTGAAGTACATCAAGCTCCTGTGGGGCGATCGCGCCCACGAGAACCTGATGAAGAGCATCAACCCGCTCGGGCAGCTCGAGATCACCATGGACAACGGCCACGGTGGCAAGGAGACCCGCTACCTGCAGTTCGATTTCCATCGCGTGATGGGCCCGGAGGGCATCAAGCACGTGCTGTGCTCGGTCGGCGATGTCACCTCCAGCGTGCTGCTCGCCCGCGAGCTGCACGACTCGCACGAGAACGCCGACGCACAGCTCGACATGATGCTCGGCCTGATGCACGTCGATCCGCTGCAGCTCATATCGTTCCTCGACAGCGCCGACGCCGGGCTGAAACTGGTCAACACCATTCTCCGGGAGCCGGCGCGCACCGACGCGGAATTCCGCAAGAAGCTCTCGGGGCTCTTCCGTGAGCTGCACGCCATCAAGGGCGAGGCCTCAGCGCTGAACCTCAAGAGCGTGGCGAGCCGCGTTCACACGCTCGAGGACATGGTCGGCGAGTGCAAAAAGAAGCCGGAGCTCTCCGGCAACGACTTCCTGCCCATGGTGTTGAAGCTCGACGAGCTGCTCGCGCACCTGCGGAGCGTGCGCGAGATGGCGGCCCGGCTCACCGTCCTCAAGGATACGATGCCGGGTACCGCCGCGGCCGCGGCTCCCCAGCCGGCCACAGCGCCGCCGGCTGCGGATGTCGAGTCCGCAGACGCGGCCCCTGCCGCATCCGCTGCCGCATCGCGCACGGGCACACCGGCCGGCAAATCAGCGGCGCCCGAGCGCGCAGCGCGCCGGGTGGAAGAGCTTTCCCCGACACTCCATTCGATGGCCGAGCGGCTCGCCCAGGATCATGCCAAGCGCTTCCGCCTGACGCTCAGCGGACTCGCCGACGTTCCGGGCGCCTACGCGGCAACCATCAAGGACTGCCTGATCCAGATGCTGCGCAACGCCGCGGTCCATGGGATCGAGGCTCCGGAGGTGCGGCGCGCCCTCGCGAAGCGGGACACCGGCAGCGTGCGGGTCGATTTCCGCAGAATGCCCGACGGCTACGAGTTGCTGTTCGAGGACGACGGTGGCGGAATCGCCCCGGAAACGCTCAAAGCCGCGGCCGTGCAACGGCAGCTGATCACGGAGGAAGACGCTGCGCTGATGGATACGCGCGCAGCCATGGCGCTGATCTTCCGCCCCGGCTTTTCCACGCAGGAGGAGATCTCGATGGACGCCGGCCGCGGTGTCGGCATGGACGTGGTCGCGCGCAGCGTCTACGCGCTCGGCGGCAAAATCGGCGTCAGCACCCATCCGGGCAAGTTCACGCGCTTCAAGATCGTCCTGCCGGCCGCCGAACCGGCCAGCACGGCGGTTGCCTGAAGCGCTGGCAGGCAATGCTCCCATGAGCGATGGCACCATGAACGGCAACGGCAAGCGATCCTTCAAGCTGATGATCGTGGACGACTCCAACATCATGCGCCGGCGCATCGAGCGCTCGCAGCAGTTCGAGGAGCTGCAGCTCGTCGGCAGCGCCGCCAACGGGCTCGAGGCGCTCGAGCTCTTCAAGAAGACCGATCCGGACGTGGTGACCATGGACATCACCATGCCGCAGATGGACGGCATCGAGTGCATCGGCCAGCTGGTCGCCCTGAAGCCCGCGATCCGCATCCTGGTGATCTCGGCGCTGGCGGACAAGGCTACCGCCGTCGAGGCCATGGAGCGCGGCGCGAACGGCTTCCTCAACAAGCCGTTCACCGACCGGCAGCTGAACGAAGCGATCGCCGAGCTCATGCGTTGAAACGCCCACACGGAAGCCCACGCCCATGTTGTACGAACAGGAACTGAAGACATTCGTCGAGGGGACGACGAATTTCTTCGAAGTCGCCGCACAACAGCCGGCCTCGATCGGTTCGCCCTACCTGATGGAGGGACCCCCCGCGGTGCACGAGTACACTGGCGTCATCAAGATATCCGGCAAGCGTGAGGGTGTGGTGTATTTCACCGCGCCGAAGGCCATGCTGACCGTGCTGCTGATGAAGATGCAGGAGAACGACTTCAGCCACGAGACCATGCGCGATCTGGTGGGGGAAGTGGCCAACACCATCTCCGGCAACGCACGCCGCGATTTCGGCCGCGATTTCGTGATCTCGGTGCCGAGCGTGCTGTCGGGTGAGAAGCCGGAGATCCCGCAAAAGCCAGGACAGCGCTCGTTCATCATTCCGATCAACTGGCGCAGCCACTCGGCGAAGCTGGTCGTGTCGCTCGCCTGAAACAACTACCCCGGGGAATCGCGGCGACGCGAGGCCCCGGTGAACCGCCCTCAGCTCTGTGCACCCGCACCCTGCTCCGCCACCTGCGGCGGCGGATCGCTGTCGGCACGCAGTCGGTAGCCGAGCCCGGTCTCGGTGATCAGGTAGCGCGGCTGGCGGGGGTCGGGCTCGAGCTTGCCACGCAGATTCTTGATGCAGACCCGCAGGCTGCGCGAGTCGTCCTGCCGTTCCGGTCCCCACACCTCGCGGATCAGCTGGCGCTGCATCACGATCGAGCCCAGATGCCGGGCGAGCGAGGCGAGCACCCGGTACTCGAGCGGCGTCAGGTGGACTTCTCCATCCGCGCCGCGCGCTTCGCGCCGCCCCAGGTCGATCCGCAGCGTCCCGAAGTGCAGCACCGCCGCAGGCGCAGCGCCGCGCACGTCACGGCGTAACGCTGCGCGCAGCCGCGCGAGCAGCTCCGGTGCACTGAAGGGCTTGGTGACGTAATCGTCGGCGCCGGCGTCCAGCGCCGCGATCTTCTGCTCCTCCATGGTCCGCGCCGAGAGCACCACGATGGGCACCTGTGACCAGGCGCGCACGCGGCGGATGACCTTCAGGCCGTCGGCATCGGGCAGTCCCAGGTCGATGAGGAGCAGGTCCGGCTTGTGGCTGCGGGCCTCGATCTCAGCGCGCAGCGCGGTGTCTGCCTCGGCGACACGATAGCCCTGGCTCCCGAGCAGCGCCCGCAGCACCGCGCGAATCGCCGGCTCGTCCTCGATGATGAGGATGAGATGCATCGCCTGGGTCATGCGGCGCCGTCGCTCGCAGGCAGCGTGAACGTAAAGCGCGCGCCGCCTCCTTCGCGGCGGTGCGCCTCGATCTCCCCGCCATGGGCGCGCACGATGGCCTGAGAGATGGCGAGGCCGAGGCCCACCCCGACGACCGAGCCCTCATCAGTCCCGCGCTGAAACTTGTCGAACAGCCGCGCCGGGTCCCCCGGCGGCAGGCCCGGTCCTTCATCATCGATCGTGACACGAACCCCGCTGCGGTCTGGCTCCGCCACGGCGGAGACGAGCACGCGCGTGCCGGGCGGGGTGTACTTGGCCACGTTGTCGAAGAGGTTGGTCAACAGCTGCACGATGAGCGTGGCATCCACCCACACCGGCGGCAGATCCGGCGAGAGCCGCAGCTCGAGCCGGTGCGTGGCCAGCCGCTCGGCACGGGCTGCGAGTGCGCTACCGAGCAGGTCATCGAGCGTCTGCCAGTCTCGCCGCAGCGCCACCTGCCCGGATTCGAGCCGCACCAGGTCGAGCACGTTCGACACGAGATCGGACATCTCGCGCGCCTTGGTTTCCACCGAGCGGGCGAGCGCCACGCGCGTCGTCTCATCGAGGCTCGCGCCGTGCTGGGCGAGCGTGCTGCCGGCGGCGGCCATGACCGCGAGCGGAGTGCGCAGATCGTGCGAGATGGAGGCGAGCAACGTGTTGCGCAGCGTTTCGCGCTCGGCGGCGAGACTCGAGGCTTCCGCGACCTCCGCGAGGCGCGCCCGCTCGAGCGCGAGCGCGATCTGCCCGGCAAAAGTGCTGAGCAGATGGCTCTGCTCCGGCAGCAGCACGCGCCGCACGTTGCCCGGCAGCACCCCGAGCACCCCCACCGTGCGACCCTCTTCGCCGAGCGGCAGGTACTGACCCGAAGCGGCCGGCAGCGTATCGGTGCCGACGCCTGCCGGGCGGCCGTGGTCGGCAACCCACTGCGCCACCGCGAGGTCTGCACGGCGGAAGGAGGTCTCGAGCGGCGGTTCCGCCGGGTAATGCAGCTTGCCGTCGGCGGCGCGCAGCAGCACCACTGCGCGGCACTCGAACACCTCCGCCACGTGTCGGACCGCCACGCGTGCCATGTTGGCGATACCGCGCGTGACCGCGAGCTCGCGGCTCATGGCATAGAGCAGCGCGGTGCGTCGCTCGCGCGCACCCGCAACCCGCGTCTGCTGCCGCACGCTCGCTGTGAGGTTGGCGATGACGAGCGCTATGGTCACCATGGTGCCGAAGGTCAGCAGGTACTGCACGTCCGATACTGCGAACGAGTAGCGCGGCGGCACGAAAAAGAAGTCGAATGCGGCCACGTTCAGCACCGCCGTGAGTGCGGATGGGCCGCGACCCAGCCGCAGGCCCGCCACCGTCACCCCGAGCAGATAGATCATCACCAGGTTGGAGAGTTCGAAGCGCCGGTACATGGCGAAGGCCATCAGGGTGCAGAGCGCACTGATCGCCCCCGCCCAGGCGTAGCGGTCCCAGCGGATGGTGGTCGCGCTCGTGGCAGCAGCCGCTGCTGTCACGGGCGCGGGCGGCGGCGGCGTGCGATCGCCCGCGGCGATCAGCACGACATCGAAGCCGCGGGCGCGGCGTACCAGCTCGGTCGCGGTCGAGGGGCGCAGCCACGCCTTCAGACCACGCCGCTCGGGCGCGCCGACGATGACGCGGGTGGCGTGACGCACGTGAGCATACTCGGCGATCGTGGCCGCGGCGGAGGGCCCATCGAGGGTCACGCTCTCGCCGCCGAGCGACTCCGCGAGCCGCAGCACGTCGATGCGCCGGTTACGCGCCGCCTCCGACAAGCGCAGCAGTGCGGGTGTCTCCACGTACACCACCGTCCATTGCGCATCGAGCGCGTCCGCCATCCGTTTGCCGGCGCGTACGAGCTCCGCGGCCTGCTCACCGGGACCGACGGCAACCAGCACCCGATCGCCGGCGATGCGCCCCTGCGTGCGCTCCGACGCAGGCAGCGCGCGCGAAGCGGCCTCGACGCGATCGGCGACGCGGCGCAGCGCGATCTCGCGCAGCGCCATGAGGTTCTGCTTGCGGAAGAAGCGCTCGATGGCGGTGCCGGCCTGCTCGCCAACGTACACCTTGCCGGCGTGCAGGCGCGCGATCAGCTCATCTGGCGGCAGGTCGATCAGCTCGATGTCGTCGGCCTCATCGAACACGTGATCGGGCAGCGTCTCGCGCTGGCGTACGCCGGTCGTCTGGAAGATGAGGTCATTGAGGCTCTCGAGGTGCTGCACGTTGACCGTGGTCCACACGCTGATGCCCGCCGCCAGCAGTTCCTCGATGTCCTGCCAGCGCTTGGGGTGACGTGGCGAGGGCTCGCCGCCCGTAAGGTTGGAATGCGCCAGCTCGTCCACCAGCAGGATCTCGGGGCGCCGCGCGAGCGCCCCATCGAGATCGAACTCATGGCGCACGATGCCGCGGTAGCCGACCGCGAGTGGCGGCAGGCGCGGCAGTCCCTCGAGCAGCCGCTCGGTCTCGATGCGCCCGTGCGGCTCGACGTAGCCGACCACCACGTCGGTTCCGCCCGCCTGTACGCCGCGTGCCGCCTCGAGCATCGCGTAGGTCTTGCCGACTCCCGCAGATGCGCCGAAGAAAATCTTCAACCGGCCGCGGCGCGCGCGCGCCTCGTCCTCCTTGATCCGCTCGAGCAGCTCATCGGGGTCAGGCCGGGCTTCGGCCATGTGGTGTCATTTCAGCGCATCGAGTGCCAGGTTCAGCTCCAGTACGTCGACGCGCGGCTCGCCGAGAACTCCGAGCAACCTACCCTCGGTGTGCTGCGCAATCAATGCCTGCACGCGCTCGAGCGCGAGTCCCCGCGCGCGTGCCACGCGGGCCGCCTGGTAGTTGGCGGCCGCCAGGCTGATCTCGGGATCGAGGCCGCTGCCGGACGCCGTTACCAGGTCGATGGGAACCGGCGCGTCGTTGCCGGGGTCGGCGGCGCGCAGCGCCGCGACGCGCGCCTTGGCCGCATCGAGCAGCGTGGGGTTGAGGGGACCGAGGCTCGAGCCGGTCGAGGCCGTGCCGTTGTAAGGCTGCGGCGCCGTGGCGGACGGCCGGCTCCAGAAGTACCTGGGATCGCCGAAGCTCTGGCCGATGAGCCGCGAGCCGACAGCCCTCCCGTCCCGCATGAGGAGACTGCCTGCAGCGCGCGAGGGAAACAGCACCTGGGCCGCAACGGTGACGAGCAGCGGATAAAGCAAGCCGGTGACCATCGTCAGCAACAGGAACAGCACCAGCGCGGGGCGGATGCTGGCGAGGAATGTGGAGACGCGAGGAGTGTCCATATGGGTTCCGTCCGCAGACATCAGGCGAGGTGCGTCAGCACCAGCATGACGTCGACCAGCTTGATGCCGATGAACGGCACGATGATCCCGCCGAGCCCATAGATCAGGAGATTGCGCCGCAGCAGGGTTGCGGCCCCGAGCGGCCGGTAACGCACCCCCTTCAGGGCGAGCGGAATCAGCGCCACGATGATCAGCGCGTTGAAGATGATCGCCGAGAGGATCGCGGAATAGGGACTCGCGAGCCGCATGACGTTGAGCGCGTTCAGCTGCGGGTAGGTGGTGACGAAGGCCGCCGGGATGATGGCGAAGTACTTGGCGACGTCGTTCGCGATCGAGAAGGTGGTGAGTGCCCCGCGGGTCATGAGCATCTGCTTGCCCGTCTCGACCACCTCGATGAGCTTGGTCGGATTGGAATCGAGGTCCACCATGTTGCCGGCTTCCTTGGCGGCCTGCGTACCGGTGTTCATCGCCACCGCGACGTCCGCCTGGGCGAGCGCGGGGGCATCGTTGGTGCCATCGCCCGTCATCGCCACGAGCCTGCCCGCCGCCTGGTGCTCGCGGATGAGTTTCAGTTTCGCCTCCGGAGTCGCCTCGGCGAGAAAGCCGTCGACGCCCGACTCGGCGGCGATCGCCGCCGCGGTGAGCGGGTTGTCGCCGGTGATCATGACGGTCTTGATGCCCATGCGGCGCAACTCGCCGAAGCGCTCGCGGATGCCGCCCTTGACGATATCCTTGAGCTCGATGATACCGAGCACGCGCGCCCCGTCGCTCACGATCAGCGGGGTGCTGCCACGGCGAGCCACCTCGTCCACGGCCGTCTGCACGGCCCTGGGAAACGGCTGCCCGAGTCTCTCGACCTGACGGCGGATCGCGTCCGCCGCGCCCTTGCGCACCTGGCGCTCGCCGATATCGACGCCGCTCATGCGGGTGTGCGCCGAGAAATGCACGAACGTGGCGCCGAGATTCGCAAGATCGCGCTCGCGCAGGCGGAAGCGCTGCTTGGCGAGCACCACGATGCTGCGCCCCTCGGGGGTCTCATCGGCGAGCGAGGCAAGCTGCGCCGCATCCGCCAGCTCCTCCTCGGTGGCGCCGGCGGCCGGGATGAACGCAGCCGCCTGCCGGTTGCCGAGAGTGATGGTCCCGGTCTTGTCGAGCAGCAGCACGTCGACGTCGCCCGCCGCCTCG
Organism: Steroidobacteraceae bacterium; assembly: GCA_035566915.1. Lineage (GTDB taxonomy): Bacteria > Pseudomonadota > Gammaproteobacteria > Steroidobacterales > Steroidobacteraceae > 13-2-20CM-66-19. The sequence continues at coordinate 20,518 of DATMPW010000087.1, forward strand.
ACGGCGCGCCCGGAGGTGGCGATCACGTTCGCCTGCAGCATGCGGCTCATGCCGGCGACGCCGATGGCCGAGAGCAGTGCGCCGATGGTAGTCGGGATCAGGCACACGAGCAGCGCAATGAGCGCCGTGATCGTGATCGGCACGCCGACTTTGGCCACGGCGACGCTGTAGATGGAGTACGGCAGCAGCGTCGCGGTCGCGAACAGGAACACCAGCGTCAGCGCCACGAGCAGGATCGTGAGCGCAATCTCGTTCGGGGTCTTCTGGCGGCGGGCGCTCTCCACCATCGCAATCATGCGGTCGAGGAAGGTCTCGCCCGGATTGACCGTCACGCGCACGATGATCCAGTCCGAGAGCACGCGCGTCCCGCCGGTCACCGCCGAGAAGTCTCCGCCAGATTCGCGAATGACGGGCGCCGACTCGCCAGTGATGGCGCTCTCGTCCACCGAGGCGGCTCCCTGGATCACCTCGCCGTCGGCGGGCACGTAGTCGCCGGCCTCGATCAGCACCACATCGCCGCGGCGCAGGTCCTCGGCGCGCACCGGTTTGGTTTGCCCGCGCACGCTCGGGTCGGCGAGCTGCTTGGCCCAGACCGTCTGCTTCAGTTCCCTGAGCGCCGCCGCCTGTGCCTTGCTGCGGCCCTCGGCGAGCGCCTCGGCGAGGTTCGCGAACAGCACCGTGAACCACAGCCACAGGGCGATGTTGAAGATGAACCAGGCCGGGGCTTCGCCGCGCGCGGTGAGCGCCTGCACCCACAGTGCCGTGGTGAGCAGGCTCCCGATGTACACCACGAACATGACCGGGTTGCGCCACTGCACCCTTGGCGAGAGTTTCTGCAGCGAATCGAGCAGCGCCGGACCGAGCAGCGTGCGATCGAAGAGGGCGAGCTTGCGGCGGCTCATGGCGCCGCCCAGAGCATCACGTGCTCGACGATGGGACCCAAGGCCAGCGCGGGCACGAAGGTGAGCGCGCCCACCAGCAGCACGGTGCCAATCAGCAGCACCACGAAGGTGGGGCCGTGCGTCGGCATGGTGCCATCGCTCACCGGAATGCGCTTCTTCGCGGCCAGCGAGCCCGCTACCGCGAGCACCGCCACGATCGGCCAGAAGCGCCCGAGCCACATGGTCAGCGCGAGCGCCACGTTGTAGAAGGGAGTGTTGGCGGATATCCCGGCGAAGGCGCTGCCGTTGTTGTTGCCGGCCGAGGAGAAGGCATAGAGGATCTCGGAAAACCCATGCGCTCCCGGGTTACCGACGCCGGCGCGCCCCGCAGCGACGCTCACCGCGACCGCCGTCCCGGTGAGCACGATGAAGGGCATCACCAGGATCGCGATCGAGCTCATCTTCATCTCGAACGCCTCGATCTTCTTGCCGAGGTACTCGGGAGTGCGGCCGATCATCAGCCCGGCGATGAACACGCCGACGATGGCGAAGATGAGCATGGAATAAAGTCCGGTGCCCACGCCGCCGAACACTACTTCGCCGAGCTGCATCTGAAAGAGTGGCACGAACCCCCCGAGCGGCGTGAACGAGTCGTGCATGCTGTTGACTGCGCCGCACGAAGTCGCGGTCGTGACGGTGGCAAACAGCGCCGAGGCGGCCACCCCGAAGCGCGTCTCCTTCCCTTCCATGTTGCCGCCCGCCTGGGTGGCGCTCGCGGTCTCATCGACCCCGAGCCCGGCGAGCAGTGGATTGCCCCGCTGCTCGTTCCAGGCGGCAACCGAGAGCAGCGATACGAACAGGATCACCATGGCGGCGAGCACCGCCCAGCCCTGGCGCGTATCGCCGACCATCCGGCCGAACGTATAGGTGAGCGCGGCCGGGATGATCAGGATCGCGAGCATCTCCAACAGGTTCGCAAGCGCGGTGGGGTTCTCGTACGGATGAGCGGAGTTGGCGTTGAGGAATCCGCCACCGTTGGTGCCGAGCTCCTTGATGCTCTCCTGCGAGGCGATCGGGCCCATCGGCAGGGTCTGTGTGTGGGTGGTGAGAGTCTCCACCACGGGATTGCCGGCGGCGTCCTTCAGCGGGTTGCCGGCGGCATCGGTCTTCGGCTGCTGGTAGGTCAAGGGCTCGAGCGTGGTCACCTCCTTGTAGGGACTGAAGTTCTGGATCACGCCCTGCGACACCAGAGCGAGCGCGAGTACCAGGGCAAGCGGCAGCAGGACGTACAGCGTCGAGCGGGTCAGGTCCGCCCATACGTTGCCGACGGTGTGCACACTGTGGCGTGCCAGTCCGCGGATGAGGACGATGGCCACCACGATGCCGCTCGCCGCGGAAAGGAAGTTCTGCACCGCGAGACCCACCATCTGGGTGAGGTAGCTCATCGCGGATTCGCCCGAGTAGCCCTGCCAGTTGGTATTGGTGATGAAGCTCACCGCGGTGTTGAAGGCGGAGTCCGCCGACAGGTTGGTGAACTTCTGCGGGTTGAGCGGCAGCCACAGCTGGCAACGCTGCAGCAGATACACCGCGAGCGCGCCGAGCGCATTGAAGAGCAGCAGACCTACGGCGTACTCCTTCCATCCCATCTCGCGCGCCGGCTCGACGCCGCACAGGCGGTAGATCGCCCGCTCGAGCGGGGCACCCGCGCGCACCGGCCAGATGGGGCGCCCCTCGAAGAGGTTGGCCATGTAGAGGCCGACCGGCTTCACCGCCACGAGCACGAGCAGCAGGAAACCAACGAACAGAGCCAGGGCCGCGCCGGTCATCAGAACTTCTCGGGCCTGATGAGCGCATACAGAAGGTAGACGAGGAGCGCCGCCGTCAGCAGCGCACTGAGTGCGTAGATGACGTTCATTGGAGCCGTCCGAGCCGCGAGATGGCAGCGATCAGCCAGTGAGTCACCGCGTACAGGGCGACCAAGCCGAGGATGAAGACAAAATCCACCGCGACGCTCCGCTAGTACCGCTGGGATCGGGTACGCTACCGGGCGCACTGTGAGCATCGCGTGAAGAAACCCTTGGCTCTCGGCCGGCGAACTGTGACGGCTGCACTGTTGTGACGCCGCGCTTTCAAGCGTGATGCGAGCGATGCAGCGCACTACGCTTGCCCTCATCACTCTGCGCCGCGAGCTGGCGGCCCGCTATGTCCGCATCCAGCGGTTGTGGGTGGCGGCGCGCAACAGCTACCGCCGCGCGCACCAGGCGCCGGTGCAGGACCTCAAGCAGCTACGCCAGGCCGCGCAACGGCTCGATGAGCTCGACCGCGGGCGCGCCGCGCTGCGGCGCGATCTGAAGGCGCTCTCCGACTGAGTCGGCCCGGAGTGTGCGTGATTGACGCTCCTTCGCCGGCGCGCCTACAGTGCGCGGCGCATCCATGAGCGCAATCTTCCAGGCACCTCCGGCGCTGCGACCGCACGATCGCGTGGCCGTCATCGCGCCGGCGAGCGGCTTCGAGCGCAGCGCATTCGAGGCGGGCCTGGCAGTGATTGCTGCCCGTTACCGCACCGAGTACGGCGACGGAATGTTCGAGCGGGAGCGCTACCTCGCCGGAAGTGACGCGCGGCGGCTCGCGGAGCTGCGCGCGGCGCTCGCCGATCCGGGGATCCGCGCGGTCTTCTGCGTGCGCGGCGGCTACGGCGCGACGCGCCTGCTGGCCGAGCTCGCCGCTCACGCACCCCAGGGTGCGCCGAAGCCGCTCGTGGGGTTTTCCGACATCACCGCGCTCCACCTGTGGATGCAGGCACACGGCCGCATCAGCATCCACGGGCCGGTGCTCACGCAGCTTCACCGCCTAGCACTCTCGACGCATGCGCGGCTATTCGAGCTGCTGGAGTCGGCGCGGCCGGCAGCGCCGCTTGCCGGCACGGCTACCTACGTCGGGGGCACGGCGGAGGGGCCGCTGCTCGGCGGCAACCTGTCGGTGCTGACGCGCCTGCTCGGCACGCCCTTCATGCCGCCGCTCGATGGGGCGATCCTGCTGCTCGAGGACCAGGGTGAGCGGCCCTACCGGCTCGATCGCATGTGGACGCACCTGAGGCTCGCGGGCGTATTCGAGCGCGCACGCGGCATCGCGCTCGGATCCTTTACCGGCTGCGAGGAACCGGAGGCGGGCTATACGAGTGCCGAGGTGCTGCGCGAGCTCGCACAGAGCGAAGGGCTTCCCTGCGCCGCTGGTTTTCCCGTCGGGCACGGTGAGGTCAACGAGCCGGTGCCGCTCGGGGTGCGCGTGCGGCTGGATGCGGCCGCGGCAAGTCTCACATTTCTCGAACCGGCCGTCAGCGCCGCGTGAGTCAGAAGAGCGACCCGCCCTCGCCCACCATCGCCTTGCGCACGAGCGGGATCGGCGGCCCGCCATATGACAGGAATCTGTCATGGAAAGCGTGCCAGTACCGGCGCGGATCGCTACCGGTCGCACCCGCCGCTTGCCGCGCGACCCAGTCGGCGCGCAGCTTGCGGATCATCAGTTTCCCGAGCGTGTACTTGAGATACTCCGGGTCGAAAGTGCCGCGCGCGGCCTGCTGGCGCGCGTTGCCGGGGTCGGTGTAGGCACGCTCACGGAACATCCGGTCGGACTCGGCGAGTGTCATGCCCTGGGTGTGCAGGCCGATCGCAGAGAGGAAACGCACGTTGCGCAGCAGCGCATCGGTCAGCTGGCCGATGTGTTGCTCCGCATCGCCGTCGCTGAGCCCCTGCTCCCACATCATCTCCTCGCAGTAGTGGGCCCAGCCCTCGGCGTACGCGTATCCCACCCATAGAGCGGCAATCTTCGAGGGATTGCGGTTCGAGTACAGGAACTGCAGGAAGTGCCCCGGCCACACCTCGTGCACGCTGGTGTAGAGGAGAGTCGCCTTGCCGGGAATGTAATCCGCGCGTTCCTTGGCGCTCCACGCCGGATCGGGAGGCGCGATGTTGTAGATGTACGCCACGCCCTTCTCGTAGGGACCCGGTACGTTGATATAGGCAGCGTTGGAGCGGTTGTAGGCCGGAGCCTCGGCGACCTTCGGTACCTCATCGCCGGGGATCGTGACGATGTTCTTCGAGACGATGAACTCGCGCAGCTGCGTGAGCTGGGCACGCGCGCCCTCGACGGCGCCGCCGTCCGGCTTGTTGGCCCGCATCCGCTCGACGCACGCCCGCAGCGTGCCGCTGGGCAGGTACTGCGCGCAGGCGGCGGTGAGCGCCTGGGTATTGCGCTCGAGGTCGGCACCGCCCACCTCGAGCAGTTGGGCGACCGGCACCTCGACGCGCTCGGTGGCACGCAGCATCTCGAGGAACAGCGGCTCGCCGAGCGCAAAGCGGCCGGTCGCGTGCGCTCGCTCGCCCTGGAGCCACTTCTTCAGTCCGGCCATCGCATCGGCGGCCGCCGCGCTCGCCTCCGCCAGGTCCTTCTGCGCCGCGCCGTCCGGCACCGCTGCGAAGACCCTGGGTCCATCCTTGCGGAAGAACTCCGCGTAGCCGCCGAAATCGTCGATGCCGCGTTGCACGAAGCTCGGGGGGAGCGGGGTGCGCAGGTTGGCCCGGATGTCGGCGGCGAGCCTGGGGATGGCGCGCAGGTAGCCGATGTAGCCGCGTATGCGGGTCGCGAGCGGCGCGTAGTCACGGTTGAGGTAGACATCGGGATCGAGCTGCTCGAGATACCAGGCCGGGTTGGTGAAGGGGGACTGCGCGCGCTCGAGCCAGAACAGATTGCCGTCGATCACCATGAGCACGATCTCGCGCTCGAGCTGCTCGGTGTCGGTCATCATCCCGGCACCGAACGCCTGCGCCTCGGTGCGCAGGGCGTGCAGCCGTGCAACCTCGGCGGCGATTGCGGCGGCGCTCCAGTCGGACATCTGTCCGTCGAACCCGTGACGTCCCGCCTGCACGGCGAAGAAGGGGTGCACGCGGAAATAGCTCTCGATGAAGGCACCCGCAAACTCCGGCCAGCGGTCGCGTGGCGCCGCGGCTGGCGCGACCGGGTCTACCGGTTTCGGTGCCGGCGCCGATGGCGAGCCACAGGCGCAGAGCACGAGGCTCATCGTCGCGACCGCCTGAGTGAAAAGTCCCGATGCTCCCACACGCATTGTTCTTCTCCGACTGTCAGTCGAGCCGCAGCACCTGCAGCGCCACCAATCCCCCACCGGCGTCACGTTCGATGTGGAACTCGATCGGGCGGCAGCACACCTCGCAATCTTCTACGTAACAGGCCTCGTCGGCGGTCAGGTCGACGCGTGTTTGCAACCGCTCGCCGCAATACGGGCAGCGCACCGCGACGAACTCCTCCGGCGCGAGGCCCGGGGGCGCGGATCCCGGCTCCCACACCGGCTCGAGTCCGTAGAGCTGATCGATGCTCTGCGCATCGAGGCGGACAATGCGCCGCCGCAGGCGCTCGAGCTCGGTGGGTCTGCGTCGGTTGACCATTTGCGTGGGCAGGTAACGAACTGCGATGCTGCGCTCTTCGCGCTGACCGGCAGCGAGGATACGACAATATGCCGACCGTCCGAGCCACGCTCGTGCTGCTGTGCATGGCCGTGCTCCCGGGGTGCGCGGGCCCGAGACTCGCCGAGGATGTCCCGCCGGGCGTGAACCTGGCTGGCGCCTGGAAGCTCGATCACGGCGCGAGCGACGACCCGCAGAAGCTGCTCGACCACATGCGCGCCCAGGCCATTAAGATCATCGGGCGTCCGCCGCAGCCGGTACTCACCGCGCCGTCCCACGGCGGCAGGCCCGGGCAGGGGTCGGCGCCGAGCCCGGACGGCGGCGCCGATAGCGTGCTCGCGCAGCCCCCGGCTCCTGGACCGCACTTCGACCCGCTGCAGCGCTCGCCCATGGCACATATCATCAACAAGATAGTCGGGCGCGGAGACTTCCTCACCGTGCGGCAGGCGCCCGGCCAGTTCGTGCTCGACTATGGCGGACTAAGGCGCACTTTCACGCCCGGCCAGCACAGCGTGGTATCGACCGAAGGCGGCGTGGGGGACCAGACCTCCGGCTGGAAGGGCCGCGAGTACGTGATCGAGGTGAAAGCGCAGAACGGCCCCGTGGTTACCGAGGAGTACGGGCTGTCCCCCGATGGCAAGCAGCTGCTCGTGAAGCTCCGCATCGGGTCGGCGGAGCTGCCGGCGGTCAGCCTGACCCGGGTGTACCGCCCGACCGATGAGAGCGCACCTCACCAGCTGCCGACCAACGACTGAGGGCGCTTCGGTCTCATGCGCTTCAGCCACTCCCCGAGCCTGAGCCTGCTGTCGTTGATCATCGGCGTCGTGGCGACAGCAACGTCCGCCGCTTTCTCCGCCGGCGCGGCGACACGCCTCGCTCCGGCGCAGGGCGCCACCCCTTCCGAGCCGATGGAGGAGCTGGTCGTCGAGGGTCGGCACGAGGGGCCGCGCATGTGGACCGTGCGCAGCGGAGACCACACGCTCTGGATCCTCGGCACGATCTCTCCGCTGCCGAAGAAGCTGATTTGGCAGCCGGATGCCGTGGACGAGGTCCTCAGGCAGACGCAGGAGGTGGTGCCCGCCTGGCCGGCCTACGGCATCGGCGCTAACCCGATCACCGCGCTGCGGGTCTACATCGCCTGGCGTCACCTGCAGAAACCGCCGGACAACCTGCCGCTGAGGGAGAGCCTGCCGCCGCCGCTGTATGCGCGTGTCGAAGCCCTCAGGATGCGTTACGCCCCGCACGATACGAAGATCGAGCAGTTGCGTCCGATGCTCGCGGCGCGCGAGCTCCTCACGAAGGTGTTCGACGCCGCGGGGCTCGCGGTGCGCAACGAGGTGCAGCAGGAGGTGCTGAGTCTTGCAGCGCGCCGCGGGGTGCGCGTGCATCAGGACAAGCTGCGCATCGATGATCCGGTCGACGTGCTCAAGGACGTCGGCGCAACGCCGCCCGCGGGAGAAGTGGCCTGCCTGGATGCCGTGGTAACGCTGCTCGAGACGGACCTCGCCAACATGAAGGCACGGGCGCGCGCCTGGGCGCTCGGCGATGTGGAGGCGCTACGCCAGCTGCCGCACGCCGACGACCGCACCGCCTGCATCGCCGCGGTATCGACCTCCGAGCGCGTGCGCAAGCTCATTGCGCGCGCGCAGGACGACTGGCTCATCGCGGTGACGGACAGCCTGGGGCGCAATCGCGGTACGCTCGCGGTGCAGTCGATGGATCGTCTGCTCGGCGATCACGGCACGCTCGCCACGCTGCGCGCGCGCGGCTACTCGGTCGAAGGACCCTAAGGCGCGCGCTGCCGTCAGCTCGCGAGCGCGCAAAGCCAGGCGATCGCGACCGAGGCGAGAGCCGCGGCGCCGAGCAGCCATTGCGGCACCCGCCGCAACCTCCGCTGCCAGCGCGGCAGCGCGGCGGTTGCGCCGAGCAGCGCGCCGACCGCGAAGCCTCCCACGTGCGCCACGACGTCGACATCCGTCCCCTCGCCCGCGGCTCCCGTCCAGCCGAGCAGGATGACGCCTGCGACGAGCGGACCCCAGCGTCGCGCCCAGCGCTGCGGGAGCGCAAAGCGCTCGCGCCAGGAGTAAGCCGACATGGCGCCGAGTGCGCTGAACACCGCGGTCGAGGCGCCCACCGCACGATGACCGGGCGGACCGAGCAGCCCCTCGAGGAGATTGGCGAGGGCTGCCCCGGTCACCGTAATGAACCAGGCGGTGCCGCCACCCATCTGGCGGGCAGCGAGATATCCGAACCAGGTGCCAGCGCCAAGATTCGCCGCGAGATGCGGGGCGTCCAAATGAAGCGTCAGCGCCGTCCACGCCCGCCACCATTCGCCCGCCTGCACGCGCGCCGCATCGAGCTCGCCGACATCGAAGGCATCGAGCCGCACGAGCCCGTTCGAGAGCACCCAGGCGACACCTATGAGCACCGCTCCGTACGCCACGCAGCCCACCCAGGCATGCCCGTACACCGGTGCTGGCGGCGGCAGCGGCGGCAGCGGCCGGTTCTCGGCGTCGTACTGCAGCAGGTGCCGGGCTGCATACCCCGCATCGTGTGGCGCCACCTGCAGCAGGAACTCGCCGCCCGGCGCGACAGCGACAACCGCCTCGACACCCACCGCGGTGAGCACCAGCAGCCGCTCGTTGCACTCGCGCCTGTGGGCCGAGCGGAACACGGTTACAAGAACGTCCTCGAGCACTCACCGAGCCTTCGCGGCGCTCAGAGCGTGTGCCGCCGGATGTGCAGCGTCTCGAACGTCTGCTGCGCGAGGTCACCGATCAGCTCGTAGAGCGCAGCGGTCGACGCCGCCAGGGCGAAGGCGTTGGGGGCAAAACTTCGAGGGCGTACCTCCAGCCGCCCATGCGCCCCGACCGGTGCCGGCAGGACGGTAAAGCCGGCGCCACGGAACTCGTGCGCCGCGCGCCACTCGTGATCGGCGCTGGTTACCAGGACGATGCGCGTGATGCCGAGGGGCCTGAGAAGTGCCGCGCAGAACTGCGCGTTCTCGAAGGTGTCCCGGGAGCGGTCCTCCACCCAGCGGGTCGCTACCCCGAAATTGCGCGCCAGCGAGGAGCGCATCGCGCGCGTTTCACCGCGATCGCCTGTCACCGCGACCGGCAGTCCGGTGCGTCGCGCCAGGAGTGCACCGTAACTGATCCGCTCGAGCAATTGCAGCGCGGCCGCGGGCTCACCGCCATATTCCGGGGCGTCGAGCCGCTCCCCCGCCCCGCCGAGAATGATCACCGCCTGCGCCTCAATCGGCCGGGTCAGATCGAGCGCGGGGCAACGCTGTGCCGCGCGCCCGAGCGCGTCCGCCACCAGCGGCGTGGCCAGCAGCCACAGCGACGCGAGTGCCGTCGCGAGGAGCGCCCACCCGGTGCGGCGCAGGCGCACGCTGGCAGCCCGGGCGATCAACCAGGCGCCGGCGGTGGCGAGCAGCAGCGGTCCGGCCGGCGGCAGGAGCAGGGTGTGCAGAAGCGTCTTCAGGGCGATGAGCATGGGTTGGCGCGAGCGTCCTCGGTCAGAGGTAGATCGCCTGCCAGGCGCGCGAGCGCCAGCGCAGGAACAGTGTGGTGCCGAGCACCATGATATAGATGAGCACCGCGATCCAGCCGCCGAAGGCGCCCCAGCCGAGCTGCGGCAGGAAGCTCACCCATCCCTGCCCTGGCGCAAAGGTGAGCGCATGCGCGAGCGGCACGAACAGCAGCAGCGACAGCGCCAACACGAGCATCGCCGGGATGCGCACGTCGCCCGCGCCGCGCAGGCACATGCTGCTGCCGAGATTGAGACCATCGAAGAACTGGTAGCCGGCCGCGAGCCACAAGAGGTGCATACCGATCGCAATGGCCTGCGTTGCCTCGGCATCGTGTGCGCCGGTGAAGAACGGCAGCACCCATGGACCACCGAGTGCAATGAGCACGCCGATTCCGCCCATGTAGCAGGCGGCGAGCAGGATCACCCGCTCGCCGACCCGCTGCGCCCAGCCGCGCGCCCCCGCGCCGATCGACTGGCCGACGAGCGTGGTACCGGCGGAGGCGATGCCGAAACCCGGCATGTACGCGAGCGATGTCAGGATCACGACGATCTGCGTGGCAGCGCCGCCCGCGGTGCCGAGGCGTGTCTGCATCATCTGGAAGATCGCGAACCCCAACAGATCTGCCGCAGGCGACAGGCCCATCGGCACACCGAGGCGCAGTTGCTGCACGAGGCGCGCGCGCTGCAGGCGCCATGTCAGGTGCGAGCCAAAGCGGCGGCGGTAAACGGGGCCGAGGAACAGCACGAGCGCGAACGCGAGCCCCAGGAGCTGCGCCACGTTGGTCGCCCACGCAGAGCCGGCGATCCCCCAGCCGAGGTGGAAGATGAATTCCTGGTTGAGCACGGCGTTGGTTGCTGTCGTGACGATGCTGATCAGCAGCGTCGTGCGCGGGCGGCCGATGCCGTTGAAGAAGCCGAGCATTGCCCACACGGCGGCACCTATGCAGGCACCGGCCACGCGCGGGAACCAGAACTCCGCGGCCAGGCGCTCGACCGCGGCATCGAAGCCAAAGGGCGCGAGAATCAGGTGCCGTGCGGCGCCCAGCAGCACGAACAGCGGCGCGGCGCACGCCATCGCCCACAGCGCGGTCCACACGGCCTGCGCCGCGCGCCGGTAGCGGCGCGCGCCGTAAGCCTGCGCCACGAGCGTCTGCACCGCGGTGCCGGCGCCCCCGAGCACCAGCACAACGGCGATCACCAGCCATTGCACCGCACCGACCGCCGCGAGCGCGCGCGTGGATATGCGGCCGATGAACCACATGTCGGTGAGGTTGAGGATGATCTGCACAGCACTGTTGGCCATGAGCGGCAGCGCGAGCGCCAGCACCGCGCGCTGGTCGACATGCGCACGCCCGCTCTCATCCAGGCGCTGCGCCGGCAACCGCCCGGCGGCGGGAGCAAGACGCGTAACGGAGTCCATGGCAACATTCTGTGCAATCGTCGATTCTCGCGCACTGCCCCACAAGGGAGACTTCATCGCCATGGCAACACGCAGCAAGAGGAACGTGCAGCGCACGCGCGCCGGCGCCGGAGCATCGGCTCGCCGCAACCGCGGCCGGCTGGCACCGGGAAAAGCGAGCCGTGGGCTGGATGCGGCAGATGTCGCCATTGCGCTCGATAGCGCCGACATCGCCGCACTGGTAAGCCTGGTGCGTGAGGCCGGCGGGGCACCGATCGGTGCCTACCGCGAGCCGCTCGGTGGCCGTGCGTTGTTGCTCGCGAGTCTGCCGCTCGCGGCCGTGCAACCGACGCCCTTCCAGCGCGACCTGTCGCCGACGCACGCCAAACGCCTCGCCGCAAAGATCGACGAGACTGCGGCGTTTCTCGATCCACTGATCGTGGTGCGCGGCGAGGACGGTCGGCTGTGGACGCCCAATGGCCGCCATCGTCTGGCCGCGGCGAAGGTGCTGGGACTGAAGCAGATCACCACACTCATCTCCCCTGACGAGACGCTCGCTTACCGCATCCTCGCGCTCAACACCGAGAAGGCCCACAACCTCAAGGACCGGAGCCTCGAAGTCATCCGCATGGCCCGTAACCTCGCCAGGCGCCGCGGGAGCGAGCGCGAGAGCAGCTTCAACGCCGAGTTCGAGGCGCCCGAGCTGCTCACTCTCGGCATCGTCTACGAGAAGTCGCCGCGCTTCGCCGGCGGCGCGTACAGCGCTTTCCTGAAGAAAGTGGATCGGTTCAGCGAGCGCAACCTCGAGGCGAGCCTCGCCCAGCGTGCCGACTTCGCCGCGCGTCTCACGGAGATCGACGCGCGGGTCAAGAACATCATCGCCGCCCTGCAGGCGCGCGGTTTCAAGTCACCGTACCTGCGCAACTACGTCGTGGCGCGTATCAACCCGGTGCGCTTCCACAAGGCGAAATCCGGCGACGCCGCTCCACCGATGCCACTGTTACAGGCACTCACGCGCATGGCCGCAGCGGCGCGCGACTTCAAGGTCGCCTCGGTATCGAACTCCGACCTCGCTTGGGTGGCTGTGGGCGCGGGCGAGTGAGCCGGCGCACGATGCTCCTTTTGGTGATAGTTAGGTAAATACCTAACCATCCGCAAATCGCGTGTGCAACACCCGCAGCGGCGCAGCTCTCCGAGCCTGGTGCGCCGCGGGCGCAGGCTTCGTTGCCGGCTCGCCCTCTGGCAACTGAGGCAGATCACCCTCATCGTGATAGCTGAGGCCATAACCGTAGGGGAACAGCGGCGCCTCGCCACGACGCCGACCGACCGCGGGCGGGCGCGGGGAGCCGGGCCAGGAGAAGGACAGACGGCCGCGGAAGTCGTAGCGCACCCCCCCCTCGATCGAGCGAAACAGCACATCGGCAACGCCGCCGCCCTCGGGGCCCGGGAGCCAGGCGGCGACGAAGCTGTCGGCGGCGTTGAGCTCGGCGTTGACCCACAGCGGCCGACCCGAGAGAAACACTGCGACCACCGGTATGTCCTGCGCCCGGAGCCGGCGCAGCAGCGCGAGATCGTGCTTGTCGCCCGGGCTGTATTCCAGGGTCGGCGCATCGCCCGCGAACTCCGCATAGGGGTGCTCACCGAACACCACGATGGCGACCTCGGGACGTGCGGTGAATTCCCCTTCGGCGCTCAGCGTCGCGGTGCCTCCGGCCGCCAGCACGCAGTGCGCGATACCGGCGTAGATCGTCTCGCCGTGCGGAAAATCCTGGTTCGGCTCGGTGCCCTGCCAGTCTATGGTCCAGCCGCCGCTCTGGCGTGCGATGCTGTCGGCGGCATCACCGGCCACCAGCACGTGCGCACGCGGCGAGAGCGGCAGCAGGTGGTGATGGTTCTTAAGCAGGACGAGTGACTCGCGTACCGCCTGGCGCGCGACGCTACGGTGCCCCGGTGCGCCGAGCAACTCGTAATGCCCCGCGAAGGCCCTGGAGGATGGACGTCCCTCGCCGTCGAGGTGCGCGCGCAGCTTGACGCGCAGCACGCGCCGCACGGCATCGTCGAGCCGCATTGCCGGTATCTCCCCAGAGCGTATCTGCCTGAGCAGATTGGCGTGCAACGCGCGCCAGCCATCGGGCGCCATGAGCACGTCGATTCCGGCATTCACGGCGGTGGCGCAACGGACCGCCGTGCAGCCGGGCAGCTGCGCGTGGCCGTTCCAGTCGCCGATCAGCAGGCCGTCGAACCCCATCCGGCCCTTGAGTACGTCGGTAAGCAGCGCACGGTTGCCGTGCATCTTCAGGCCCTGCCAGCTCGAGTAGGAGACCATCACGGTCTGCGCGCCGGCAGTAATGGCGGTCTCGAAGCCCGCCGCATCGATATCCCGCAGCTCGCTCTCGCGGGCAGTGTTGTCCCCCTGGTCGCGGCCGCCCTCGGTGCCCCCATCGCCAAGAAAGTGCTTCGGCGTCGCGAGCACGTGCGCCGCATCGAGGAACTGCGGCGTCCCCGCAACGCCCTGCAGGCCCTCCACCATCGCCGCGGCGTATTCGCGCACCAGGCCGGGATTCTCGGCGTAGCTCTCGTAGGTGCGTCCCCAGCGCGCATCGCGCGCCACCGCCAGCGTCGGGGAGAACGCCCAGTCGAGCCCCGTGACCCGCACCTCGAGCGCGGTGATCTCGCCGATACGGCGGATCAGCTCGGGATCGCGTGCCGCTCCCAGCCCGATATTGTGCGGAAACAGCGTGGCGCCCGGGATGTTGTTGTGGCCGTGCACGGCGTCGGTGCCCCACAGCGCCGGCAGACCCCCGGGTGAGGCAGCCACCGAGGCGTCATAGAACCGGTCCGCAAGGCTCAGCCACTCACTCGGTGCCGCGAGCTTGTCGTCGCGGGGCGAGGAGTTGCCGCCATTCAGGATGGAGCCGAGGGGATAGTGACGCAGGTCATCCGGAGTGATGCTGCCGATGTCGGCCTGGATCAGCTGACCCACCTTCTGCTCGGGCGAGAGAAGCGCGAGCAGCTGCCCGACGCGGGCCTCGAGCAGCGGGTCCCGAGCGAGCGGCGGGTGCAGCTCTGGCCAGTGCTGTGGATGCACGGCGGGCGCTGCCTTCAGGTCCACGGTTGCCGCCGGCACGGCGGCGGCGCACACCGCGAGGGCGCAGGCGGGGAAATAAACCGCCGGCCGAAACGGTCTTCTCCTCATGGGGTTCCTAGGATACACAGCAGAGGATGATGCACATGCTGGAAGCAACTCATAGCGGCCTCGACACCGGCGGCCCACATCTGCGGCGCCCTGTCTCAGGGAGTACCGGGCCGCAGACACTGCCGGACCTGTTGCTGATCGAACGGGCGCGCGCCGGGGAGAGCTCCGCGATCGAGGCATTGATACAGCGTTATAGCGGTCGTCTGTTTCGTGTCGCGCACAGCGTGCTGCTCGACCCGCAGCGCGCCGAAGCCGTGGTGCTCGAGGCATTCCTCGCCGCCTTCGGTGATCTGAGCCGCTACGAGCCGACCGGCAAATTCGCCGCCTGGCTGACCCGGCTCGCCTACCAGCAAGCGCGGGCGCAGCGCACCGGATCCCGCGGCGTCCACTCGACCGGACCGATCGAAGCTGCAGCCGGCGGGTTGTCAGCCGCAGGCGATGGAGTGCGCGAGCGCCAGGAGCTCGAGCAGGCAATCGCCACGCTGCCGGAAGTATTCCGCACCGTGTACGTGCTGCGCATGGTGGAAGGCGTCAGCGGCATCGAGACCGCCGCATCGCTCGGACTGCACGAAACGACGGTTCGCACCCGGCTGTTCCGAGCACACCGGCGCTTACCGCCGGGCACGGCGCAAAAACTGCGCGGCGCACCGGCGCTGCTCGAGCTTTCGCGCGAGCGCGCCGAACGCATCGCGAGCGATGCCCTTGCGCAGCTGCCTCAGGGCTCGATGCTGAGGATCTCCGCTTCGCCGCCCTGAAAGGCGACGCTGTCGCCCGCTTGGCGGCCGAGCAGCGCCTGCGCAAGCGGTGCCATCCAGCTGATGAGACCGGATGAGGCGTCCGCCTCGTCCTCTCCGACCAGGCGAAACGCCGTTGTCGCGCCCGAGGGCAGACGCAGCGTGACGCGCATGCCAAAGCGCACCCGGTCCGACGGCATGGGCTCGACCAACCTGGCGCTCGCACGCCGTGAGCTCCAGTAACGCCATTCGCGCGCGATGCCGGCGCGCTGCGCCGCATCGTCGCGCTCGCGCAGATCCTGGCGCTGCGCTTCGAGCTCGCGCACGCGCGCCTCGATGGCCGCGAGCCCGCGCCTCGTCACGAAGTTCGGGTGCGGACTGATGGGCCTGTCCGGCAGCGGCCCCGGATCGGCGTCGGAATTGCGCACGAAGGCCCGGCTCATGCGACGCTGGGCCCGGTGACAATGCAGTGGCTGGCATTCATACTGTTGCGCGCTGCCTTGAAGCCGGATGGTATATGAAAGGGAGCGAGCGCAGCGTGTTGCGAGCGCCCGCGAAGTGAACGCGGTCGTCAGCGCTTTCCTGCTGACGTTTGCAGCTCTCTTTCCCATCGTCAATCCCCTCGAAGGGGCGCCTTTCTTCCTCGGCCTGACCGCGGGCCTGCCGAGCGCCGAGCGGCGGGTGCTGGCGGGCAAAGCTGCCGTCAACGGTTTTGCGCTGCTGCTCGGCTCGATGGCTCTCGGTCCCTGGATGCTGGAAGTCTTCGGTATCCAGCTGCCGGTGGTGCGCATCGCCGGCGGGCTGGTCGTCGCAGCGCTCGGCTGGAAGCTGCTCACGCAGGATCAGTGGTCGGACCACACGGCGGGCCTGCAGGCGGAGAGCGCACGCAAGGTTGGCAGCTTCTATCCGCTCACCATGCCGCTCACGGTCGGACCGGGCTCGATGTCAGTGGCCATCACCATCGGCAGCCGCAAGCCAGGCTTCACGCGACTGCCAGATCTCGCCGAGCACGCAAGCGGTGCGCTGCTCGGCCTCATCGCCATCGCGCTCAGCATCTACCTCGCTTACCGCTTTGCCGAGAACATCGCGCGGCTCCTCGGTGAGACCGGTCTCGAGGTGCTCGTGCGACTCTCGGCATTCATTCTGATGTGCATCGGCATCGAGATCATCTGGAACGGCTACAGCACGCTGACGAGTGGTGCGCGATGACGGACCATTCATCGACGTGAATCGCTGAGCAGCGTCACCACCGCCGCGCGTGCCGCTGCCGAGTGCACCGGGAGCGCCAGCACGTCACCGGGCTGCGCCCAGGCGAGCGCCGCGTGCACCGCCTCGAGCTCGCTCAAGCGCATCTGCAGAGATGAAGAGGCGATGCCCGCACGCAGCAGCGCCGCGTGGATGAGCCGCGGCACCTCCCCCGGCGGCCGGCCGCGCAGGTGCGCCTCGTTCTCCTTCACGACGATGAGCGATGGGTGAAATTCCGCCGCCGTGGCAGCGAGCGCCTCGAGCTCGGCGTCCTGGCGGTTGCCGGCGTGGCCGAGCAGGAGGCCGAGCCTTCCGCTGCCGCCGCGCACGTGCTCGGCCACCGTGAGCAGCCCGCGCAGCCCTTCGGGGTTGTGCGCATAATCCACGAGAATCCGCACGCCCGCGCGCTCGAAGCGCATCAGCCGGCCGAAGTTGTCTGCCATGCTCGAGCCGAAGCGAGCGAACACCCCTGCGATGACCGCTGGGGATATGCCAAGCGCGGACGCCGCGAGCGCCGCGGCGGCGAGATTCGCGAGGTTATAGGTCGCGCTCCCGCCGACGGTGAGTGGCATCGACGCCACTTCCCCGAGATCGTGCTCTGCGCCCTCCACGTGCAGTACGAGTCGACCGGCCCGCGCGCCGCAGGTCGCGCCATTGCGCGCGCGATGCGCGCCGAGCGCCGGCCGGTCCGCATCGAGCGCAAACCACCGGAGTGTCGGACTGTGGCCGAAGCGGGCTGCGAGACCTCCCGCGCGGCGGGCAAGCTGCGCATCGTCGGCGTTCAGCACCAGCGTGCCCTCATCAGACAAGGCACCGGCGACCGAGAGCTTCACATCCGTGAGACCCTCGAGATCGTCGATGCCGTACTCACCGAAGTGATCCGCGCTGACGTTGGTGACGAGCGCCACGTCTGCACGGGAGACGGCGATGCCGCGGCGCAGAATGCCGCCGCGCGCGGTCTCGATGATCGCGGCGCGTGCGGTGCGCTCGCGCATCACGCGGCGTGCCCCAAGGGGGCCGGAGTAATCGCCGCTCTCGAGCAGCTGTGCGGCGAGAAATACCCCATCGGTGCAGCAGTACGCGGGCAGCCAGCCCGCGGAAACCGCACAGGCTGCGAGCAGCCGCACCGTGGTGGTCTTGCCATTGGAGCCTGTCACGAGCGCCGTCGGGATGTCGTGCAACTCGTCCCACGGCACGTCCGCCGGCTGCGGCAGCGAGGTGAGCGCGAAATCGCGCCCGCCCGCGCCGGCTCCAAGCGTCAGGGTGTCATCGTCCAGAACGTACGGCAGGCCGTGCGCCGCCACCGCCGCCAGCAACGCGCGAACATCCGGGCGCGCCTCGCGCCCGGCAAGCAGCCCGAAGCGCTCGAAGGCGGCAGTTTCCTCGAGCACCGGGAGGATGACCGCCGCGGGATCGGCCGCGTCCTCCAGTGCCGCGGCGGCGAGCGCCGTCTCGAGCGTGCCCCAGCGCTGCGGGTCCTGCGCGAGCAGCGCAGCGCACAGCGCCCACTCGTTGACCTCCGTGGCCACGAACAGCGCATCGACTGGCGCGGCGAGCGCGAGTGATGCGCCGCGCGCGTGCACGCGCGCCACGACGCCCGGCAGGTTCCCTTCTGGGCCGCCCGGCGGGTCCCAGCCCAGGCGTGCGCGGGCGCGCTCGGCGCGCACACGCCAGCCGTCGAGCAGGGCAGCATCGGGCGTGATCCCGACCGTTTCCAGCTGCGCACCGCAGCCAGCGAAGAACAGGTTCGGGCCCGTGAGACGGCGTGAGGCCTCGAACGGCAGTACGAGGGCGGCGTTCAGTCCGCGGCCTCCGGGGCGAAGTGCACGCCGCGCTCATCGCGAACAAGGCCGTCGAGGCTGAAAGCGGGAGGCGGCGCTTCGCCGAGACGCTGAGCGCCGTGGGGTGCAGCGTCGGTCACGAACGAAGGCAGCGGCTGCGGCGGCGCAGCCGAAGCGGCGGGCGCGCCCGCCGGCTTGAACTTGGTGATCTGCTTCCACGAGCGCACCAGCGCATCGGCGAAGATCAGCAGCAGGTCCCCAGGCTGCCCCATGTTCAGTGCCGCGCTGATCGCCTCCTGCTCGTCGGGGATGATGGAGATCGCCTCCTCGTGCACGCCCGCCGCACGGAGCGCCGCGGCCTGGATGCGCGGCACCTCGTCGGGCTTGCGATCGCGCAGGCTGTCGTCGCGGCGGCAGATGTAGTGATCGAACCGCCCCGCCACCGCGCGCGCGATGGCGACGATATCCTCGTCACGCCGGTCGCCGGGACCTGCCAGCACCACGATGCGCCGGCCCATGACGTCGAGGCGCTGCGCGAGATCGGCCATCGCCGCGACCGCGGGCGCGTTGTGCCCGTAGTCGAACAGCACCTTGAAGGCGTGCTCGCTGAACACGTTCATGCGCCCCGGGGCCTGGAAGAAAGTGGAGTCGAAGGTGCGCAGGCCCTGACGGATGGCATCCAGCTTGACGCCGAGCGAGAACGCGATGGCCGCGGCAAACATCGCGTTTTGCACGTTGTGTGTCGCCCGCCCCTCGAGCGTCGCCGGAATCAGATGCGTCCACAGCAGCGGAATGTGGCCGTTCTTCTCATACAGCGTGATCATCTGGCCGTTGACGCCCGCCTCCAGCGCGCAGGCGCGCCCGCCGGCACGGATGTGCTCGCGCACCAGCGTGTGCTGCGGGTTCATGGTGACGTAGCAGATGTGCTTCGCTTCCGTGTAGCCGGACATCCTCAGCACCAGCGCGTCATCGGCGTTCAACACCGCGCAGTCGGTGGCCACCTCGATGACGATGCGCTTGACTTCGGCGAGCTGCTCGAGCGTATCGATGCCCTTCAGCCCCAGATGATCGGGCTGCACATTGAGCACCGCACCGACGTTGACCTCGTTCACCCCCATGCCGGCGCGCAGCAGCCCGCCGCGCGCCGTCTCGAGCACCGCGATGTCGATCTGCGGATCGGCGAGCACCATGCGCGCCGATACGGGACCGGTCATGTCGCCCTGCACGGTGCGCTGGCCGTCGATATAGACGCCGTCGGTGGTCGTGACCCCTGGGGTGTAGCCGGCCATCTTAGTGATGTGCGCCAGCATGCGCGCGGTGGTGGTCTTGCCGTTGGTGCCGGTGATGGCCGCGATCGGCACGCGTGCCGGCGTGCCCGCCGGGAACAGCATGTCGATCACCGGCTCCGCCACAGCGCGCGCCATGCCCTCGCTCGGCGCCACGTGCATGCGGAAGCCGGGAGCGGCGTTCACCTCGCAGATGCCGCCGCCGATCGCGCGGTAGCTCTCGGTGATGTTCTTCGACAGGAAATCGACGCCGCCGACATCGAGTCCGATCGCGCGCACCGCGCGCTCGGCCATTTCGCGGTTGTCGGGATGAATGACATCGGTCACGTCGGTGGCAGTGCCACCGGTGGAGAGATTGGCGGTCGAGCGCAGGGACACCGTGCGGCCCCGCTCCGGCACCGATTCGGGCGTGAGCCCGGCTCGCTCGAGCATCTTGTGGGCCTGCGCGTCGAGCTCGAGCCGGGTGAGTACCTTCTCGTGTCCCACGCCGCGGCGTGGGTCCTGGTTGACGATCTCGACGAGCTGCGCAACGGTGTGCTCACCGTCGCCGACCACGTGTCCGGGCGTGCGCCGCGTGGCGGCGACCAGCTCGCCGTTCACCACCAGCAGGCGATGGTCGTCACCCTCGAGGAAGCTCTCGACGACTACCGAGCGCGAGTGCTCGCGCGCCACGTTGAAGCCGTGCGCCACTTCCTCCTCGGTGGTGAGGCGGATCGAGATGCCGCGGCCGTGGTTGCCGTTGTAGGGCTTGGTGACCACCGGAAAGCCGATGCGCCGCGCGGCGCGCACCGCCTGGGTCTCGTTCTGCACCAGCTCCTGCTGTGGCACCGGGAGGCCGAGACCGGCGAGGATCTTGTTGGTCTCTTCCTTGTCGCTCGCCAGCTCGACCGAGATGTGTGGCGTGCGGCCCGTGACGGTCGCCTGGATGCGCTGCTGGTACTTACCGTGACCGAGTTGCACCAGCGACTGATCGTTCAGGCGCAGCCACGGGATACCGCGACGCTCGGCGGCGTGCACCAGCGCCGCGGTCGAGGGACCGAGCGCGCGACGCTGCGCGAAACGAATGAACTGATCGCGCGCCTCGGGCCAACTCCACCCCTCGGGCACGCTGCCCTCCGGGCGCAGCTCCTCCGGCAGCAGCGAGGACAGGAGGCGCAGTCCCAGCTCACCCGCCGCGATTCCCTCGTCGCGTTGCACGTATTCGTACACCACGGTGTAGACGCCGGGCGCCGCGGCGCTGCGAGTCTTGCCGAAGGTCACCGCCTCGCCGGCGATATTCTGCAGCTCGATCGCCACGTGCTCGAGCACGTGACCGAGCCAGGTACCCTCGCCCTCGCGCATGCGGCGGAAGAAGCCGCCGGGCTCGCGATAGGAGCAGCCGTGCTCGGCGAGCCCCGGGAGCGCGGCGGCGAGGGCGCCGATGAAGCGCTCGCCGAGGCGCGCGGTGGGCCACCCCTCGAGAGCGCCGAGATCCAGCTCCAGCCGGATGACCGGAAAGCGCGCGTACAGCGAGGGGCCGACGTACACGGAACGATCGAGGATGCGCATGGGTGTTGCTCGTCGTAGTAGTTATTCAAGGCAACGGGTCGCGCATGATCGGGCCTGGCTGTCGGTCACTCCTTCGACTGGGTCAGCGCGGTCGCGCTCGCGACCCGCGTCTTCAGGTTGAAGGTTGCACCAGCCACCAGCATATGCAGTCGCAGGTCCAGCATGCACGCGGGCTGGCCGTCCTCGACCGCACCGATAGAGGAGAAACTCACCTCTGATGGGTCGACCAGGGTGACGCTGCCGCTGCCCTCGACCTCCAGCACCTCGTCCGGCCCGATGAAGGCCGCGGTGTCCTCGTCAAGCCCGATGCCCACTGCGAAGGGGTTGTAGGCTACCGCGGTGAGGAGCCTCCCCAGGCGATCGCGCTCGCGAAAATGCTGGTCGATGATGAAGCGGTTGGTCAGCCCCAGGCCGGGCGCGAGCCGCACGCTGCCGGCCACGATGGAGGAGCCCTCATCACCTCCGGCGATCATGTGCTCGCACAGGATGCTGGCGCCGGCGCTGGTGCCGCCGACGGTCACCCCGTGCGCATTGCGCACGCGGATGAGCCTGGCGACCGGAGTGCCACCCAGCAGCGTCGTGAGGCGCAGCTGGTTGCCGCCGGTGAAGAAGACGCCGCTCGCTTCCTCGAGGCGCTCCAGCCGCCCCGGTTCGCGGCAGTCGCGCCGCGTATCGAAATCCATCACCGTCACGCGCGCGGCACCGAGTGCTTTGAAAAGCTGCTCGTAGCGCGGTCCGGTCTCGTGGGCGCGGCTGGCGGTGGGAATCACGACGATATCGGCCTCCTCACCTCCCGAGAGGCGCACGAAGCGCTCGAGGATGCGGCGGTCGTTTTCCTTATTCTCCGCGCCGCCGATCGGGACGATCCATCCGCGCGAATCACCTTCGGGAACTCTGCTCGGCATCCGCTGCTGACTCCTTAAATATGCGTTGCGCCAGGGGTCAAAGTTACCACGGCCGCGGAGCGGCCGCCTGCTGCGGGCAGCGGAGCGGTCAAGTCCTACGGCAGAAGGGAGATGTCTTCACACATCGCTCGGCGCTGTAACGCAAAAATGTCGGCATCTCTGGTGACGTGCGAACATTTGGCGTCAGGCCCGTATCGGGGCTCGACATCGCGACATCAGGGGTGCCCGCGCCCGGCCCGTCCGCACTATGCATTTTTGCCGGCGGCTATGCCTTTTCCCCGCTTGACGTGCCTTCCGCCCTCGGGCTCTATTGCGGCTGGCCGCAGCGCGTGCCGCCGGTGTAACAGCCATCATGAGACCTCGCAGGCGAGATTCCCAGAGAGGCGCGGCAGCCGGACACACAGAGCGCTCGCTCCGCTACCGGAACCTGCTCAATCCCTTCGAGCCGGTGAGAATCTTCTCCGACGATCACATCGAGAGCATGCACGTCGCAGCGTTAGGCATCCTCGAGCGTCAGGGCATGCGAGTGCTCTCGGCGCGCGGGCGCTCGGTGCTGGCGGCAGCGGGAGCTAGCGTCGATGAGGCGAGCCAGATGGTGCGGCTCGATCCGGCGATGGTGAGTCGCGCGCTCACCACGGTCCCTGCCGAAGCCACCCTGATCGGGCGCGACCCGGCACGCTCCTGCCGCGTCGGCGGCCACAATGTGGTGTTCGCCCCGGTCGCCGGACCTCCGAGCGTGAGCGATCTGCAGCGCGGCAAGCGCACCGGCACGATCGCCGACTTCCGCGATTTCGTGCGCCTGTCACAGGCCTTCGATGTGGTGCACGTCTGCGCGCAGACCACCGAGCCGCAGGACGTGCCGGTCAACGAGCGGCACCTCGAGACGGCACTCGCGCAGCTCACCCTCGCCGACAAGGCGCCCAATTTCTACAGCCGCGGCGATGCTCAGCTCGGCGACTGCTTTGCGATGTTACGCATCGCCCACGGCATCGATGAGGCCACCTTCCGGGCGGCACCGCGCTGTTTCAGCATCTGCAACACCAACTCGCCGTTGCAGCTCGATGTGCCGATGACCGAGGGCATCATGGAATTCGCCCTCAACGGGCAGCTCATGATCGTCACGCCCTTCACGCTCGCGGGCGCCATGGCGCCGGTGACGATCCCGGGTGCACTCACGCTCGCACACGCCGAGGCGCTCTTCGGCATCACGCTGTCGCAGACCGTGCGCCCGGGCGCCCCGGTCATGTACGGCAGCTTTACCTCGAACGTCGACATGAAGTCGGGCTCGCCCGCCTTCGGCACGCCGGAGTACGCCAAGGCGGCCTTCGGCGCGGGACAGCTCGCGCGGCGCATCGGCGTCCCGTGGCGCTGCTCGAGCGCGACGGCGTCGAACGCACCCGACGCGCAGGCGGCGTATGAAGCACAGATGAGCCTGTGGGGCGCGCTGCTCGGCGGCAGCAACTTCATATTGCACGCCGCCGGATGGCTGGAAGGCGGACTCACGGCCTCCTTCGAGAAGTTCATTCTCGATGTGGAAATGCTGCAGATGTTCGCGGAGTTGTTCCAGCCGGTGCCCGCTACGGCGGAGGAGATCGGCATCGACGCGGTGGCCGAAGTCGGCCCGGGTGGTCACTTCTTCGCGGCGGCCCACACCATGCAACGCTACCGAGACGCCTTCTACAGTCCGCTGATCTCCGACTGGCGCAACTACGGCGCATGGGTGGAGGCCGGTGCGAAAACCGCGACCGAGCGCGCGGCGAGCGTGTGGCAACAGACGCTCGCAGCTTTTCAACCGCCGCCGATGGACGCCGCCGTGCAGGAGGAGCTGACTGCTTTCCTCGAGCGGCGGCGCGCGGAAGGCGGCGCCCCACCGGCGGGCTAGCGAGGACCAACCCGCAAGCCCGCGGATCCCGTCAGTGGATCCGCAACACGACCTTACCGAGCACGTGTCCGGCTTCCAGCCGCTCATGCGCCTTGGCGGCCTCGGCGAGCGGATATTCCGCCGCAATAGGTACCTGCAGCTTCGACGCGATGATCGCCTGATTCAATCGCTCGAACTGCTGCGTCCCGGGGACGGCGTTATAGCGGATGTCGATCGCCAGCTCTACATGTGGCTTGGGCTCGGGGCTCACTCCCCAGGGGAAGGCCAAGCGACCACCCGGCTTCAGCGTCTCGAGGCAGCGCTCGAGGGCATCACCGCCGGCGAAGGCCAGCACCGCATCGACTCCTCCCGGGGCGAACTGGCGTGCGCGAGCGACGATGTCGCCCTTGCGGCCGTCGACCACCATGTCGGCTCCCAGGCCCTTAACGAAGCTCATGCCATCCTCGCCCGAGGCGGTCGCGAGAATGCGCGCGCCGCGCAACTTCGCGAACTGCAGCGCGAGGCTACCAACGCCACCGGCAGCTCCGTGAATGATCAAGGTCTCACCGGACTTCACGTGCAGGGCATCGTCGATCCCCTGGATCGCCGTGAGCCCGGTCGTGCCGATCGCGCCGGCATCGCGCAGGCTCAGGCCGGCGGGCACGTGACCCACGAGCTTTGCGGGCACCGCCACGTACTCGGCATAGAAGCCACCCTTCGGGTTGTCCCAACTGTAGGAATAGACCTCGTCCCCGAGCTTGAAGCCGCGCACCTGCGAGCCGACCGCGGCGATGGTCCCCGAGCCGTCGGTGCCGAGCACCAGCGGAAAGCGGGAGTGTTTGATCTCCTGAGGGTGCTCGCGAACCGACGCATCCCACACCGCAACCCCGGCGGTGTGCACGGCGATCAGCACCTCGTCCGGGTCCGGCTTGGGCACCGGCAGGGTGTGCAGGGTGATGACCTGCGGGCCGCCAGCCGCATCGATCGCGGCCGCGCGCATGGTTTGCGGCACCGCCGCGCCGGCCGCCTGGCATAAAGCCAGTGCCAGACTGACCGCTGCTGCCACTTGCACTCTCCACATGATGATTGCTCCCTGATTCGCGTTGGTGCCCGCACCGAGACGCGCATGATACGGCGAGAAGCGAAGCTGCATGGCAGCGTCCGGCCGCATCCCCTCAACCCTTCAACGCGTGCCGGGCGGCAGGTGCGCACCCCGGGGTGATCGGCAATAATCCCCACAAAAGACCGCCAGATCGCGCAGGGGCCAGCGGAGTATGAACAGACTGACCGATTTCCCTTTGCTGGTGTTCGTAGTCTCCCTCGCTGCGTTGTGGCTGTGTGCGCAGCTCGGCGCCGTCGTGCGCCGCTCGCGCGAGGCCCGTGGCGAGAAGTCGCCCGAGACCTTCACCGTCGTGCTGAGCGCATCTCTCACGCTGCTCGGACTGATCATCGGGTTCACCTTTTCCATGGCGGTCAACCGCTACGACATGCGCAAGAACTACGAGGAAAGCGAGGCCAACGCCATCGGCACCGAGTACCTTCGCGCCGGACTGTTGCCCGCGAGCGATGCCGCGATGACGCGCCTGCTGCTGCGCAGCTACCTCGACCAGCGGATCCTGTTCTTCCACAGCCGCGACAACGAGCGCCGCACTCAGATCAATGAGCGAACCAACCAGCTGCAGGCGCAACTGTGGTCGACGGTGCAGAACGCGGCACTCGCACAACCGAGCGCCCTCACCTCCCTCGCCTCCGCCGGGATGAACGATGTCCTCAACGCTCAGGGCTACACGCAGGCGGCGTGGTGGAATCGCATCCCGCCGGCGGCCTGGCTGCTGATGGTGCTGATCGCGCTGATGTGCAACCTCATGCTCGGCTATGCGGTCATCGGCGCGAACACACGCAGTCTGCTGCTCGCCATCCTGCCGGTGGTGGTTTCGGTAGCCTTCTTCCTCATCGCCGACATCGACAGCCCGCGCTTTGGCGTCATCCGTGTGAGCGCGCAGAATCTCCTCAGCCTCGCGGAGGAGATTGCGCACCCCGCCCCCTCCCCGCCGCAGTAACGCACCGCCGGCACGCCTGCGGCCTACAATCGGTTTCGTGACCCTGCTCGCGACCCTCGCCGACACCTCCCAGCGCGTGGGCGCCAGCGCGGCTCGCCTGGCGAAGATCCGCGAGCTCGCCGCGCTGCTCACGCAACTTGCACCCGAGGAGATTGGGATCGCGGTGCACTACCTGTCGGGAGAGATGCCGCAGGGCCGTATGGGCATCGGACCTGCGACCGTGAGCAGCGCCGCAGCGACTCCCGCGGCGCGCGTGCCGACGCTGTCCCTCGCCGAGGTCGACCGGCGCCTCACGGCACTCGCCGCCATCGGCGGTGCGGGCTCTGCGGTACGCCGTGCGGAGCAGCTGCGCGAGCTGTTCGCGCTCGCGATCGCAAGCGAGCAGCGCGTCCTGCTGCAGCTGCTCGTCGGGGAGCTGCGCCAGGGTGCCCTCGGGGGAGTCATGCTCGAGGCGATCGCTGCAGCCGCGCGGCTGGACGTGGCGCAGGTGCGGCGCGCCGCGATGTATGCGCGGGATCTGGGCGCGGTCGCTCACGCCGCACTCTCCGGCGGTGTGCCGGCTCTGGAGAGATTCCAGCTCGAGCTGTTCGTGCCGGTCGCGCCGATGCTCGCCCAGACGTCTGCCGATGTCGGCACGGCGCTGCGCGAGCTCGGGGGCGAGGCGGCATTCGAGTGGAAGATGGACGGAGCCCGCGTACAGGTGCACAAACGTGCGCAGCAGGTGCGCATCTTCACGCGCGGGCTGAATGAGGTGAGCGCGGCGCTGCCGGAACTCGTCGAGCTCGCTCGCAGGTTTCCCGCGCATGCGCTGATCGTCGACGGCGAGGCGATCGCGCTCGATGCCGCGGGCCGACCGCACCCCTTCCAGATCACCATGCGCCGCGTCGGGCGCAAGCTCGATGTGGAAGCGCTGCGCGGCGGCTTGCCGCTCAAGGCATTCTTCTTCGATTGCCTGCGGATCGAGGAGCAGAGCATCGCCGACTGCCCGACGCGCGAGCGCTTCGAGGCGCTCACGACCGCCGTTCCTGCCGATGCACTCATGCCGCGGCTCGTCACCACTGCGGAATCCACGGCGCGCGAATTCTACGACGCTGCGCTCGCTGCCGGGCACGAAGGCCTGATGGCGAAATCGCTCGATGCGCCCTACGAGGCCGGCAATCGCGGTGCAGGCTGGCTCAAGATCAAGCGGGCGCACACCCTGGACCTCGTGGTGTTGGCCGCCGAATGGGGCCACGGACGCCGCAGCGGCAAGCTCTCCAATCTGCATCTCGGCGCTCTCGATCCGGCCACCGGTGAGTACGTCATGCTCGGCAAGACCTTCAAGGGTCTCACCGACGCGATGCTGGAATGGCAGACCCGGGAGTTTCTGCTGCGCGAGACTCACCGCGACGACTGGACGGTCTACCTCAAGCCTGAGCTGGTGGTCGAAGTGGCCTTCAGCGACCTGCAGGCGAGCAGCCGCTATCCGGGCGGCCTCGCGCTGCGGCTCGCGCGGGTGAAGCGCTATCGCGAGGACAAAAGGGCCGCGGATGCGGACACCATGGATGCGGTGCGCAGGATCTATGCCGCGCAGAGCGGGCCGCCGCGCGCCTAGCGCGGCGCTGCGCGCGGCCGTAGGCTTGCACCGCGATGAGTGCGGAAAGCTGTGACGTGGTCGTGATCGGTGGCGGGCCCGCCGGCAGCACGGCTGCGACGCTCCTCTCGCGGTGCGCGCACCGGGTGATCGTGCTCGAAAAGGCGCATCACCCGCGCTTTCATATCGGTGAATCCCTGCTGCCGATGAATCTGCCGGTGTTCGAGCGGCTCGGTGTGCTCGATCAGGTGCGCGCGCTCGGTGTGGTGAAGCTCGGCGCAGATTTCGAGGCGGACAACGAGCGCGGCTACAACAGCTTCGCTTTCTGCCGTGCCCTCGGCCACAGCCCGCCACACGCCTACCAGGTGTGGCGCGCGGACTTCGACCGCATGCTGTTCGAGCATGCGCGGGCATGCGGTGCGAGCGCCCGTGAGGGACATGAGGCGGTGCAGTGCGAGCAGCTCGGCCCGCGGGACAGCCGGATCGAGGTGCGCACCGAGGACGGTGGCAGCTATCAGATCCATGCCCGCTACGTGGTCGATGCGAGCGGCCGCGATACCTTCCTCTCGGGTCGCCGCAAGCTGCGGCGCCGTAACAAACAGCACCAGAGTGCGGCAATCTTCGGCCATTTCCGCGGCGCCGAGCCACGGCCGGGCGAGGACGCCGGCAACATCAGCATCTATCGCTTCGAGCACGGCTGGATGTGGATGATTCCGCTGCCGGCCGGAGTCATGAGCGTCGGTGCGGTCTGCCGCCCGGACTATCTCAAGCAACGCCGCGGCCCCGCCCGGGAGTTCCTGCTTGCGACACTGCAGCGCAATGCTGCTCTCTGGCGGCGCCTCGAGCACGCCGAGCTCATCGGCAATCAGGTGCACGTCACCGGCAACTATTCCTACGATTCGCGCCGGATCGGTGGCCCGGGCTGGGTGTTGATCGGTGACGCCTTCGCCTTCATCGACCCGGTTTTCTCGTCGGGCGTCTACCTGGCTATGTGCGGGGCCGAGCAGGCCGCGCAGGCGGTGGATCGCTCGCTGCACGAGCCCGCTGCCGAGAAGGCGCTGCTGCGCAGCCTGGAGAGGCGCCAGCGCCGTGGCATGCGGCGCTTCTCCTTCTTCATCCACCGCTTCAACGACCCGGTGATGGATCGCTTGTTCCGCCAGCCGAGCAACCGCTTGCAGATCGAGCAGGGCATGATCTCCATGCTCGCAGGCGACCTGTTCGATGCACCGCGGGTGCTGTTGCGGCTGCGGTTGTTCAAGCTGGTGTATGCGCTCGGCTGCCTGCGCGACTGGCGCCGCTGGCGTGCCGAGCGCAGTTATCGCCTGGCCCAGGCGCGCACGCGCTTCACCGGCGGCAACACGCCGCTCGATCGGGCATGACGCCCGCGCCGCGACTCGGCGGGGGCTGCCATTGCGGCAACATCGCGGTGAGTGTCGAGCTCACGCGCGCTCCGGGCACTTACCATCCGCGAGCGTGCGACTGCGATTTCTGTCGCAAGCACGGCGCCGCCTGGGTGTCGGATCCGCAGGGCTCGCTGCTGATCGAGCTGCGCGAGGAGCGCAATGTCGGCCGCTACACCCAGGGCGATCGTCTTGCTGAGATGATCCTGTGCCGCACTTGCGGCGTGCTGATCGCGGCGCTGTGGCGGGAGCAGCGGCTTTATGGAGTCGTGAACGCGAGCGTGCTCGATGCGCGTGCTGCGTTCGCCGCAGCACAGGCGATAGCGCCGAAGGAGCTGCCCCCCGATGAGAAGAGGAAGCGCTGGCAGTCGCTCTGGTTCTCCGAGGTTACGCTTACACCCCGTTAGGTCCGCAAGTACGAGGCGCCGTTCACATCCACAATGGCGCCCGTCATGCTCGCCGGTGCATCGAGGGCGCAGTAGCTCACGACCCGTGCGACCTCCTCTGGAGTCGCAACGCGGCCGAGCGGCTGGTCCGCGATTACCGCCTTGTCCTCGACCGATCGGGCCACTCGCTGCGTCGCGACCCAGCCGGGAGCCACGACGAATACGTATACGCCGCGCGGCGCGAGCGCTTTCGCGAGCGACTGGCTGAAGGCATTCAGTCCGGCCTTGCTGGCGGCATACGCCGGCGCGGTGGGCTCGCCGCGAAAAGCGGCACGCGATGAGACACTGACGATGCGTCCACCGCCCGCCTGCACCATGGCTTGCGCGGCACAGAAGGAGAGGTGCGCTGCTCCTACGAGATTGGTCGAGAGCGTCTGCTGCCAGGCCGTTGTCCAGTCTGCGTACGCGGTGGTGAGCGGCGGATGGTCCGGGAAGATGCCCGCGTTATTCACGAGCACATCGACACGGTAATGTGCCGAGAGCTCCTGCCATGCACGCAGCACCTCCCCTGCATCGCCGAGGTCGGCCTGAACGAGTGCATGCCCTTTACCCGGTAACGCACCGCGTACGGCCTCCGCGGCCACTCGGTCGGAGCGGTAGTGCAGCACGAGGGTCGCGCCGCGGCTGGCCAGGACCTTACAGATGGCCGCGCCGATCCCTCCGGAGGCTCCAGTCACCAGTGCCGTCGTCTCGCTCATCGCGGCAAGCGTACCTGCTCGGCTGGACTTGCGCGAGGAACGACAGCGCGTGCCTCGCGTCGCGGAATCGACGAGCCTTCGGCTAGAATCCCTCGGCGCAATCCTCCGGGGTGAATGAAAATGAGAAGTGGAAATCCACTGGTGCTGGCATTCATCCTCCTCTTGGCTCTCGCACTCCAGGGCTGTGTCGCCTCCTCCCAATGCGCATCCGGCGGATGCCAGGGCGATGCAAAGGTCACCGCCGATGTGCAGGCGAAGCTGAAAGAATATCGCGAGCTCGGTGCACCTAACTCGGTCTACGTGCAGACGCGCGATGGCGTCGTCTATCTGACCGGACAGGTAGCGACCGACCTGCAGCGCACGACCGCGGAAAGCGTTGCCGGAAAGGTTCCTGGGGTCGTGCGCGTGGTGAACTCCATCGCCCTCGCTTACGGCGGACGATGAGGACCGTGCCACGCAGCTGGCCAGCGGTGCTGCTGGCAGCGGTCGTGGCTGGCTTTCATCCTGGCGGGCTGCGCTCGCAGGAGCCGGAACAGGCTGCCGACAGCGTTCAGGCCGAGATTTCCAAAGCCCTGAATGCTTACCGTTTCCCGGCACGCCGCTCGTCCGCCGACTATGGCGCTTCGCAGGCGCTGCGCAGCGTTTACGCGCAACGCGCCAACGCCCCCCTCTGGAGCCGTGACGGACGCGAGAGCGCGCAGGCGCAGGCAGTGGTGCGTGAGCTGCAACGCGCTGACACCTACGGGCTCGAGCGGGCGGACTACGCTATCGCCGATGCCGGGCACTCGGGCCGTTTCGATGTACAGCTGTCCGCGGCGGCCCTGCGCTTCCTGAGCGACCTGCATTACGGTCGCGTCAAGCCCTCGGCGGCGGGCTTCAATCTGCAGGGCACGCACGAGCCGCTGGATCTGGCTGCGGCGCTCACCGGCCTCGCCGCGGCGAGCGATGTGACACAGGCCATCGGTGCGGTCGAGCCGCCGTTCCATCATTACGCGCTCCTCAAGGGTGCGCTCGCGAAGTACCTCGATCTCGTGCAGCACCCGGAGCTGAAGCACCTGCCCGCGATCAGCACCCCGCTGAAGCCCGGCGACGCGTACCAGGGGGG
The DNA here is from genome assembly GCA_035566915.1 of Steroidobacteraceae bacterium. Lineage (GTDB taxonomy): Bacteria > Pseudomonadota > Gammaproteobacteria > Steroidobacterales > Steroidobacteraceae > 13-2-20CM-66-19. The sequence goes on from DATMPW010000087.1 coordinate 51,647, forward strand.
AGGGCCGGCGCTGCGGCGGCTGCTGACTGCGCTTGGCGACCTGCCGGCTGCGAGCCCAACGCCGCCCGAGGACAACACCTTCAGCCCCGAGCTGAGCGCGGGGGTGCGCGCCTTTCAGCAGCGGCACGGCATCGTGCCCGACGGCGTGCTCGGCAAATCCACCTTCGCCCTGCTGACGACTCCCTTCACGAAGCGGGTGCGCCAGATCGACCTGACGCTCGAGCGCTGGCGCTGGCTGCCGCTGTTTCAGACGCCGCCGATCATCGTCAACATACCGCAATTTCGTCTGTTCGCCTTCCGCACGACCGAGGACCGTGTCGCGGACATCCTGCAGATGGATGTCATCGTCGGGAAAACGTATCCGCGCACGCAGACGCCCGTGTTCGAGTCGGACATGCGCTACGTGGTGTTCCGGCCCTACTGGGACGTGCCGCCGAGCATCCTGCGCAATGAGATGCTGCCGAAGATACGCGCCAACCCCGACTACCTCGCCGCGCAGCGGTTGCAGATCGTGAATGGCCAGGGCGATAACTCGCCGGTGGTGCCGCCCTCACCCGAGGCCATCGAGGCGCTCGCGTCCGGCAGACTGCGCCTGCGGCAGATGCCGGGCGAGGACAACGCGCTCGGACTCGTCAAGTTCATGTTCCCCAACACCTACAACGTGTACCTGCACTCGACGCCGGCACACCGGCTTTTCAAGGAATCGGTGCGCGCCTTCAGTCACGGTTGCATCCGGGTGAGCGACCCGCTCGCGCTCGCCACGCACGTCATGAGGGACGAGCCCGGAGACTGGACCCGGGAGAGGATCGACGCGGCCATGAACGGCAGCGAGACCGTGCGCGTCAACCTGCAGCACCCGATCACGGTGCTGATTCTCTATGGGACGGCGCTCGCGACCGAAGCGGGCCCGATCCTGTTCTTCGAGGACATCTACGGCTACGACAAGAAACTCGAGCAGCCGCTGGGTCTGCCGCCTGCGCGCTGACCGCGCGCGCTACCAGTAGCGCACGCGCCCGTTGTCGAGGTGCACGAAATCCGACTGCGCATAGAAGCCGACGCCGCCGCGGCCCATGCCGAGCGCGAGCTCGCGCAGCCTGTGGGTCGGAAATCCCGGCAGACGCACATCGATCGCGCGCCCCTGCAGGTGCAGGCTGTGCTCAGCTACCCCGCTCGAGTGGCGGTGGAGCGCGGCATTGGTGAGCGGCGAGCGGTAGCCGCTGATCACCTCGTACGGCTCGTCGCGATCGGCGAGCACGCGCAGATCGGCGAGGATATCGAGGACACCGGTGTCGATGGTGTGAACGTCGCCGGTGCGAAAGTCCCGTAGCAGCTGATTGATCCGCTCGAGCTCCGCAACCTGGTACTGGCCATCCTGAAAGTACACGCTCGACAGCTGCTCGCCGGTGTGGGTGTGGACGAACGACAGCGTGCGCCGCGCCGGGGTGCTTGCCCATGCAGTGCCGAAAGGCAGCAGCACGAGTGCGGCGCCGGCGCGTTGCAGGAAACGCCGTCGTGATGGCTGGTTGCCGGTCGGCCAGGAGAGGATTGCGCTCACGGGGTCAGAGCTCCGGTTGGGGCCGCGCATCATACTCAGGAAAATCCCGGGGGCAACAGGGCGCCGGTCACAGGCACGCCATGCCAGGCCTCAGAAGCGCAACCCGATCGTGACCGGAATGAATTCGAGCGGTTGCGGCGAGGTCTCGATGCGGGTGTACCGCGCCTCGATGAAGAGCGTGGTGCCCTGGAGTCGGAAGGCCATGCCAATGCCGCCATTCCAGCCGAACCTCGTCGTCGAGTTCGAGGCGACCACCGCGTCACCACTGCCGTAATAGCAGTAGCCCCACCACGGGTTGCAGACGTAGCCGTAGCCGTACTCGGTGAGTTGCACCTCGGTGTAGTAGGCGCCGATCCCGCCGATCAGGTAACCATAAGTGGTCGCGGAGAACAGGTGCTGCGCCTCGAGGTTCAGGCTCGCCGACCAGATGTCGGCCCAGCCACCGGTGATGTTCAAACCGGTGGCGACTGACCCCGCATTCTGCAATGCACGCGTCGCGTTGTTCGCCGCATAGTTGAGATCCAGGCGCAGGCCGAGGGCATGTCCGGGCTCGCGCCAGGTCACTGCAAAGCCGAGGTCCCAACCGGTCTGCAGAATGTCGCTGGTGTTGCCGACGGGTGGGTTGGCCCCGCCCATGACGTACCAGCGCACGGGGGAATATTCCTGAGCAAAAGCGCCCGGTGCGGCGGCGAGCAGTGCTCCGAAGATGCACAGCGCCAAGCGTGGCAGCATCGGTATCCTCCTCTCGTGGAAGATCACGCTCCTGTTTACAGGATCGTTCGCTGCGTCGCAACGCGACCAAACACCTTATGTGAAAGGCTTCGCGGTCGCCGAGCAACTCAGTCGAAAGCTTGAACGGGCGGGGGCGGCCGCGGTTGACCCCGGCAATCGTGCGGGCGGATGCAGCGGGGGCGTGGAGGGGCTGCTACCGCAATTCGACCGCCGATGCGGTGCGCAAGGTGAATAGGCGGCAGCGTGAGACGAAGCGCGCGGTTACTTCGCGCGCCCCGTGGCGTCGTCGAGACCCTCGCGCAGCACGCGTGCCCATTTGCCGAGTGCGGTGCGTGCCGAGCTCATGTTGGTCACCGAGTTGCTGATCTGGAAATTGCCCGTGTCCCTGCCCTGGACGCTGTCCACCGCCCGCGCCATCAGCTTGCCGGTCACGGAGTCACGCAGCTCGGCTACGAGCGTCATGTGACCCGCGCTCGTGGTGTAGGTACGGCTGCGTCCCGCCGACATCTTCTCCGGCGCGGTGATGTAGAGATTGACGATCGCCGCCGAGACGCGCAGGACGTCGTCATCGTTCTCGTCGACTACGGAGTAGCCGTTTTTGGTGAGCTCCTCGGTGAACACCTTGCGGAATTCCTCGGCCAGCGCCTGCTTGATCTTCTCGATGTCAGTGTTCGTCAGCCGCTGCGAGGGACTGCGTGTGGAGTCGTTCGGTTTCCAGTTCTTGTCGAATTCGACTTCGATCGGATCGAGGCGCACGCGCTTGTAGCCGGAAAAATCCGCCTCGGGCAGTTTGTACACGTGATCGAGCTTCTTGCTGCTGACGCGCGCGAGCCCATCCCATTCCTTGGGAGGCTCATCCGCCGCTACCGTCATCGGCACCAGCGCAGCGACTGCGCCCGTCGCGAGGAATGCAAGTGCCAGGTGCTTCGCGGTCTGTCGCGCACCACCTCTCTTCAGTCGACTCATGTGAGGTCCCCTCGCCGCGCGCAGTCGGCGCTCCTAATCCACGACGGGCGTCCAGGATTTATCCGGGTTGAAGCGCTCCATCCTCTGGAATTCTTCGAGCGTCTCAGGTCCCAGGTCCTTCTCGTACACCACACCGGTGTGACTCACCATGAAGGTCTTGAGTCCGGTCTCACCGTACTCCGCCGGGGCGGCGACGAGTGCAAAGCCGCCGATCATGATGCCTTTCACCACGTAGTCCATGGTTCCGAGGGGGGCGGCGGGGCCCTGAGCCTTCAGCACCTTGAAGAAGTAGCCGTGGTATGGCTCGGCTTTCAGGTTGTAGCCCTGCTCGAGCGCGTGGGCGATTTTCTCACCGATCGGCCCTCCCCAGGTGCGATCGGGGTTCTGCCATGCCAGCCCGTCCTGCTTCCCGGGATTGCTGATGATGCGCTGCGCATACTGAGGCGCCTCATAGCCCGTGCGCTTGCGGTACGCGTAGTCGAATTGCGCTTCGACGTACCCTTCACAGATCTCGATGGCATCGAGCTCGTTGCTGCCGATGCGCCGGTACATGAGCTCCTGGCGCCCCGCGGCAGCATCAAATGCCCAACGGCCGTCGCGCTTCACGATCGGAATCCCAAACGGCCAGTCCTGCTCACCCACCAGCAGGTAGGCCCGGGTGTCGGTCTTGGGATCGAGCGACACCTGCTTTTTCTTGCGCGCCTGGGCCGCGAACTCCTGCGCGCGCTCGCGGTCCTGTGCGTACTCGCCGGTGAGAACGAGGTCCTCTCCTTGCGGCCCCACGATGCGCAGGAGCGAAGTCACATCGAACTTCTCGGCCGCGTCCACCATGGCATCGGCCGCCTTTTCCGCCGACTCAAAGGTCTGCGGCCCTGTCGCGCCAGGCTTAGCACCGTTGGACTTAGCCGCCGGCGCGGCGGGCTCTTGAGCGCTCGCCATGCTCAGCAGGCCCGCGAGGATCGCACCCAGGATGCTAGCGAATCTGACGCCGCTCATCTGCGTCTCCCCCCACCACCGCGCCCGCCGCCCCCGCCGCGGGACGACCCGACGCTCGATGAGCCGCGGCGACTCGACGACGAGGCCCGCGATCCGCTGTAGCCGCTGGACGAGGAGAAGGCATCTCGTCCTCCGCCCCCGCGCGAGCCGCTCGAGCTGCTCGAGCTGCTACGCGAGAGATCGCGGCTACCGATGCTATCCGGTCCTCCGCCGCCAGGTCGGCTGGCGCCACCTCCCGATCCGGCTCCGCCGCCGGGGCCTGTACCGCGACCGCCCGCGCCACCCCCGGCGCTGCGATCGCTCACGCCGGCGCCGCCGGCGCTCGGCAGATTCCCGCCCTGCCGACCGATCTGTTGCCGCGCACCGGCCTCGCGTGTGGCCGCAGAAGCGCCGCGCGTGCTGCCACCAAATCGGTCCGCGGTAGCCTTGTCCCCATAGGGAGCGCCACCCCGATGCTGTGGGTTGTGTTGCCAGCCGCTGTTTCCACCGCCGGCGCCGCCGGGACCCTTTGGGCTGCCGGCGCCGGGCTTACCAGCACCTCCGGGACCGTTGGGTCCACCGACTCCGCCGGCACCGCCCGGACCACCGACTCCGCCCGCGTTTCCAGGTCCGCCGACGCCGCCCGCACCGCCAACTCCACCGACGCCGCCTGCTCCGCCAACTCCACCGACACCGCCTGCTCCGCCAACTCCACCGACACCGCCAACTGCGCCCACTCCACCGACACCGCCAACTCCGCCGACACTGCCAACTCCGCCGACACCGCCGACTCCACCGGCACCGCCGCCAGCGCGCACGAAGTTGTTGTTGTGGTTCACGTAGACATTGGTTGTTCCCCATCCGCAACCGTAACCCCATCCCCCGCTCATCCACGCACCCATCATCATTCCAACACCGAATGTGACGAACGCGGCACCCGGCGGGTAGTACGGATAATAGATCGGTGGATAGGGGTAAACCGGCGGACCGTAAACCACGACAGGATCATAAGAAGGTACATAGACGACCTGCGGATTCGCCTGCTCGATCACGATCACCTGCTGACCGCTCTCGACCGTCTTCGTCTCTACCTTCTGCTGCTCGTTCGACTTGAGCGTGCCTTTGGCCTCGGCTTTCTTGCGCATCCGTTGCAGGGCATCCATCACGTCCTTCTGCTGCGCGAGAAATGCATTGCCGAGATCGGTCGTCCACTGGATGTCATCCGCCAGTCGCTTTACGAGGTCCGGCAGGGCTGCCATCGACTGCACACTCGGATCCCACGGTTGCTTGGCCACGGCATCGGCCAGCGCCTTGTCCTTCAGGCCGGGGTTCTTCGCAAGCCACTGCTGCAGTTGGACAATTTCGAGCGGATAGGTGGAAGCCGCCAGTACCTGCGCGAGCAGGGGATCGGGATAGAGCGCGATCGGAGCCACCAGGGAGTCGAGCTGATCAGGTGGGATCTTTGCCGCTGGAGTTTGTGCAGCCGGCTGACCCTGTGCCGGAGGCGAAGTCGGCTTCGGTGCGGAGGACGACGCTCCGCTCGGTGCGGGAGGCGCAGTCTTGCTGGTCTGGGCAGCACCCACGCTCGCCAGGACGACGCCGAGTCCGATCACGGCCGCAAGAGCACCAATTGGCGCGCTGCGGCTTGTTCCCGGAACGCGTGGCCTCGGAATCATGACGATTGCCTCTTCAACCGACCCAATTCCCGCGCTGACACGGCGGCAGCAGCAGCAGGGTGCCCGCCGACGATAGCAGCGTCCATCGGTATTTGGGCCTATTGCGAGGCGGCGTGACAAGCTGCCCTTTCGGGCAGGTCCTGGCGCGGCCCGCGCAGCGACCCTCTAGCTCTTGAGCTTGTAGCCGGTTTTGAAGATCCAGCTCACCACCGCGACGCACAAGGCGAGAAACCCCAGTGTCGCTGCCGCGCTGGTGGCCACATTCACGTCGGAAACTTCAAAGAAGCTCCAGCGGAAGCCGCTGATCAGGTACACCACCGGATTGAACAGGGTGATCTTTTGCCAGATCGGCGGCAGCATGCTGATCGAGTAGAACGCTCCGCCGAGGAAGGTGAGCGGCGTGAGGATCATGAGTGGCACGATCTGCAGCTGCTCGAAGCTCTCCGCCCACAAACCGATAATGAACCCAAACAGACTGAAGCTCACCGCAGTCAGGATGAGGAACGCCGCCATCCACGCCGGATGCGCGATGTGGTAGGGGACGCACAGGCGCGCCGTGACCAGGATCAGGATGCCGAGCATGACCGACTTGGTGGCCGCCGCCCCCACATAACCGATCAGTGCCTCGACATACGAGACGGGCGCCGACAGCAGCTCGAAGATCGTGCCGGACCATTTCGGCAGATAGATGCCGAATGAGGCGTTCGACACGCTCTCGTTGAGTATCGACAGCATGATCAGCCCCGGGACGATGAAGGCGCCGTAGCCGACGCCGTCGACCGCTCCCATTCGCGCGCCGATCGCCGCGCCGAACACGACGAAGTAGAGCGCCGTCGACAGCACCGGGGAGGCGATGCTCTGCATCAAGGTGCGGAACGTTCGCGCCATCTCAAAATGGTAGATCGCGCGGATGGCGTGCACGTTCACGCGTGCCTGCCCACCAGGCCGACGAAGATGTCCTCGAGCGAGCTCTCCTGGGAATGCAGGTCCTTGATCTCTATGCCGAGCTCACTCAGGCGCCTGAGCATCCCCGGAATGCCGGTCTCCCGGCTGTGGGCGTCGAAGTTGAAGACGAGCGCATGTCCATCCTGCGAGAGCTCGAGTGGATACTCCGCGAGGCCCGCAGGCAGCTGCGAGAGCGGGGACTGCAGCTGCAGAGTCAGGTGTCGCTTGCCGAGTTTGTGCATCAGGCGGACCTTGTCTTCGACGACGATCAGCTCGCCGTGGTTGATGACGCCAATACGGTCGGCCATCTCCTCGGCCTCCTCGATGTAGTGCGTAGTCAGGATGATGGTGACGCCGTTGTCCCGCAGCCCGCGCACCAGCTGCCACATGTCACGGCGCAGCTCGACGTCCACACCCGCGGTCGGCTCATCCAGGAACAGGATCGCGGGCTCGTGCGCGAGGGCCTTGGCGATCATCACGCGCCGCTTCATCCCGCCCGAGAGCGTCATGATCTTGGCGTCCTTCTTGTCCCACAGCGAC
>DATMPW010000088.1:0-9948 GCA_035566915.1 Steroidobacteraceae bacterium
AGCGCCGGCAAGCTGCGCTGACAGCGCGCACGGTCTTCCTGTTATATGCCCTGGAACCAACCAAGCGGTCCGCAGAGTCCATGGGGGCGCCGTCCGGGCGCCCCCGACCTCGATGAGCGGCTGAAGAGCTGGCAGCGCAAGCTCGAGTCGATGTTTCGTCCGGGCGGCGGCGGACGTGGCACCGACAGCGGGACGCTGTTGCTCGTCGTGCTGGTGGTCGTCGTCCTCGGCTGGTTGTGGAACGGCGTTTACCAGGTGAAGGCGCCCGAGCGCGGAGTGGTGCAGCGCTTCGGGCGGTTGGTCGCAATCACCCCGCCCGGCCTCCATTTCCGTCTCCCGTGGCCGATCGAGAGCGTGACCGTGGTGAATGTCGCGAGTGTGAATTCGAGCGACTTCAAGTCCCGCGTGCTCACCGCGGATGTCAACCTGGTCGAGCTGCACTTCGCCGTGCAGTACCAGTTCTCGGACCCGGTGAAGAAGCTTTTCCGGGTGAAGGCCCCGGAGGACACGCTGACTCAAGTCTCCGAGAGCGCGATCCGCGAGATCGTCGGCCGCAGCACCCTCGATGAGCTCCTGGTCGGCTCGACGAGGCCCGAGATCACGCGTCGCACCAAGGAGCTCATTCAGGGCGTGCTCGACTTCTACAACTCCGGCATCACGGTCACCACGGTGAACCTCGAGGACGTGCAGGTGCCGGATGCCGTGATCCCTTCCCAACGCGATACCAACAAGGCGCAGACCGACAAGGAGCGCTTCCAGCTCGAGGCCGAGGCGTACCGCAACGGGATCCTGCCGGTGGCGCAGGGCGCCGCCGCCCGCATACAGCAGGATGCGCTGGCGTACAAGGCGCAGGTGAGCGCGATCGCGGAGGGTCAGGCATCGCGGTTCTCGCAGCTCGAGGGGGCTTACGCGCAGGCGCCGGAGGTGACGCGGCGGCGGCTCTACACCGACGCCGTCGAGAGCGTGCTCTCGCACGCGCACAAGGTGATCATCGACTCCCGTGCCGGGAGCAACCTCGTCTATCTCCCGATCGACAAGCTCCTCGAGAAGAGCCTCAATCGCGAGCCCGAGACGGGCGCCGAAAGTACTGCGGGCTCGAAGGACCAGACCGACCAGGTCACGATCGAGGGCTCGCGCTCGCGGGCGGAGCGCTGAGATGAGCACACGGCTCTTCCCCTGGTTCTTCGTGGTGGCGGGACTGCTGCTCTTCGTCGCGTTCTCGCTCTTCTCGGTGAATGAGACCGAGTACGCCATCCGCACACGCTTCGGCGAGATCATCGACACCCGCTACAAGCCGGGCCTCCATCTCAAGTGGCCGTGGGACCGGGTGACCAAGTTCGATCGCCGCATCCTCTCGGAGTCCTACAACGGCGAGACCTTCCTCACCAACGACGGCCGCGGCCTCATCGTCGACTTCTACGTGAAATGGCGTGTCAATGACCCCTCGACCTACTTCCGCGCGGTGGCGGGCAACGAGGGACTTGCCGCGCAGCGCCTGGCTGAGATCGTCAAGGACGGCATCAAGAGCGTCGTGGCGCAGCGCACGCTGCAGCAGATCGTCTCGGCCGAGCGCGCCGCGGTCACGAGCCAGATGTTCGGCCAGGCGAGACGCAATGCCGTGGGGCTCGGGGTGGATCTCGTCGATGTGCGCGTGCAGCGCATCGATCTGCCGGATGAAGTCGCGGCGCGCGTCTATGAAACGATGAAACAGAATTTCGCCAAGATCGCGAGCCGCCTGCGCGCGGAAGGTCAGCAGGAAAGCGCCACCATCCGCTCGACCGCCGAGCGCCAGCGCACCGTGATTCTCGCCGATGCCGAGCGCGATGCGCTGCGCACCCGCGGCGAGGGTGATGCGGCAGCCGCGCAGATCTACGCGCGCGCCTATTCGAAAAACCCCGAGTTCTACGCCTTCTACCGCAGCCTCCAGGCCTACGAGCGCTCGATCGGCAAGGAGGGCGACCTGCTGGTGCTCACTCCCGACGGGGAGTTCTTCCGCTACCTGAAGGAAGCCTCGCCGGCGGGGACCGCCTCGCCGCGGCACCATTAGCGACCATACGGCGCACTCGATCCGTGTCGCTCAATCTCTCGGATCTCCTGGCCGCGCTCGGCCTGTTCCTCGTGTTGGAAGGCATCGGGCCCTTTTTGAATCCGCAGGGGGTGAAACGCGCCTTCGCACGGCTGCTGCAGGTGCAGGATCGCGAGTTGCGCTACGCCGGTCTCGGCAGCATGCTGGTCGGCGTCCTGATCCTGTTTCTGGTCCGCTAGAGGTTCGAGCGTGGGACAGTTCGTGGTCGTCATCGGCACCCAGTGGGGCGATGAAGGCAAGGGCAAGGTCGTCGACCTCCTGACCGAGCGCGCCGCCGCGGTGGCGCGCTTCCAGGGGGGGCACAACGCCGGCCACACTCTCGTCATCGACGGCCGCAAGACCATCCTGTCGCTCATTCCATCCGGGATCCTGCGCGCGCAGGTGCGCTGCTTCATCGGTAACGGCGTGGTGCTCTCGCTCGAGGCATTGCTCGCCGAGAGTGACATGCTGATCGAGCGCGGGGTGCCGGTGTTCGAGCGGTTGGCGGTCTCGCCGCTTTGCCCGCTGATCCTGCCCTCGCACGTCCTGCTCGATCAGGCACGCGAGCGCGCGCGTGGCGCGAACGCGATCGGCACGACCGGCCGCGGTATTGGACCTGCGTACGAGGACAAGGTGGCGCGCCGCGCGGTGCGCGTCGCGGACCTCTTCCAGCGGGACCGCTTCGCCGCGAAGTTGGGCGAAGTGCTCGACTTCCACAACTTCGTCCTGCAGCACTACTACCGCGCACCAACGGTCGATTTCCAGAAGACCCTCGATGCGCAGCTCGCCATGTCGGCGCGCATCGCACCGCTCATCACCGATGTGACGCGCGAGCTCGAGCGGCTGCGCGCGGCGTCTGCGAACGTGCTCTTCGAGGGTGCGCAGGGGGCGATGCTCGATGTCGACCTCGGCACCTATCCGTACGTGACCTCATCCAACACCACCGCGGGCTTCGCCGGCACCGGCACGGGATTGGGACCCAAGGCGTTCGATGCGGTGCTCGGCATCGTCAAGGCCTACACGACACGGGTCGGCGCCGGGCCCTTCCCGACCGAGCTCTTCGATCAGTACGGCGAGCATCTCTTCCGCGTGGGTCACGAGTACGGCTCGGTCACGGGGCGCCGGCGCCGCTGTGGCTGGTTCGATTCGGTGGCGCTCAAGCGCTCGATCGTGAATTCGAGTGTCACGGGACTGTGCATCACCAAGCTCGACGTGCTCGATGGGCTCGACACGATCCGCATCGGCGTCGGCTACCGCACGAACGGCATCGTGAGCCCGGATCCGCCGATGAGCGTCGAAGGCTATGCCGGTATCGAGCCGGTGTACGAGGAGCTGCCCGGCTGGCGCGAATCCACGGTCGGCGTCACCGAGTACGAGGCGCTCCCCGCCAACGCACGCCGCTATCTCGAACGGCTCCAGACACTCGTCAGCGTCCCCATCGACATGATCTCAACGGGACCCGACCGCGGAGAGACCATCGTGCTGCGGCAGACGTTCGCTTAGGTGAGCTCGGCCCCACTCGCCGCCACCCGTGCGCCGCGCGCGGCGCGCAAGCTCCTCGCGCTCATCATCCTCATCGCCTGCCTGCTCGCGGCCGGGTGCTGGCGCGTGTACTCCAACACCTGGGACGAGCCCGAGCATCTCGCCGCCGGCATCGAGCTCCTCGATCGCGGCAAGTACGAGTACGACACCGAGCATCCGCCGCTCGCGCGCGTGTTCCTCGCGATTCTCCCCTACCTGACGGGGGCTCACTCTTACGGCACACCGCCTCCGGAGGGGACCCCGGAAGGGCTCCACATCCTCTACGCGAAGGGCGCCTACTGGCGCGATCTGACCCTCGCGCGGCTCGGCATGCTGCCGTTCCTCGTGCTCCTGCTCTTCGCGACCTGGCTCTGGGCACGGCGGCTCCTGCCGTCGGACGGTGCCGCGCTCCTTGCGGTGGTGCTTCTCGTGTCGGTGCCGCCGGTGCTCGGGCACGCGGCGCTCGCGAGCCTCGATGTCGCCGCCGCGGCGACCATACTGCTCGCCCTTTACGCGCTCGAGCGCTGGCTCGTGAGCGCGCTGTGGCGCGATGCCGTGCTCTTCGGAGCAGCTTCAGGGCTCGCGGTGGTGACCAAGTTCTCGAGCGTGCCCTTCATCGGCGTATCGCTGATCGTGCTGGCCGCGACGCAAGCGGCCTGCACGCATCCGGCCGCGGCGCCCGCCGCCATTGACCCCGCCGCCCCAGGTTCACCAGCGCCGCCGCCGCACCCCGCCGGACTCTCGCTCTGGCGCGGACTCTCGCTCTGGCGCGGACCCTCGCTCTGGCGCGCATGGCTCGGGGGACTCCTGCTCGCGGCGCTCGCGGGACTCGTGCCGGTGTGGATCGCGTACGGTCCGCGCGCGGCGGATCCGGCGGGGGTCGCCTTTCGTTTCAACTGGGCGGTGTCCTACCTCCTGCAGCAGCATGGCGCGGCGCACGGCCTCGGCGTGCTGCTCGCGCACGTCTGGCTCCCGCGCGAGCTCGAGGACCTGTTGAATGGGATCATCGCCGTCAAGGCGCACAATGACAGCGGGCACCTCTCTTATCTCCTCGGCCAGGTGCGGCTCACGGGCTGGTGGTACTTCTACCTCGTGGCGCTTGCGGTGAAGACACCCATTCCGCTACTCATTGCGGGACCCGTGGGCCTTGGATGGCTTGCGGTGCGCGGCTGGCGGCGGCGGGATTCCTGGGCGATGGCGCCGCTCGCGATCGTGGTGGCGATCCTCGTCTTCGCGAGTGCCGTGAGCCGGATCAACATCGGCATCCGGCACATTCTCATCGTGTATCCCTTCTTCGCGGTCGGTGGTGCCTATGTCACGGTGCGCGCATGGCGGGCGATCCGAAACCTCACCGTCGCCCCGATGCCGCCGCCGCCCCCGCTTGCCGCGACCTCGCCACCGCCGTCGCCGCTCGCTGTACAAGAGGACCTTTCCCGGATAGTTAGGCAATTGCCTAACTATTCATGGAAACACCTGCAAAACCCCCGCGCCACCCTCGCCACGGCGGCGCTCTTCGCGGCACTCGTGTGGCAACTGAGCCCGCTGTGGCGCGCTTATCCGGACTATCTTCCGTACTTCAATGAAACGGTCGCGCACCCCGAGCGGGTCCTCGTCGACTCGGATCTCGACTGGGGTCAGGACCTGCACCGGCTCGAGCTGCGCGCCGCACAGCTCCACATCGGGCATCTCAACATCGCCTACCGTGGCACCGCGGACCTGCGCCGTGAGCCGCTCCCGCCGGTGCACATCCTGCCGGGGGGCGAGCGGGTCACCGGCTGGGTCGCGGTGTCACAGCTCGCGCGCACTCGCAAACGGTCGGATTACGCATGGCTCGACGCCTATCGCCCGATCGAGCGCGTCGGGAAGACCATCGATCTCTACTACGTGCCCTGAGCCCTCAGCTTGATGGCACCGCCGCGGCGGCCCGCAGGCGCGTGATGCGGGTCAGCGGCGGCGGATGCGAGTAGTAGAACGCCGCGTACACGGGATCCGGGGTGAGCGTGCTCGCGTTGTCGCGATGGAGCTTGACGAGTGCCGTCGCGAGCTCCCCGGCGCTCGCATAACGCGAGGCGAAGGCATCCGCCTCGAACTCGTGCCGGCGCGACCAGAGCGAGGCGAGCGGCGTCACGAAGAAGGTGAAGGCCGGCACCGCGAACATGAACAACAGGAGCGCGGCGTGGGTTGAGGGCACGGGCACACCGAGCGCGGTGTAGAAGCCCGGCTGCCGCGCGAGCCAGCCGAGTAGCGCGAGCCCGAGGAACATGGTCGCGACCGAGAGCAGCAGCCGCTTGCGCACGTGCTTCAGGCGAAAGTGGCCGAGCTCGTGCGCGAGTACCGCCTCCACCTCGGGGTGCGCCAGGTGCTCGAGCAGCGTATCGAAGAAGACGATGCGCTTGTGCCGCCCGATGCCGGTGAAATAGGCGTTGCCGTGACTCGAGCGGCGCGAATTGTCGACGACGAACACCCCCTTGGAGGCGAAGCCGCAGCGCTCGAGCAGTGCTTCGATGCGCGCCTTGAGCGTCGCATCCTCGAGCGGGGTGAAGCGGTTGAAGAGCGGCGCGATGAATGCCGGCCATGCCCACGCCATGAGGAACATGACGGCGAGCCACAGGCCAAACGCCCACAGCCACCACCAGCGCCCCGCACGCTCCATGAGAAGGAGTGTCGCGATGAGGAGCGGACCACCCAGCACCACGGCGAGCGCGAGGCTCTTTCCGAGATCGGCGATGAAGAGAGCCGCAGTGGTGCGGTTGAAGCCAAAGCGCGCTTCCAGCCGGAACGTGCGCCAGATGGAAAACGGCAGGCTCAGGAGCTGCGCGATGAGCGCGATGGTCGCGATGACTGCGACCCCGAGCCCGGGCTCGGAAAGTCCCGTGCGCCGCCAGAGGCCATCGACGAGCGCAATGCCACCGCCCACCGTGAGCGCGAGAAGAACCGCCGCATCCACCACCGTGCCGACCCGCCCGAAGCGCACTTTCGCGATCGTGTAGTCGGCCGCCTTGCGGTGCTCATCCGCCGAGACGCTCCCGGCAAAAGGGGCCGGCACCTCGCCGCGATGATGCGCGACGGCGAGCGCCTGCCGCTGCGAGAGCCAGAGATCCACAGCAAGACCCGCGAGCACCGCGAGGATGAAGAGGAGCGTCAGCCAGTGCATGGTCTCGAGTGTAGCGCGCTCGGTCGGTCGGCACGCGCGCACGCCGCGCGACCGCCCGCCCTGGGGCGCGCGGCCCCGCTTGTCGATCCTTCCCGGTGGGTTCAGGCTTGGCGAGCCTGAGCGCTTGCCTGTGGGCGTGCGGGGAGGTGCAACGTGCCGAAATCGACCGAGCCCAAGGTCGTCGTCGCGAAGAATGGTCCCTATCTCGTCACGGGCGGTATCCCACTCTCCCGGCAGACGATCGTCACGGATTCAGCAGGGGAGTCCGAGACATGGCTCGAGGGCGATGCCTTCCCGGCACAGGAAAGCTACGCGCTCTGTCGCTGCGGCCATTCCTCGAACAAGCCCTTCTGCGATGGCTCCCACAAGAGAGCCGGCTTCGATGGCGCGGAAACTGCCTCCCGCGAGCCTTACCTGCGGCTGGCGAAGGGGCTCGAGGGCCCGGCGCACACGCTGACCGACGCGGCGATCTTCTGTGCCGGGGCGCGCTTCTGTGATGCGCATGGCACGGTGTGGAACCAGGTCGAGCGCACGCAGGACGTGCAGGTGCGCGCCGACTTCATCCGCGAGGTGAGCAACTGCCCCTCGGGAAGACTCGTGGCGTGGGAGCGCGCGAGCCGCGGACCGACCGAGCCTGAGCTGCCCAGATCGATCGGGGTGATCGAGGACCCATCGGAGCGGGTGAGCGGGCCGCTATGGCTGCGGGGCGGGATCCCGGTGATCGCGACCGATGGCTTCATCTACGAGGTGCGTAACCGCGTGACGCTCTGCCGCTGCGGCGCCTCCGCCAACAAGCCCTTCTGCGACGGCTCACACTTCAACATCTCCTTCCGCGACTGGGAAGAGGCGCCCCCGCGATGAGCATCTACGACGAGAATCTCGAGAAGACTCCCGCCAACTACGTGCCGCTCTCGCCCGTGAGCTTCATCGAGCGCACGGCGGAGGTGTACGGGGACCTCCCCGCGGTGGTACACGGCTCCCGCCGTTATTCATGGCACGAGACGCGCGCGCGCAGTGCGCGGCTCGCCGCGGCGCTGCGCTCACTCGGTGTCACGCGCGGCACGACGGTGAGTGTGATGCTCACCAATACCCCGGAGATGATCGAGGCGCACTATGCGGTGCCGGCACTCGGCGCGGTGCTCAACACGCTCAACATCCGTCTCGATGCACCGCTCCTTGCCTGGCAGATGCAGCACTGCGAGACCTCGGTGCTGATCAGCGACCGGGAGTTCTCCCCCATCATGCAGCAGGCGCTGCGGATCCTGCGCGAGGAGCACGGCCGCACACCGCTCATCATCGATGTGTGCGACAGCGAGTACCCGGGCGGGGGCGCACCGATCGGCGGCGAGGAATACGAGGCGCTGCTCGCCCGGCACGCACCGCTCGCGCATCTCGACGGCCCGATCGATGAATGGGACGCCATCGCCGTCTCCTACACCTCGGGCACCACCGGGAACCCGAAGGGCGTCGTGACCCATCACCGCGGCGCGTATCTCAACGCGGTGAGCAACGCGGTCGACTGGTCGATGCCGCACTTCCCGAAGTACCTGTGGACGCTGCCGATGTTCCATTGCAACGGCTGGTGCTTCCCGTGGACGGTGGCGCTGCTCGCCGGCACGCACCTGTGCCTGCGCCGCGTGGAAAGCGGAGCGATCCTCGAGGCCATGCGTCGGCACGGCGCGGATCACTACTGCGGCGCTCCCATCGTGCACAACCTGCTGATCAACGCGGACCCTGCGGCGCGGGAAGGCATCAGCCAGCGTGTGCGCGGCATGGTGGCGGCCGCCGCGCCCCCTGCCGCGATGATCGATGGGATGGCGAAAGTCGGCTTCGAGCTCACGCACGTCTACGGGCTCACCGAGACGTACGGCCCGGCGGCGGTCGCCGCAAAGCGTGCCCACTGGGCGAAGGAAAGCCTCTCCGAGCAGACCCGCCTCAACGGCCGGCAGGGCGTGCGCTACGCGCTGCAGGAGGGCATGACCGTGCTCGATCCTCAGACCATGAACGAGGTGCCGGCGAACGGTGAGGTCCTGGGTGAGATCATGTTCCGCGGCAACATCGTGATGAAGGGGTATCTCAAGAACCCGGCGGCGACCCGCGCGGCGTTCGCGGGCGGCTGGTTCCGCACGGGCGATCTCGCGGTGCTGCAGCCCGATCGCTACACCAAGATCAGGGACCGCAGCAAGGATGTGATCATCTCGGGCGGCGAGAACGTGAGCTCGCTCGAAGTGGAGGATGCGCTCTATCGCCATCCGGCGGTGCTCGCCTGTGCGGTGGTCGCGCGTCCGGACTCGAAGTGGGGTGAGACTCCGCTCGCTTACGTCGAGCTCAAGGCGGGCGCGCGCGCCACCGCGGACGAGCTCATCGCGCATTGCCGGGGACTCCTGGCCGGGTACAAGATCCCGCGGGAGGTGCGGTTCGAGGAGATCCCCAAGACCGCCACCGGCAAGATCCAGAAGTACCTGCTGCGCGAGCGCGCCCGCTCGGTCAGCGCGATCGAATGAGGTGACCACATGAACGCATCGGCTCGACCCACCGGGGAGAGGGACCCCGCCCCGCACCAGACGGAAGCGCTCATCCGGCGTGACCGCGACGCGCGCGGTGTCATCACACTCACCCTCAACCGTCCGCAGGCCTTCAACGCCCTCTCCGAGGCACTGCTCGGGGCGCTGCAGCGCGAGCTCGATGCGCTCGAGACGGACGAGAGCGCACGGGTGGTGGTGCTGGCCGGTGCCGGCAAGGCCTTCTGCGCGGGGCACGATCTGCGCGAGATGCGCGCGCAGCCTTCTCTCGAGTACTACCAGAGGCTCTTCACCCAATGCTCGCAGGTGATGCTCACGCTGCGGCGCCTCCCGGTCCCGGTCATCGCGCGCGTGCACGGTATCGCGACCGCAGCCGGCTGTCAGCTGGTCGCGCAATGCGATCTCGCGGTGGCCTCGTCAGATGCCCGCTTTGCGGTGAGCGGAGTCAACCTCGGGCTTTTCTGCTCGACTCCGGGCGTGCCTCTCTCGCGCAACGTGCCGCTCAAGCCGGCGTTCGAAATGCTGGTGACGGGTGATTTCATCGACGCAGCGGCCGCCCACGAGCGCGGACTCGTGAACCGCGTGGTGGTGGCCGAAGCGCTCGATGCGGAGGTCGAGAAGCTGGTCGCCGGCATCCTCCGCAAGCCACGCGTTGCCATCGCGCTCGGCAAGGAGCTCTTCTATCG
>DATMPW010000089.1:0-22405 GCA_035566915.1 Steroidobacteraceae bacterium
ACCGGAGATTCGCGTCCGCAGCCGGGTCGATCCGGTCAACATGCCCGGGGAGGAGTGGTTTGCGAGTTATCGCGGCCGCGATGGGCGCATGGCGCTGCGCACGGCGCAGCGCATCATGTGCTTGCAGGGTGGCGCACTCGACCTGTTGAAAGAGAACGATGGGGGATTCGAGCTCGTCGTTCGCTTTGCTGCCGGGCAAGCACAGCGTGAAGAAAAGCGCCACCCATCGCCACAGCCACAGCAGCCTGAGCGGTCGCGTCCGGGCGCGGCGCCTCGCGCGACCAGGAAGCGCATTCTGATCGTGGAGGACAGCCCGGAGGTACGCCGCGCCTATCGCGAAGCACTCGCGGCGCTCGGCTACACGGTGCTCGAGGCGGCGGACGCAGAGCAGGCGCTCACGGCACTGGGCGACATCAGGCCGGATGTGGCGCTCATCGACATCCACCTGCCACGCATGAACGGGTATCGCCTGGCGCAGGCGATCCGCGCACGTGTCGGAGCGGCGATCTACCTGGTGATGCTGAGCGGCATGACACTCGATGCCGTCACGCGCGGGTTGGCGCAAGAGGCTGGCTTCGATGACTGCCTGGACAAGATGGCGGGTTCAGTCGCTCTGCGCGAGCTGCTCGAGGCGCGAGATGCCGGCGGGGCGATGTAAAAGAAACAGTCTCGGAAACGACTAAAAATGGATCCGGCGGAAATCGCTGCGAAACCCGAGCCCTTGCGCGCTTCCGTCACGCACCACCGCTCTGATTCCCAGGCCGTCCTTGGCCCGCGTCCTCGTCCTTGAGGTCACCACCCGTCCAGGGAAATCTCTGAATCCCCGCCGGAGACACCGCTCGCCGCACCGAGACTGTGAGGCGCGTCGGACCGAGTAGGGGCAGCTCTCGGCGACGCTTGACGTTTTCTTACACCCCCGAAGATGACTGGCGAACAGATTAGCTACGCAAGCCGGCTGCGGTTGCCAGTATGGAACCTCAACGGGCGTCGGCTGAACGCCGACTACGCGGTCGGCGATCGCCTACAGACGTACGCCCGGCACTTGCGGATGGCACCGACAGAGGAAGGCGTGCCGTGCTGACGGTAGAGATGCGATCGCATTCCGATCATTTGCGGGGCGCGCGCGGGCTCTGTGGCGTCGCGCAACAGATTCCGTGGCGACTGTTTTCGTCGATCAGGGAGAGAATCGTTGAGACCCTCACTGAACGCCGTTCCGCAGTCCAGTCCAACCGCGTCGCCCGAGCCCGCCGGGTCGGAAGGCGCTGCGGCGGTTCGATCGACTGCCGAGGCCCGCGCGCGGCGCCGCCCGACGCGCTCCTTCACCCGCCCGCTGTGGATCGTCGCGCTGTGCGTCGGGATTGCTGCCCTGCGACTCGGACGGGAGTTGTTGATCCCGGTGGTGCTCGGCGTGTTGATGGCGCTGGTGCTCTCGGGGATCGTCGAGACTCTGCGACGCTACCGCATACCACGTGGCTTGAGCGCGCTCATCGTGCTGCTGCTCGTCGGTGGGGCAGTGGGCGGAGTACTGCACGCGGTGTGGACGCCTGCGCGTCAATGGATCGACAGCGCACCGCGAGTGCTGCGCACCATCGAGCACAAGACGCGATCGGCGCAATCGGTCGTTCGGCGCATAGATGCCCTTGCGAGGCGAGCCAGCGCGCTCGCCGGTGCGGGTGACGCGCCCGCCGCCGCACCGGTCCCCGCACCATCGGCAAGCTCGGTGTCGGCGATGGATGTGGTCGAGAGCACCAGCGGAGTCGCGGCCGCGGGCCTCATGGGCGCGGCGCTCACGCTGTTGCTGCTCGCGGCCGGACCGCCGACCCTCGCACGGATGACCGCGCCGCTTGCCACCGACGAGCGCGCGCTGCACGTGTTACGAGTCATCGACGCCATCCGCGTGGAGGTCGGCCGCTACTACGGCACCCTGGCAGTGATTAATCTGCTGTTCGGCACTGCGACGGCGCTCTTGATGTGGTCGCTCGCCATGCCGAATCCCATGTTGTGGGGGGCGCTCGCGGCGGTATTGAACTTCATCCCTTATCTGGGATGTGCGACCACATTTGCGATCCTGACACTCGTGGCATTCGTGTCCTTCGATGCAATCAGCCAGACGCTCCTCGTGGGCGCGAGTTTCCTGCTGCTGGCCGCCGTAGAGGGCCACATCATCGAGCCGGTATTCGTGGGGCGACGCCTCGACCTCAATCCCGTCGTGGTACTGGTGGCTCTCTGGCTCGGCGCGTGGATGTGGGGCATCGCCGGCATGGTGGTGGCCCTCCCCTTCCTGGTCGCCACCAAGGTGGCCGCCTCGAGAAGCCAGCACGGCGCGGCGGTGGTGCGCTTCCTCAGTCCGCTGCGCGGTCGCCCGCTGCGTACCTGGTCCTCGCGGCTCACCCGCCGCCGCTGGTGATCACCGCCACTTCCCGCGCGGGTCTCAATGACTCGACGCTGCGATCGCGACGCAAACCCTTGAGACTGGTCTGACGCAGGAGGCCGTCCTGCGTGTAACCCCGAAACTCGACTTCCACGACGAGCTCGGGGCGCGCCCAGACCGGCACCGCGCCGCGCAGCTGCTGCCGGCTCGGCAGGTCCTGCCCATCGAGGAACAGCAGATCGAACACCGTGATGCGCAGACTTGTGCGAGACGCGCCTTCGCCAAAAAACTGCTGCAACCGTGCAAAGCTGCTGCGGCCATCTTCGTCGAGCGCCACGAGCTCGCCGT
This sequence comes from Steroidobacteraceae bacterium, assembly GCA_035566915.1. Classification (GTDB taxonomy): domain Bacteria; phylum Pseudomonadota; class Gammaproteobacteria; order Steroidobacterales; family Steroidobacteraceae; genus 13-2-20CM-66-19. Next base: position 2,720 of record DATMPW010000089.1, read on the forward strand.
CTAGAATGCAGTTGCGGCACGGCAGACCTCGCGTGGTTTCTGCCGCCGTTGGCAGTTTCATCGACCAGTCCTGGTTACCGCGCGAGGTAATGCGTACCTCCCTGCCGTTGCGCCAGAGGAGGATACGGTAGCCGTCGAACTTCACTTCATGAAGCCAGGCGTCGCTTTCGGGCGCACTGGGCACGAGCCGTGCGAGCTGCAGTCCGACCCGCAGAGGGTGCGCTTTCACTGCGCGTTTGCGGGCGGGGCTCCTGCGGGCTTGCATTGTGCCCAGCGTAGCCCCCGCGACGGCGGCGTTGCGCAGGCAGCGCTCGCCGTGCGCGCGGTCTTGCGCCTGTGGGCGCGCGATAGTCGATGTCGATGCAGCTACTCGGCCACTTCCCAGTAGCGGGGCTCGTTGTAGTAGGAGTAACTCTGCTCGCGGAACAGCCGGCCATCACTGCGCGTGAGCTCATCGATGGACGCTGCAGGCGCACCCTGCAGCTGCTCCTTCGTATAGTTCACGACGTAGGCATCTTCGCCCTCGTTGAATTCGAGAGCCGACCAGGGAATGGGATGGTACTTCTCCGCGAGACCGAGAAAGCCACCGAAACCCACCACGGCGAACATGATGTTGTTGGAATCCTTGTCCAGCATCACGTCCTCGACCTCCCCGATCTTCTTTCCGGCGGGATCTTTCACATTGGTGCCGATCACTTTCTTCGCACGAATCGCTTTGGTATGTCCACTTGCAGTTGGCATGAGCTGTCCCTCGCTGCTGACGTATATTGGCAATGGCGGAGGATGGTGGCGCAACACCCGCATTGCTCCAGTAGTCCGCGACCGCGTGGGAGTGTAGGAGGGATGGAGGTCGCCGGTCGCCGCTACAGGTGCACGTATACCTGCACACCACTCTCCGCATCGCGAGCAGGGGCAACGATGATGTGCTGCTGCACACGCTCGAAGTTCAGATCGATGCGTGCATCGCCCGCGGCTATGTCGCTCAGGTTTATCGCCTCGATACCGATCGGCAGCTGCGGCTTCTCGATGCGGACCTCCTTGCGCCCTCCGAGAGGGATCTCGCATCGCTACGAGTCGCGCCTCGGTGGAGGATTCGGCGGATGCAAACCGGGTGACGTCGTGGCCGAGCTCGCAATCTTCATCTGGGCATCCTGCCTTGCCTCCCTGATTGTTTTTACCGTGCAGTGGAACGCTGCGTAACGTTCAGCCACGCCAACGCTTGTGAGAATTCTCTTACCGCGGGAACTGTGGCACTCGCCGTTCGACAGATGCGAACTACGGGCCGCAGTCGCAGCGAATGGCTCCGGGAGAAAGGGACGAGGCTGAGCTGTGCCGACCTTACACCTGCGCCTGCGAGCGCCTCACTTGGGCTTCATCCGCAGGATCGACTCGAGCGTCTCGGGGGCCACCGGCTTGGTGAGATGGTGATCGAAGCCGGCTTCAACGGCGCGGCGGCGGTCATGCTCCTGCCCCCAGCCAGTCACCGCCACGAGAAGGGTGCCGCGTCCCCACGACGAGACGCGCACCCGCGTTGCCAACTCGTAGCCGCTCATGTCGGGCAAGCCGATGTCGAGCAACATCGCATGGGGACGGAACGCGGCTCCGCGCTCGAGCGCCTGCGCACTGCTTACCACCGTCTGAACCGTGTGTCCCGACAGCTGCAAGAGCATTGCAGACATTTCCGCAGCGTCGCGGTTGTCATCGACCACGAGAATCCTCATGGCCGGGACAGGCAGACACTCGGCCTCGGCCGCGACCGCCACCGGCATCTCGAGCACCGTGCCCACCGGGAGGCGCACGGTGAATTCACTCCCCTGCCCCGCCCCGCCGCTGCGCACCTCGACGCTCCCGCCGTGCAGTGCAACCAGTTGCCGTACCAGCGCCAGACCCACGCCCAACCCGCGATCCGCGCTGCCGCTCGGGCTTCCCTGCGAGAAGAGCTTGAAGAGCCTCGGCAGCATCTCAGCCGGGACGCCCATGCCGTTGTCGCGTATGCTGACGAGCACATCCCCTGCCTGCCGTGCCGCCCGCAGCTCGATGCGTCCTCCGGGAGGGGTGTATTTCGCAGCGTTGATGAGGAGGTTGGAGAAAGCCTGCGCCAGGCGCACGGCGTCCGCCTGCAGCCGCACCGGCTGTTCCGGCAGGTCGACCAAGAACGCGTGCTGCCGCGCCTCGAGAATCGGGCGCGCCGTCTCGAATGCCGCGCTGACGATGGACCCCAGTTCCGTGGGAGTCCTCTTCAGCTCGAGCGCGCCATGTGTGATGCGCGCCATATCGAGCAGATCATCGAGCAGGCGACTCATATGCGCTACCTGCCGGTCTACGACTTCCTCCGCTCGCCGCCGTTGCTCGGGAGTACGGCCAGGTTTGCCAGCCGTCGCTAGCGCATAGCGGATCGGGGCCAGAGGATTGCGCAACTCATGGGCGAGGAGCGCCAGGAACTCATCCTTGCGGCGGTCGGCCTCACGCAGTGCCTCCTCCCTCTTGCGCAGCTCCTGCTCGAGCGCACAGCGCTGAATGAAATCCGTTGCCTGACGGAGGTACAGATCGAGCCGGCGCAGCTCCGGCTCCGCAACCCGATGCCCCCTGCGGAAGCGCGTGGAGAGCATTCCGAGTCGGGTTCCATCGGGGCTTATCAGAGGCATCGAAAGCTCGGCCGCGTCCCCCGCGGGGCGCAGCCCCCGCTCGGCCACGACCGACAGTCGTCCGCTCTCGTCGGAGAGCTGCACATTGCCGTCGTCAGCGCCGAGCAGCTCGATGGCGGCCGACAGCATTTCGCTCGAACCTTCCGCCAGCGTACGCGAGCGCCACAGCCGCGTGCTCGACTCGTTGAGTTTCGCGAGTGCTTCCGCCTCGGCCGTGAGCCGTCGCTCGCTCTCGACGAGTGCCGCCTCGGCGTACTTGCGTTCGGAGATGTCGCGCGCGATCTTTGAAGCGCCGACGATGTTTCCCTGCGCGTCACGGACCGGTGAGACGGTGAGCGAGATCGGAATCCGGCGTCCGTCCTTGGTGAGACGGATGGTGTCGAAATGCTCGATGCGCTGCCCACGCCGCAGCTTCTCCAGAATCTGTTCCTCCTCACCACGCAGTTCCGGCGGAATGATCATCGTGATCGACTTACCGATGACTTCGGCTGGTTGATAACCGAAGATCCGCATGGCCGCAGCGTTCCAGGAGAGAACACGGCCCTCGAGTGTCTTGCCGACGATCGCATCGTCGGAGGAGTCGACGATCGCTGCCAGCAGCGCGAGTCGCATGGCCTGATCGGTCTGCAGGTCGCCGCCGCTACGCACTTCCCGTACCGGCTGGGGCCGACTGTCCGGTGGGGCGCCCGCTAGCACCCGAGCGCCATGGGTCATCGCCACCACAGTGTGTTGATCCTCCGAATCGCGCATGACTACGTCCGCGTGCGTGCACCGGCGCGTGCTTTATAGAGGTAACTGATGGTGGCGCATAGCCTCCTGATCGCATGAATGATGTAGGCACGTGCCTACACACGGCGCGCGACTCGCCGGGATGTGCTAGACCGTTGCCGCAACCCCGGGGACGGGCTCTCCGCAGAAGAAAAGGAGCGAGGTCTGCGCGCGTACCAGCATCTCTGCCGCGAGCTCCCCGAGAAACAACGGCTCCCCGCCCCGGGGGCTCACGCCCATCACCAGCAGGTCGTAGGGTACACGCGCAAGCTCACGCAGCACTGCGTTGCGCACGGTACGCGCTGAGCGAATTTCGCCACGAACCTCGACGCCGTAGTGTTCCCCCATCTCCATGATTTCGCGCACGACCGCGCCTGCGTAACCGTGCGGCACGAAAGCCTCGCCGAAGCGCAGCCGCCACAGCGGAGCTCGCGAGCGCGTGGCGCCGACATACAACGCCGTGACCGAGCCGCGCGAGGCCTGCGCGAGTGTGATGGCGACCTCCGCTCCCTGGCGCGAGGCACGCGTGCCGCTCACGGTCACGAGCATGTGCAACGGCGCGGCTGCCGCCCGGCGATGCCGACCCCGGGCGATGGCAATTGCGAATGCGCCGGGAAAGCCGGCGACGGTCCGGCTGATTTGTGGAGCAAACGCATCGCCTAACACTGCCGGCTCGCAGCCGATCAGCAACAGCCCGTAGCCTTTGTGGGCTTCCGTCGCAATCGCGCTCTCGGCACTGTCGCGTGTTTCGCTGCGCGTCGTGACATCGACCGGATCGGCGTTCGCTGCCTGTAGCGCTCCGCTCACCGCCGACGCTGCCGCGGAGGCTTCGGCTCCCGCGGCGGCCGCCGCCTTCACGAGCTCGCCCGCACGGACCGGCTGCCGGCTACGGGACGCGCCGTCACGCGCAACGTCCAGCTGCAGTACGGTGGTCGGCGTGCGCCTCGCGGCTGCGAGCAGTCCTGCCAGGTGTGAGGCAAAACGTCCGCCGGAACTTCCGTCCACCGCGACCAACAGCCTGTCGATCCGCGAGAGGAAGCCACGCGCCTCGAAGTCCTCGCGCTCGAGCCGCGCGCGCTCCTCCTCGGTCAGCGGCAAACGGCTGAAGGCCCAGCGCAGCATCGGAGGCATGGCCATGGTGGTCACCACGGCCATCGCGACGATCGCCGTGAACAGCTGCAGGCTGAGCGCGCCGAGCTGCAGCCCGATGGAGGCCACGATGACTTCGGTCGAGCCCCGCGCATTCATGCCGCAGCCGACGGCGAAGGACTCGGCGGGAGTCAGTCCGCCGAAACGGCCGCCGATGAATGCGCCGAGGAATTTGCCAACACTCGCCAGCGCGATGAGCGCGAGCGTGAACCACAGGAACTGCGACTGCTTGAGAGCCGCGACGTCGATCGCGAGGCCGACGAGCGTGAAGAACGCCGGCATGAAAAGCCCCATGATGAGCCCGCGCAGCTGGGCGATGAGCTGTCGGGTGAGCATCGGCGACTGTCCGAGCAAGAGCCCCGCTATGAAGGCTCCGAGCACGAAGTGGACACCGAGCGCGTTGGTGAGCAGCGCCAGCAGTCCGGTAATGACGACGATGGTGGTGATGTTGCCCATCTCGCTCGCCAGCGTGTCGTTGGACCAGCGCAGGACGCTGAACACCAGGCGGCGGCCGAAAGTGAGGCTGAGCGCGAGAAACAGCGCCACACCGATCACGCTGTGCGCGACTCCCCGGAAGTCGATGGCGCCATGCAGCGCGAGCCCGAAGGTCACCGACATGACGATCCAGCCGATGGTGTCATCGAGGATCGCTGCGGCGACGATCACCTGTCCGACTGTGCGCCGCAGGAATCCCAGATCGCGCACGACGAGCGCGACGATCTTCACGGAGGAGATGGACAAGGCCGTTCCGAGAAAGAGAGTCGTGATCAGCCTGCGCTCCGCGTGCGGCAGCATGGAGTCCGGCAGCAGCGCTCCGAGCAGGCACCCACACAGGAAAGGGAGGATGACTCCGCTGAGGGACACGCTGACGGCGGGACGCCGCGCATCCCTGAACACCGACAGGTTGGTCTCCATGCCGGTGATCAGCAGCAACAGCAGAATGCCGAGCTGCGAGATCGCCTCGAGCATCGCCTGCTGCTGCGCAACGGGGGGGAACAGTGCGTGCCACGGTCCGGGGGCGAGCGCGCCGAGCACAGACGGCCCCAGCAGCACGCCGGCGATGATCTGACCGATGACCGGCGGCTGGCCGAGGCGCTGCATCAGCTCGCCCATGAGGCGGCCGCCGACCAGTAAGACCACTAACTGGGCGATGAATACTGCGACGGACGCTCCATGCGCCATAAACACGCTCCGTGCAGGTCACAGTTGCCGGGAATGTATCACCGAAGCGTCAGCGTTGGTTCTCGCTGTCGTCGGCATCAGTCGTATGTCAGCCGCGGCTGTCAGACAGACGGCGCAACCGCCCGACAACACGTGCAACTTCGCACCTACAGCTACCGCTTAGGCTGCGAGTTAGGCTCCTTGCCCAGGCACGGCGGAACCAACAGGACAACATCATGGCCACGCGCAGATACGGCCGCGCCAGCGGCAGAAAAGTTCGACGGGCAATGCACGAGATGAAGCGCGGCACGCTGAGGAGCGGACGCTCGGGCCGGAGAGTGAAGAGCCGTAAGCAGGCGATTGCGATCGGGTTGTCGGAGGCACGTCGCGCCGGCGCGAAGGTGCCACGACGGAAAAGAAGCCGTTGAGGGGGCCGGAGGTGGGCATATGCTGACGATCCTGTTGATCGTTCTGGTGCTGATCCTGGTCGGAGCCCTTCCGACCTGGCCCTATAGCCAGGGATGGGGTTACTACCCGAGCAGCACCCTCGGCCTGATCGTCCTTGTGCTCGTGGTGCTGCTGCTCATGGGCCGCATCTGAGCTCGGAGCACGCACGCCTCCCGGCGCTTGACTGCAAGGAGCGTCGCTGTGGCATCAGGCGAGCATCGTACGTGCATGCGCTGGCTGCGCGCCGCGCTGGCTGCTGCGTTGCTGATTGCGCCGAACATGTCGGCCAGGATGGCCGCCGAGGCGCCACCTGGCGCGGAGGCGCGGGTGCGTGCGGCAGCACCCGCAACACGCTTTTCCGAGCTCGCGGAGATCACGCCCGGCAACGTTAGCGGCCTGATGCCGCTCGTTCGGGCGCTCACTCGCGGTGATGCTGCACGATGCGCAGCTCGAGCCGTCGGCAGCAGTCGACCGTCCGCTGGAGCGTTTTGTCGGTGAGCGGACGGACCAGCCGGAGCTCATGAGAGAGGAGCGCGCTCACCCGCACCCGACCCGGCCGCATCCTCTGGAGGCACCGGGTCGAGGGTAAAGGCTCGATGCACCGATAAGTTATCGGGGGTCCGATGGGCATCAATACATCGCCGTGTCCGCATCGCCACGCGCTGCGGGCGATGGCAGAGAGACGCTGCTGCTCTTTGCTCTTGCGCGTTGAGGTCGGAGACGCCTGCGGCATTACTTCCAGCACGGGTCGTAACTAACGCATTGACCCCCGTCCGAAGGGCGTTGTGTAGTCCTTTTCCTACGGCCGGTGCCCTCCGATGCTGACACTCCTCGCGCAACGCTCGCGCTAATGTTCCGGCGGCGGCCGGGCGGTTGCGCTCTCGATGTCGTTTGCGCCGGGCCTGCTCCGGGGGAATTCTGTCGGAGATGACGAATAGCCGGCTCGTATCTGCTGCGTGCACCACGGCGCTCTTCGCCGGGCCGCCCGATTGCCTGCGTTTTTTCCCGTCTGATGTCACCGATTGAAGCCGCGGGTCCGCTCCGCGTGCGCATGGCCGCTCAGGGAGTCTGCTGATGCATACCCAGGATACTCAGCGTCACGTCCGCAGCTCGAACGGCCGGCAGGCGCGCGACGATGCCAAGCTCGACCAGCGCAAGCTGCTGCGTGCGCTGCAGGCCGTACGTGACGGTGATTTCTCCGTACGGCTCCCGAGCGATCACACCGGTCTCGCCGGCAAGATCGCCGACACCTTCAACGAGATCGTGACCTCCAATCAGCGGCTCGCGCGCGAGCTCGAGCGCGCCGGACAGATCGTCGGCAAGGACGGACAGACCCGTCATCGCATGTCGAGCGACCGGCGGTCGGGCGCGTGGGGTGCGATGGAGAGCTCAGTCAACACGCTGATCGATGACCTCTTGTGGCCCACCACCGAAGTGACGCGCACCATCTCGGCCGTGGCCAAGGGGGACTTGCAGCAGACCATGAGCCTGCAGGTCGACGGACGCCCGCTCAAGGGCGAATTCCTGCGGTCGGCGACGGTCGTGAATGCGGTCATCGAGCAGATGAGCGCGTTCACCTCCGAGGTGACGCGCGTGGCACGCGAGGTCGGCACCGAAGGCAAGCTCGGCGGACAAGCGGCGGTCCCCGGTGTGGCGGGTACGTGGAAGGACCTGACCGACAGCGTGAACTCGATGGCGAGCAACCTCACGGCGCAGGTACGCAACATCTCCGAAGTAACCATCGCAGTCGCCAACGGCGACCTGTCGCGCAAGATCACGGTCGACGTGCGCGGGGAGATCCTGCAGCTCAAGGAAGCCATCAATTGCATGGTGGACCAGCTGCGCTCGTTCGCGTCCGAGGTAACGCGCGTCGCGCGCGAAGTCGGCACCGAAGGCAAGCTCGGCGGCCAGGCAATCGTTTCGGGCGTGGCGGGAACGTGGAAGGATCTCACCGACTCGGTGAACGCCATGGCCACCAACCTCACCGGCCAGGTGCGCAACATCGCGGAGGTGACCACCGCGGTCGCCCGCGGCGACCTCTCGCGCAAGATCACGGTCGACGTCAAGGGCGAGATTCTCGAGCTGAAAAACACCATCAATACCATGGTCGATCAGCTCAACGGCTTCGCCGCGGAAGTGACGCGCGTGGCGCGCGAGGTCGGCACCGAAGGCAAGCTCGGCGGCCAGGCAGTGGTGCCGGGTGTGGCCGGAACGTGGAAGGACCTTACCGACAGCGTGAACTCCATGGCGGGTAACCTCACCGGCCAGGTGCGCAACATCGCCGAGGTCTCGACCGCCATCGCGAGCGGCGACCTGTCGCGCAAGATCACCGTCGACGTGCGCGGCGAGATCCTGCAGCTGAAGGAGACCATCAACACCATGGTCGACCAGCTGCGCTCGTTCGCCTCGGAAGTGACGCGCGTCGCGCGCGAGGTGGGCACCGAAGGCCGGCTCGGTGGCCAGGCGGTGGTACCGGGTGTCGCCGGCACCTGGAAGGACCTCACCGACAGCGTGAACTCAATGGCCGGCAACCTCACGGGCCAGGTGCGCAACATCGCCGAGGTCGCGACTGCGATCGCCTACGGCGACCTCTCCCGCAAGATCACCGCGGACGTCAAGGGCGAGATCCTGCAGCTGAAGGAATCGATCAACACCATGGTCGACCAGCTCAACGCGTTCGCGGCGGAGGTCACCCGCGTCGCGCGCGAGGTGGGCACCGAGGGCAAGCTCGGTGGCCAGGCCGAGGTGAAGGGCGTGAGCGGCGTGTGGAAGGACCTCACCGACAACGTCAATTCCATGGCGAGCAATCTCACCGGCCAGGTGCGCAACATTGCCGAAGTCGCCACCGCCATCGCCCGCGGTGACCTCTCGCGCAAGATCACCGTGGATGTGCGCGGCGAGATCCTGCAGCTGAAAGAGACCATCAACACCATGGTGGACCAGCTCAACGCCTTTGCGGCGGAAGTGACGCGCGTGGCACGCGAGGTCGGCACCGAGGGCAAGCTCGGCGGTCAGGCCGACGTGAAGGACGTGAGCGGCGTGTGGAAGGACCTCACGGACAAGGTCAACTCGATGGCGAGCAACCTCACCGGCCAGGTGCGCAACATCGCCGAGGTCGCCACCGCCATCGCCCGTGGCGACCTCTCGCGCAAGATCACGGTGGACGTGCGCGGCGAGATCCTGCAGCTCAAGGAGACGGTCAACACCATGGTTGACCAGCTCAACAGCTTCGCCGCCGAAGTCACGCGCGTGGCACGCGAGGTCGGCACCGAGGGCAAACTCGGCGGTCAGGCCATCGTCCCCGGAGTCGCCGGCACGTGGAAGGATCTCACCGATAACGTCAACTCCATGGCGCGCAACCTCACCGGCCAAGTGCGCAACATCGCCGAAGCGTCCACCGCGATCGCGCGCGGTGACCTGTCGCGCAAGATCACGGTCGACGTCAAGGGCGAGATCCTGCAGCTGAAAGAGACCATCAACACCATGGTCGATCAGCTGAACGGGTTCGCGGCCGAGGTCACCCGCCTGGCGCGCGAGGTCGGCACCGAGGGCAAGCTCGGCGGCCAGGCGGTGGTGCCGGAAGTCGCCGGCACCTGGAAGGACCTGACCGACAACGTGAACGTCATGGCCAACAATCTCACCAACCAGGTGCGCGGCATCGTCAAGGTGGTGACCGCCGTCGCCAACGGCGACCTGCGCCAGCGCCTCACGGTGGAGTCCAAGGGCGAAGTGAACGCGCTCGGCGACACCATTAACAGCATGACCGACACGCTTGCGATCTTCGCCGACCAGGTCACGAGCGTCGCGCGCGAGGTCGGCGTCGAGGGCCGGCTCGGCGGACAGGCTCACGTGCCCGGCGCGGCCGGCACGTGGAAGGACCTCACGGCCAACACCAATCTGCTGGCGGCCAACCTCACCAACCAGGTGCGCGCGATCGCGGAGGTCGCTACCGCGGTCACCAAAGGAGACCTGACGCGTTCGATCCAGGTGGAAGCCCGTGGCGAGGTGTCCGAGCTCAAGGACAACATCAACGCCATGATCGGCAACCTGCGCGTCACCACCGACCGCAACACGGAACAGGACTGGCTGAAGACCAACCTCGCGAAATTCAGTCGCATGATGCAGGGACAGCGCGATCTGGTCACGGTCGGGAAGCTCCTGCTCTCCGAGCTCGCGCCGCTGGTCAACGCCCAGCAGGGAATCATCTACGTCATGGAAGGACCGGACGGCGACTGCCTGCGCGAGCTGGCGAGCTACGCCGGTGAGCCGTACGCAGGACGCGAGCCACGCCGCTACGGCATGGGAGAGGGTCTAGTCGGCCAGGCGGCAGTGGACCGCCAGCGCCTGCTCCTCACCGACATTCCGGATGATTCGATCCATATCCGCGGTGGGCTGCTCCATTCGCGACCGCGCAACCTCGTGGTCCTGCCGGTGCTCTACGAGGGCCACGTGAAGGCCGTCATCGAGCTGGCTTCGCTCGGGGAGTTCACCGCTGCGCACCTGGCGTTCCTCGAGCAGCTGACCGGGAGCATCATCGGCGTGGTGCTGAACACGATCGAGGCGACGATGCGCACCGAGGGACTGCTGCAGCAGTCGCAGCAGCTCGCCGCCGAGCTGCAGACGCAACAGACCGAGCTGCAGCAGACCAACGAGGAGCTCGCCAACAAGGCGAAGCTCCTCGCCGAGCAGAACGCCGAGGTCGAGCGCAAGAACGATGAGATCGAGCTCGCGCGGCGTGCACTGGAAGAAAAGGCGGCGGAGCTCGCGCTCACCTCGCGCTACAAGTCCGAGTTCCTCGCGAACATGTCGCACGAGCTGCGCACCCCGCTCAACAGCATCCTGATCCTCGGCCAGCAGCTGGCGGAGAATGCCGACGGCAACCTGAGCGCGCGGCAGGTGGAGTTCGCCAACACCATTCACGGTGCCGGCACGGACCTGCTGAATCTCATCAGCGACATCCTCGACCTCTCGAAGATCGAGTCGGGCACGGTCACGGTCGAGTGCGAAGATCTGCTGTTCATTCATTTGCGTGAGACGATCGACCGCAACTTCCGTCACGAGGCCGAGGCGCGCAGGCTTTCCTTCACGGCGGACTTCGATCAGCGTTTGGGTGTGGCGATCACCACCGACTCCAAGCGCCTGCTGCAGGTGCTGAAGAATCTGCTGTCGAACGCGTTCAAGTTCACCGAGCATGGCGGTGTGCGGCTGCACGTGGGCATCGCCACCGGCGGCTGGAGCAACGATCACCCGACCCTCGGCCAGGCTCCCTCGGTGGTCGAATTCGCCGTGAGCGATACCGGTATCGGTATCCCACCGGAAAAGCAGCGCATCATCTTCGAGGCTTTCCAGCAGGCCGATGCTGGTACCGCACGCAAGTACGGCGGCACGGGCCTGGGACTCGCCATCAGCCGCGAGCTCGCGCACCTGCTCGGCGGCGAGATTCGCCTCAGCAGCATCGCCGGCAGTGGCAGCACGTTCACCCTCTACCTGCCACTCAGCTACCTCGGACCCGCCTACAGCCGCGGCGCGGCGGGCGCCAGCCCGGCGGCTGCGCCCCACACCGCGGCGTTCCAGCCAGCGGTACTACCTGTGGTGCGGGGGGAGGAAATCCCGGACGACCGCGATGACCTGCAGCCGGACGATGCCATTCTGCTGGTGGTGGAGGATGATCCGCATTACGCCCGCATACTGATCGACCTGGCGCGTACGCGCGGCTTCAAGGTAGTGCTGGCGCGCACCGGCGCCGACGCGCTGGGGCTCGTGCGCAAGTACCCGCCGACGGCGGTTTCTCTCGATGTGTTCCTGCCGGACATGCTGGGCTGGACGGTGCTGAATCAATTGAAGCGCAACCCCGCGACCCGCCATATCCCGGTGCAGATCCTCACCATCGAGGACGAGCGCCAGTACGGACTCGAGCGCGGAGCCTTCTCCTTCATCACCAAGAGCGTGACGACCGAGGGCCTCGAGGAAGCGCTCGAGCGTTTGAAGAGCTTCACCACGACCCACGTGCGCCGGCTGCTGGTCGTCGAGGACGATCCCTCCGAGCAGCTGAGCGTGCGGGAGCTGCTGGATCACACCGACGTGGAAATCACTTCCGTGGGGACGGGGGCCGAGGCGCTCGCGGCCATGCGCGCTGGGAGCTTCGACTGCGTGGTGCTCGACCTGCGTCTGCCGGACATGTCGGGGTTCGAGCTCCTCGCCGAGGTGCAGGCAGACGACAATCTGCGCCGCACGCCGATCGTGGTGTTCACGGGCCGGGAGCTTTCCGATCAGGAGGAGATCGAGCTGCGCAAGAACGCCAAGAGCATCGTGCTGAAGGGCGTGCGCTCGCCCGAGCGGCTGCTGGATGAGACGGCGCTGTTCCTGCACCGAATCATCGCCGACCTGCCGCCGGCCAAGCAGCAGATGATCGAGACCCTGCACGAGAGTGATGAGCCGCTCAGCGGGCGCAAGGTGCTGGTAGTGGATGACGATATCCGCAACATCTTCGCGCTCAACAGCCTGCTCGAGCGCCATGATATGGAAGTGATCACGGCCACCAACGGGCAGGAGGCGATCAATCTCGTCGAGAGCACCGATGACCTCTCGCTCGTGCTCATGGACGTGATGATGCCGGAGATGGACGGCTACGAGACCATGCGCCGCATCCGCAGCAACCACAAGTTCCGCCTGCTGCCGATCATTGCACTCACCGCGAAGGCGATGAAGGGCGACCGGGAGAAGTGCCTGGAGGCCGGTGCATCGGACTACGTCGCCAAGCCCGTGAACACGGACCAGCTGCTCTCGCTCGTCCGCCTGTGGCTGCATCCCTGAGGCGCGGCGTCGGCATCGGAGGGCGGCATGTCAGTCGATGACCGTGTGAACATCCTGCTGGTCGACGACCAGCCGGCGCGCCTGCTCACCTATCAGTCCATCCTCAGCGAGCTCGGACAGAACCTCGTGCTGGCGCACTCCGGCAGGGAGGCGCTCGACAAGCTGCTGCACGATGAGTTCGCGGTGGTGCTGCTCGATGTCAGCATGCCGGACATGGATGGTTTCGAGACGGCCGAGCTGATCCATGCCCATCCCCGCTTCGAGAAGACGCCGGTCATTTTCATCACCGGCATCCACGTCTCCGAGCTCGACCGGCTGCGGGGCTACAAGGCGGGCGCGGTCGACTACGTGTCCATTCCGGTGGTGCCGGAGATCCTGCGCAGCAAGGTCACCGTGCTGGTGGAGCTGTATTGCAAGCGCCACGAGCTGCGCCAGCTCAATCGCATACTGGCGAGTGCCAACAAGCGGCTCGCGGAAGCCAATCTCGCGCTGCAGACCGAAAAGACCCGCGAGCTCGAGTCCCTCAACGCGACGCTGCAGCGCGCCAACGCGGAGCTCGAGCGTACCAACCACCGCCTGCAGAATGAGGTCGCCGAGCGGGCGCGCGCCGAGCGGGCGCTGCAGGAAGCCGATCGCAACAAGGATGAGTTCCTGGCCATGCTGGCTCACGAGCTGCGCAATCCGCTTGCGCCGATACACAACGCGCTGCAGCTGATGCGCATGAAGCCATCCGAGCCGCGGTTGCAATGGTCGCAGGAGGTCATTCAGCGGCAGCTCGCCTACCTGACGCGGCTGGTGGATGATCTGCTCGATGTGTCGCGCATCACGCGGGGCAAGATCACGCTCGCGCGCGAGCCACTCGATATCGCGACCCTCATCAACCGCGCGGTTGAGACGATAGAACCGCTGGTGCAGCAGCGTGAGCACAGGCTTACGCTGCAGATTCCGCCGGATCCGCTGCGGGTCGACGGCGATCCAACGCGCCTCACGCAGGCGCTGGGAAACGTGCTCGGTAACGCGGCGAAATACACCGATCAGGGCGGGCGCATCGATCTCGTCTGCGCGCGGCAGGGAACGGATGTGGAGATACGGATTCGAGATAGTGGTATCGGCATCCCTGCCGAGTTGCTGCCGAGGATCTTCGATCTTTTCACCCAGCTCGACCGGAGGTCCGATCATTCCTCGAGCGGGCTCGGCATCGGCCTCGCACTCGTGCGCCGGCTCGTGGAGATGCATGGTGGCAGCATCACCGCGCTCAGCGACGGCGCGGGCACCGGCAGCGAGTTTGTGATCCGCCTGCCACTGCTCGCCGATGGGGCCGTGCGCGCGGGGGATCGTGCCGAGGTGCGGGAGGGTGACGCGCCCCCGGTTCCACGCCGCATCCTGCTGGCAGACGACAATGCCGATGCACTCGAGAGCCTCGCGACGGTGCTGCGACTGCGAGGTCACGAGGTATTCAGCGCGCCGAATGGCGCACTTGCGCTCGAAACGGCTGTGCGGCACATGCCCGAGGTCGTCCTCCTCGACATCGGCATGCCGCTGCTCGACGGTTACGAGGTCGCGCGGCGGATCCGCGCGCAGGAGTGGGGCAAAGGCGTGACCCTCGTGGCAGTCACCGGTTGGGGGCAGGAGTCCGATCGTCGCCGCTCGCGGGAAGCGGGCTTCGACACTCACCTCGTCAAGCCGCTCGACCTCGACAAGCTCACCGCTCTCCTCTCCGAGCTGCCGGAGCACGCTACTGCGTAGGATTTTTCCTACCGGGCGTATGGTTCGACGTTGCCGGACAGCTCCGCATTCACGAGCCGACCATGACCTTACTGTGGCGGGTCAGGTCCGAGGTGCGGCATGAACGAACAATTGGAACCGGAAATCCTCAGCTACCGTGAATTCAAAAACCGCGAAACGCTCCTCGCCTGGGAGCGGCGGCGTCGGGCTCTCGAATCGCAGCCAGGCAGCGAACGCCTAATGGTGGGAGCACATGTACAAAAGCAGAATAACCGGGATCGGCACGCCCAGAAGCCATAGCAGAATTCCACGTCCCATGTGATTGCCTCTCTAGTGTTGACGGTAGACCTTCGCCGAAGGATCGTGCGCGTGACCATCGCCTTCGCGCCGCGCAAGTTGCTCACGGAAGCCGGGCAGGACCTGCAAGAGCGTTTCCTTGAGCTTTGTCGCTGCCACACCGATCAGCGCACTCTCGATGGTGCGCCATGCTCGGGAAATCTCCCGGCGCCGGTGATCGGAGTAACCAGCGGGCGGCGCGCTGGCGGGAGCGTATTCGAGACGCTCAGGGCTGCCCGCGCGCCTTCCAGCAGCGAGCGCCATCAGCAATCCGCCGCCGAATGCAACGCCGATCCACAAGGACAGGTTACTTCGATAGTGCCGGCGCCAGTCGACTACCGATTTGACCCGGTTCTCCAGCTCCTCCAGGTTTGAAAGCAGCACCGCGCGCTCGCGGTCGAGGTGCCGCTCTATCTGGTCGGTCGCACGGTCCATTCCGCCTTCTCCTTTACACGTGCAGCGGCCTTCGCTGCCCGGCTGCGCATCTGGTTTGCGCCTGCACGCAAAATGATCGCGCACACCACGGCCATGCCGAGCGCGACGATCAGCGCGGCAACCCACACACTCAAGACGAGACTCAGTGCAGCGACCACAGCGAACAGCAGAAAGAAGGCGCCGAGAAGTCCGACCAGCACCCCGATCAGCATCAGCGCTCCTGCCGAGCGGAACGTCCGCAGCTCCTGACGGGCCTCGGCCTGCGCGAGACGGATCTCCGCGTGGAGAATGTCCTGGAGGTTGCTGACCACATCGGCCAGAACCTGCGCTATGGACCGGGGGTGCGCGTCGGCACGCCTCTGCTCCCGCAGTGGCTGCACTCTCGAGTGCATGAGGCTAATCGCGGCTGAGCGCGCGGCCGAGCATGAATCCGAGCGCCGCAGCGCCGATGAGCGAAGGGCCCGGATTACGCCGGATGACCTCCATGAGATCGCTGATCACGGTCTGCACGTCGTTCTCGCGGAGGTATTCGGCACCATAGGTCACGGCATCCGCCGCACTGTGGGCGGCGCTCGCGACCCGCTCACCCTTCTCGTGCAATGTGCTCGCCACGTTTTCGAGGCCGGCTGCCGCGCCGACACGCGCCTGATCAGCGCGCTGTGCGGCCTTCGCGCCGACGTCCTGTACCTTGCTTCTGATCGATCCCATCCGGCCGTTGCCTTCATCGATGGTGGATGCGGGTTCCTGACCTGAAGGCGGGAATTCCTGAGCCATGGCGTACTCCTCGTTTTGATTGAACTGCAGATGTAGCACGCGCGCTCATCCCCTTTCCGTAAGAAGAAAGCCTGAGCTGGAGTCAGACGCGCGCCCTCCTCCCGGGCGGCTGGCGATCGTCCGACGGGAGGTTACCCAGCAGCCGTTACGCATAGGTACAAGCTGACGCCGCTTCAGCCTGAGGCCTGACCGACACCGGAGTGCCGTCGTAAGAGGCTGACGTCCATGGCGAGAGTATCGAAAGCGGGCTCGGGGGAGATCGGGCATGTGGTGATTCCAATCAGTGCCTCGAGCTCCGCCTGGCTCAGGGTCAGACCGACTTCGCAGGGCCCGCGGCACCTGTGCGCGTGCAGCACCCGCCGGGTCACATCCAACGAATCGAGAAGTCTGCGTACGCACTGCGCCCGAAGACTGCGCGCCGAGTGGTGCCGGCTGGGCGAGCGGGCTGCAGGCGCCAGCGCGTACGTCGAAACGAGGTTCGGCTGAGCTCCACCCCGCGCAGCGCCGCTCATTCGATGACCAGGACGATCTTTCCACCGGCTCCGTGTTCGGCGAGCGCGTGGGCTTCGCGAATCTGCGTGAGCGGCATCGCCGGCTAGACGGGGATAGCCGTACCGTTGACCGCCTGGGCGTCATCACTACAAAGAAACAGGATGACGCGGGCGATGTCCTCCGCTTTCGTCCAGGTAGCGAACTTCGCTCGCGGCATGTCCCGGCGGTTAGCCGCAGTGTCGATGATGTTCGGCAACACGGAATTGACGCGAATCGCGGTGCCCTGCAAATCCATCGCCAACGAGTGCATCAATGCGAGCGCCGCTGCCTTGGAGGCGACGTATGCTCCGGAACCGCCCGGCTGATCCACAGCCGCCTTGGCGGCGACATTGACGATGCAACCGCGGCCCTGCTTGAGCAGGATCGGCAGGATGCTCCGTGAGCTGACGAAGGCCGAGCGGAGATTCAGATCCAGCATCCGATCCAACACTGCCCCCTCGACCTCCCAGAGCTTGGTCCCTCCCAAATATCCGCCAGCGGTGTTCACCAGGACGTCCAACCGATGAGATTGCGCCTCGATTGAGGCGGCCACACGCAGCATGTCGGCCTCGTGGGTCACATCCACCTGATGGCCCCGTAACCTCGTCCGATCCCCCGCGACCGTGCCCTGCAGGGCCTCATACTCCCGTGGCGTCCGATAGGTCACGACGACCTCCGCCCCTTCCTGCAGGAAGGCACGAGCCACGGCGCTCCCCAGCGCTCCGGTGCCTCCCGTAACGAGGATGACCTGTCCCTGGAATCTCGATCCTCCTTCCATGGCGATACCGTACTCCCGCGTTGGATTTCTAGCAGATCGCGGGCAGCAGGCCGAGCGAGCAGAGTTTCTCGGCCACACTTGTGACGACGCGATTAGCTGCAGCCGTAAGCATACTCCCCCGACTTGGCGTACTGCATATCCTCGATGGTCACGGTGCGCACAGCGCCCTTGGCGGGGCGCCGTGCATCCGCCGCGGTGATGTCCGAGGAGATAAAGAGCGCTGCGAGGGAGAGGCAGGACAGCCACCGCCGCATCGTCAGTCTAGGCACCGGTTTACCACGATGGTCGTTTCGCCACCCTACGCGAGCTGGTGGACCCTTACGACGCCCAATTCGGTCTGCACCTGACCGAGCAGGACGAGACCGATCTGGTTGAATACCTGAAGTCGCTTTGAGGCACCGCTACTGGCACGTGTTCCTCGCGGCGCTGCCCAGACCCGAATCGCGCACGTGAGCGCAGAAGGCGGCGATCCCGGTCTTTTTCAGGTCAGCCCAGGCCGCGAGTTGGGTTTCCAGACGCGCGTGCAGGCCCGCATAGGTGTCGACCTGCGGCTTATTCGGCGCGGTGTCGGCATCATCCAGGAGCTCGGCAAAGGAATAGATCTGCTCGTTCAACATGCCGGGATAGTTGAGGTTGGCTTCCGATCCCTTGATGTTGACCTGCATGAGGACTCCCTCGATGTGCGTGGCCCGCTCCAGGAGCGAGTTGCCCTCGGTCGTGAGCGTAGCGCTGGCGGATTTGCCAGCTGACTCCTTCAGCGCTGTCGCGACCTCGCCCTTGAAGGTGCGGATGTCGTTCACCGCCCGGTGCAGTGCGTCCTGGTCGTGGTAGACCTGCATCGCCAGCGCAAACTTCTCCTGGAGGCCGGCGAGTGAGCCCTTCACGCGTGGATCGACCTTGAGGGTGAGGGGCGCCGTGTGGGTCTGGCCTTGGTAAGTCAGCCTCACGGTGTATTCGCCGGGCAACGCGATCGGACCGCGCGGCGGTAACCCGGCATAGAAGGCCTCGGGGATCTGCACTGGATCGTCGTAGCGCAGGTTCCACACGAAGCGGTTCATTCCCGGGGTCGCGGACAGCGTGTTGACCGGGCGCACCTGGTCGGGCCACTCCGGCGGCTGTTCGGGCTGTTCGGGCTTGACGCTGGTCAGGTGGCGCACCACGCCGCCCTTGGCATCGACGATGTCGATGGTGAGCGGGCCACCGGGGACGGACGGCAGATAGTAATCGATGGGCATGCCTGCCGGTGGGTTCTGGCCGGAAGGCGGTCGCGCGTCGACCTGATCGGGATAGTAGAGCTTATGGCCGGCTGCGGGCCTGTAGAGATATGCACCCGATGCGACGGCGGCCGCTGACGCCTCGCGCAGCGGTGTCACATCGTCGAGAATCCAGAACGAGCGTCCGTGCGTGGCAACGACCAGGTCATCGTCTTTGACCACCAGGTCGTGAATGGGAGTTCGCGGCAGATTGAGCTGCAGGCTCTGCCAATGCCGCCCGTCGTCGAACGATACGAAGACCCCGGTCTCGGTGGCCGCGTAAAGCAGCCCGCGCTTCACTGAATCCTCGCGCACGACATGAACGAACGATCCCTCCGGGAGACCCCTGTCGATGCGCGTCCAGGTCTTGCCGGTATCGGTCGTCATGAACACGTAGGGCTTGATGTCATCGAGCCTGTGACGATCGACGGCGACGTAGGCTGTGCCGGCGTCATAACGCGAGGGCTCGATCATGCTGATCGTGCTCCAGGCCGGCATGTCGCGCGGTGTCACGTTGGTCCAGCTGCCACCGCCGTCGCGAGTGAGCTGGATGAGGCCGTCATCGGTACCCACCCAGATCATTCCCCGGCTGAGGCTTGACTCCGCGATCGCGAAGATCGTGTCGTAGTACTCGACACTGGTGATGTCCTTGGTGATGGGTCCGCCGGAAGCCTGCTGCTTGGATTTGTCGTTACGCGTGAGATCCGGGCTGATGGCGCTCCAGGTATGACCGGCATCGGTCGTCTTGTATAGGCGTTCCATACCGTAGTAGAGCGTGTCCGCCTCGAACGGCGACATGGCGAGCGGCGAGGTCCAGTTGAAGCGATGCTCGAGGTCCTTGGCCGCATGTCCCGAGGCGTCGACCGGCCAC
>DATMPW010000090.1:0-42643 GCA_035566915.1 Steroidobacteraceae bacterium
CCCATCGCGCCGGCGTGCCTGCTCGCGGGTGCGGGCGCCAGCGCACCGACGTTCCGCAACTACGCCTTCGTCGCCACCGGGTCGGATAAAAACGGTGCCGCCTCGATGGTCGGGAGCTTCCGCATCGACAGCAGTGGGGCAGTGGTCAATGCGCCGTTGCCGAACATCGTCAACAGCTTCGCCGATTTCAAGGATCCGAAGAATCTCTTTGCGGCCACCAACAACCATGGACGCATGCTGGGGGGAGGGGGGAGCTGCCTCGATACGCCGGGAGTGCCGGGCGTCGGCAAGGTGGTATTCACCGTCAACAGCATCTCCGGCGACACCTTCACGGTCAACTACGCGTTGCGCGAGAACGGCAACGGCGGACGCCTCACGCTCACGGACTCGGCCAACAACCTGAAGGCGACCGGGCAGTTCCAGATCCAGTTCAGCACCAACGCCTTCAATCTGGGCAGTTTCGCCTTCGGCCTGCTCGGCGAGAATGGCTCGGCCGCGCGCTACGCGGTCGCAGGAGCGATGTGCACGAGCTCGCCCGTGTTCCTGCAGGCCGACTTCGCCGACAACCAGACGGCCGGATCCACCGTCACCGGCACCGCCAGCGCCTGGGTGCTCAACAACGGCGATGCAACGACCGGGCGCACCACGACCTCGCAGCTGAGCTTCACCAACAGCCGGGTGCTCAATCTGACGCTCTATGGCGTCAACGGCGGCAAGGCGTATGCCATGGAATCGAGCCCCGTCGCCGCCAGCACCCAGGTGCTGAGCGGCGTCATCACCGGCTTCAAGGGGCCGCAGTGTCTGGCCACCGGTAACGGCGGCAAGTTCGACAACACTGCCCTCGTCAATTCCGTCTTCGGGGTGAGCAGCCAGGCCGGCGGCACCCCGCTTGCGGTGCTCGGTGTCGTCAACAACATCGCGCCGGTTGGCACCGGCTCATGCGCCGGCCAGGGAAGCGCGAGCCTGACGGCGGATGAGAATGCGAACAGCAGCGGCGGCATGATCCCGCCCACAACGGCCTGCTACACGGTATCGGCCGCCGGCCGCACCGTGCTCAACTACACCGATCCGCTCACCAACAAGAACTCGGGCGGCGTCTTCTACCTCGATGGCGCGGGCAGCGGCTACCTGATCGGGCGCGGCGGCGCGATTCCATATGGCTTCGTGACTGCGCAGGCCGCTCCGGCGCCCGTGCCGCCGATCGGCGGTAACTACGGCTTCGCTCCGTTCGACTTCGCCGGAGGATTGTTGGGCGTCACCAGCGTCGCCATCAACCCAGCCACCGCCACCAGCGGCACGATCGCCGACAATACCCCCGGTGGCAGCTGCAACGGTGCACCGTGCGCGTACACGCTCGACACCACCAGCGGGCGCGGCACCGCAATACTCAATTCCGCAACGACGTTCGGGGACACGAACTTGGTTTTCTACGAGGCAGGCGGCCACCAGCTCTACATCATGGGTCAAACATCGGCCACGCCGGTCATCGGTTCCTTGCTCCAGTAAAGGGACTCAATGCAGTGGCAGGTTCGTCGTCAGCCCGAGCCGCCGGTGGGGGGCGCCGCAGCCGTCGGCGGCTGAGGATCGTCCTCACGCAGTTGCTCGATGAGCGCATCGAGTGAGTCGAGCGGGGCCGAGCAGGTGCTGCCGCGGCAGATGTAGGCGACCGGTCCGGCGCGTGGTGTTTTATCCGCAAGCGCCGCTGGCAGGTCCACCGCTTCGGTGGGAACTGCAAGCACCATGCGGTGTGGAGCGTAGCTCCTCGCCAGCGCAAGCCGCCAGCCCTCGATGGTCCGTGCCTCACCGCGCAGCACCACGAGCTCCGGCGGAGTCAGCAGCTCTTCGAGCGCGCCAAGCACACTGACGTGACCCGACGGATACTGCGTCATTGCCGGCCACGCGGCGCGCAGGGTGCCCTCCGCCGCCGCGAGGTAACGCGGCTCACCGAGCAGGTGCCCAAGGCGCAGCAGCACGCGCGCGGCAATGCCGTTACCCGCTGGCGTCGCGTCATCGCCGAAGACCTTGCTGCGGTGGATCAGGGCCTCGTGATCATCCGAGGTGAAATAGAAGCCGCCGGCCGCGGCGTCGGCGAAGTGGCGCAGCACCACTTCCAGGAGCTGTTGCGCAAAGGCGAGCTCGTCGGCTCGGAAGCGCACCTGCTGCAGCTCGAGGATCGCGTCGGCGAGGTACACGTAATCGTCCAGGTAGGCGTTGAGGTGTGCGCGGCCCTCCATGGCCGTGGCCAGCAGCCGGCCCCCTCGCCACAACGTCGCGCGGATGAAATCTAAGGCGCGCGTCGCGGATGCCGTCAGATCCTCACGGGCCAGGGCCCGCGCGGCGACCGCCATGCCCCGGATCATGAGCGCGTTCCATGAGGTGAGGATCTTGTCATCGCGCGCCGGACGCACGCGCGTGGCGCGCACCACGAGCAGCCTCGCGCGCGTTGCTGCGAGGAGCGCCATGACTTCTTCCGGCGGGCGCTTCACCTGACGTGCGATCTCCTCCGCGGGCGCCGCCACATACAGGTGCCAGTGGCCCTCGAAATTTGCCGGCCCGTCGAGTCCGAAGCGCGGCGCAAAGACCGAGAACTCATCGGCGGTGAGCGCGGCACGCACCTCCTCGCGATCCCAGACGTAGAACTTGCCTTCGTGGCCCTCGGAATCGGCATCGAGGCTCGAGTAGTAGCCGCCCTGCGGCGACTGCATCTCGCGCAACACCCAGTCGGCGGTCGCATGCGCCACGCGGGCGTACGACGCATCGCCGCCCACCAGAGCGGCGTGCGCATAGGCCGCGAGCAGTGCGCCGTTGTCGTAGAGCATCTTCTCGAAGTGCGGGATCATCCAGTGCTCATCGACCGCGTAGCGGCAGAAGCCGCCGCCCAACTGGTCGTTGATGCCGCCGTCTGCCATGCGGCGCAACGTGAGCGTCGCCACGTAGAGGGCCTGCAGGTCAGGCTCGGGCGCGCGGGCGCTCGCGTGCCAGTAGCGCAACAGCCACTCGATCATTTCCGCGTGCGGGAACTTCGGGGCGCCGCCAAAGCCGCCATTGCGGGCATCGAAGCTGCGCGCCAGCTGCGCGCGACAGGCCGTGAGCGGCGCGTCGGTGAGCTCGCTGCCGGGCCCCGCGGGCGGTGGGGTGAGCTCGGCGAACGCGGCCATCAGCGCTTCGTTCTGCTTCTTCAGCTCGGCCGGGTGGTCGCGGTAGTAGGCGGCGACGCGCTGCAGAATGTCCGTGAACGCCGGGAGCCCGTGGCGGGCTTCCTTGGGGAAGTAGGTACCGCCGAAGAACGGCCGCCGATCATCGTGCGTCAGGAACATGGTGAGCGGCCAGCCACCGCCGCGCTGTGTCAACATCTGCTGCGCGATCTGGTAGATGCGATCGATGTCAGGACGCTCCTCGCGATCGACTTTGATGTTGATGAAGTTTTCGTTGAGGATCTTCGCGGTGGCTTCGTCTTCGAAGCTTTCTCTCTCGAGTACGTGGCACCACCTGCAGGCTGAATAACCTACACTCAGATGGATCGGCTTCTGCTCTTTGTGTGCGCGTTCGAACGCCTCATTACCCCATGGATACCAGTCCACGGGATTGTGCGCGTGTTGGCGCAGATAGGGGCTCGTCTCGGAAGCGAGGCGGTTCGTGTACTTCGGCGAGCTGCTGTTGTTCATCGAATGCCTGATCTGCGTCATGCTTCCAGGTCCGAGACCTTGTCTCGATTCTGTATACTCCGATTCTGGTTTTTGTGTCCGCAATCTCATGCCCGTGCCGGCAATACCCCAATTCCAACCTCTCGAGGCGAGCGCACGCGCACTGCGCCTGAAGCGTGGCGAGGAGCGGCGTCTGCTGGCAGGGCATCTGTGGGTGTTCAGCAACGAGATCGACACCGAGCGCACGCCGCTCGGCGCTTTCGCGCCGGGCGAGGTGGTTGAGCTGCGCTCGTACCGCGACGCGTTCCTCGCCTACGCGTACGTCAATCCGCACGCGTTGATCTGCGCACGCATCCTGTCGCGGGATGCAGCGCAGCCGGTGAGCGGTGAGCTCATCGAGCAGCGCCTGACGGCCGCGCTCGCGCTACGTGAGCGCCTCGGCGACGCACGCTATTGCCGCTGGGTGTTTGGCGAGTCGGACCTGCTCCCGGGACTCGTGCTCGATCGGTACGGGAACGTGGTCGTCGGCCAGATAGCGACCGCCGGCATGGAGGCACTGCGTGAGCCGATCGAGCAGGCGGTGCGCCGAGTCGTCGACCCGCAGGCGCTCATCTGGAAAAACGACTCCGCCGCGCGCGATCTCGAGCAGCTGCCGCACCTGCTGCAGCCGGCGTTCGGCGAGCTGCCAGGCGAGGTCGGCATCGTGGAGGGTGGGCTGAGCTTCGCCGCGCCGCTCGCCGCAGGTCAGAAGACGGGCTGGTTCTACGACCAGAGTGCCAACCGCGCGCGCCTGCGGCGCTATGTTGTTGCCGGCGCCCGGGTGCTCGATGTGTGCTCGTATGTGGGCGCCTGGGCGGTCACGGCGCTGGATCAAGGCGCGGGCCGCGCCTGCTGCGTGGACGCATCGCCCGTCGCATTGGAATACGCCGAGGCCAACGCGCGCCGCATTGGCAACACCATCGAGGCGCTGCGCGCCGACGCGTTCGATGCCCTGCAGGCACTGCTTGCTCGGGGCGACCGCTTCGACGTCGTGGTGCTCGATCCGCCGGCGTTCATCAAGCGCAAGAAGGATATTCCGCGGGGGCAGGCCGCCTACCGCAAGCTGAACCAGCTCGCGCTCGGACTGCTCGCGGAAGGAGGGCTGCTGGTGTCCTGCTCCTGTTCCTATCACCTCGCGGCCGAGGAGTTGCTGGCGGCCATCCAGGCGGCCGCACGGCACAGCGGGCGCTTCGTGCAGATCCTCGAGGCCGCCGGCCAGTCGCCGGATCACCCGCTCCATCCGGCGATTCCGGAAACCCGTTACCTCAAAGCGTTCTTCTGCCGCGTGACGCGCGCGGTCGGCTAAACTTCCCGCCCCATGCTGGTTTATCCCGGATTCAACCCGATCGCGTTCGAGATCGGCCGCGTCAAGGTTCACTGGTACGGAATCATGTACCTGCTGGGCTTTGCCGCGGCCTGGTGGCTCGCCCGGCGCCGTGCGGCCCGGCCCGGGTCCACCTGGAAGCCGCAGGATGTCGATGATCTGATCTTTTTTGCCATGCTCGGCGTGATCTTCGGCGGGCGCATCGGCTACGTGTTGTTCTACGGCCTCGCCTTCTGGGCCGCCGACCCCTGGTACCCGCTGAAGATCTGGGAAGGGGGCATGTCCTTCCACGGGGGGCTCATCGGCGTCGTCGTGGCGCTCACGCTGTTCGCGTGGCGTCGCGACCGCAACGCCGCGGACGTCTACGACTTCACCGCGCCGTTGCCGGCGCTTGGATTGCTCTTCGGCCGCATCGGCAACTTCATCAACAGCGAGCTGTGGGGGAAGGTGACCACCGTACCGTGGGGATTCCGCGTGAATGGCGAGGTGCGCCATGCTTCCCAGCTCTACGAGGCGGCGCTCGAAGGGCTGCTGCTGTTCGCCGTTTTGTGGTGGTTCACTTCGCGTCCGCGGCCGCGCCTCGCTCCCTCGGGGTTGTTTATGCTCATCTATGGCGTGGCACGCTTCCTCATCGAGTTCGTACGCGTGCCGGATGAGCACATTGGCTATCTCGCCGGCGGCTGGCTGACCGAAGGACAGGTGCTGTCGATGCCCATGATCCTCGCCGGCATCGCCATGCTGGCCTGGGCCTACCGTGTACGCCAACCCTCGGGCAACTTCGCCACCGCGCAAATGAAGCCTGCGCAATGAAGCAGTACCTCGAGCTGCTGCAGCGCATCCGCACCCAGGGCATGCGCAAGGCGGACCGTACCGGCACCGGCACGCTGTCGCTGTTTGCTGAGCAGATGCGCTTTGACCTCGGCGCCGGTTTTCCGCTGCTCACCACCAAGAAGATCCACCTGCCCTCGGTGGTGTACGAGCTGCTGTGGTTCCTGCGCGGCGACACCAACGTCGCGTGGCTGCACGAGCACGGCGTGAGCATTTGGGACGAGTGGGCCGATGAGCACGGGGAGCTCGGTCCGGTGTACGGGCGGCAGTGGCGCGCCTGGGCTGCGGCCGATGGCCGCCACATCGATCAGATCACACAGGCGATCGCAGAGCTCAGGCGCAACCCGGATTCACGCCGCATCATGGTGAGCGCCTGGAACGTAGGCGAGCTCGAGCGCATGCGGCTCATGCCGTGCCACGCGTTCTTCCAGCTTTACGTCGCCGCCGGGCGCCTGTCCTGCCAGATGTACCAGCGCAGCGCCGACATCTTTCTCGGCGTACCGTTCAACATCGCGAGCTATGCGCTGCTCACGCACCTGTTCGCGCAGCAGTGCGACCTCACCCCCGGCGAGTTCGTCTGGACCGGTGGCGACTGTCACCTGTACCTCAACCATCTCGAGCAGGCGGACCTGCAGCTCGCGCGCACGCCGCTCCCCGCACCAAGCCTGGTGATCCACCGGCGTCCGCCGAGCATGTTCGAGTACCGCTACGAGGACTTCGAGTTCGCGAACTACCAGCATCACGCGCCGATCCGCGCGCCGGTAGCGGTATGAGCCACGACCGCGACAAGCCGCTGCTCGAGGTGCGCGCATCGCCGCTGCATGGACTCGGCGTGTTCGCCGCACGCCGTATCCGCAAAGGCACGCGCATCATCGAGTACCTGGGTGAGCGCATCTCGCACGCGCAAGCCGACCGTCGTTACGAGGACAAGGACGTCGGCGACGCCCACACGTTCCTTTTCATCGTGGACTCGCGCACGGTGATCGACGCCGGGGTCGATGGCAACGAGGCGCGCTTCGTCAATCATGCCTGTGAACCGAACTGCGAGTCGGTGATCGAGAACCGCCGCGTGTTCATCGACGCCTTGCGCACCATCGAGCCGGGCGAGGAGCTCACCTACGACTATCAGATCACGCGCGAGCCCGATGACCCGCCGGACATCGATGCGATCTTTGCCTGCCGCTGCAGCAGCGCGCGCTGCCGTGGCAGCATGCTGTCGCCGCCGCGTCGGGCCGCGGCGCGGCGGCGCATGCCGCGGCGCTGACCGTTTCGGCACCCGGCGGACAACATGCACAACTCGCGCCGTCTCAGCCTGCCGTCCATCGTCGGCGCGATCGGCATCGTCTACGGTGACATCGGCACGAGCCCGCTGTACGCCCTGCAGCAGGCGGTGGGCGAGGCCGGCACCTTCAACGCCGAGGTAGTACTCGGGGTGTTATCGCTGATCTTCTGGGCGCTCGCCATCTCGGTAACGCTCAAGTACGTCACCATCATCATGCGTGCCGACAACGACGGGGAGGGCGGGATCCTCGCGCTGTTTGCGCTGGCGCAGCGGCGCCTGATCCACGGCAGTACCTGGGCGAGGGTGGCCGTCGGACTTGCGATCGCCGGCACCGCCTTCTTCTTCTGCGACGCTCTCATCACGCCGGCGATCTCGGTGCTGAGCGCGGTGGAGGGACTCGAGCTCCTCAGTCCCGACTTGAAGCAGGCGGTGGTGCCGATCACCCTCATCGTGCTCGCGGTGCTGTTCGCCTACCAGCGGCACGGCACCGCGCGCGTGGGCAGTCTCTTCGGCCCGATCATGGTGGTGTGGTTCGTGGTGATCGCCGCGATCGGAATATTTCCCATCCTGCGCCATCCACAGGTGCTGGTGGCCCTCAACCCGCTCGAGGGCGTCGCGCTGCTGGCGCACCGGCCGCAGGTCGCGCTGGCGGTGATCGGCGCGGTGTTCCTCGCGCTCACCGGCGCCGAAGCGCTGTACGCCGATATGGGCCATTTCGGGCGTGCGCCGGTGCGCGTCTCCTGGTACTCGCTGGTCGCGCCCGCGCTGATCATCGACTATTTCGGCCAGGGAGCGCTGCTGCTCGAGATCGGTAAGCCCGTCGAGCATCCGCTCTATCAACTGGTGCCGCCCGCCGTGTTGCCGTGGCTCGTTTTGCTCGCGACCGCCGCTACCGTCATTGCCTCGCAGGCCGTCATCTCCGGGGCCTTCTCCATGGCTCGCCAGGCCGTGCACCTCGACCTGCTGCCGCGCCTGCGCGTGCTGCAGACCTCTGCGCTCGAGCACGGACAGATCTATGTGCCGATGGTCAACTGGCTGGTATTCATCGCCGTGTGCGGTTTCGTCATCGGCTTCGGCTCCTCCGATGCGCTCTCGGGGGCCTACGGTGCAGCGGTCGTCGGCACGATGGTCGTCACCACCATCCTCGGCGGCTTCGTCGCCGCGACGCAGTGGAACTGGCCGAAGTGGCAGGTCGGTGGGATATTCGGGTTGCTGCTGGTGACCGACCTCGCCTACGTCGCGGGCAACATGACCAAGGTACCGACCGGCGGCTGGATACCACTCACGCTCGGCGCGATCCTCTGCCTGATCTTCGCCACCTGGCGCGGCGGGCGGCTGGAGCTGCGCGCGGCGCTGGCGAAGCTCGCCGTGCCGCGCAGCGAGCTGCCGAAGCTGGTCGCGGGCGTGCATCGTGTGCCGGGCACCGGGGTGTTTCTCGCCAGCAATCCGCAGCTCGTCCCCTCAGCGCTCATCCGCAACATCGAGCACAACGGAGTCGTGCACCAGCGCGTCATCATCCTCAACGTCGAGATAGCCGACACGCCGCGTCAGGATCCGGTGCGGCGGCTGCAGATTGAGGAGGTGCTGCCCGGGGTGTTCTACGTCACCGCGCGCTTTGGCTTCATGGAGACTCCCGACGTGGCGGAAGCCCTCAAGGCCTGCCGGGCGCGCGGCCTGCGGGTGTTCACCGAGGACAGCTCGTTCTTCGTCGGCCGCCACGTGGTGCGTGCGCGTCCGCTCACCGGGCTGCGGGGGCTGCAGCGACGGCTGTTTGCGCGCATGCAGCAGTACAGTACCCAGGCCGCGGAGTTCTTCCGCATGCCCTTCCGGGACGTCGTCATCCTCAATACCGCCGTGGAGATCTGACATGGCGCCGCCGGATGGCGACATTTGACTTTGCGGCGCGGACCGCTGCAATAATCCGCCGCCATGAGCGCCGGGCCGCCGTTGATCTCGCTGATCGTCGCCATGGCCCAGAACGGCGTCATCGGCCGCGACAACTCTCTGCCGTGGCGCCTGCCCGAGGATCTGAAGCGCTTTCGGGCTTTCACGTTAGGCAAGCCCATCCTGATGGGCCGCAAGACCTTCGAATCCATCGGTCAGCCGTTGGCGGGGCGTACCAATCTCGTGCTGACCCGCGACCGCAGCTGGTTCGCGCACGGCGTGATCGTGGTCCATTCGGTGGAAGAGGCGCTCACTCAGGCGGGCTCGAGCGATGAGCTGGTGGCGATCGGCGGAGCAGAGATCTATCGCCTGGTGCTGCCCTTCGCACGCCGGATCTACCTGACGCACGTGCACGCCGATGTGCCGGGAGATATCACCTTCCCGGAATTCGACCCGACGCAGTGGGCGGATGTCGAGTACAGCAGTCAGCCAGCGGACGATGAGCACGCTTACCCGCTCACCTTCGTGACTCTCGAGCGCCGCAACGCTCCAGAGGTGCCGCGACAGCATTGACGCGCGACGCGGTCGCGATCATTTCAGTGTCTTGAAGTAGAACGTGGTCGCGCAGGGCCGTCCGTCCGGATACAGCGCATAGCCGGGGACGAGACCGACGCGCTGCCAGCTGTGGCGCTCGTACAGACGCGCCGCCGCGTCGCTTGCGGTGTCGAGCACCAGGAGATTCCGTCCCTCCTCGAGCGCGCACTCCTCGGCGCCCCTCAGCAGGGCGGCGCCCACGCCTCTCCCGCGCGCGCGCCGATGCACCAGCATTTTTGCCAGCTCGCCGCGATGCGGCTGATTCTCCGGCAGATCGAGGATCACCTGCACGGTGCCGAGGATGCTGCCCGCCGGCTCGACCGCGGCGAGTACCGCTCGCTCGCCGCGCACGGCGCTCGCCGCGACGTCACGCCAGTAGGCGCCGGCCTTCTGCCGCGACAGCGGCAGCATGAAGCTCACCGAGGCTCCGCCCTCGACGCAATCGATCAGCACTGTGGCGAGCTCCTCGATCACGCGCTCATCGAACGCTCGCAGGCGCTGGACCTGGATATCAGCAGCCACCTTCGGTTCCCGACCCGAGTGCAGGGAGCCGTGCACCGATCAGCCGCTCCGCGAGCGCCGAGTCCGCCGCGCCGGGCCCGCCACCCACCGCATCGAGCTCGTGCAGCAGCTGCTCCTGTACGGCGCCGCGCCGCTGGGCCTCGGCGTAGGGAATCTCCGGGTGGAACATGACCATCGAATAGCGCGGAATGAAACGGTCCGGGAAACGCCGCTCGAGCGCCATCGCGAGCGCCTTGCGGCGCACGAAGCCGGCATCGAGGACCGCATCGCGCATCTCCAGGTAGTTCTCCAGCGCCATCTGCGCGATGGCCGCGGTGTTTTGACGGCGCGATCGCTCGAAGCGTGCGAACACGCCGGGCCAGCGCTCGGGCGCGGCGGAGAGCGCATCGAGCTCCGTGCAGTCCTCGAAGGCCGCATTCATCCCCTGGCCGTGGAAGGGGACTATCGCGTGAGCGGCATCGCCGAGCAGCAGCACCTCGCCCCCGAGGTGCCAGGGCGCTGCGTGCACCGTACCGAGCTGGCCCTGTGGATGGGCGCTGAACTGCGCCGGGAGATCAGGAAGCAGCCGCAATGCATCGGCAAACTCCCGCGCGAAGAACCCCTGCACCGCCTCCGCGGTGGCGAGCGCCGCGAAGCTCTGTGCCCCGCTGCGGGCGAGGAACAACGTCGCGGTGAAGCTGCCGTCCGTGTTCGGCAGCGCAATCAGCATGAAGCCGCCGCGCGGCCAGATGTGCAGCGCGTGACGCTCGAGCACACCGGCTGCGTCCGCCGGGATGGTGAGCTCCTTGTAGTCGTGGTCGAGCCACTCCTCGCGCACCTCGAGCAGCCCTGCCGTGGCGAGACTCACGCGCACCGCGGAGCCCGCTCCATCCGCGGCGATCGTGGGCGCCAGCGGTACCTGGTATTCACGGCCGGTGACCGCATCGCGGAAGCTGACGAGCTGCGCGCGCGCATCCACACCCAGACACTGCTGGTTGAAATGCACACTCACGTTCGCGTGTCGCGCAGCCGCCTCGATCAGCACCCGGTTGAGATCCCCGCGGCCTACCGAATATATGACCTCGTGCTCGCGCTGGCCGTAGGGCTGGAGTGCCGTCGTACCGCCGCGCTCGTGCACCATGCGCCCGCGCATCGGGATCAGCAGGGGTTTGACGCTCTCGAGCACGGCAGCGCGCTCGAGCGCGCGCAGGCCGCGCGCGGCGAGCGCGAGATTGATGGAGCGGCCACGCTCGGGCCACACCTGCCTTGGGTCCGGGCGCCGCTCGAAGAGCGCGACCGCGATGCCCCGCCGCGCGAGCAGCAGCGCGAGCAGCGCTCCCGCGAGTCCGGCGCCCACGATGTTGATGCGCGCGCCTGGCGGCACATTCATGAGGCTGCCTGCAGCGTGTCGCGCAGCGCACATGCGAAGCGCCAGACGTCCTCGAAGCGGTTGTAGAGCGGCACCGGCGCCACGCGGATGATGTCGGGCGAACGCCAATCGCAAACGATGCCGCGGGCGCCGAGCGCATCGAATACCTGCTTGCCGCGGTGCTCGCCGGCCGCCAGGCGCAGCGAGAGCTGACCGCCGCGCCGTTCGGGCTCGCGCGGTGTCAGGATCTGTACCCCTGGCGCAAGGGGTCGCAGCAGCTCCTCAAGAAAACCAGTCAGTGCGACGGACTTCGCCCGCAGTGCCTCCGAGCCGGCCTGCAGGAATATCGACAGCGAGGCGATCAGCGGGGCCGCCGCCAGGATCGGCGGGTTACTGATCTGCCAGGCGGCGGCCCCGGATGCGGCGCGGAACTGCGGCTCCATCAGAAACCGCGTCGGCTGCTCGTGGCCCCACCAACCGGCAAGACGCGTTCCCGGCAGCGTGCCGCCATGACTCGTGCGCGGCTGGGCCTCGCTGTGACGCTGATGCACGAAACAGCCACCGATCGCGCCTGGACCGCCGTTGAGGTACTTGTAGCTGCACCAGACGGCGAAGTCCGCGTCCGCGGCGTGCAGCGAGAGCGGAGTGTTGCCGATCGAGTGTGCGAGGTCGAATCCGGCGATACAGCCCGCCGCGTGCGCGGCCCGCGCGATGCGCGCGATGTCGAAGGCCTGGCCGGTGCGGAACTGCACTCCCGGCCAAAGCACGAGCGCGATCTCCTCACCGTGGCGCGCGAGGCTCGCTTCGATGGCTTCCTCGGGCACGGTGACTTCACCGGCCTGCGGTGGCAGCTCGAGCAGTGCGTCCTGCGGATCGAGACCCCGCCAGGCGATCTGCGAGGTGACCGCGTGGCGGTCGGAGGAGAATGCGCCAGCCTCGATGAGGATGCGGGTGCGCGTGCCCTGCGGGCGATAGAAGCTCGCCAGCATCAGGTGCAGATTCACCGTGAGCGAGTTCATGGCGACCACCTCATCGGGTCGCGCACCGCTCAGTACCGCGAGTCCGGCGGTGAGGTTCTCGTGATAGGGCACCCACGGGCGGCGACCGTGCTCGTGCGCCTGCACCGCAAGTCGTGCCCACTCTTCGAGCTCCTCGTTGACCAGCTCGCGGGCCGCTATCGGCAGGAGGCCGAGCGAATGGCCGCAGAGATAAACGAGCGGCTCGCCGCGGGCATCGGCAGGCAGTGCGAAGCGGGCACGAAACCCGGCGAGCGGATCGCGTGCGTCGCGCTCCCGTGCAGCCGCGAGGGTGTGCTCGCTGCTCACGCGGCGGGCTCCGTCACCGCGTACAGCAGCGGTCGGCTCGGTACCGCATCGCCGGTGAGCGCCGGCACCTGCAACCCGAGCAGGTAGGCACCATCGGGGATCGCATCGGGAATGAAGGCGAGCTCGGTGACGGTGGCGGCGGGGCGGCTGGCCGCAGCCAGCTGGACCGCGCCGCGCGGCAGGCCGAAGAACAGCCGATGCGCCGTGAGCCGTCCCTCATCGTGCGCGCGGTCGATCGAGGGCACGTCGACCACCAGGTGCAGCACGCCGCGGCTGACGAAGAGCGCCGCCGCCTCCTGCGACAGGTAGGGCGGGGTCTGCCCGGTGTAGTCGCGCGCACGCTTCTCGGCGCTGTTGGGCAGCGTACGGATCACCACCGCGCGCGGCACGAATGGCAAGTCGGCCGGCCAGGCGTGCTCGATCGCGCGGCGGGTGATCAGCCGGTCGTTGGGCTGCGGCGCTGGCTCAGTTCCCTCGGCACCGGGCGGTTCCGGCCCGACCGACAGCAGCACTGCCGGTATGAGCCCCGCAGGCGCCACGCGCCAGGCGTCCAGACGCTCGCGCGTCAGGTGTCCGGCACATTCGGTGTGTGTGCCGTTGCAGTGGGGGATGAGAGTGATCACCTCGCAGTTGCAGCTCGAGCCCCGCTCGACCGAGCCGCGGAAGCCGAGGCCTGGCGCCTCGTACGGACGCGAGCTCGCGCGCGGCGCGCCGAAGTGACGCGGCTGTGCCCCTGCGAAATCCAGCTCGAGCGCAAGATCCACGGGGCGCGAGAGGTCGACGGCGAGCTCGCGGCCATCGATCACCACGCGCGCCTGCACCTCAGGAGCGCTCCAGGACCGCGTGGCAGTGGACGCAGGTGCGCTTCGCCCTGTTGGCGAAAAAGCGCTCGAACACAGGCGGGAACTGCTTCTCGATGTCGGTGAGCTCGAAGAACTCCTCGTACAGCAGCTGCCCGCAGCGCTCGCAGTACCACTGGAAGCCATCGAGCTCACCGGCCCGGCGCGCCCGCTCGATGACGAGG
Organism: Steroidobacteraceae bacterium; assembly: GCA_035566915.1. GTDB lineage: Bacteria > Pseudomonadota > Gammaproteobacteria > Steroidobacterales > Steroidobacteraceae > 13-2-20CM-66-19. The sequence goes on from DATMPW010000090.1 coordinate 13,815, forward strand.
CCCACGGTGTTGGCCGGGCGCTGCGGCGAGTGGGGCACCTTCGGGGGCAGCAGCAGCACCTCGCCGGTGCGGATCGGCACATCCACGCCGCGGCCGTCCTGCATGGTCCTGAGCATCATCTCGCCCTCGAGCTGATAGAAGAACTCCTCGCCCGGGTCGACGTGGTAGTCCTTGCGCGCGTTCGGGCCGCCCACCACCATGATGATGAAGTCGCCGTCGCGGAACACGCGCTTGTTGCCGACCGGCGGGCGCAGCTGCGCGCGGTTGGCATCGATCCATTGATGCAAGTTGAATGCCTGCAGGGATTGCATGTGGCCTCCGTGCCTTCGTATGTTACGCGCTGCGCAGGCGGTACGAGGAGTCGATGGAATGCGATCCGGAAAGGCTTATGGCGTCCTGCTGCGGTCAGCGGTCTTCGTGCTCATACTGGCCACGGCCGGGTGCTCGCATTGGCCCTGGCACAAACCGCCCCCGCCCGCGCCCCACGCGGTCCACTACCTGGACGTTGGCGGCAGTGACGCGGCCGCCGTGCTCGCGCAGTACTGGAAGCGCAACACGCTGGTCCTCGACCTCACCGCGGCGAGCGGGACCGGCAGCATCACGCTGCGGGCGCCGGCGGAGGGGTGGCCGGTGCGCGTGGCACTGCGCGTTACACCCGGCGCCGTCGGCGAGCTCGACGTGCGCGGGGCGGAACGCATGGTGCTGCCGATCGTTCCGGGCACAGGCAAGCCCGTCGAACTCGAGCTCGCTCCCGGTATCTACACCGCGAAGACTGCGGAAATTGCCGTGGCCTGGGGCCCGGCCCCCGCACCCGCCACATAGGCGGTGAGCGCTCGCTGCGCGGCGCTCACCCCTCGCCGATCTGCTGGTATTGCGCGCACTCGACGCTGACGGGCGGGCGATCGCTATCGAGGTCGACCGCGGTGAGACTGCCGCCCCAGACACAGCCGGTGTCCAGACCGAGGACGTCCGGGCGTTCGATGAAGCCGAGCGCCGACCAGTGACCAAAAATGACGCGCATATCGCGGCTCGCTCGCTGCGGGTGCTCGAACCAGGGCCGCAGCGGTGAGGGCGGCGGCGGCGGCGGGCCCTTGAGGCTGATGTCGACGCGGCCGTCGGCGCTGCACAGCCGCAGCCGCGTGAGCACGTTGATGATGAAGCGCAGCCGCTCGTATCCGGCGAGCCGCTCCTCCCAGCGATCGGGCTCATCGCCGTACATGTGCTCGAACAGCGCGCGCGGGTCGCGGCGCAACGCGCGGCTGACCTCCTCTGCAAGCGCCAGGGTGCGTGCGCCGGTCCACTGCGGCACCACACCTGCATGCACCATCAGGTCGCGCCCTTCGGCATGCGCGAGCGGCCGCATCAGCAGCCACTCGATGAGCGCGTCGCGATCGCGCGCCGCAAGCACCTCATCGAGCGTATCGGAGCGGCGGCGCCGCTGCGCGCCGCAGGCCACCGCGAGCAGGTGCAGATCGTGATTGCCGAGCACGACGATGGCGTTATCCCCGAGTGCACGCACCTTGCGCAGCGTCGCGAGCGACCCCGGCCCGCGGTTGACGAGATCGCCGACGAACCAGAGGCGGTCACGGTCGGCGGAGAACTTCAGCCGTGCGAGGAGGGCGCGCAGCTCCTGATCACAACCCTGCAGATCGCCGATGGCATAGCGGGTCACTGCAGAATGCCGGGCATTGCCAGGCGGAACGGCTCGATCGGTGCATCGAACTGCGCGCCGTCGTCGGCGAGCATCTGGTAGCTGCCCTGCATCGAACCCACCGGCGTCTCGATGACCGCGCCGCTCGAGTAGCGAAAGCCCTGGCCGGGCTTGAGGTACGGCTGCTCGCCGACCACGCCGTCACCGCGCACTTCCTCGACCTTGCCGTTGGCGTCGGTGATCACCCAGTGGCGCGCGAGGAGCCGCGCCGCCACCAGTCCCTCGTTGCGGATGGTAATGGTGTAGGCGAATACATAGCGGCTCTGGTGCGGATCGGACTGCTCATCGAGGTAGCTCGTCTCGACATCGACCCGGATGTGGTGCTCGGCGGGGGGCATGGACGGATTCTACCGGATGCGGCCTGGACTCACGGCCGGGCGCATCGCGAGGACGTCGCACGGCGCCGCGTGCAGCACCGTGTCCTCGGTGAGGTTCACGAGTATCGACAGGCCATGCCGCTCGCGGCTGCCGAGCACGATGAGATCCGCATGGCGCTCGCGCGCAACGCGCACGATCTCCGCCTTGACGTTGCCACTTTCCACGCAGCAGACCGCATCGGCGAGACCGAGCTCCGCAGCGAGCGCAGCGAGGCGCTGCTCGGCGCGTTGCAGCAGTTCCTCCTCGATCTGCACCGCGGGCATGAGGGTCTCGCCCATCGGCTCGACCGGCACGAACTCCACGACGTGCAGCAGCTCGACCTCGGCGCCGAGGGCGGCGGCGAGCGCCTGCGCTTTGCGGCCGATCGCGAGGCTGTCGTCCGTCAGGTCGACGACCAGCAGCACACGACGGTAAACCACCATCGCACACCCCCATGCGGCACGTTCGTTGGTGGAAGACTAACGTCAGCCGCTCGCCCGGTCGAGAGCGCTGCGGTCGAGGACTTCGGCCAGGGCGTTGAAAGCCCGAGGAGCGAGCGTCCCGGCCCGCGCCCCCGGATCGATCTCACAGGCGCGGATCTGCCCGGACGAGAGCATCTGACTTAATGCGTTGCGGAGCGTCTTGCGGCGCTGCGCGAAGGCGGCCGCTACCACCGCCCCATAGTTTGGGCTCAGCGGGAAAAGCGGCTGCGTCCGCAGGGTAAGGCGCACCACCGCCGACCACACACGGGGCGGCGGCTGAAACGCCCCCGGCCCGACATCGAAAAGCCGCTGCACCTGCACCCGCGGGGCGAGCATCACGGTGAGGCGCCCGTAGTTGCCGTCGCCGGGTGCGGCCGCCAGCCGTGCCGCCACCTCCCGCTGCAGCATCAGGGTCAGGTCGATGATCGCATCCGCGTGTTGGAGCAGGTGGAACAGCAGTGGCGTGGAGATGTTATAGGGGAGATTGCCGACGATGCGCAGCCGCCCGCCGCGCTCGCCGGCGAGCGCGCCGAAGTCGAAACCGAGCGCATCGCCTTGGTGCAGCGCGTGACGCGGCGAGCCGGCAAACGACACGCGCAACCGCGCTGCGAGGTCGCGATCGATCTCGATGGCATCGAGCGTACAGTCCGGAATCGCGAGCAGCCGCCCCGTGAGCGCGCCGCGCCCGGGCCCGATCTCGACCAGATGATCGCCCGGATGAGCGTCGAGCGCCTGCACGATGCGCTCCACCACACGCGGGTCGTGCAGAAAGTGCTGGCCGAAGCGTTTGCGGCGTGGTGGTACCGCAGGTAGGGCCGCCGCCGGCATCACCGCTGCGCCGCGAGCGTGCTGGCGAGCTGCACCGCCGCCATGAGGCTCGAGGCGTCCGCGCGTCCGGTGCCGGCGAGGTCGAAGGCCGTGCCGTGATCGGCCGAGGTACGGATGAGCGGCAGGCCGAGCGTCACGTTCACGGCACGCTCGAAGCCGGCATGCTTGATCACCGGCAGCCCCTGGTCGTGGTACATGGCGAGCACCGCATCGAAGCGTGCCAGCACCTGCGGCACGAACACGGTGTCGGCTGGCAGGGGCCCCTCGGCACGGATACCCGCGGCGCGCATGCGCGTCACCGCGGGGCCGATGATCCGCACTTCCTCATCGCCAAGGTGACCGCCTTCGCCGGCGTGCGGGTTCAGTCCGCAGACCGCGATGCGCGGCTCCGGCACCGCGAAGCGCGCGCTGAGCTCGCACGCGAGGATCTCCGCCACCTCGAACAGCAGGTCGCCGCTGATGGACTCGCTCACCGCGCGCAGCGGCAGGTGGGTCGTCGCGAGCGCCACGCGCAGCGTCCCCGCGGTGAGCATCATCACCGCGCGTGCGGCGTGAGTACGCTCCTGGAGATATTCGGTGTGGCCGGTGAAGGCGATGCCGGCATCGTTGATGACACCCTTGTGCACGGGCGCCGTGACCAGGGCGTCGAACTCGCCGGAGAGCGCGCCCTCGATGGCCCGATCGAGGAGCGCCAATACGTACCGCGCATTGGCCGGATCGGGCCGGCCCGGGACGCTCGCCGCGGCGAGCGGCAGATCCGCGACGCTAAGCTCGCCGGGCGCGCCGGTTGCAGCGCGTGCCGAGCCTCCCGCGCGTGCGTAGGGGCGCAGGCGCACCGTGAGCCCCAATGCACGCGCACGCTCCTCGAGGAGCGCCCGATCGCCAAGACACACGAGCTCACAGGGCAGCTGCTTCGCCGCGAGCGCAAGGCAAAGCTCCGGGCCTATCCCTGCCGGCTCACCACTGGTCAGGGCAATGCGGGGAATCACTTCGGTGGCGTCGGCGTTCACGGAAGCGCCCGTGTTGCGCTCCGCTGCATCGCTATGACTTGTATTCCACGTACGCTTCGTCCCGCATACGCCGCAGCCACAACTCGGTCTCCTCATCGGCCTTGCTGGCGCGGATGGCTTCCATGGCCTGGCGGCGCTTGAGCTCGTCGCTGTTGTCGAAGCGGCGATGGCCGAGCATCTGCGCGATGTGCCAGCCGTACTGGGTACGGAAAGGCTCGCTGATCTCGTTGTCCTTCAGCGCCGCGATGGCCTGCTCGAACTCCGGCGCAAAGGTCCCGGGGCCGCTCCAGCCGAGATCGCCGCCCTCGGCCGCCGACCCCGGATCCTGGGAGGTGACCTGCGCAATCGCCCCGAAGTCCTCGCCCTTCAGAATTCGCTCGCGCAGCGCCGCGAGCTTGCCGCGCACGGTGGCATCATCCGCGAGCTCATTGGTCTTCATGAGAATGTGCCGCACGTGTACCTGGTCCTCGACGGCACTCTCGGTCCCGCCGCGGATCTCGTTGAGGCGAATGATGTGATAGCCGGTCGGGGTGCGCAGCGGCTCACTGACTTCGCCGGGTTTGAGCCGGGCAATGATGTCCGAGAGGAAGGTTGGCAGCTCGCCTCCCTTGCGCCAGCCGAGCGCACCGCCCTCGAGGGCCGTCTGGCTGTTTGAGTAAGCCACCGCGAGCTTGGCAAAGTCCTCGCCGGTCTTCGCGCGTTCATAGACTTCCTGCGCACGCTTGGCTGCCGCCTCCTGCTGTCCCGGGCTCGCCTCCTGGCCCACCGCGATGAGGATATGCGAGACGTTGTACTCGTTGCGCTCCGAGGGCGCCTTCGCCTGCCGCTCGAGGAACTGGTCGATCTCGCGCGGCGTGACGCTGATGTGCTGCAGCACGTCGCGCTGGCGCAGCATCTGCAGCATCATTTCCTTGCGGATCTCATCGCGATACTCGGCATAGTCGAGCCCCTGCCGCGCGAGCGCCTCGGGCAGCTGCGTGAGGGTCATGCCATTGCGCTTCGCCACATCCTGCAGCGCGGTGTTCACCATTTCGTCGGACACCTTGACGCCGGCGTGATTGGCGCGCTGCAGCTGGATCTCCTGCAGCACGAGGCGCTCGAGCACCTGCTGGCGCAGCACGTTCTGCGGCGGCAGCTCGAGCTTCTGCTGCCGCAGCCGCTCGCTGACGACATCCATCTGCACGTCGAGGTCGCTGTTGAGCACGACGCCGTCGTTGACGATCGCCACCACCCGGTCGAGCAGCTCCCCCTGGGTGGCGAGCTCACGGGTCTGCGCCTGGGCGCTCCCGTGCGCGGCAAGGGCGGCAAGCCCCAGCACCATCGTCGGGACCGAACAAATCGCAATCTGCCGCATGGAGTCTACTTCCCTCACCAGATGCCCTTCAGGGGGCCCTGGGCCCTGACAGTCGGTGCAGTCGCCGGCGTGTAGCCGCGGATCTCCTCTCTGAGGAAGGTATCCGACGCCGATCCGACACCGGCCAATCCCGCGAGTTCCAGCTGCAGCCAGACTCCGGTTTTCTGGCCCGCGTTCGGATCGTGGCTATTGACGTAGCGCCGCGCCCCGAGCCGGACGCGCCAGCAGCACGCAAGGTACTCGAAGCCGATGAAACGCTCCAGTTCTTGGCCATGTGGCTGCTGGGGATCGCGCAGGGCATAGACCTCCCGGGCGAACACCTCCCAGCTGCGCTTTATGGGCCAGGCGGCCGAGAACTCGAGCTGGTCATACCCCTGTTGCACGGGCGTCGGGACGAGCTGCTGGCTGCCATTGACGGTTTCAGGGATGAGCTCGGTGGTGGTCGTGAAGCGCTCATACCGGTAGGCGAGGTTGATGAGCGCGTTGGGAGCGGGCTTGTACTGCACGTTCACCGTGGTGCGTTCGCTGCGCTGATGCTGCGGGTCCCACTGGACACCCGCGTCGGCGCTCCAGTCCTCGAACGCGGCAATCGAGACCTGCGCCACGAAATCCGAGCGACTGGCGGTGATAGGTGTCTCCCCGGGAAGTGTCACGCGAGGGATGTCGAAGTAGTAGGTCTGGCCGAAAGTTCCGGCGATGAACTGCCGGCCGCTCTGGGCATCGAGCAGGCGGCTCGTGAGGCCGACGCTCATCTGGTTGGCATCGCTCACCCGGTCGGCGCCGACGTAACGGTTGGTGCGAAAGAGCTGCACGGGGTTGAGATCGGGGATCGCGGTGTCGAATACCGGCAGCTGGTCCTGGGAGCGATAGGGCACGTCCAGGTACATGACGCGCGGCTCGAGGGTGAGCCGCCGTTGATCGTGCGACCCGGCCGATCGCTCGAACAACAGTCCCGTATCGACACTGGCGATCGGGAGTGTGCGCGAGGGCGAGCGCTTCTCCTGCCCGGGCCCGAGGGTGTCGAGCTCGTACTGCGTCCCGCGCCAGGCGAGCGCCGGGCGCAGAAAATACCCGGCGCCGGTGAGGTCCAGCGACACCAGCGGCATCAGGTCCGCGCGCCAGCCGGTCGTCACGGCCTCGGGCGCCTCGACGTGTTGGAAGTTGACGAGCTCCGAATAGAAGCCGTAGCGCAGCATTCCGTTCGGACCGAGCGCATAGTCGGCATCCGCCGCGAGGTGTGGCGCGCGCGCGTACGGCCGGTCGGGCTCGGCGAGGGTGTAGTCAATCGTCTGGTATTGCTGCGCCTCGGCATCGATGCTCCAGTGCTCGCTGCGATAGGAGAACGTGGCGCGGCGCTCGAGGAACGCCGTGCTGGCCCCTTCGGGGCCGTTGGAGAAATCCTCGAAGTACTGCCGGTCACTCACGCTCCCCGCGTTGACGTTCAGCCGCCAGTCCCAGGGAAGGTCGGCGAGCTCGGTCAGTTGCACCCGGCTGCGGCTCGCGCCGTAGGCCTTGTCGTCGGGCAGGTAATTCCACTCGAGCTCACCGCGCTGGTTCTCGGTCATCTGCCGGAAGTCGCCGCCGAGGTCTATGCCGGCCTTGCTGTAGAGGATCGGCTGGAAGGTGAAGTCGGCGTTCGGGGCGATGTTCCAGTAGTACGGGACCGACAGCTGTGCGCCGTTGGTCGAGGTGCTGCCGATGCTCGGGAACAGGAAGCCGCTCTTGCGCTCGTTGGAGAGCGGAAAGCTCAGCCACGGCAGGTACATGAGCGGCACGCCCATGAAATCGACCCGCGCATCGCGACCGGTGCCGATTTTGTCGTGGGTGTCGAGCACGATGCTGTTGGCCTTGATGTGCCAGCTCTCATCGCGCAGCGGGCAGGTGGTGAAGGTGACTCCCTGCAGCCGGATCTGGCCCTCGGGAGTGAGCGCCATGTCCCGCGCGGCGCCGCGCCCCGCGCGCTGGCGCAGGTCGAACTGCGCATCGCGGAACTCGGCCCCGGCGGCCGCGGAATAGCTGCCGGCGGCACCGGCGACGTGCACCAGAGGGTCCTGGTAGTCGATGTGACCGTCGCTGCGCATCGAGCCGGTCTTCGAGTCGTACTCGAGCTGGTCGGCGCGGATCTGGCGATCGCCCTGGCGCGCCTCGACGTTTCCCTTGACGGTGGCATTGCCATCGACGCCGAGTGTCGCCTCATCGCTCGCGATGTTGACCTGACCCACACCTGCGCCTGTTGGCGCGGCGCCGGCATCTGCCGGGGTGGTCGCCGCACCGGCTGCCGCCGTGGATCCGGGCGCCGCGGCCGTGCTGCCAGTCGTGGAGGGTGCCGGGCTCGCGGCCTGTGCGTTCTGTGACGGACAGGGCGGTTCCTGCGCCCGGGCCGCGGGCATGATGCTGCCGAACGAAGCGATGGCGATCCAGAATGGCCTCGAACGCAGCATGAAGGGCGGCATTATAATGGTGCGCCGCAGCCACGCGGGCCGGAAAAATCCTCACTCCCTGATGCCTAACACCGACGCGCGACTGGCGCTGATCCATGATTGGCTGTCGCGCGAGCTTCACCTGCCGCGCCTTCGCCTCGAGGTGGCCTCGAGCGATGCAAGCTTCCGGCGTTATTTCCGCGTCTTCGCGGGCGCCACCAGCTACATCGTCATGGACGCGCCTCCGGAAAAAGAGGACGTGCGACCGTACCTGAAAGTGTCGCGCCTGCTGGAGGAACTCGGTGCTCACGTGCCGCACGTGCACGAGGCGGATGCCGGGCGCGGGCTCCTGCTGCTGGAGGATCTGGGGACCACCCCGTACCTGCAGCGACTCGAGCGTGGCGGTGACAGCGAGCTGCTGTATGCCGATGCGCTCGCGGCGCTCGCGAACATCCAACTGCGCGGCGGCCCGGCGTGCGCGCAGCTGCCGCCGTACGGGCGCAGTGAGCTCGCGCGCGAGATGGCGCTGATGCCCGAGTGGTTCCTCGGCCGGCACCTGTCGCTCACGCTCTCCGCTGCCGAGACGGAGCTGCTCGCTTCGAGCTTCGAGTTCCTGATCGTCGAGGCTCTGGCCCAGCCGCGGGTGTTCGTGCACCGCGACTATCACGCGCGCAACCTCATGGTGGTCAGCGAACGCAACCCCGGCATCATCGACTTTCAGGACGCGCTCTGTGGGCCGGTCGGCTACGATTTGGTGTCGCTGCTGAAGGATTGCTACATCGCCTGGCCGCGAGCGCGAGTCGAGGCCTGGGTGGAGGGATTTCGCGCGCGGCTGCTCGAGCGCGGCGGGCCGGCCGGGGGGAGCAGGGCTGAATTCCTGCGCTGGTTCGACCTGATCGGCGTGCAGCGGCACATCAAGGTGCTCGGCATTTTCTGCCGCCTCTGGTACCGCGACGGCAAGGCCGGCTACCTGTCCGACTTGCCGCGCACCCTCGACTACGTTCGCGAGGCGGGTGCGCGCTATGGCGAGCTTTCCGCCCTGGCGCGATTTCTCGAGGAGCGCGTGACCGCGCAGCTGCCGCGCGCCAATGCGCGCATAGCCGCCGAGCACGCGCGCGCCGGGGCACGTTCGTGAAGGCCATGCTGCTCGCCGCCGGGCGCGGGGAGCGCATGCGGCCGCTCACCGACTCGCTGCCGAAGCCGCTCGTGCAGGTGGGCGGACGCGCGCTCATCGCGTGGCATCTGCTCGCGCTTGCGCGCGCCGGGATTCGCGAGGTCGTCATCAATCTGTCCTGGCTCGGCGCGCAACTGCGCGGCGCGCTCGGCGATGGGAGCGACTTCGGCGTGAGCATCAGCTGGAGCGATGAGGGACCGGTGCCGCTCGAGACTGGCGGCGGGATCTTCCGCGCGCTGCCACTGCTCGGTCCCGATCCGTTCCTGGTGGTGAACGCCGACATCTGGACCGACATCGACTTCGGCCGGCTCGCGCTCGAAGCCGGCGCACACGCGCACCTCGTGCTGATTCCCAACCCGCCGCACCACCCGCGTGGTGACTTCGGACTCGAGGGCGATCGTGTCGTCAATCGCGAGACCGGGCGTCTCACCTACAGTGGTGTCGGGGTTTACAGTTGCGAGTTCTTTGCCGGCTGCGCCGAGGGTCGCTTCCCGCTGCTGCCGCTGCTGAATCGCGCCATCGCGGCAGGTCGGGTGCGCGCAGAGGTGCATCGCGGGCAATGGTGCGATGTCGGCACGGCAGAGCGCCTGGCGAGCCTGTCGGCACGGGTGTCTGCGCTACAATGAGCGCATGTCAGAGCTTCGTGGCATCCCCCTCGTAAGCGAGCCGACGCGGCCGCGCAGCGGCGAGAAATACGTTACGCCTCAAGGGTTTACGGCGGTCCGCGATGGCATCAAGGCTCGGCGCGGATCGGGCGCGCCCGCCGAGGCGCCGGCGGCCCGGCGGCCCGCTGCCTCGCGCCTGCCAGCGTGGCTGCGTTCGAGAGCTCCCGCCGGTGCGGCCTTCCAGGCGGTGCGTGCGCTGGTCCGTGAGCATCGTCTCGCAACGGTGTGCGAAGAGGCTCACTGTCCCAACATCGGCGAGTGTTGGAATGCCGGCACCGCCACCCTCATGCTGATGGGCGCGGTGTGCACGCGCGCGTGCCGCTTCTGCTCGGTGGACACCGGCAACCCGCACGGCTGGCTCGACGCGCAGGAGCCCGAGAACGCCGCCCGCACCGTCGAGCTGATGAAGCTGCGCTACGTCGTGCTCACCTCCGTCGACCGCGACGATTTGCCCGACGGGGGCGCCGCGCATTACGCGGCGTGCGTGCGCGCGATCAAGCGCCGTAACCCCGGCACCGCGGTCGAGGCGCTGACACCGGATTTCCAGGGGGTGACCGCCGATGTGGAGACCGTGGTCGATTCCGGCATCGAGGTGTTTGCACAGAACATCGAGACCGTGCGCCGTCTGACGCACCCGGTGCGTGACGCGCGCGCGGGCTACGAGCAGACGCTCTCGGTGCTCGCTCATGCCAAGCGCCACCGTCCCACGGTGCTCACGAAGAGCAGCCTCATGCTCGGATTGGGCGAAACCGAGGCGGAGATCGATGCAACGCTCGCGGACCTGCGCGCCGCCGGGGTCGACCTCCTGACTCTCGGTCAGTACCTGCGGCCGACGCTCAATCACCTCCCGGTGGAGCGATTCGTCACGCCGGCGGAGTTCGATCGCTACCGCGAGCGGGCCCTCCGGCTCGGCTTCCTTGAATGCGTCTCCGGACCGCTCGTACGCTCGAGCTATCGCGCCGAGCAGGCGCTGAACCGCAACAACGCCGGACTCGACAACTCGCGCTTCGCACCATGAGCACTGGCTCCCACCAGCTGTCGGCTGCGGGCACTGCGGCGGCGGCTCTCGCAGCAACGGCGCAGCCCGTGCCTGCACCGCTCGTGCGGCATCTCGGGCTCACGGAATACGAGCCCACCTGGCGCGCGATGCAGCGCTTCACCGAGGGGCGCGACGCCCACACCGCGGATGAGATCTGGTTCCTCGAGCACCGCGCGGTATTCACGCTCGGTGTCAGCGCGAGTCGTGCGCACCTGCTCGCGCCCGGGGACATCCCGGTGGTGCAGATCGATCGCGGCGGGCAGGTCACCTACCATGGCCCGGGACAGCTCGTGGTCTACCCGTTGATCGACCTGAGACGCGCCGCGCTCGGCGTGCGGGAGTTCGTGAGCGCGCTCGAGCGCGCCGTCATCGATCTGGCAGCCGATTACGGCATCGCCGCCGAGTCCCGGCGCGAGGCACCAGGGGTGTACGTCAGTGGCCGCAAGCTCGCGAGCGTCGGCGTGCGCGTGCGCCGCGGCGGCAGCTATCACGGGCTGGCGCTGAATGTGGCGCTCGATCTCGAGCCTTTCGGCCGCATCAACCCTTGCGGCTACGCAGGACTGCAAATGACCCAACTGTCCGAGCTCGGCGGACCTCACAGTGTGAGCGAGTGCGCCAGCGCCCTCGAGCCGCACCTGCGGCGTGCGCTGCGGCTGCCACGGTAACGCCGTTGTCACCGCGATCCGACTGACAAGGTCTCATCCCCCAGTTAGCATCTGCTGATGCGATCGACTCATCTGCTCGCGCGCACCTCCACCCTCGCGCTCGGGGTGCTGACACTCGCGGCACTGCTCTCCTGTGGTCCCGGCGGCAGCGGCACGGGCGGATCACGCACCACGCTGCGCAATGTCTCCTACGACCCAACGCGCGAGCTGTACGTCGAGTTCAACGCCGCCTTTGCCCGCTACTGGCGGGCGAAGACCGGCCAGCAGGTGCGCGTCGAGCAGTCCCATGGCGGCTCGGGCACTCAGGCGCGCTCCGTGATCGAGGGCAATGCGGCGGATGTGGTGACACTTGCGCTCGCGGCCGACATCGACGCCATCGCGGCGACCGGCAGGCTACTGCCGGTGAATTGGCAGAGCCTGTTGCCGGATAACAGCTCGCCCTACACCTCCACCATCGTGTTCGTGGTGCGCAAGGGCAATCCGAAGGGCATCCACGACTGGGGCGACCTGGTGCGCACCGGCGTAGCGGTGATCACGCCCAACCCCAAGACCTCCGGCGGTGCCCGGTGGAACTATCTGGCCGCCTGGGCGTGGGCCCGCGCGCAGCCCGGCGGGGACGATGCGCGCGCGCGCGAGTTCCTGCGCCGCCTGTATGCGAACGTGCCGGTACTCGATGCCGGCGCGCGCGGCGCGACGACCACCTTCGTGCACAACGGCCTCGGGGACGTGCTGCTCACCTGGGAGAACGAGGCGATGCTGGCCGTGCGCGAGGTCGGGGCCGACAAGCTCGAGATCGTCGTGCCCTCGGTCAGTGTGCTCGCCGAGCCGCCCGTGGCGGTGGTGGAGCGGGTCGCGCTGCGCCACGGCACGCGCGAGGTCGCGCGCGCCTACCTCGACTACCTCTACAGCAAGGAAGGCCAGGAGATCATCGCGCGGCACTATTACCGCCCGCGCGATCCGGAGGTTGCGGCGCGCTACGCCGAGCGCTTCCCGCAGCTGAAACTCGCGACGGTCGCCGACTTCGGCGGCTGGGCGAGCGTGCAGCGCACGCACTTCGGCGACGGCGGGGTGTTCGATCAGATCTCGGCGCGTTAGCAGCCTCTGGTGCGGCTGACGCGCTGGGCGGTGCACGTATGTCCTTTGCTGAATAGTTAGGTAAGTACCTAACTGTCGCCGGAAGCGTTACATACCTCGTCAGTCGACCACCAGCTTGTAGCCTGCGGCTGCAGTCTGCAGCAGCGCCGGCGCCGCCGGATCGACCTCGATCTTCTGCCGCAGGCGATGCACCAGCTGCTTCAGCAGCTGGCGGTCGCCGCCGCTGCGATGACCCCACACCTGCACCAGCAGCCGCTCCGAGGTCACGGTGTGGCCGGCATTCGCCAGCAGCATCTGCAGCAGACGCAACTCGAGCTTGGTGAGCCGCACCGCCTCGTCCTCGCCGATGCGCACGGTGTGCTCGTTGATATCGAGCGTGACGCGGCCGGCCGCCACGGGAGCGGTGTTCTCCATTCCGGCGCGCCGCAGCAGCGCGCGTATGCGCGCGAGCAGGGTTCGCGGGCTGAAGGGCTTGGTGAGGTAGTCGTCGGCGCCGAGACCGAGCGCGCGCACCAGGTCCTCCTCCTCCCCGCGCACGGTCAGCATCATGACCGGCACGCGCGAGCGCGCACGGATCGCTTCGCACACCTGGAACCCGGAGAGACCCGGCATGTTGATGTCGAGCACCACGAGGTCCGGGGATTCCTCGGTGAACAGCCGCACGGCGCCGGAACCATCGCTCGCCTTGATCACGAGGTATCCCGACTGGCCGAGCGTGAAAGCGATGAGCTCGCGCAGCTCGGCATCGTCGTCCGCGACCAGCACCTTCACGCCGCTTCCTCCGCGGGCAGGGTGAGGCTGAAGCGCGTGCGGCCGGCGGCGGTGCGCTCGAAGACGACCCGCCCGCCGTGGCGGTCGATGATCGACTTCACCAGCCACAGCCCGAGTCCGAGACCCACCGGCTCCGGCTCGGTGCCGCCACGGAGAAAGCGCGCAAAGAGCTGAGCGTCATCGACCGCGACGGGGCCTGCCCCCTCATCCTCCACCCATGCGTGCACTTGCCCGGCCTGCGCCTCGGCGCCGATGCGCACCACGCTGTCCTCCGGGGCGAACTTGTTGGCGTTGGCGAGCAGGTTGACGAACACCTGCGTGAGGCGGGTCTTATCGCCGCTCACCGATGGCAACTCATCGGGCAGGCTGACATCGAGCGTCTGCCGGCGCTGCGCCAGGAGCGAGCCGACCAGCGCGCGTGCATCTTCGACCACCTCGGCGAGGGCCACGCTCTGCTGGCGGATGGCGAGCTGGCCGGACTCGATGCGCACGCTCTCGAGCAGATTGTCGATGAGCTGCGTGAGGCGCAGCGTGCTGCGCTCGAGCGAGGTGATGAGCCCGCGCAGCTGCTCGCGCGGCATCTGCTCGAGGCCGGTGAGCAGCAGCTCGATGGAGGCGAGCTGCGCGGCGAGCGGCGTACGGAACTCGTGCGAGATGTTGGCGAGCACCGAGTCGCGCGCGCGGCGCACGGCTTCGAGCTCGGTCTCATCGCGGATCACCTGCACCTGCAGCCCATCTGCAGGCGCGCTGCTCGTGATCACCGTGGTGCGCGGATCGCCGGGCCGGGCGGTGAGCTGTTCGACCGCCTTGGCGCTTTCGGCGCTGCGTGCGTGCACGATCGGACAGCGCAGCTCGCAAGGCCGGCGCCCGTTCTCCTCACGCGGCTTGAGCACATCGCCGCAGAAGCGCCCGACCGCCTCCTCCGAGGAGACACCGAGCAGCCGCTCGGCCTGGGGATTGAGGTAGCGGATGACGCGGTTCGTGTCGACCGCGTACACGCCCTCGACGATGCCGCCGAGCACCGCGCGCGCCTCCGCCTCGCGCCGGCGCAGGGTGCTCGTGAGCTCGATCAGGTTGCGGCGCATGTCCTCCATGGTACGCGCGAGCGCGCCCACTTCGGCGGCACCGCCTACCGGTATGGAGGCAGAGAAGTCACCGCTCCCGAGGCGCGTCGCCGCTGCGGTCAGCGCCCGCACCGGGCCGGCCACCAGGCCCCCCAGGACTACGGAGGCCAGCACCGCGAGTGCAGCCAGAAAGAGCGCTGCGGCCAGCAGCCGGTGCAGGAAGTGACGAGCGGGGGTGTCGACCGCGCTCGTCGGCAGCCGCGCCTCGATCAGGGCGATCGCCTCGCCGCTCGCGGCGAACACCGGCACGGCAGCCGCATAGCTGTCCTGCGATTCGATGCGCTGCACCGCCGAGTGTCCGTCGGCGAGCGCGGCTGCGTAGAGCGGCGTGAACGGACCCACCGGGGCATTGAGATAGGCGCGGTAGTCGATGAAACGAACGTTCGCAGAGACGCGGGCGCTGATGGTCTGCGCCAGCGCCGCATCCAGCCGCCGCACGACGTACAGCGTGTAGCCCTGATCCCCGAGTGCGGCGTGCGCGCCGAGCAGCGGCACGTGCTCGGTCGAGGGCAGCGCCATGAACGTCGCCCCCTGCTCGCTGCCCGCGGTCACCACCTGTTGCCAGTCGAGCGCCGGGCCCGACAGCGCGATGACCGTTTTTCCGGAGAGCACCGCGCAGGCGTCCACACCCGCCGCCTCGCAGGCCCGGCGCAGGAGCGGTGAGAGCGCCTCGCTCCTGCCTTCCGCCAGCAGGCGCTGCAGCGCAGGCCGCTCGGCGAGCGCCTGTGCTGCGGCATGGGCATCCTCGCCCATGCGCCGCAGCTCCTCACGCGCACTGGTGGCCGCGAGCTGCACGCGCGCCTTGCCCTGCGCATCGGCGAGCTCACGCAGCATGCGGCTCGCGGACCAGGTGATACCCCCCGCCACCAGCAGCACGAGCGCGAGATGGATCGCCGCCAGCCACCAGGTGAGGCTGGTCCGGGCGGGGTCCGGCCAGCGCGAATGCCACAGGCGCCGCAGACGCTCGAGCAAGGCTTTCATCGCCTGCGGTAGCCGGTGCGCTCGACCAGCGTCTTGACCACCAGCGTCAACACCGCGAGCAGCGTGAGGAGTGAGGCGACGGCGAAGGCGCCGACGAAGTTGTATTCGTTGTAGAGGATCTCGATGTGCAGAGGCATGGTGTTGGTGAGTCCGCGGATGTGTCCGGACACGACCGACACTGCCCCGAATTCGCCCATGGCGCGCGCGTTGCACAACACCATGCCATACACCAGCCCCCAGCGCACCTTCGGCAATGTCACGCGGAAGAAGGTCATCCAGCCGCCGGCGCCGAGCGTGATGGCCGCTTCCTCCTCGTCGTTGCCGAGCTGTTGCATGAGCGGAATCAGCTCGCGCGCCACGTACGGGAAGGTCACGAACATCGTCGCCAGGATGATGCCCGGCAGCGCAAAGACGATCGCGATGTCGTGCTCCTGCAGCCACGCGCCGAACCAGCCGTGCAGCCCGAACAGCAGCACGAACACCATGCCCGAGATCACCGGCGAGATCGCGAGCGGCAGGTCGATGAGGGTGATGAGCACGCTCTTACCGCGGAATTCGAACTTGGCGATCGCCCACGCCGCCGCGAGCCCGAACGCGGTGTTGAGCGGCACGACGACCAGCGCCGTCGTCAGGGTGAGGCGGATCGCGGCGAGGGTGTCGGGGTCGGCGAAGCTGCGCAGGTACGGCGCGAGCCCCCGGGCGAGCGCCATGGCAAACACCGTCGCGAGCGGCGCGAGCAGCACCGCGGCGAGGAAAGTGAGCGAGATCGTGATGCACAGCCAGCGGACGATGGCGTGCATCCAGGTGTGCTGGCCCGGACGGGTGCCGGCATCGTCGGGGAGCGCGCCGTGCGGCAGGGCGACCGCCATCAGTGCGCCGCCCGGACGTGCCGCCGCCGTCCCCACGCCTGCAGCAGGTTGATGGCGAGCAGGATGACGAAGGAGATCGCGAGCATCACCACCCCGAGTGCCGCCGCACCCTGGTAGTCGAATTCCTCCAGGTGAATCACGATGAGGAGCGGGGTGATCTCGGTCTTCATCGGGAGATTCCCGGCGATGAATATCACCGAGCCGTACTCGCCGACCGCGCGTGCGAAGGCCAGCGTGAAACCGGTGAGAAGCGCGGGCAGCACCGTCGGCAGGATGATGCGCCAGAATATGTACAAGCGGCCCGCGCCGAGCGTCTCTGCCGCCTCCTCCAGGTCGTGCTGCACTTCCTGCAGCGCCGGCTGCACGGCGCGCACCGCGAAGGGCATGCTGATCAGGGTGAGCGCGAGCGTCACGCCGAGCCAGGTGTAAGCGACCTTCACGCCGAGCGGCTCGAGATAACGGCCGATCCAGCCGTTTTGCGCGAACACCGTGGTGAGTGCGATGCCCGAAACGGCGGTGGGCAGCGCAAAGGGCATGTCGATCAGCGCGTCGATGATCTTGCGGCCGGGAAACTCATAGCGCACGAGCGTCCAGGCGATGATGAAGCCGAACACCACGTTGATGGTCGCGGCGAGCAGCGAGGCGCCGAAAGAGAGGCGATAGGAGCCAAGCGCCCGCGGGCTCGAGACCACACGTACGAAGTCGCTCCAGTGCATCGAGGCAGCGGACAGCACCAGCGCGGCGAGCGGCAGCAGCACGATGGCGGAGAGGAAGAAAGTCGTGAAGCCGAAGGTCAGCCCAAAGCCGGGCAGGACACTCGCCTTGCGGAAGCTCATGCGGCGCCGCGCTGCACGATCAGCACCGGCCAGCGTCCCCCATCGAGCAGCGCGCGGAAGGACTCGGCGAAACTCTTGAGCTCGGTGATGCCTACGATCAGCATCTGCGCCGGCGCCTCCGCCAGGCGGCGCGTGAGCTCCTGGGCCACATCGCCGAAGTGCAGCTCCGTGCGCATCTCGAGGCCGTGCGTCGCCTGGGCTTCCGAACGGGCGTCGAGGAGCTCGCGCATGCCGTGTGAGTGACGCTCGCTGTCGCTGCGACCAGGGAAGATTCCGACGTAGACGGCTTCCGCCGACACGTGACGCACCACGCTCGCCGACACGGCGAGCGTCGCACTGCGCGCCGCCTCACCCATCCAGTGGATCAGCACCCGCTGCGGCGGGGCGGCGTGCGCAGGTAACACCAGCAGGTCCTTCACGCCGCGGCGCAGCAGCCACTCGGCGCGCTGCGCATTGTCGCCCTCGGCGGCGATGACGGTGGTACCGAAGAATTCGCCCTGTGCCTGGCACGGCTCATCGCCGACACCGAGCGAGGGCTCGACGCGCAGCGCGACGCGCGTCTTCATGCGCGCCACGAGCTCCGCGAGCAGCGGCTGGTGGCTGAGCGCATCCGCGAGCGGCGCACTCTGCGCGCAGGCGGTGAAGCTCGAGAGCGGCGTCGGCAGCACGTGTACGCGGCGCAGTCCCACGGCGACACTCTGCCCCCGGCGCACCTCGAACCCGCGATGTGCAAGCCGCGTGCGGGTCACCTGTAGCGCCGTGCTGCCATCGCTATCGCCGGAAGCGAGCAGCGGCGCGGGCACCGCCTCATCGAGCCGCACGCGCAGCCGCTCGAGCGCCCCCGTGAAGGTGACCTCATCGATCACCCCGTGGCCGAGATAGCGCGAGCTGAGCGCATCGCGTTCCGCGGCGACCTCCACCTCCTCGGGGCGCACGACCGCGACCACCTCGTGCTCGGGGGCGCCCGGGGAGCGCTCGGCGCCGCCGCCCATGGTCTTGCCACCCACCTGGATGCCATCGGGCGTGCGGCGTGCGAGGAACAGGTTGGCAGCGCCGAGGAAGGTCGCTACGAAACGGGTTGCGGGCCGCGCGTACAGCTCATGAGGCGCGCCTACTTCCAGCAGCCGTCCCTGGTTCATGATGCCGATGCGGTCCGCCATGGCGAACGCTTCCTCCTGGTCGTGCGTCACGAGCACGGTCGTGATCCCGAGCTCGCGCTGCACCTCACGGATCGTGCGGCGGAGCTCTTCACGGATCTTCGCATCGAGCGCCCCGAAGGGCTCATCGAGCAGCAACACCTCGGGCTTGTGCGCGAGCGCCCGCGCCACCGCGACGCGCTGCTGCTGGCCACCGGAGAGCTGCGCCGGCAGGCGATTATCCATGCCCTCGAGCGCCACCAGGCGCAGCAGCTCCGCGCGGCGCTGGCGGCGCGCGCGGGCGCGCATGTGGCGCACGCGTAGCGCAAACTCGATGTTGTCGGCGACGGTCATGTGGTGAAAGAGCGCGTAGTTCTGGAACACGAGCCCGACGCCTCTTTTGCGTGCGGCGACGTGCGTGACGTCGCGCCCATGGAGCGAGATGCGGCCGTGGTCGACCCCCGAAAGCCCCGCTATGGCGCGCAGCAGGGTGCTCTTGCCGCTGCCGCTGGGGCCCAGCAGCACGAAAAACTCTCCATCACCGATGTCGAGCGAGACATCGTTGACGACCGGCACGCCACCGTAGTGCTTGGTGACCTGGTCGAGGGTGATGGACATCCGGACAATGCTACCCGGGGGGCCGCGAGAACGTCAGTGTCGTTCCGGTAACCGAACGGTGACAAACAGGTTATGCGCGCCGCTATCGGGATGCGCTTCACGTGCTCGTGGAGCAGCTCACCATGGGGTCCCGGCCAGTTCCTGCTTGTAGCGCTGAAACTCCTCGTAGACCCGCCGCCACAACGCCCCGGGGCGGCCACTGCCGATCGGATGGCCATCGAGCACGGTCACTGGCTGTACTTCGCGTGTCGCGGCCGAGATCCACACTTCATCGGCTGCCCGCAGCTGTGACTCGCTGATCGCCTGAACGCGGCAGGGGATCGCCGCGCGTGCCGCGACCTCCTCGACCGCACTGCGGGTGGTGCCGGGGAGGATGCGCCGCGAGTTCGGCGGCATCAGCACCTCGCCACCGAGCACCACGTGCACGCTCGATGCCGAGGCTTCGGTGAGCTCACCTTCGCGCAGCATGATGGTTTCCGCCGCCGCCGCGTCCACCGACAGTTGCCGCAACAGCACGTTGGCGAGGAGAGCGGTGGACTTGATGTCGCAGCGCGCCCAGCGCGTATCGCTGGCAGTGACGCAGCTGACGCCTTTCTCGGCGAGGTCAGCCGGTGGCTGCGGCCAGGGCGCGCAGAACGCGAACACGGTGCGCGGGATCTGCGGCAGCGGCGCGTGAGTGCGGCCGAGCTGCGCCCCGCGTGTCACCTGCCAGTAGAGGTAACAGTCGCCGCCGCCGTTGCGCTCAATCAGCGCGCCGAGTATCGCGCGCCATTCATCGCGCGTGTGCGGATCCGCCATGCCGATCCCGCTGAGACTCCGTGCCAGGCGCTCGCTGTGCGCCGCGAAGCGGAACGGACGCCCGCCGTACACCGGCATCACCTCGTACACCGCGTCGGCGTAGAGGAAGCCCCGATCGAGCGGCGAGATGCGCGCCTCACTCAGCGGCAGAAACCCGCCGTTCAGGTAGCAAAGCGGGAGCGGCTCGGCCACGCTGCCTCCCTCAGTGGAACATCAGCGAGACACTGTCCCAGGCGCGCGTCCACAACCCTCCCTGAGGCACGGCGCTGAGCGCGACGAGCGGGACGCGCTCGATCACATCCCCGCTGCCATCCGCCACGGTGAGCTCGCCCACATTCTGACCGGCGGTGAGCGGCGCGACGAGCGGCTCGCGGCTGAGCTGCGCGCGTGTCTTGACGGTGCCGGCCTGGCCGCGCGCCACGGTCGCATAGACATCGTGCGGCACGCCGATGGCGGCGAATTCACTCGCGGCCTTGTAGATGTGCGGTTTCAACACCGTCTCGTGCGCACTCTTCAGACGGATGGTCTCGTAGAAGGTGTAGCCGTAGCCGAGCAGCGCCGCGCTCGCTTCCTCGCGCGCCTTGACGCTCGGCGCCCCCATCACCACCGATACCAGGCGCATGCCGTTGCGGCTCGCGGAAGTGGCGAGGCAGTAGCCGGCGCTGTCGGTGTGCCCGGTCTTCAGGCCATCGACCGAGGGGTCCTTGCCGAGCAGCCCGTTGCGGTTGCCCTGGCGGATGTTGTTCCACATGAACTCCCGCAGGGAAAACAGTGGGTAATACTGCGGAAAGTCGCGGATCAGCGCGTTCGCAAGCGTCGCGACATCATGTGCCGTCGTGTAGTGCTCGGCAGCGGGGAGGCCGTCGCTGTTGACGTAGTGAGTCGAGTTGAGACCGAGCCGGCGCGCGTACTCGTTCATCATCTGTGCGAAGGCCGGCTCGGTGCCGCCGACCTGCTCGGCGAGCGCAATGGTCGCATCGTTCCCCGACTGCACGATCATGCCCTTGATGAGGATATCGACCGGGACGCGCGTGCCCACCTGCACGAAGGTGCGCGAGCCCTCGGCGCGCCACGCATGCTCGCTGATGGTGGCCATGTCGGTGGGCTTGAGCCTTCCCTCGGCGAGCGCCGCGAACACCACGTAGGCGGTCATGAGCTTGGTGAGACTTGCGGGCTCGGAGCGCTCATCGGGGCGCTCCTGCGCCAGGATGCGGCCGCTGAAATGATCCATGAGGATCCAGGAGCGCGCGGACACCGCCGGAGGAGCCGGAACCGGCGCTGCCGCGGGCGCCGCTGCGCTCGCGGGGAGCGATGCCGGGGCTGGCGCGGGCGCCGTGGCGTAAGCAACCGAGGCAATGAGCGCGAGAGCGGATGCGGCGGGCAGTGAGCGGATCACGAGGGCGGATTTCCTTGGGTTATGGCAATCGCGGATGTTAACCGAAGCGCACGCCCGATCGAGCGTGCGCAGTGCTCAATCGATCGCGAGGCGCGCGTCGCGGATGCCGAGCGCGGTGAGCCGCGCGGTGAGTGCATCGAACTGCGCCACGCTGTCGACGGGACCCAAGCGCACGCGGTAGAGGTGCGCCCCATTCTGCAGCGGCAGGGCGATGAACGCACGGTCGAGCCCCGCAGCCTGAAGGCGCGCAAGCAGCCGCTGCGCGTTCTGCTGATCGGTGAAAGCTCCCGCCTGCAGGTAGAGTGCCGGCGGTGGCTGCGCGGCGCTGCGCGTCAGCACATCGGGCACCGCCGGGGTGAGTGCCCGCACCTCCACGAGCGTCGTGCCATCGCGGATCATGTCGAGCTTCGTGGCCGCCCTGTACGAAAGATCGATGAGGCGGTTGGCGACGAAGGGTCCGCGGTCGTTGATGCGCACGACGACGCTGCGGCCGTTGCGCAGATTCGTCACCCGCGCGTAGCACGGCAGCGGCAGCGTCTTGTGGGCGGCCGTCATGGCGTACATGTCGTAGGGCTCGCCGCTCGAGGTGTTGCCGCCGTGGAAAGTTGGGCCGTACCACGAGGCGACACCCCGCTCGAGGTAGCCGTCGGCGGTGCTGAGCACGTAATAGCGCTGGCCGAGTACGTTATAGAAGGGCGGATTGCCGTGGGCGCTGCGCGGTTCGACGCGTGGCACCGCATCGGGAATCGCATCGGGAGCGGGAGGTGGCGCAGGCGCCACTGGCTGCGGCTCTCGAGGGGCGGGGGATGACGGCCGCTGCGCGGTGACCGAGCACGCGGTGAGTGCGAGCAGGAGAAGCGACGCAGCGCCGAGGCGCCAGCCGCCACTCGCGCTGCCCGCGGGGACTCTCATGGCGCAGCGGCGGCCGTCGCGGCCTGCACCCGCTGCGCGATCGCCTGCGCGAGGTCGTGCACCGCCATGGCATAGCGCGCGCTCGTGTTGTAGCGGGTGAGCACGTAGAAATTGTGAAAGCCGACACGGTACGCGGGGCCATCGGGCTGCTCGGCGAGGATCAGCAACGCCCGCGTATCGGACGGCACGTCGAGCTCGACCTTCACCCCGCGTGCGCCGAGCGAGTCGACCGTCTCGGTGGGCTCGAGACCGTGCGGCTCCAGCTGGAAAGTCGCCCCGGGGTCGACGCGTGTCTCGGCGAGCACCGGCTCGCCGGCCTTCCAGCCGTTCTGGCGCAGGTAATTGGCGACGCTCGCGAGGATATCGTCCCAATCACCCCACAGGTCGCGCCGCTGGTCGTTGCTGGCGTCGACCGCGTAGCGGCGGTAGGCCGAGGGCATGAACTGCGGCGCGCCCATGGCGCCCGCGTACGAGCCGGTGGTGGTGAGCGGATCGAGCCGAAACTCCTTGGCCAGCACGAGGAACTGCGCCAGCTCGCCCGCGAAGTAGCTGTGGCGCGGAGGATAGTCGAATGCCAGCGTTGCGAGCGCATCGAGCACGCGGTAGTGACCGGTGACGCGTCCGTAGCGGGTCTCGATGCCGAGGATGGCGACCACGTATTCCGGCGGCACCTGGTAGGTCGCGGCCACGTGCTCGAGGGACTCGCGGTGATCGGCCCAGAACTGGGCGCCACCGCTCACGCGCTCGGGATTGACGAAGTGCTCGCGGTATTCCCACCAGGGCGCGACCTTCTCGATCGGCCGGTTCATCATGTCGATGATCTTCGGCTGCGGCCGCGCCTCCTTCAGCAGGCGCTGCACGTCCTTGCGCTTGAGACCGTCACGCTGCGTGACCTCGTTGATGAAGGCCACGATTTCGGGGCGATGCAGGTCGAAGCCCGCCGCGAGGGCCGGCGAATTCGCCGTCTGCGCGAGGGCCGGCGCACAAGTGAGCAAGGCGAGAAGCGGAAGCCGGCAGCTGTTCAACTACGATCCGATGAGTTTCCGCCGTGAGTACAGCGCCATCAGAATACCGAAGCCCGCCAGCACCGTCACGACGGAGCTCCCACCGTAGCTCACGAGCGGCAGCGGGACGCCGACCACCGGTAGGAGCCCGGTGACCATGCCGGCATTGATGAACACGTAGACGAAGAAGGTGAGGGCGAGACTGCCGGCGAGGAGCCGCGCGAAGGTATCCTGAGTCTGCGTGGCAAGATAGATGGCCCGCCCGACGACGAACACGTAGAGCAGCAGCAGCAGCAGCAGGCCAAGGAGGCCGAACTCCTCGCCGATCACTGCGAAGATGAAATCGGTCGAGCGCTCGGGAAGGAACTCGAGCTGTGCCTGACTGCCATTCATCCAGCCCTTGCCGAACACGCCTCCCGAGCCGATGGCGATCTGCGACTGAATGATGTGATAGCCGGCACCGAGCGGATCGGTCTGCGGGTTGAGGAAAGTGAGCACGCGCTTGCGCTGGTAGTCGTGCATGAAGCTCCAGCCGAACCAGGCGGCGGCGGCGGCGAGCGTGAGCAGCCCAAGCATGACGCGCAGGCGCAGCCCCGCGAGCACGATCACGAGGGCGCCCGCGACTGCGATCAGCGCGGCCGTGCCGAGATCGGGTTGCGCCGCCACCAGAGCGACCGGCACCAGGATCAGCGTCCCCATGGCCGCGAGCCCCGCCCAGCCCGGTGGCAAGGGGCGCTCGTGCAGATACCAGGCGCACATCATCGGCACCGCCAGCTTCATCAGCTCGGAGGGCTGGAAGCGGAATAAGCCGAGATTGAGCCAGCGTTGCGCGCCCATGCCGACGTGGCCGATCGCGGCGACGATGAGCAGCAGCACGCAACCTGCGGCATAGACCCAGGGCGTCGAGCGGCGCAGGAAATTGGGGTTCACGCGTGCGAGCAGCAACATGAAGATCGTGCCGAGCAGCAGCCGTGCGACGGTGCGCAGCAACGTCGGCAGGCTCTGGCCGGAGGCGCTGTAGAGCACCACGAGTCCGTAGAGAGCGATCAGCGAGAGCCCCGCCGCGAGCGGACCATCGATACGCAGCTCGAGCAGCACGCGCGCGGCGCCGCTGAGCGTTCGACGGGTGCGCGAGCCCTGAGAGATTTCTTCGTAGATCATGAGGCGGGCTTCACCTTGCCGTCCGCATCGAGCAGATAGGCGTCCAGCACCTTGCGCGCGATCGGCGCTGCGGCACTCGCTCCCGCGCCGCCGTTCTCCTCCAGCACCGCGAGCGCGATGCGCGGTGCGTCCGCAGGCGCAAAGGCGATGAACCAGGAATGATCGCGCAGCCGCTCGTTGATCTTGCTCGCGTTGTACTTCTCGGTGCGCGCGACGGTGAACACCTGCGCGGTGCCGGTCTTGCCGGCAAAAGTGTAGGCGGCATGCAGGCCGATGGCGGCGGCGGTGCCGCGCTGGGTGACGCCGATCATGCCGTGAACGACGCGCTGCCAGTCCTCGGGGGCGACACCGGGCACCTCGCCATCGGAGACGGCGGCGATGCGGTGCAGCTCGCCACTGCGGGGATCGCGATAGGCGGTCACGAGCCGCGGTCGCCAGATCTTGCCGCGCGTCGCGACGATGCTGGCGTAGTGCGCGAGCTCGATCGGTGTCACGGTGAGATAGCCCTGGCCGATGCCGAAGCTCACCGTCTCGCCCGGGAACCACACCCGGTCCACGGGGCGTGCGAAGGTTTTTTCCTTCCACTCGCGCGAGGGGAGGATCCCGGCCTTCTCGCCGCTGATGTCGATGCCGGTCGGTTGCCCGAAGCCGAGTTTTCCAAGGAACTTCGAGATGCGGTCGACGCCGAGCTCGTTGGCAAGGCCGTAGAAGTAGACGTCGCACGAGCGCGCGATGGCGTCATCGAGATCGACCGCACCGTGGTGCTCGTTGTGGTATTCGCGGTAGATGAACGAGCTGCCGGGCAGGTGGAAGGATCCGGCGCAGAAACGGTGCGCGATTGGGTCGACCGCGTGGTAGGTGAGCGCCGCGAGCGCGATGGCCGGCTTCACGGTCGAGCCCGGCGGATAGGTGCCGCGCAGGGCGCGATTGAAGAGCGGCCGGTCGATGTCGTCCGCCAGTGCCCGGTACTCGGCGACGGTGATGCCCTGGCCGAAGAGCGTCGGATCGAAGCCCGGAAGGGAGACGAGCGCGAGCACGTCGCCGTTGTTCGGATCCAGTGCCACCACCGCGCCGCGATGACCGGCGAGCGCAGCCTCGGCGACGCGCTGGATCTTCAGGTCGATCGACAGCACCAGGTCATCGCCCGGGAGCGGCGCCTTGCTCTGGAGCTTGGGCACGAAGGCACCCTGGCGCTCGACCGAGCGCCCCTGCGCGTTCACGAGCACCTCGCGCGAGCCGTTGACGCCGTGCAGCTGGCGTTCGAAGGCGCTCTCGACGCCGAGCTTGCCGATGAGTGAGGTGCCGGCGTACGCCGAGCGATCGATGCGCTTGAGATCCTGCTCGCTGATCGCGCCCACGTAGCCGAGTGCGTGCACCGCGACATTGCCGTTCGGGTACCAGCGCGTCTGGCGCGTCTTGATGTCCACGCCGCGGAACTCGAAGCGATGCACCGCGAAGCGCGCCACGTCCTCATCCGAGAGGCGCAGGCGGATCGGCACGCTGTCGAAGGTGCGGCTCGAATCGATGGTGCGCCCGATCTCGTCCACGTCCTCGGTGCGAATGAGGTTGAGCTGCACAAGCTCCGCGAGCGTCTCATCGATGTCGGGCACTTCCTCGGGCACGAGCTCGAGCTGGTACGCCGGCTGGCTGCCGGCGATCAACTCGCCGTCGCGATCGAGGATCAGCCCCCGTGCCGCCGGGATTGGCTCGGTGCGCACGCGGTTGCCCTGGGAGAGATCCGCGTAATAGTCGTGGCGCGAGACCTGCAGCAGGAACAGGCGCGCGATGAGCGCGATGGTGGCAAGACCCATGACCGCCGCGCATGCGAACGCGCGCTGATCGAAGAGCCGCTGCTCGCGCCAATGATCCTTGATGCGCACCGCCGGCATCGCAGCTGCCTCAGGACGGAAGGGGCGGGCGCCGGGCGCTCATGCGCGATGGCCCGCCCCGTAGCTGAGAATGGCGGCCGCGGGCGGCCAGATAAGTGCACCCGACACCGTGTGGACCCACCGCAGCGGGCTCGTCACCGGGTGTCCGGTCCAGCCATCGATCATGAACAGCAACACCTCGTACAACATCAGTGCCGGAAACACGATGAGCGCCTGCTGAATGGCGGGCTTCGAGCGTATGCGTTGGTGCTCGCGCACCGCGATATAGGTGATGAGTGAGAGCGCCAGCGCGTGCTCACCGAGAACCGGTCCCTGAAAGACATCCAACATGAGTCCGGCGAAGAAGCCGATGGCGAGTCCGCCCGCGCGCGGGGCATTCACCGACCAGTAGAGCACGGTGAGCACCAGAAATGCAGGCCGCGCCACATCGAGCCACCACGGCAGCGGCAGCACCGTGAGAATGAGGGCCAGCAGGGCACTCAGCAGCAGTCGCGTGCGTGAGTCGGGGTTCACGGCTGACCCTGCCCGGGCACCGCGGCAGCGGCGGGCACAGCCTCGACGGCCTGGACACTCTTCGGCGCCTCGGGTGCCTGGGCGGCCGCGGTCTCCTGCGGGGGCAGTGGCGCGGGCGCGCTGCGCGAGGGCGGCGCAGCCGGCTCGTGGGGCGCCGCCTGCGGGGCGGCATGGCTCTTCGGCGCCGCCGGCTGCGGCTGCATCGCCGGGTTGCCGCTCTTGAGCTCACCGCCGGCGCTCGCGGGCGGGGCGGGCGCGGCCGGATGATCGGCGCGGAACCAGACGAGCATCACCTCGGAATCGCTGTCCACGTGCGCGAGCGGCGCAGCGCGCACCTGGGCGAGGGGCTGCACGGCATCGCGATGCACCTCCGTGACACGCGCCACGGGATAGCCCTCGGGGAACACTCCGCCGAGTCCCGAGGTCACCAGCAGGTCGCCACTCCTGATGTCCGCATTACCGGGGAGGTATGGAAGCGCCAGCGAGGTGGTGTCGCCTGCTCCGACGGCAATGGTGCGAAGCCCGGTGCGCTCGACGCGCACCGGGACGGCATGCTCGGGATCGGTGATCAGGATCACCTCAGCGCTCCAGGGCCCGACATGCGTGGTCTGGCCGATGAGTCCTTTGTCATCGAGCACGGCCTGTCCCTTGAACACACCGTTGGCGGCGCCGCGGTTAAGGAGCAGCCGCTGTCGCAGGCTGCTCAGCTGGATGTTGACGATCTCCGCGGGCAGCCAGCGGTCGGCGACCGGCGGCAACGCCTCGCGCAGCCCGCGCAGCTCGCCGTTCTCCTGGGCGAGCGCCTCATAGCGCATGGCGCGCAGCTCGAGATCACGCGCGCCCGCACGCAGGCGGGCGTTCTCGGCCTGCAGCGCTTCGCGGGTCTGGACGCTCTCTTGCAGCCAGCGCCAGGCCGCTGAAGGGGAGTTCACCGCGAGCTGCAGCGGATAGGCCGCGGCCTGCAGCGCGTAGTGCACCTGCTCGAGGTAGTGCGCCCGCTGATCGAGGTACATCACGATCACCGACAGCAGCGCGTACAGCGTGAAACGAAAGCCGGGGGAGCCGCCCCGCCCCGAGAGCGGTCTGCCGGCTGCTGTGCCGAAGGCTGCCACTTAAGAGAACCTGCGCACTCCTCGTGCGCTACTCGAGACCGAAGTGTCCCGGACCGAGCTCGTCCATCAGCTCGAGAATGCGTCCCCCGCCGCGGGCGACGCAGGTGAGGGGATCGTCCGCGACGACCACCGGGAGCCCGGTCTCCTCGGTGAGCAGCTTGTCGATGTCGCGCAGCAGGGCGCCGCCGCCGGTGAGCACGATGCCGCGCTCCGCGACGTCCGCGCCGAGCTCGGGCGGAGTCTGCTCGAGCGCCTGCTTGACCGCGCTCACGATGGCTTGCAGCGGCTCCTGCAGCGCCTCGAGGATCTCGTTGCTGTTGAGCGTGAAGCTGCGCGGCACACCTTCCGAGAGGTTGCGGCCCTTCACCGAGAGCTCGCGCACCTGCTGCCCAGGGTACGCCGAGCCGATCTCGATCTTGATGCGCTCGCTGGTCGCCTCGCCGATCAGGATGCCGTAGTTGCGCCGCACGTAATTCATGATCGCCTCATCGAAGCGATCGCCGCCGATGCGCGCGGAGTTGGCGTATACCACCCCATTCAGCGACAGCACCGCGACTTCGGACGTGCCGCCACCGACGTCGAGCACCATCGACCCGCGCGCCTCGTGCACCGGCAGCCCCGCGCCCACGGCCGCAGCCATCGGCTCACTCACGATCGCGACGTTGCGGGCGCCGGCGCCTTCGGCGGATTCGCGGATCGCGCGCCGCTCGACCTGGGTCGAGCCGAAGGGCACGCACACCAGCACGCGTGGTGAGGGCTTGAGCGTGCGGTTGCCGTGCACCTTGTTGATGAAGTACTGCAGCATCTTCTCGGTGTAGGTGAAGTCGGCGATCACGCCGTCCTTCATGGGGCGTACCGCCGTGATGTGCCCGGGGGTGCGGCCCAGCATGTTCTTGGCCTCAACGCCCA
>DATMPW010000091.1:0-31402 GCA_035566915.1 Steroidobacteraceae bacterium
CTCCCGCTGCCGGTGAGCGGCGCTGCCTGGTCGCAGGGGAGCGCGTGGGTGCGGTTGTCGGGTGCACCGGCAGCGGTGCGAGCCGCACGCGAGCAGATCGGGGGCGATCCCGTGGCGGCATCCCTTGCGGATCGCTTCTGGAGCGATCTGCGGCACTGTCAGCTCCCGCTGTTTGCGGCCGAGAGTCTCTGGCGGCTGTCGCTCCCGCCGGCGGCAGCCCCGCCCGACATCCCCGTCGAGCCGCTCATCGACTGGGGCGGTGCGCTGCGCTGGTATGCGAATGTTCCGCCGGAGATCCCGGTGCGTGAGCGGGCGCGGGCGGCGCGGGGGACGGCACTTCGTTGGCGCGGCGCGGCGCCGGAGGGCCGTTTCCATCCGCTGCCGGAGAATGTCGCGAGCCTCCACCGACGCCTAAAGGAACGCTTCGATCCGCGCGGTATTTTCAATCCAGGGAGGCTGATCGCGAGCCTGTGAGGTCGCTGCGGCTCGCAGACGCGGGCGCCGCCCATTCATCGGCTAGAGGTTGATGGTGCCGCGTCCGAGCTCGATGACATCTCCACTCACGAGCACCTGCCGCTCCGCATCGACGCGCAGCCGCAGTGACGAGGGCCTGCCGGTGTACTCGCCCTGCGAGATCTCGAACTCGCACGGGAGCGTAAGGCCGGTCGCCAGGCACCAGCCCCCGAGGTTCGCCGTTGCGGAGCCCGTGGCCGGATCCTCGAGCACCGCGCTCCCCTTGGGAAAGAAAAAGCGCGCCAGGAGCCCCGCGCCGGCAGGCGCGAACACGTACACCATGCAGCGGCCATCGATGCTCTTGAACTGCTCGAGCAGATCCGTGCGCACCCGCACGCGCCGTACCGCTGCCTCGCTCTGCAGTGGCACGATGAGCTGCTCCGTTCCAGCGTTGACCCACAGCGGGCGATCACCGATGTCGCCGTCCTCGAGCCCCAGCATTGCCGCCAGTGTGAGCCGCGGCTCCGGCACCTCGCGCCAGGTCGGAGTGTTCGACTGCAGCGTCCAGCGGTCGCCCGCCGCGCGCACCGGAATGGTTCCTGCGGCCATCTCGAGGGTGACGCGGTCGCCTCCCAGGCCGAGCGCCCGGCAGACGTGCGCGGTGCCGAGCGCCGGATGTCCAGCAAAAGGCAGCTCGTAGGCCGGCGTGAAAATCCTCACCCGTGCGCTGGCACGTTCCGAGGGCAGGATGAACGTCGTCTCCGACAGATTGAACTGCAGCGCGAGCGCCTGCATTCTTGATTCATCGAGTGTCTGCGCCCGCTCGAATACGCACAAGGGATTGCCGCTGAGCGGCACCCGCCCCTGGGTAAAGACGTTGACGATACGGAAGGCGTACGCTGGCACGCTCGCGATTCTAGCCGCATACGGGGACGATCACAGCCATGACGACCGAATTGCTGTTTCGGGACGATGCCTACCTGCGTACCGCAACCGCGCGGGTGCTCGCGGTGAGCGAGCGCGGCATCGAGCTCGACCGCACTGTCTTCTATCCTCTCGGCGGTGGCCAGGCCGGCGACACCGGGAGGCTCCTGCGCGCGCAGGGCGAGGCGGTCGTCATCGCCGACACCCGCAAGGGCGACACGCCCGAGCGCGTGCTGCACGTGCCGACGCCCGGGAGTGCCCTGCCGCAACCGGGCGAGACCGTGACGCTCGAGATCGACTGGCCGCGCCGGTATCGGCTGATGCGCCTGCACACGGCGCTTCACCTGCTCTCGTGTGTCATCACCGCACCGGTCACCGGGGGCAACATCGCGCCGGAGAAGGCGCGCCTCGATTTCGATATCGACTTCAGTCAGCTGAACGCCGAGCGCATCGAGCGTGAGACCAATGCGCTCATCGCCGCGGGCGCCGCCACCGAAACCGTGTGGATCACCGATGCCGAGCTCGATACCCAGCCGGAGCTGGTGAAGACCATGAGCGTGCAGCCCCCACGCGGCGCCGGGCGGGTGCGGTTGCTGAGAATTCCCGGCATCGATCTGCAGCCCTGCGGCGGCACCCATGTGGGGGAAATCGCCGAGATCGAGGGGATACGCGTGCTGAAGATCCGCAGCGAGGGCAAGCACAACAAGCGCGTGGAGATCGCGCTCAGCGGTAGCGGCTGACCTCCAGACCATTACCGACCGCGAGCAGTACGGAGCTCATGTCCGCCGCAGCGTGCACGCGCTCGCGGTAGGCGCGTGCATGGGCACGTGTGCTCTCGGGCTGCAGCATGTTGTCGGCGACGATGATTGCTCCCGGTGCGAGTTTCGGGTACAGCCGCTCGAACACCGGCACGTACATATCCTTCCACAAATCGATCAGCACGAAATCGAACGGTCCGGGAAGCTGCGCGAGCGATTCGAGAGCATCCCCGATCCGAAACTCGACGCAGCTCTCGAGCTGCGCCCGTGCGAGCTGCGCCCGTGCATACTCGACCTTCGCGGCCCGGAGCTCGAGGGAGATGACCTTGCCGCCGATGGCCCGCGCGGCTTCCGCGAGCCAGGTGGTGGAGTAACCATAGGAGCTCCCCACCTCGAGAATGCGCCGCGTCTCGCCTTCCTTGATGATGATATTCATCAGCGTTGCGGCGGCCCGGCCCACCGGCAGCAGGAACTCATCGAGCCGCGCTCTCAGCTCCTGCTCCGTGAGCGTGTTCCACAGCTCTTCATCGCGTTGCGCGCGCGTCTCGTAGTCCTCGATCACCTGCCACACGGCAGGATCGATCGCCACTCTGTCAGACATGTCCCGGTGCTCCCTCAGGCGGTGCTGGAAAAATACTGCTGCAGGGATGCCACCCCGAGCCGTTTCGCTTCGAACAGGCTCTCGAGGTGCTCACGCGAATTGACGAGGCCCCGCGCGCGCAGGATCCCCTGCTCATCGAGCAGCGCGGCGAAGGGCAGGCGGCTTACCTGGTACGCGAGTCCGAGCGCGGCCGAGACGACATAGGGGATGCCATCCAGCCCCTGCGCACGCACGAACTCGCGCTGCTCGGCACGGTCGCCGTCACTCGCCAGGATCACATCCATCCAGGAGCGCTCATCGCCCGCGCTCGATTTCACCGCCGCGAGCAGCGACTTGCATACGGGGCAAGTCGGCGACACGAACAGCAGCAGCGTGCTGCGGCCGTCCGTACGGGGGCTGCCTACGCGATGCGCGCGTCCCTCGAGGTCGGCGACCTCCAGTACCGGGGCGGGCTCGCCCACGGTGAGGCCGCGATTGAGCATCAGCGCACCGGCGGGCGCGATGCGCTCGTGCAGCACGCCGACCTGGCGGGCGAGGGCGAGCACGACAGCCGAGAGCACGAGCGCCAGCACCCACAGCACCACGTTGGAAATTGCCAGCGCGCTCAAGCCTTACCCCTCCTCCCGCAACTGCGCACCGCGCGGCGCCGCACGACCCAACAGCAGATCCAGGCTCATGTAAAGAAGTGCCGCCACCGCGCTGCCTGCGCCGATGGTGAGGGCATCTGCGCTCGCGAGCGGGCGCGGCGCCCATGGCAGCAGCAGCGCTGCAAGGAGCGCCGCGAGCACCAGGTTGCGCCATACCATCCACGTCCCGATCGGCCGGCGTTCGCTCGGTCCGCCGCATCCGCAATCGAGATTACGGCGGCCACGGCCGAGGTTCACGGCAATCGCCGCCGCGTAGGCGAGCAGCAGCGCGGTCCCCGCGGCGGCGGCCCCTTTGCGCGAGCCCGCCGCAAGCAGCGCAGCGGCTACGGCGAGCTCGAGCACGGGCACCAGCCTCGACACCCATGCGAGTGCCGTTGGCACCACATCGTAGGCGCGGAAGGCGGCAGCGAAGCGCTCCGGGTCGAGCAACTTGTGAAGCGCAGCGCTCGCGAACAGCAGAGCGAAGGCGCCGGCGAGCAGCGCACCAACGGCCGGATCGATCATGAGGTCACCATCATAAACCAACCGGAGAGGTACCATCGCCGCATGCCACCTGCTGCAGGACACGACGAATGACAGCGCTGCAACTTTCCCCCAGCGACTTCCGCACACTCGCTGCGCGCGTGACCGCCCTGGCCGCCGACTATCTCGCCGGACTCGAGCAGCGCCCTACCTTTCCGCAGGTCTCGGGGGAGGAGTCCCTTGAGCCCTTCAGCGACGCGCTTCCTGAAAAAGGCCTCGGCCCCGCGGCCCTCGCAGGCCTGCACGAGGTGCTCAAGTCGAGTCGCCCGCCTTCTCCCCGCTTCTTCGGCTATGTACTCGGCTCCGGCGAGCCGGTAGCGGCGCTCGCGGACCTGCTCACGAGCGTCCTCAACCAGAACGTCACCGCCTGGCGCTCCGCGCCGGCTGCGGTAGCGCTCGAGCGGCAGTTGATCGGCGCGCTGGCCGCGGCGCTCGGCTGTCAGGGCTACCACGGGAGCTTCTGCGGCGGCGGCTCGATGGCGAACCTCATGGCGCTCGCCATGGCGCGTGAGGCGCAACTGCCCGCAAACGCCTCGGGTGTCCGCCCCGGAGTGGTGTACGCCTCGAGCGAGGTGCACATGTCGATCCCGAAAGCGATGGCCGTGCTCGGACTCGGACGCGACAACCTGCGGCTGATTCCGACGGATGAGCGCTTGCGCATGAGTCTCCCGCATCTGCGCGACGCCATCGCCGCCGACCGCACCAAGGGGCGGAAGCCCCTTGCCGTCGTCGCGACCAGCGGTACGGTCAACACCGGCAGCATCGATCCGCTCGCTGATATCGCCGCGCTCTGCCGCGAGCAGGGGCTATGGATGCACATTGATGGCGCTTATGGCGCCCTCGCCGCGCTCGCGGTGCCGGAGCGGTTTGCGGGACTGAATGCCGCCGACTCTCTGTCGCTCGATCCTCACAAGTGGCTCTACCAGCCACTCGACTGCGGAGTGCTGTTGTTCCGGGACGCCGCCGCCGCGCGCAGGGCATTTTCCTACAGTGGCGACTATGCCAGGCCACTGGTAGAGGATCCGCTGGAGGGATTTGCATTCTTCGAGGAGTCGCTCGAGCTGTCCCGGCGTTTCCGTGCACTGAAGCTGTGGCTGTCGATGCGCTATCACGGTTTGGACGCCTTTCGACGCGCGATCCGCGCGGACCTGCTCCACGCCGCGCTGCTTGCGCAGCAGATCGCCGCGACCGCCGGTCTCGAGCTCGCAGCGCCGGTGAGCCTGAGTGCCGTGTGCTTCCGTTATCGGCCCGAAGATACGGCAGTAAACGACGATCGGCTCAACGCAGCGATCCTGAAGCGTGTCATCGAGCGCGGACGCGTGTACCTGTCCAACGCGACGCTCGGCGGACGATTCGTGCTGCGTGCGTGCTTCGTCAACCACCGCACCACCGAAGCGGACGTGGCGCAGATCGTGCCCGAGGTGCTGGCGGCGGCCCGCGAGCTGCTCGCCGGGCACTAAGTGCTCAGCCGCAGATCCTCTTCCCAGAACTCCT
Source organism: Steroidobacteraceae bacterium (assembly GCA_035566915.1). GTDB lineage: Bacteria > Pseudomonadota > Gammaproteobacteria > Steroidobacterales > Steroidobacteraceae > 13-2-20CM-66-19. The sequence goes on from DATMPW010000091.1 coordinate 5,400, forward strand.
GCGGGCGCCGCGCGTCCGCCGGCGTGCGCTTCTCCTCGAGCCGCCGCAGCTCGACGCGCCGGATTTTTCCAGAGATCGTCTTGGGCAGAGCCGCGAACTCCACGCGCCGGATCCGCTTGAACGGGGAGACGCGCTCGCGCACGTAATGCAAGATCGACGCTGCGGTGTCCGCATCCGCGACAGCGCCCGTGCTCAGCACGATGAACGCCTTCGGCACGGAGAGTCGCAGCGGATCGGGGCTCGGCACCACCGCCGCCTCGGCTACGGCAGGGTGCTCGATGAGTACGCTCTCGAGCTCGAACGGGCTGATGCGGTAGTCGGAGGACTTGAACACATCGTCCATGCGCCCGATGTAGGTGAGGTAGCCTTCGGCGTCACGCCTGGCGACATCGCCGGTGTGATAGTAGCCATCGCCCATGGCGCTCGCCGTGCGCTCGGGATCGTCCAGGTAACCCTGCATCAGCCCGAGCGGTCGCTGCGAGAGATCGAGACAAATTTCTCCCTCCTCTGCCAGGCGGCCCGCGGCATCGAGCAGCACCACGGCAAACCCGGGAAGTGGCCGCCCCATCGATCCGGGCTTCACCGGCTGTGCCGGGGAATTTCCGACCTGAGCTGTGGTTTCGGTCTGTCCAAAGCCATCCCGGATGGTGACTCCCCAGGCATCGCGCACCTGCGCGATTACCTCGGGGTTCAGGGGCTCCCCGGCACTCACCGCTTCGCGCAAGCTGACGCGCCACTTCTTGAGGTCGCTCTGGATCAGCATGCGCCATACGGTCGGGGGCGCACAGAAGGTGCTGACGCCACACTGCACCAGCTTGGTGAGGAGTGCCCGGGCATCGAAGCGCTCGTAGTGATAGGCAAGAATCGTCGCTTGCGCGTTCCAGGGCGCGAACATTGACGACCAGGCGTGCTTCGCCCAGCCGGGCGAGCTGAGATTGAGGTGCACGTCACCGGGCTTGAGGCCGAGCCAATACATGGTCGAGAGATGTCCGACTGGATAGCTGACATGCGTGTGTGCGACGAGCTTCGGAAGTGCCGTCGTGCCAGAAGTGAAATAGAGCAGCAACAGGTCCTCGGCCGCCGTCGCCGCGGGCGGCACCCCGGACGGCGCATCGAACGAGCGCGCGAAGGGGGTCCAGCCCCGTACCGGCTCGCCCGTGGCGATGCGCACAGGTGCCCCTGGGAGGTCAGCGAAGCGCGCGGTGAGCGCCGCCTCGGTGATGACCGCGCTCACGCGACCCCGCTCGAGACGATCCCTGAGATCCTCGCGCTCGAGCAGCGTCGTCGCCGGAATGATCACCGCACCGAGGCGGATCGCGGCGAGCATCGCTTCCCAGAGAGCGACGCAGTTGGGCAGCATGAGGAGCAGGCGATCGCCACGTCCTACTCCCTGCGCGGCGAGAAACGCCGCGAGCTGCGCCGCGCGCACGGCCATGCTGGCGAAGGATATCGACCGATCGCCGCCGGCATCGTCGACCATGCGCAGCGCGGTGGCGTCGTTGCCGGCCGCGATGACCTCGAAGTAGTCGCCGACCCAGTTGAACTCCTCGAACTGTGGCCAGCGGAACTCGTTGCACGCGCGGGCCCAGTCCTCGCGTGTGCGCAGCAACCCATCGCGCAGCGCAATGAAGCGGTCGCTGTTGGTCATGAGATCCCCTCGTGCCGGCGGCCCGCTGGCGAGCTTCTCACAATGGCTTGCGCGGTCAAAGGCACGTAGGATCCCGTCCATGGAGCCCGCGCGCCTCGAAGCGTTCACCGACGGCGTCGTCGCGATCATCATCACCATCATGGTGCTGGAGATCCGCGTGCCACACGGCGCCGATCTCGCCTCGCTGCAGGCGGATATTCCCGTGCTCGTCGCGTATGTGCTCAGCTACGTCAACGTCGGCATCTTCTGGAACAACCATCACCACATGCTGCACGTCACCGAGCGCATCGACGGTAAAGTGCTATGGGCGAATCTGGGGCTCCTCTTCTGGCTGTCTCTGGTGCCGTTCGTCATCCGCTGGATCGATGAGACCGGATTCACCGCGCTCCCCACGGCCGCCTATGGGATTGTGCTCGCGTGCGCCGGGTTCAGTTACAACATCCTGCAGCGGCAGATCATCGCCGTGAACGGCCGTGACTCGCGCCTCGCCGTGGCTCTTGGCGATGATTTCAAGGGCAGGATGTCGATCATTCTGTATCTCTCGGCCATTGCGCTCGCGTTCGTGCGGCCGTGGATCGCCATTGTGGTCTACGTGACCGTGGCCGTAATGTGGCTGGTGCCCGATACGCGCATCGAGAGTCTGGTGAAAAAGATGAAGGAGACCTCGTGAGCAACTCCCGCGTCGTCACGGCGGTCCTCGGCGAGACCCCCTATGTCGTGACACTGAGCGATGGCACTCACGAGTGGCTTGCCGATGAGCCGGTCGAAGCCGGCGGCGGCAGCCGCGGGCCCAGCCCGCATCAGCTGGTGCTGTCGGGCCTCGGCGCATGCACCGCCATCACGCTGCGGATGTACGCGACTCGCAAGGGCTGGCCGCTTTCGGGCGTCACGGTGGAGTTGCAATTGAACCCGGACGGCGCGCCGGCCATGGGCGCCTCCGAGATCCGCCGCAGGATCACCTTGCGGGGAGATCTGACCGACGAGCAGCGCGAGCGGCTGCTGCAGGTCGCCAACGCCTGTCCGGTCGCGAAGACGCTCGGCGGAGCGATCCGCACCACGACAGCGCTGGTGTGACCTCGGCAGTCGCGCGCTAACGCGTGAGGAAATCGAGTACGCGGTCGGCGAGCGCGCCAAAAGGTGGCCACAACAGGCGCATGCCACTGAACGGCGCCTGGTAGAACACCGGCCGCAGCTTCGAGAAGGTGAGGAACCCATCCACACCGTGATAGTGGCCCATGCCGCTCGCGCCGACTCCACCGAATGGCAGATCATGCTGCCCGACGTGCCAGAGAGCGTCATTCACGCTGACTCCGCCGGACATCACCTGCTCGAGCAGGTAGCTGATGCGGGCGCGCTTGCGGCTGAAGGGATAGAAAGCGAGCGGGCGCGGCCGCGCATTGATGAACCTGACGGCCTCCTCGATCTGCTCGTATCCGAGCACCGGCAACACCGGTCCGAAGATCTCGCGCTGCATCAGCTCGCAGTCGGGTGGCGGATCGAGCACCAGATGCGGAGCGATCTTGCGCGTGGCGGCATCCCAGGGCTTTCCCGGTAGCAGCTGCAGCACCTGTGCACCCCGTACGCGAGCCTCCTCGATGGCATGCGTCAAGCGCTCGAAGGCGGGCGCGTCGATGATCGCGGTGTAGTCCGCGCTCTCGATGCTCGGGTAGCGCGCCGTTGCGATCTGCCGTGCGTGCTCGATGAATTCCGCGATACGCCGGCGCGGCAGCCACAGGTAGTCCACCGTGGTGCAGATCTGTCCGGCATTCAGCAGCTTCACGAACAGGATGCGCTGAGCGGCGGTGCGCAGCGGGAAGTCCTCGCACACGAGCGCAGGTGACTTGCCACCGAGCTCGAGGGTTACGGGACACAGGTTGGCTGCGGCAGCCGCCATCACCGACCGCCCGGTCTGCGTCGAGCCGGTAAAGAGCAGATGATCCAGTGGCAGACGGGAGAATTCGACGCCCACCCCACCGGTCTCATCGAATACCGCGAGCTTCTCGGTCGGGAAATAGCGCGGCAGCCGCTCGATCAGCAGCGCCGCCAAGTGCCGCGAATTCTCCGACAGCTTCACCAGCGCCCGGTTGCCCGCGGCGAATATCGAGGTGAGTGCCGAAAAGGTGAGGTTGATGGGGAAGTTCCACGGCACGATCAGCCCCACCACCCCGAGCGGCTGCGGCACGACGCGATTGCGTGCGCCGGGAAAGAGCCGCAGGTCGACGCTGCGTCGCTGCGGGCGCATCCACTTGTGCACGTGGCGCTGCGCATGACGGATGCCATCGAGCACCGGTACCACCTCCGCGAAGAGCGTCTCGTGACGCGAGCGGCTGCCGTAGTCGCGATTGACCGCCTCGATCAGCGCCTCACGGTTCTCCACGATGAACCGCCGCAACCGCGCGAGATCCGCCCTGCGTTCGCGGTAGCCCGGGACCGGATCAGCTGCACACGCGTGGCGCTGCAGCAGCAGCGCCGCCTGTAGCCTCGCAGGCAGATCCGCCGCCGGCGCGCTGCCTGCCGAGGCCTGCGGCGCCGCGACGCCGCTCGCTGCGGTCTCATGCGTGTCGCCCTTCATCGCCTCAGAAGTGTGCGCCGAGCTCGACGCCATAGAAGCGCGGTGCAGTGATGTTGGCAAAGGGCGTACCGAGCGTGGTGGCGCTGATGGTCTGCACCCCGGTCACGTAGCGATTGTCGAAGAGATTATTGGAGTATACGGCAACCGTCACCGGCACCGCCCCGTGGCTGGTCCAGGCGAGCCGTGCGTCCGTGCGATTGGTCGCTTCGCCGGTCGTGAAGGTCGGAATCGCCAGGCAGCTCCCCTGTTGCCAGGAGTCGGCATTGCAGCGTTCCGCGCCCACGTAGGCGTGCTGGAGTGTGAAATCGACATCCCCGCCTGCGAGGTTACGCCACAGGTAGTCGAGACCGCCGGCCGCCGACCACAGCGGCACACCCGTAGCCTGTCCGGAGAGGCCCGTGCCATCGGGCGCCACGTAGTCCTTGTACGTGGAGTCGATGTAGGCAGCGGTGAGGTACAGTCGCAGTCCCTCGCTCGCCTGCCAGCGCGCCTCGGTCTCTACGCCCTTGGCATGCACGTCGCTCACCGTCACCTGGTACTGCGGAATGACGCTGCCGTTGGTGATGAGACTCAGATTCTGCAGGTTCGAATAGAGGTAGTAATAGACCGACGCGTTGAGCAGCAGCCGGTGATCGGCGAGCTCGCTCTTCACGCCGAGCTCGTAGTTGCGCACCGTCTCGGGCTCGTACTTGGCTCCCGGCGCCAGAGCGTTGTAGCCGCCGGCCTGGTAGCCCTTGGTCGCCGACCCATACAGCATGACATCCGCAGCCGGCCGGTAGTCGAGGACCACGCGCGGGCTCGTGTCGTTCCAGCTGTTGCTGAAGCGCAGCGGCGCCGTGCTCGACGCCGGAGTGTTGAACACCAGGTTCTGCTGGAACGTCTGCAGCGGCGGAAGGAACGGAACGACCGGCGTGCCGCCCGGATACAACTGAGCGAGGGCCGCATCGAGCTCCGCCGCAGTGCGCACGGGGCTGTACCAGCTGAAGTCCTTCTCATCGCGCGTGAAGCGCACACCGGTGGTGAGATTCCAGCGCGGAGCGATGTGCCAGATCACATCGCCAAACACCGCAGCGGCGCGGTAGATGCCATGATTGAACATGCTCTCCTGCCACGGCAGTCCCAGCAGGCTGACGCCGGTCGCCTGGCTGATCGGCCCATACAGGCCGCCGGGCGCGAGCCCGGTGTTGTTGAGCACCGTGTCGATGCTGTCGGTGAAGAAGTTCAGCTCGCTCGCCTGGTTGGCGTCGTCATAGTAATAGTCGGCACCCGCGACCCAGTCGGCGAGCGCGTTCTTGTTCGCCAGCGTGAATTCCTGCGACCAGCTGGTGTTCTGCTCGATGTTGGCATCATCGAAATACAGGTACTGCCGGTTGGTGCCGTCCTGGTCCTCGCGGTTGTAGGTGTTGAAGTGGCGATAGCCACTGATGGAGGTGAAGTCCCCAATTGCAAATGAGTGCGTGATACGCAGCGTGGCGCCATCGAAGGTGCGTGACTCGCGACCGTTGACGACGTCGTTCAGCACCGGCGCATGCAGGGGATCGATCCAGTTGGCCGTGCTCGAGATACCGGGCACGAAGGGCGGCGGCAGGCCGGGGGATGGCGGCAATGCCACGACGCCGATCGCCGGGCGTGCCGGCTGCGCCAGATTCTCGTGCTCCCAGATGAAGCGTACGTGCGTGTCGGCGGGCGCGTTCCAGCGCAGCTGCGCGCGCACGCCCCAATCGCCATCCCGATCGTAGCGCTCGCCGGTGGCGCTATCGCGCAGCCAGCCGTCGCTGCGCCGATCGACGAAGCTCACGCGCGCCGCCAGGTCCTGACCGAGCGGCGCGTTCACCATGGCATCGTAGTACTGCGCACCGTAGTTGCCGAAGCGTGCGGTCGCCGCAGCTCCCCAGTAATCGCCCGGCTCGTTGCTCACCACGGAGATGGCGCCGGCGGCACTGTTGCGGCCGAAGAGCGTCCCCTGCGGGCCCTTGAGCACCTCGATCCGCTGCACATCGTTGAAGAGCAACAGCGCACCGCCGGTCTTGCCGGTGTAGACGCCATCCTCGTAGATCCCGATCGGTGAATCGGTACCGATGCCGAAGTCACTCACGCTGATGCCGCGCAAGGTGTAGCCCGGCTGCGTCGGTTGCTCGCCGCTCACCTGCAGCCCCGGAACGTAGCCGCTCATCTGCGCGAGATCGGTCGCCTCGAGGCTCTTGATGACCTGTGGCGTGACCACCTGCACCGGAATCGGCACATCCTGCGCGAGCTGCGTACGGCGCTGGGCGCTGACGGTGACCGTCTCGATCGTACCCTCGTCCGCAACTCCGCCAGCGGTGGCCGGCGCAGCCGCTCCAGTTGCGCCGCTGACAGAGGCATCATCCACGGTGCCCGAGTCCGCAGCGGCTACTGCTCCACTCGCCAGTAGCGCCAGCAACAGGTGCATCAGACGATAGTCACGGGTGATCATCGGGTCTCCGTCGGGTTGGGTTTCAGGACTGCAGCTTTGCTGGCTGCAGGTTCAGGGCTTGCATTCGCCGGGCAGCGACTCGATCCAGGCACGCATCAGCGCAACGCCCTCGTGATGCACGGTGCCGCGGCCCTGCTCGGGCATCATCACGCCGGGCTCGCGCGAGGCCATACGAAAGGGAAGGATCGAGTCCTCGGGATTTCCCGGGACGATGTCGAACAGGTGATCTCCGGTGCCGCGCCCGGCCGCGACCGGCGGTTTGCACAGGCCCAGGTGCCTATCGACCGCGGTGGCTGTGTCGAATGAGAGCGCGGTGGTGTTGGCGGGCCCGCCCGGGTTGTGACAGTGGCCGCAGTTCACATCGAGGTAAGCCCGCGCCCGCGCCTCGAGCGGCTGCGAGTCATCGAGCCAGTTGGCATTGCGCGGTGCATGCTCGGCGGGCGGCGCACCGGTCAGGTAGCCGATGCGCGTGAGATGAGCGAGCTGATTCTCGCTCCCGCCCGCGTAAGGGTAGTCGCGGTTGATATGCCGTGCCTTGAGGCCGATCGGAGCGACGCTCCGGGTCCTGAGGTTGGTGACGTGGCATCCGGCGCACTGGTTCTCGTTCGGCACCACGTAGGTGAAGGCCTCGCGCTCCCCGTGCGTCGAGACGAGCTCGAGTGGCAGCTCATCACCGGTGCGTGCGAGCTGCGCCTCGGTCTGCGCTGCATTCCAGACGTAAGGCAGCGCGACCCAGCCCTCCTTGCGGCGCACGAGCAGGCGCGTCTCGATGAGTCGCACGTTGGCGAGATCGAGCCCGGTGCCGCTGAAGTCACGTGACTGATCGTAGGTGCGCGCCACCGCGGGAGCAGCGCCCGCGCGCGGGTAATAGAAGGTCTTGCTGATGATGGTGCCGACCGGAAAGTCGAACGTCGCGCTTGCCGAGTAGCGCGCCGTCGCCCCCGGGGGCAGCCATAGGGTGCGCAGCTTGTGCGCGTAATCGCTGAAGAGCGGCGTGTTAAGGTCATAAGGCACGACGCGGTCATTGAGCGCCAGCCGCTCGCCCTGCCGCAGCAGCACGCGCCACTCGCTCAGATGCTGCGGCCGACCTTCGGGGAAGAAACGCACGGGCCCAGTCGGTTGCGTGCAGGCGATGAGCGACACCATCACCCCCACCGCGCAGAGCGCTGCGGCGAGCAATGCCAGGGCCACCGCGTCGCGGAGCGCGCGGCCAATGCGCAGCACCCTCGGGCTCACGTTCTGGCGGGCAGCTCGACCGGCGGGAGCTTTGGCAGCTCGCAGCGATACGCCGCCATATCGGTGGTGGGGTTCTTGTACTTGTGCGGGCCATCGGCGTTGAGCACGACGGCCGTGCCGTTGTTCACGCAGATGCGCTCGGCCGCGGGCGGCATGCCGTTGACGAGGGTCTTCTCGTCACGGTAGCCGTCCCACAGGATGTCGGGGAAACGCCCATTCAAGCCGAACATGGCCACCTTGAGCGTTTTCAGCTCCAGGCCATCGGGCGCATCGCCGCCGCCGGTGAAACGGTTGCCGTAGATGTAGATCGCCCGCGGGTAGGGGTCGTAGCGCGGATCGATTCCCGGCTTGTTGTAGTAGTTGGTGGAAAAGTACGCGGAGATGATCAGGTTGGCCGTCTGGTTGTTGCCGATTTCGTTGTCGAATATCTCGACCTTGCTGTTGGAATTCACCACCACGCCCGTGCCGGCCGGCACGCTGGCGACCGCCGCGCCCTTGGCGGCGAAATTCCCGAGGTTGTTCGCATTCACGTTGTTCCGGAACACCCTTGTGGAGTGGCCGGGCTGGCTGAGATTCGGCATGTTGAAGACGAGGATGCCGCCGGTGTTGCCGGTCGCGTTATTCCCGTAGACATCGGCGTTGATGGTGTTCTCGATCTCGATGCCGGCGACGTTCTGCTCGGCGCGGCAACGCCGCACGATCACATTCACCGACTGGCCGACATAGATGCCCGCGTCCGAAGCCCCGTAGGAGGCGGAATCCTCGATCAGTACGTTGCGCGAGCGCACCGGGTAGATGCCGTAGGCGCCGTTGGTGGTCTGCGGTCCGCCGCTCCAGGCCACCCGCACCCTACGGATGGTGATGTTCTCCCCATCGTTGATCTTCAGGCCATCGCCCTTGCTGTCTTCGATCGAAAGATCCGCGATGGTGAAGTCGTTGCCGTACACCAGCAGTCCTTCGGGACCCGAGATCTCGCCCTTGAATGACAGGATGCTCTTGTCGGCACCCGCGCCGCGTATGGTCACGCCATTGGCGCGCAGCGTCAGTACCCGATCGAGAGGGTGTTTGCCGGGCGGTATCTCGATCAACGTGCCCGGGCCGGCATCGAGGAACTGCTCCTGCAGCCGCTTCTGGAAAGCGGCTTCCTCGGCTGTGAGACCCGTGGAATGAGTGGAGGCACCACGCTGACCGCATGCTGCAACGCACACACACCACAACAGAACGCCGAGCTGGCGCATGGAGCCCCCCGCCTGAGGAAAAATTTCGCGTTGGACGCGGCTCCCCGGCCGGAAGTTCCGCGGTCTCGGGTTTTATTATCGAGTCTATTATAACTACTTGAAAACTACGGTACGCCCGCCGTTGAGAAAGAACAGGTCCCCCAGCACACCGCAGAAGGTGCTGCGCACGAAGAAGCGCTGCGAGATAGTGTCATCGAACCCGACGCGTTCGCGTCATGCAGCGGCGGCACCGATTTCGATCAGCCAGAAATCGAGCGCCGCACCCTCGATCGACACGCTGCTCGATGCGCGCCGATCCAGGGAAAGACGCGCGGCATCGAGCGCCGCGAGACTCCCGTTGACGCCCGGCGCGTGCAGGGTCAACGGTACGATCGCCAGGAGCAGCGTGGTCTGCGCTTCCAGGGGCAGCATCGTGGCAGCGCTTGCGCGGCAGTGCCTCAGGCGCGCGACGAAATCCCCGCGCCGTGTCATGACATTGAGGTCGATCACCGGAGATTGCACGGGCTCGGCGGATGCCGGCAGGTCGCCCGGAAAAGCGACTGGGGCACTGTCCGAAGACAGCCTCGATGTCTCTCGGCCGGCTATCGAGAGTTCCAGCTGGCCGGAAATCACCGCCATCAGGCGGTCCACCCCGGTAAAGGTGGAAAACGGGCCACCGCGACGCACTTCGGCGAGGCTCACCCGCCAGTCGAAGTTACCGAGATCACTTCCGGGCGGATGCACCGCCACTTCACGCGTCAGCCCGCCGCCGTTCTTCCATGGGACGGCGACGCGATCGGCGGCTCGCAGGATCACGGCCAGTGCAGCGAAAAATCGCCGTCGCGCCGCTGGGGCGCCGAATCGGCGATCTCGTAGTAGCCACCCTTGTCGGCGGTGAAGATGTGACAGGCCGTCGAGAGTCCGCTCGAGTCATCGAGGGTGCCCGCGGCGATGCTGATGTAGTCGCGGCCGGTTCCCTGCCAGAAAAGCGTCGATCCGCACTGCCTGCAGAAGGCGCGCCGCGCCTCGGCAGAGGAGTCATACCAGCCGAGCCCGGCTTCCGCGAGCAGCCGGAACTCGCCATGCCGCGCCGCCGTCGCGGCCATATGGTGGCCGGTGACCCGGCGGCACTGCGTGCAATGGCACATCACGATCGGCCGGAGGGCGCCCTGCACCTCATAGCGCACTGCACCGCACAGGCACCCGCCGGTTCGCCTCGGCGACTTCTCGCTCACGTTCCTGAGGCTCCCGAGGGCTTCATGAGCTTTTGCTTCAGATACACAAAGCTCAGGGCCCACATCTCGGCGGCCTGCTTGTGGTCCGCGGCGGCCGCGTGCCCTCCGTCGGTGTTCTCGTAGAACAGCACCTCGTGGCCCTGCGCCTCCATGCGCGCCGCCATTTTGCGTGCATGCACCGGCGTAACGCGGTCGTCGCTGGTCGCGGTGACGAACAACACCGGTGGATACTTCTTGCCGGGACTCACTTTCTGGTAGGGCGAGTAGCTGAGGATCCAGGCGCGGTCGGCCGGGCGTGCCGGATCGCCGTATTCCGCCGCCCACGATGCCCCGGCGCCGATCTGCGTGTAACGGATCATATCGATGAGCGGCACCTGGCACACCACCGCGCCAAACAGGTCCGGCCGCTCCACCATGCTCGCGCTCACCAGCAGTCCACCGTTCGAGCCACCCATGATGCCAAGCTGCGCGGCTGTCGTGAGGCCGCGCCGCACGAGATCCTGCGCCACCGCCTGGAAATCATCGAACGACTTCTGCCGGTTGCGTCCGAGTGCCGCCTGATGCCAACCCGGCCCATACTCGCCGCCACCGCGGATGTTGGCGACCGCGAACACCCCACCTCGCGTCATCCACAACATGCCGAAGTTCGGTGAATAGCTCGGTGTCTCGGAGATCTCGAAGCCGCCGTAGCCATACAGGACGGTCGGTGCAGGCCCGCTGAGATTGCGCGCCCGCGTAACGAAGTACGGGATGCGCGTGCCGTCGCTCGAAACGGCAAAGAACTGCTCGGTGAGGAGATTCGAGGCATCGAAGCGCGCCGGCAGTGACTTGATGGCGACTGGCTTCGCCTCCCCCCCATCCGCATAGAGAGTCGTCGGCGTCGTATAGGATTCGAAGCGAAAATGGGTTTCAGGGCCCCAACTGTTGGTCGAGACGATGTGCGTCGAGCCTCCCGAGGGGAGCGGCAGCACGCTATCGCTCCAGGCTGCGGGTGCCTGCGACCGGAAAGCATGAATGCGGCCGGTCACGTCCTGGTAGATCGAGGCGTACACCGCATCGCGACCCGTCGCGACCTCATCGATGGAGCTGCGCCTGTCGGGCGTGTAGAGCAGCGACACCGGCTTTGCGCCGAGCGGCTCATGCGGCTGCGTGCGGTAGGCGATCAAGGACCCTTTGGCGATGGCGGCTTGTCCCGGGGGCGTCCACTCATCGCGCAGCGTGAAGATGAGATGCGGACCCTGCGCGCCTTTGAGATCCGCGCCGAGCGGCAGCGGCAGCTGCTGCAGCTTGCCGGCGGAGGTGAGCCAGTGGTACTCCGCGGCGAAAAAGCTCACATCGCGCTGCACCAGCGCAATCGTTCCGGTCGGCTCGTGAAACACGACGCCGTTCGCGCCCACATCCTCCGCGCGCGCCTCGTAGATCGTGCGCGCCTGCCCGATGGTCTCGCCGCGTTTCCACAGCTTGACGATGCGTGGGTAGCCCGAGGTGGTCATCGATCCTGGACCAAAGTCGGTGCCAAAGAGCACGGTGTCCTCATCGAGCCAGGTGATCGAGGACTTCGCTTCCTTCAGGCTGAAGCCTTCGGTGACGAAGGTCCTCGCCGCCAGATCGAACTCCCGCACCACCATGGCATCGCCGCCACCACGTGACAGGTGGAGCAGGCAGCGCCTGAGCGAGGGGCTGCACTCGGCGCCTTTCCATACCCAGTTCTCATGCTCATCCGCTGCGAGCCGGTCGAGGTCCAGCAGCACCCCCCAGGCAGGCGCCGCCTTCGCGTAGTCCGCGGTGTTCGTGCGGCGCCAGATGCCCTTGGGATGCTGTGCGTCCTGCCAGAAGTTGAACACCCACTGGTGGTCGAGTTCGCCGTACGGGATACGATCGACCGCGTCCATGACCTGAAGGATCGCTTCGTAATCCCTCTGGTAATCCGGGTCGCCGCGCAACACGGCCATCGAGTGGGAATTCTGCGTTCGCACCCACTCCATGGACTTCTCGCCGTGAACGTCCTCGAGCCACAGGTAAGGGTCGGTCCCCTCCAGGGCCTCGTGAGTCCGCGTCGTCGCACCAACCGCTTCCGTGGCCATCGCACCGCCCATCACGCCGAGTGAACCCAACAACAACCGTGGTGCTACGCGCGCCAGTACCAAAGCGCACTCCTCCCCCGCAGGCACGGTGACGCCCCGCCCTAGCGGCTCCCGCTTCGCTGCAGCACGTTTTCCACCACGTCAAACAGTGCTCGCAGGCCGAACGAAACGTCCTCGATGCGCCCGTTGACGAAAAATGTCGGCGTGGCGCGCACGCCGCTGTCGAGCCCGCTCTGCAGCTGCTCGCGCACGCGCTGCAGATAGACCTGGTCGTCCATCTCCGCGACGTAGCGTGCCAAGTCGAGTCCGAGTCGCTCGGCGTAGCGCCGCAGATCCGCCGCCTTCAAGTGCTCTTGGTTGGCGAACAGCAGGTCGTGCATTTCCCAGAACTTTCCCTGACCGCCGGCAGACTCTGCGGCCTGCGCCGCGGCGAGCGCGTGCGGATGCACTTCTTCGAGCGGAAAATGCCGGAACACGAACCGGACACGGCCGGCGAAACGCTCGAGCAGCATCTTCACCGCCGGCTGCGCCTGCTTGCAGTTGGGGCACTCGAAATCGCCGTATTCGACCACCGTCGCCACCGCGTGCGGCGCGCCGATCACATGGTCGACGGCTCCGACTGGAACTGCGAGCTCAAACGGTACGTGCGGCTTCATGACGCTCCCTCGACTGTGCATCGTAACTATGCGCCCTCCTGGCGCATCCGGTCACGTCGGCGCGGCGCCGCAGCTTTCAGTTCTGCCAAGACTCAGTTGGCAGATCAGGGGGCGGGGTCAACGAGCGCAGATAGGTAACGAGCGTCCAAACTCCCTCGACGCCGAGAGTGCCACCGAATGCCGGCATGCCGTGCGGACGACCGTAGTAGATCGAGTTGAACACTTCGGCATCCGCCCCCCCGTAGCGCCAACGCCCGTCGCCGAGATTAGGGCCGACCCATCCGGAGGCGTCAGTACCGTGGCAACCATCGCAGTTCATGGCGTTGAACAGCAACGCTCCGCCGCGTGCCACTGCGGCATCACCGTCGTGGGGGTTGCGCAGTGAGCCGCCGGGCGGAGGCGTATCGCCCGCGACCAGGTGCGCTTGGTACGCGACCGCGGGCGGTGCAGTGGACGCCGCTTCGGTATTAGATGAATGCGGCTGTCCGCAGGACAGCAACGCTCCGGCCAGGATCGGCGACGCCCAACCCGGGCGCCCCAAGCGCCCTCGACCAGCAACTGCTGAGACCGGTGCGCTCACAGACCGAAAATCCAGACGATGCCGCCCTGGCTGGTGTGGCGCGCGATCTCCTTGACGGGATCTGCCGGCGCACGGACGTCGGCGGGATCGTCGGAGCGGGCATCCCCGGCGATCAGTGCCCAGTCGCCACCGAACCCCGCGTAAACCGCGACATACTGCCGGTCATCGGGACCGCGGAAGGTGATCGGATTGCCGACGACCCCGGAGCCGACCTTGAACTTCGACAGCACGCGTCCGGTGCGCGCATCGGCGGATTTGAACCAGCCGTCGAGCGTACCGTAGAAGACGACATCGCCCGCCGTCACGAGTGCGCCGCTCCAGTTGGGAAAGGGCTCCTTGTTCTCCCACACCTTGCTGCCGGTCGCCGCATCCCACGCGATGAAGCTTCCGAGGTACCCGCCGGGACCTGCGCTGTAGGGACTGACGACACCGACGAATGGCACACCCTTCAGGTGCTTCGCGTGTCTTGCCGCGTAGTCCATGCAGAGATTGTTGCTCGAGGTGTAGAAAAGATGTGTGCGTGGCGAATAGGCGGGCGGCGAGGCGGGGCTGACGCCGCCTTCCAGGCTCGGGCAGATGTCCTTGATGTTGCCGCGGGAGGCGCCCGTCTGCTTCACGGGGTTCAGGACCGGACGACCGCTGCTCAGGTCCACCGACTCCGCCCAGTTGAGCGGCGTAAAGGCCTGTGCGACGAGTACTCGTCCGGTGGCGCGGTCGAGCGTATAAGCGAAACCGTTCTTGTCGAAATGCACCAGCGCCTTCACTAGTTGTCCGCCGATGGTCAGATCGGCCAGGACCATCGCTCCCGTCGCGTCGTAGTCCCAGTTGTCGTGCGGCGTGAATTGATACGCCCATACAAGGGTGCCATCGCCCGGACGGCGGGCGAGCACGCTCGTGCTCCACTTGTTGTCTCCGGGCCTTTGCTCCGCGTTGTAGGGAGACGGATTGCCGGTGCCGTAATACATCAGATCCAGCTGCGGATCGTACGACATCCAGCCCCACACTGGCGCACCGCCGGTGCGCCAGCTCTCGTTACCCCAGCTCTGCGTGCCGAGGTTCGCGCCGTGATCGTAGGGTGGCTTGAACGTGTCGGCACGAACGCGCATCTCCTCGTCGGGACCCATGTTGCGAGCAGTCCACGCGGTCCGTCCAGTGCTCAGCTCGAGACCCTTGAGCCATCCGTAGATTCCGAATTCTCCGCCCGCCGCGCCGACGATGACACGATCGCGGACCACGAGCGGTGCCATGGTGGCGGTCTCACCGTTGCCAACATCCGCGATCTGGGTCTTCCAGACTTCTCGTCCGGTACGCGCATCGACCGCCGCGGTGTGCCCGTCGAGCAGGTTGTAGATGATCTTCCCGTCTGCGTAGAACGCACCGCGATTCACTGAGTCGCAGCACGCGACACCGAGCGCATTCGCGCTGACCTCGGGACGATATTTCCAGCGGAGGGGATAGCCCTCGCGAGTCAGGTCGAACGCGTACAGCACGTTGGGCCACGGAGTCACCACGTACATGGTGTCGCCGACCACGAGCGGCTGGCCCTCGTGACCGCCCAGCACCCCGGTGGAGAAGGTCCACACCGGGTGAAGGGACCTGGCGTTCTGCGCGTTGATCCCGGCGAGCGCGCTGTAGCGCGTCGCGGCGTAGTCCTTTGATGGCATCGTCCAGTCGCCATCCGCGGTGCCCGGCTGCCCGGCGGCTTGCGCGCCGTTGCCGCAGCCGAGCGCCGCCGCCATCGACATCAATGCCGCAATGCGCGCGATCCCCACAGGCCCCTCCCTTCATCGACCGGCGACAAATGTCGGACTTGTTCCGCTGCAGGTCAAGTCTCGCCGGCGGGTGGCGAGCGGATTTCCGTGCCTCGGCTGTTTTCTCCCCCTAAATGAAGAGGGCTCGTTCCCCTGAATCCCCCTGGATCCTCCCCTCGGGCGGAGGGCGCCGGCGAGCTCTTGCCGGCGCTACGTTCGCCCTCGCTGACAGACCGATTTGACAGGTGCCGTATGCAGTTCTTGCTGTTCGACCTCGCGCTGGCGTTTGCCGCGTTGCTCGGCTACCGGGCACTGGAGACGGTCGCGCGACGCCGCGCTCCGGTGATGTCACTCGACTCGCGCGCTCCGCTGCGCGCGAGGGTCTCACCCAGGGCGAATCCCACGATCGCAGATCGTCCGGCTTCGCCACCGGACTCCATGCCGTCGAACGCACCGCAGCAGTGCGAGCCCCGGCGAGCGCCTCCGCACCGGCTCATCAATTTCTGGTAGCGAGAGCGGTGGTGCTTTATCGCGCGGATCTCCGATCGCGTCCGCGCTTCACAGTTGTCCTTCGATGGGGAGGATCGCAAGGGACCCGAGCCACATGCGCCGCCAGAAGCCGGCGCCCGGCTCGTGCGTGAGCCGCTGCGGCTCCTCGCCTCCCGCGGCCCGCTCGAGCCACACGATATTTTCCTCTTCATCGAGCTCGAGCTCGTAGGCATGCAGCGGCACCGCTTCCTCGAAGCTCCGAGACAGCGCACCCGCCAGCTCCGGTGAATCGATCACCAGGCCGATCTCGGTATTCAGGTTCGCGGATCGCGGGTCAAAGTTGAACGAGCCCACGAAGATCTGGGCACGATCGATGGCGATTGTCTTGGCATGGAGACTCGTAGCGGCGCCATGAGCCTCTTCGGACACGGTACGTCCGCTTCCGCGCTTGAGCTCGAAGAGGTCAACGCCCGCCTTCAACAGGTCCTTGCGATAAGTCCGATACGCGGCGCAGGCCGCGTCGACATCGGCCGACTCCGCGCCATTCGTCAGCACGCGAATGCTGACGCCGCGTTGCGCAAGCCCGATCAGCATGTCGCGCCCGATCGCGCGTGGAACAAAGAACGGCGACACGATCAGGAGCTCCTCGCCGACCCGGTGGTGGAGCGTCTCCTCCAGGCGCCGCGCGAGGTCCGCACCTTTGGCGGACTTTCCCAGACCCTTCGCCGGATCATCGACCACCAGATGCGTGGTGGCCCAGATAAAGGGCAACTGACCTGCGGCGAGATCCCGCGCGAGCTCGCTGTCGCGTATCGCGCGCGTGTAGCGCTCGCTACCGGGTGCGCTCCGCGCGCGAGCCCCGAGCGAGTCGAGCCGCGTGAGGTCCGCGGGCTTGGCGGGCTCGAGCAACAGTGATGCGGGATAGCTCGAGCCACTTTGCCAGAAATCATCGAACGAACGCGACACTTCCCCCACCACCGCGCCGATGGCGAGCACATCCAGGTCGACGTAGCCAAGCCCGTCGCCCGCCTGGAAGTATTCATCGGCGATGTTACGGCCCCCGATGATGGTCGCGACCCCGTCGACCGTCAGAGACTTGTTGTGCATGCGGCGATTGAGCCGGAAAGAATCCGTGAGGTAGTCGAGTGACCGGAAGCTGCGGTGCAGGAACGGATTGAAGAGCCGCACCTCGACGTTCGTATGAGCCGTGAGCGC
Organism: Steroidobacteraceae bacterium; assembly: GCA_035566915.1. GTDB lineage: Bacteria > Pseudomonadota > Gammaproteobacteria > Steroidobacterales > Steroidobacteraceae > 13-2-20CM-66-19. The sequence goes on from DATMPW010000091.1 coordinate 22,538, forward strand.
AGCCAGCATGGAGTCGAGGCCTCCGCGCGTCGTGAGGTCATCGAGCAGAAGACGCACGCGCACACCGCGGTCGGCCGCGCGCCGCAGGGCGTCGAACATCAGGCCCCCGGTAGTGTCGTCGTGCCAGATGTAATACTCCAAATCGATCGAGCTGACCGCGGAGTTCACTAGCACGACTCGCGCAGCGAATGCGCCGGGACCGTCCTTGAGGGGATAGATGCCGCTCTGGTCAACGTGGCTCGCGGCGAGCGGATCGGCCGCCGAGCGCAGTGCGCTCCCCGCCGGCGCCTCGATCCCGTGACTCGCCGTGCGCGAATCCAGCGGCGGCAGCGACGCGCATCCGCCGAGGACTGCGGCGATGAGCACACTCGCGAGAGTGCTCGATCTAACGGCGCTGACTTCAGACTGGCCCGGCAACACAATGCTGCCACCATAGCCGATCGTTCGATTGCGTCTCTTCGGGTGTCAGACTCGAGGTGCTGCCGAAGGTGATGCGGTCGGGGCCCACGTCTACTCTAGCCCGTGATCTCTTGTACGGCGCGGTGCGCGGTGTCGATCGCCCAGTGCGCATAAGCCATCCACGCGGCGTCCGACCCGGCGAAATGAATGCGCCCTACCGGCATTCTGCTGGCTCGCATTTCCCGCTCTGCCGCAGCCTCGTCGTCGAATAACGAGTCCATGTCATAGGCATAGCCGTGTCCCCAGCGGTTTACGGTTATCGCGGAGATGTCGCGCTCCGCCTCGAACCCGCCTGGTCCGAGAATCCGCGTCAGCTCGTCACGGGCCCGGGCTTCGAATTCATCGAACGGCAATGAATAGGCAATCTGACGCCCCGCGCGCCATGCGCTGCGCAGGTCAGTGATCGGGCCCTCCGGCCACGGCACGTGCAGCATGTGGAGGACCATCGGTTCGTCGGGACTGCCAGGGAACCGGTAGCTGCCGAGACTCACCGGGTAATCGAGCTTGATGTGGCTGTAGAAGCCGGCAGGATTGTTGACATAGTGCACACCCCGGTTGATCCACGAGCGCCAGTTGCGCAGTGCCACATTGACGTATACCAGAGGCGCCTTGACCTGATCGGCCACGGCCTTGCGCTGTGCTTCGCCGAGGTCTGCACAGATGTAGGGCAACATCGCCGAAAAACCGGCGTAGATCACGTGCCCCGCGGACACCAGGGTCGGTTCGCCGCCGCGAACGTACAGCACGTCGACTCCCTTGCCACGGTTGCCGAGTGCTACAACGGTCGATGACAGTCTCAGACGTACGTCGTTCGAGGGTTCGTCGAGCCGGCCGTAGTCGAAGTGTGCCAGGAGGACATCCTCCATGGTGTGACCTTGTGCCACGCCCGGGATCAACTCTCTGACGAAGAGCCGCGCGAGTGTTGCATTCCCGTCCGGAAAATGATGAATGTAGGGATCGCCCTCGAGCACTCCCGCACGGGTCATCGGCAGACCGAGCCCCCGAAAGCCAGGATATTCGCACTGCCAAGCGAGCAGCGAGGAGACTGCGGTGGCTTTGCAGGCGAACAGGTCGAGCGTGCGCCCATCGAACATCGCCAGCGAGGCATCATCAAGAGAGTAGTAGTGCTGCAGGTAGTCATGGTAGGAGGTCTTTTCGAGGACGCGCCGCTTTTCAGCGGGGCTCATCCCGTTCAGGACGTCCGCCCGGTCGGTGTAGAGCCTCAGTAAGCGTCTCCGCTGAGCATCGTCGATAGGGCAGTCGGCGAGGAATTGCGCCGGTGCGCGCCCGTGGTGCAGGTTCGCGGGGACGTCGGTCGGCAGCTGGCGCAGCGGATCACCCGTCACCAGCCGGTCCACACCGTAGATTTCGCGCGGGAAGAACAATCCCGAAGATAGTCCAAGTCCCGGGTACAGCGTCACGTTGAATGCCCGCTCGAGTCTATCGATATCGACACCAATATTCGCCACGCACTCCCGGGCGACTGACGACCAACGTCTCCGCACACCCTCGAGTGACTCACTGCCCCCGTAGCCAAGAAGAAAGCGGCCGCCGACATTGAACTCGTTGCGACGTGCGTGCCCACCGAAGTCATCGTGGTTGTCGAGGATCAGGATGCGTGCCTTGGGTTGCGCCCGGTGCAGGTAGTGCGCCGAAGCGAGACCCCCAATGCCGGAGCCAATCACGATGAAGTCGTAGCTCTCGGCCACCGGCTGCGCACGGAGGTCATAGCGCTTTCCGTCCCGCACGCCATGTGCGACCGCAAAATCCTCCGGGCGGCTCCCGCCGTACCCCGTGCGACCGGGCGGGTAAGGAGCGTTTCCATCGAGGGCAAGGCTGCGGTGCGGGGCCACGCCCGCGACGACGACACAGGCGATCCCATCGAGAAAATCCCGGCGTGTGATCTCGTTTTTCATCTCGCCCCGCGGCACGCCCCGCACACACCTATACCGCAGCGCGCGGAGTTTTCCTATAGGCTGCCCCTATGCTTGCGACTCCAAGGTTGCGCCTGCTGGTCGTAGCCACCGCTCTTGTTGGCTCATCGTTGGCACGAGCCGCCGATACTGACTGGCAGCAGCGCGCGACAAAGAGCCTCGCCATTATCCATGGAACCGAGAAGATTCCAGGCCTGCACCACAGCGTACGGGTCCAGCGCGATCGCTGGGGCATCGCTCATATCCATGCAAGTGATCAGCACGACCTGTTTTTCGCCCAAGGTTTCGTCGCCGCACAGGATCGACTCTTTCAGATGGAACTGTGGAAACGCGCCGGGCAGGGGCGCCTCGCCGAGATGCTGGGCCCCTCTGCAGTTCAGCGCGACATCAACGCGCTGCGGCTCAAGTACCGCGGCGATATGACGCGGGAGTATCGCAGCTATGCGCCCGACACTCAGGAAATCCTGCAGGCCTTCACGGCGGGGATCAACGCCTACATCGCCGACATACAGCGGCCCGGCCACCCCGGACTGCCCGTCGAGTTCAGCCTCGCCGGGTTCACACCGGAGCCCTGGAAACCGGAAGATTGCCTGAACCGCCTGGCGGCTTATGCCATGATGGCCAACGCCTCCGACGAGCTGCTGCATGCGCAGCTGGTTGCGTCACTGGGTGCCGAGAGAGCGTCCGAGCTCTTTCACTTCGACCCGAAGGCGCGACTCGATCCTGCGCCGGGTATAGATTTCAGCGGACTGTCGCCTGCGCTGCTCGAGAACGTCGTCGGCGCCGACAGCCGCGTTCCCTTTCCGGCAAGCACGCTCCAGGAAAGCAACAATTGGACAGTGTCCGGCGCACGCACCGCCAGCGGCATGCCGCTGCTCGCCAACGATCCTCATCGGGTGATCGCGGAGCCTTCGCTCCGCTACATCGTGCACCTCGTCGCGCCAGGTTGGAACGTCATCGGCGCCGTCGAGCCTGCATTGCCCGGCGTCGCGGCGGGCCACAACGAGCGCATTGCCTGGGGCTTTACCATCTTCGGAATCGACCAGCAGGACCTCTACATCGAAACGCTGAACCCGAGCGATCCGAGGCTGTACAGGACCCCGAATGGCTGGTCGGCCATGCGCGAGGAGCGCAAAACCATTCGGGTGCGCGGCGCGGCCGATGTGGAAGTCATCCTGCATTTCACCAACCATGGCCCGGTGCTATGGGAAGATGGCAAGCGCGCGCTCGCCTTGCGCTGGGTCGGCGCTGAGCCTGGCACCGCGGGCTACCTCGCTTCCCTCAGCGTCGATCGTGCGCGCAACTGGCAGGAGTTCGAGCGCGCCATGCCGCGCTGGAAAGTCCCGCCGGAGAACATCGTGTATGCCGACCGTGCGGGCAACATTGGCGAGCATTCGACCGGCCTCGCGCCGCGACGCACGACCTTCAACGGTCTTCTCCCCGTGCCGGCCAGTGGCCAGTACGAATGGGCGGGATTCGTACCGACCGCCGAATTGCCGCACAGTTACAACCCCGCGGCGGGCTTCGTAGCGACCGCAAATCAGAAAACGATCCCGGACGACTACGCCTATGCGGTGGGATACGAGTGGGCGCCCCCGACACGTTTCGAACGTATCCAGGAGGTGCTCGGTGGCGCGAGGGACGCAGGACAGAAAGTCACAGTCGCTGACATGGAGGCACTGCAACTCGATGTGGTATCGCTCCTCGCCCGGCGCCTGCAGGCGCTGTTGCGCGCGGCGCTGGAGTCAGGCGGTGAGAAATCGCAGCCGGCGGCACGACTGCTGCTGAATTGGGATGGCGCCTTGCGCTCCGACTCGCCGAGCGCTGCTCTCTATGAGGTCTGGGCCATGCAACTGCGCCGGGTGGTCACCCATCGCGCGCTCCCCGCCAGCGCTCCGGATCTCATGCCGGCCTGGTCGCTGTACCAGGTGGTGCTCGAATTGTCAGAGCCGCGGCCGGGGTTGTTTGGTCCTTCCGCCGCCGCGACCCGGAATGCGCTGATGCTCGACACCCTACAGGCTGCCTACGCAGAGCTCTCCGCCCAACAGGGGCTGGATCCGAAGCGCTGGTCGTGGGGCGCACTTCACAAGGCCTATTTTCGCCACCCCCTCGATGGCGTACCGGGTACCACGAGCCTGCTCGACCGCGGGCCGGTGGAGCGTCCCGGAGATGGCGATGCGGTGCAGGCGACGGACTATGACGCTGGATCCTTCGAGCAGACCTCCGGCGCGAGTTATCGCGAGATCTTCGATCTCGCCGACTGGGACAATTCGGTCGCCATCAATGTGCCGGGGCAGAGCGGCCAGCCAGGCAGCCAGCACTACGACGATCTCTTGCCGCTGTGGAGTTCCGGTCAGTACTTCCCGCTGAAGTTTTCCAAAGCCGCGGTGGATGCGGTGACCACCGACCTGCTCATCCTGCGGCCCTGAGGAACTGCGAGTCTGCTTCTCCGGGAGTATCTTCATCGAATGATCGGGCAATCCCTGACAGGCGCCTCATCGCTCCCGCCCGGTCGCTGCCTGCCGCTCCTGCTGCTCGCTGGGGCATACATGGTTGCAGGTCCAGCACAGGCCGCTGACACCACGGCAGCCGCCACGCAGCAAGTCCTCGAGCATCATGGAAATGCGGCGCGCTCCGGAGCCTACGTGGTGCCCGAGCTCACCTGGGAGACGGCGGGCCACCTGCAGCGCGATCCGCAATTTCACGCCGAGGTCGCCGGGCCGGTATATAGCCAGCCACTTTATTGGCGGTCGCCGGAAAACGATCGCGCACTGCTCCTAGTCGCGACCGAACAGAACCTCGTCTACGCCCTCGATGCGCGCACCGGCGCCACGCTGTGGAAAAGCTCGCTGGGACCACCGGTACCGCGTTCCTCCCTGCCCTGCGGCAACATCGATCCCGTTGGCGTCACCGGCACGCCGGCGATCGATGATCACACCCAGGCTGTTTACCTGGACGCCATGACCAAGGCTAAAGCCTCCGGCGTACCAAGACACATGATCTTTGCGCTATCGCTCAAGGATGGATCGGTGTTGCCGGGATGGCCGAGGGATGTCGAAGCGGCGTTGCAGGCCAGCGGCCGGACCTTCCATTCCCCGGCGCAGAACCAGCGGGGTGCGCTGACCATCGCCGGCGATGCCGTGTATGTGCCGTACGGCGGGCATTTTGGTGATTGCGGCGATTACCGGGGATGGGTCGTGAGCGTGTCGCTGCAGGGACCGCACACCGTACGCAGCTGGTCCACGCGCGCGCGTGGTGGCGGCGTGTGGGCGCCCGCGGGTGTCAGTTCGGATGGAAAGTCGCTCTACGTTGCCACGGGCAACACGTTCGGAGCACGGAGTTGGAGTGATGGCGAGGCGGTGATTCGCCTGGGCCTGGATCTGACGTTTTCCGTGCAGTCGCGGGACTTCTTCGTGCCCTCCGACTGGCTGAGCCTGGATGCCAGCGACGCCGATCTGGGTGGCACGAACCCGCTGCTCCTGAATGCGCCGGGTGCAACACCGATGGAACTGATGCTCGCGCTCGGCAAGGACGGCAAGGCGTATCTGCTCGACCGTCGCAATCTCGGAGGAATCGGCGGCGCCATGTTGAGCCGGAGGGTGTCGTCCGTCGCCATCCGGACATCGCCGGCATATGTCCGGGCAGAGAATGAAGTCTTCGTCGCTTTCCAGGCAACGGGGGTCGATTGCCCGCGCGGGACCAGTGGTGATCTCGTGGTCGTGAAGATTGCCCCCGGATCAGCGCCGGCGCTCAGTATCCTCTGGTGCGCCGCCGCGAACGGACGCGGCTCCCCCATCATCACTACGACCGACGGCCGCGCAAATCCGATCGTCTGGATCGTCGGCGCCGAAGACAGCAACCGGCTTCGTGGCTTCAGGGCAGACACTGGCGCTATTGTCTTCGCCGGCGGCGGCCCCGCGGAAGCGATGAGTCAGGTGCGCAGGTTTCAAACGCTCATCGCCGTAGGGCGCCACCTTTACGTCGCAGCCGATCAGCGCGTCTACGCCTTCGCGTTTTGACGGGGAATTATGTCACCTGACAATTCCAAATTGTGGACGATCGACAACTTGCCGCGGTAGCTCGGGCGGTGCGGCGACTCAATCGGCATAGCGGACAGGACGTGTAGGTCCGCATGACATCTGCCTTTAGCGCGGACCTGCGTCGCGGACCGGTGTCGATCAAGGGCATAGCGCAGTGCGGCGGGTATTTGCGGACAGCTACGGCCTGCAGGCGCTGTTCGCTTAGCGTCTCGGGCGCTGGCTGCTGCACGCGGGAGGGAGGTACTACTTCTGGCCCCTGCTGCCGGTCTGCTGGCCGATCTATTACCTGCTCAGCCGCTGCGCCCGGGTGGCGTACGACATCCGACTCGAGCTGTCGGCTGACATCGGCCCGGGCTTCTTCATCGGCCACTTCGGGGCGATCCGGCCGCGTCGCTGCCGGATCGGAGCAAACTGCTCAATCGGCCCGTTGACCAATATCGGCGCAGAGGCGGACAGTCGGGGCCCGGTCATTGGCGACCGCGTATGGATTTCTACAGGTGCCGGTCGCACATCGAGCGGATGGCGTTGAGTAAGGTCACGACTTGCCGCAGATCAGGCTGTCCGCGGCCGAGTGTGCCGACGTGCTCCGCTTTATGTACTCCGTGGAACCGTTCGAGCCGGGCACTTGGTTGCAGGACCCTGCGGACACTCCGAGCCACCTGCTCGGCTTTCACATTGTCCTGCATACGCTGGCGGACTGCCTTACGGAGGCCTGAGTCACACGCTACTCGCTCGAGGCCGCCTGCCCGCGGGGCGGCCTTTTTTTGCTTCGACCGCGACGGCGCAGGGATGCGCAGTGCCCCCGTGTTACTTGTGTAGGGCTGGCCGGGAATTTCCCTTGTGAGCTTGTGCCCGGGAATAGGTGTCTCTGACAGTCTTGTAGCATCCGCAGGCAGCTGCTACGAGGCCTCCTTGGTCGAGAATTGTGATGGTGCCGCGCCGGTAGGCGATGACGTTGCGTTCCCGCAGGGCGGACATTGCCACGCTGACGCCCACCCGCCGCACGCCCAGCATGAGCGCAAGAAATTCCTGCGTAATGCGAAACTCGTTGGAGTTGACGCGATCGTGGGTCATCAACAACCAACGGGCCATGCGCTGTGTAATATGGTGGAAGCGGTTGCACGCTGCGGTCTGCGCGATCTGGATCATGAGCAAGTGGGTAAAGAGGAACACCTCTCTCTTCAACGCAGCGCTCGTGCTGAAATTGCGGCGAAAGTCTGCTGTCGTCATCCGCATCGCTGTGCCTTCGCCTTGTACCACCGCCCGAAAAGGCGAGCTGGCGACCCCCAGCGCCATTGGGACGCCGATCATGCCCTCAGAACCGATCAGTCCGACCTCCGCAGCCTTGTCCTCATCCACGGTAGTCAGCATTGAGACGAAGCAGTCGTTGGGAAAATACACCTCTCGAATCTGAGACTGGGATTCATAGAGAGTCTCTCCGAAGGTCAGCTTGACCGGTTCGAGGACGGGCAGCAGTCTGCGGAAATCCTTGCGGGGTAACGCAGCAAGCAAGTGGTTCGGATACGAAACTTGTTTTGCGCCAAGCAATTAAGAACCCCCCAGTGTGCCCGTGTGTGCAACTCCTTCGGGGAGCCAGTCTTCGAGCTTTGGTCGATCGCGGACGTGGTCCGGTGGAAGGCTTCTATATATTTTGAAAGTATAATTTAGTGTAGCGAAAACAGGCAATTATGTTCGCCTCCGAACAAAATTGTTCCCTAGCGAACACAGTGATCCTCGGAACTTCAGCTATACTTTTGGCACAGCATACCGCCGTGGTTGACCAGCGTGAGGCTCACCATGCCCGGCTCCCACGATCCGCAGCAAAATCGCCTGCTGGCTGCGCTATCACCCGACGAGCGCGAACGAATCTGTCCGCACCTGCGACTCGTCCCGATGCCCCTCGGCGAGGTTTTGTACGAGTCCGGTGATGTCCTGCGTTACGTATATTTTCCGACCGACTCCATCGTATCCCTGCTGTACGTTCTGGCCGACGGCGCGTCGGCAGAAATATCCGTGGTGGGCAACGAAGGCCTCATCGGCATCGCGCTGTTCATGGGCGGTGAAACCACCCCAAGCCGGGCGATCGTGCAGAGCGCCGGCCACGCGTACCGGCTGATCGGGCAGCAGCTCAAGGACGAGTTCCATCGAAATGGGGAACTGCAGCTTCTGCTGCTGCGCTACACGCAGGCGCTGATCACACAGATGGCGCAGACCGCGGTGTGCAATCGCCATCACTCGGTGGATCAGCATCTGTGCCGCTGGCTGCTGCTGTCTCTCGATCGTCTGTCAGACAACCAATTGACCATGACGCAAGAACTGATCGCCAACATGCTCGGCGTGCGCCGTGAAGGCGTCACCGAAGCCGCCGGCAAGTTGCAGAAGCTTGGTGTGATCGAATACAGCCGCGGGCAGATCACAGTGATGGACCGGCC